>NZ_JBSIOU010000001.1:0-988564 GCF_053618295.1 Flagellimonas sp. 2504JD1-5
TCTATACAATATGTCAAATGAACTTCTTAAATCTTCAAAAGAGAAAAAAAATCGGGCCAAATCAAGCCCCCTAATCCCACTCTTTTACGCCTGGCCCTATCAGCTAAGCGGGTGCAAATATAGGCAGGTTATTTTTTCTCCGCAAATACTTTTGAACTATTTTTTTTCAAAAAAATCACCTTCTCTTGTAAATCGCTGTTTATCAATCCTAAATTATTTCAGCTTAATGAAATTTTAAGAAAAGAAATTCCAAACCAATCCAAAACGGATCACAAAATCACGATAGGGGTAGTTCGGTGCTGAATAATAATTAGGTTTTGAAAAGATAGAATTCAGGTGTTCGGCCTTTAAATAAATTCTTGTTTGCCTCACCTTGGCATTAATGAACACATCCATCAACGGGTATGCTCCAAATTCTTCCCTATTTTGAATGTAGAACTCTCCCAACAATGGATTGTACGCATTCATATTATATGAAGTGAAATATTTAAAGGTTACCCCTGTTTGCAAAAACATCGCCTTTTTGAAGATATCTTTCGAGAAATACAAAGAATTTCTTGTAACGAGTTGCGGCAGGTTCAATACTTGTTCATCTTGGGTCACTTCTTGATATAAGATTGTATTGGACAAAGTCCATCTTCTCCATTTAAAATCTTTAAAATACTTTATCCTTAAATGATTGATTGTCTCCGTGTTCTGGAAAGGTTTTACAAACGCGGTTTCCTGAGAGGCTTCAATCTGCTCTTGTGTGGCAATGGATTGAAAATAGGTGTAATTGTCCAAAGCGCTGTACTCTGCCTGTAGATGACCCAGTTTTTTTGAATTAAACCCAAAACGTATGCTCTGGATCTCTTGTTTATCGAACGTATCCGTGTTCTGCCAGTTAAAATTCCTATAATCACTTTGATATAATAGGTAATTGAAATTAGGCATTCGAGAAGAGACGTGGATACCTCCAGAAATCATATTATTCTCATTTAGATCATAATCTACAGAGGCATTGAAAAAGCTTCCTCCCAAATCTCCTGAAATATTATAGTTAATATCTCCTTTCAACAATAAACGCCCAAAGTTTTTTGAATAACTGCCTCCTACTGCAATTTCTTCTCCCTTTAACTGATTTTGGATCGTCCCGTCATCCGTTATAAGAATACTGTTGAAAAAGTAATTGTAGTTGTAGAGGCTTGCCCATCCTTTTATATTTCCCAAGGTTTTGTTCGAGAATTCCATAGTGCCTCTATTGAGCATGGTCTTTAGTCGGGCCCTATCTTCTATTGGTGTTACAAAAGGGTCAGTGCCAAATGCATCATTTTGTGCCGATTGGGTGAAATCATAGAATTTTGTCTCATAACTAAACTCATGGCCGACAGCTAAAGATGTTGACCTAGTTCTAGTGGTATCCTTACTCCTAAAAAGCTTTAACTCATGATCCAAATAATACCTTTTACCCAAGATCTTATTGTTTGCATTGGTATACCTAACATCTATTCGGGATCGGTCGGTAAAATCGTTGGTCTCGGTATCTTCAAATTGGTCCCTGTTCAACAACCCTCCATTTTCTTCCGCTTCAATATCTTGAGCGGCAATATGTCCTCTTATATTGTAGTTTCCTTTTTCGTTGGAATAATTAAATGATGTCCTAAAATTTCCTGATTGCGATTGGTCAAATCGATATTTGCCAAGCGACCTAAATCCCTTATACGCAATAGAAACATTAAATCTTCTACTGAAATTGAAAGCCAGTAGCGCATCCAATAATTGCCCTTGTTCCAATGTGGTCTTGAACATCAGTTCTGTCATTGGTGTAGGCACATTGTAATAATTGATGTCTTCTATTTCAAAATAATTGGCATGTTTGGCAACAGCGCCGATTTGTGGATATAGTGTGTTTTCTGAGAAGGTACGACCCAAAATATTATAGGGTTGACCAATGTTCGAAAATGGCATCAACTCAAAATCGTCCTGTCTAACATAGTTGTACCTGTATTCCTTTTTAATTGTAAGTGTCGTATCAACAAAGGTGGTATCACGATAATATGAAATAATCTTGTAATCGGTTATGGGAACCGTGTCTTTTTCTGGCCTTGCCCTTTCTGGTATACGGAAGTTTGGCTTTTTAGCCCTCACACTATCTCTTGGCACCACAGTTTCTGTATTGTTTATGGAGTCTACTTCCTTTACTGGCGGCAGGGAATCTTGTTGTGCAGATAAAATTGGGCTCACCAAAAGGAGAAGGGCAAATACTAAAAATCTCATTCCATATTATTGGTCAGGCAAAGGTATATCTTTTGTTTCTAAAGAAATGTGAAAGTTTATATCCCAAAATTTGATAATATTGGATATGTTTAACATTAGTCCATTTGCACTGGACCTCAATTGCCCTTTAGGGAATGCTTGAACTTTATTTTAAATACCCCAATGAAGCAGGAACGGACGAGGCCGGAAGGGGTTGTTTGGCAGGTCCGGTTACCGCTGGTGCCATTATTTTACCCAAAGGATTCAACGACCCCGTTTTAAATGACTCCAAGCAATTATCAGAATCTAAAAGAGAGCGATTGCGCCCTGTTTTGGAACGCCAAGCGATTTCATTTTCCGTATGTCATGTTTTTGAGGAGGAAATCGACAAAATCAATATTCTGAATGCATCCATTTTGGCCATGCACCGGGCCCTAGACCAATTAAAGGACCCACCAAGCTTTATTTTGGTAGACGGCAATCGTTTTAAGCCCTATCCTTCCATTTCACACCAATGCATCATTAAAGGAGATGGAAAATACATGACCATAGCAGCAGCATCTGTTTTGGCCAAAACCCACAGAGATGCCTATATGGCGAAAATTCACGAGGAATACCCCATGTACAATTGGAAAAAGAATAAAGGATATCCCACCAAAGAGCATCGTGAGGCCATAAAAAAATACGGTTTGACCAAATACCATAGAAAAAGTTTCAGGCAATTGCCCGAACAGTTGACACTGGATATCTAAAACCCTAAATTTGTTCGAAACTTCAACAATGAAATTCAAGGCGCTTCTTGTCCTACTTTCACTTTTTTTCATCAATTGCAAAACCGAAGTACAAAACACGGATTCATTATTGGGCTACCTACCCACCAATGCCGCTTTGATCATTAAAATAAACAACCTTACCAATTTTAAAAGTGAGCTAAAGAACAGCTCATTTTTTGAAACCGCAAAGGACTTCTCCCTTTATAAGGGAATCGATAGCAAAACCAAAATTCTGGATTACATAAAAACTGAGTCCAAATGCATGCTTGGGCTTTATATGGTCGGGAAAAACAATTATGATTTTGTGATGGTACTCGATTCTTCTCCGGACTTTTTCAATGTAGAGGATGTAGACAATAAAACGGTAGAAACGCTTTCCTACCAAAATAAAACAATAACCAAGTACTCTTTGGAAGATCAAGAAGTCTATAGTATGCCCCTTGACAAGCATCTTGTCGTAAGTAGTTCGTTGATGTTGATGGAAAACATGGTGCGTGCCAAAAAAACAAATCCCGTAAACGTAAACTTGGAACGCTTATATACCACCTCCAGTCAAAGTAAATCGGCCACATTGTTCCTGAATCTGGATGAACCGTCTTCCCTACTTGATGGTCAGCTAAAGGATGCAAACAAGGACACAGGCTCATTTGCTGACTGGGTTTCACTGGATTTTTCGGCCAATTCCGATAACTTGGGATTTTCAGGGGTTGCAACCGCATCAGATTCCACTAAAAACTTCATCAACCTTTTTCAGGGCACCAATCCGCTGGCCCATAAAACGCCTCAATTCGCTCCCCTTAATGCGCAAGCCATAAGCTCTTTTACTTTTGATGATTATCCAAGGTTCGCCAATAACCAGAATAGCTATTTGGGTAGAGTCAAACCCGTGGATTCCCTTTTCAACACTATTGAGGAGGTCGGAGTCATCTATATGAACAATCAAAAAGTTGTTCTACTGAACTCTTTTGGGACAGAAAGTCTAACCGAAGTATTGAATAGTGACAAAACTGGTTCCACTGTCTATCAAGGGAGCGAGATTATTAGTTTAAAAAACAAAGATTTTTTGGTCAACGGTTTTAATCCCATAGTTAAAAACTTTGCCTCCAACTTTTGTTCTATTTTAGAGAACACCTTCATTTTTGCAGAGAACAGAGAGGTTTTACAGGGCATTATAAGCAATTACAGAAATACCACCTCATTTCGTGACTCGCCGGTGTACAAATCCGCCATGGATCAATTGGCAAATGAATCCAGCATGCTGTTTATTTCCGGGGATTCTGGAATCGACTTTTTATCTGAACAACATTTTGCGCCACAGTTTTTCAATACAGTCAAAAAAGTGGATTTTTCAGATCAGACCTTTGCTGCCCAACTGGTAGCTGATCAAAATTTTGTGCACGCCAATTTTTTGGTCTCTAAAGTGGGAAAAACCAAGGAACTTAATTCTGTAACACCATTGTTCACTTTGGAGTTGGATACAGATTTAGCCATTGATCCACAATTTGTAAAAAATCATCGCACCAACAAACAGGAAATTGTGGTACAGGACCAAAACAATGTTTTGTATCTGATCTCTACGGAGGGAAAAGTGCTTTGGAGCAAAGAATTGGGAGGAAGAATCCAGGGCGGCATCCAACAAGTTGACATCTATAAAAATGGTCGTTTACAATTGGCCTTTTGTACAAGTAACGAATTTATGGTCCTTGACCGAAACGGTGAGGACGTAACACCATTCAAAAAAACTTTTGAAGGCGGCAACCTAAACCCCCTTGCGATTTTTGATTATGAGGGCAATAAGGATTATCGATTTGTAATCACCCAAGGCAAAAAGGTGTTCATGTACAACAACAAGATGCAAACAGTTGGCGGTTTTAGATATACCGAAGCACAAAGCCCAATTCTTTTTGCACCAAAGCACTTTAGGGTCTCCAATAGGGACTATTTGGTCTTTCAATTGGAGGATAATAGTGTCAAAATACTACACAGGACAGGTCATGAACGGTTAAAAGTTGCTGAAAAAATCGATTTCTCCGATAATGACATCTTTCTGTACAAAAACAAATTTTCCGTCACCAATAAAAAAGGTGTGTTGCATCAGATAGACACAAACGGTAAATTAACCGCTACCAATTTTAACCTGAGTCCTGATCATGGCATGTACACTACCAGCAAAACTTTGGTCTTTATGGATGATAACGTTTTAAGTATCAAAGGAAAAAAAGTTGAATTGGACCTTGGCGTTTATACCAAACCCAAGATTTTTTACATCTACGATAAAATCTACGTGAGCGTAACCGATATCCAAAATCAAAAAATACATTTGTTCGATAGTCAGGCAAAACCAATTCCAAATTTCCCCGTTTTTGGAAGCTCCTTAATAGATCTAGTGGATATGGACAATGATAAAAAATTGGAGCTTGTTGCCAAGGATCAAGACAATTCGATTATTGTTTACAAAATGAATTAGTGCACGTTACTACACAACCTATACAATAGTTCGGGCAACCTACACAACCCTCCATTGAAATTGTACTGTAAATTTTTAATTTACAGGTGCTTACATCATCTAAACACTATATACAATGAAAACCTCAATCTTGGGCAAGATGCTATTTTGCTCAATCTTCGCATTTACTTTTAGTGCACAAAGCAATGCCCAATTATTGAAGAAATTAGGCAAAAGAGCAGAAAGAGCTGCAGAACGAACTATAGAACGCCGTGTGGAATCTGAAACCGCTAAGAAAACGGATCAGGCATTGGACAGCATTCTTGAGCCTGGATCAAAGGGCAAAAAGAACCCAAAAACTCCAGAAAACACAGAAAATCCAGCAAATACCGGAAATGATTCTGGTCAATCGCCAAACACTGGAAGTCCGAACGCTTCGGGTGCCAAAACCATTCAGGTATACAGCAAGTTTGACTATGTTCCTGGAGACAAACAATTATTCTTTGATGATTTCAGCTATGATTTTATAGGAGATTTTCCTTCCAGGTGGAACACCAATGCAGGAGGTGAACTGGTGACGCTGGGTGATTCACCCCAAAAATGGTTGGAATTGAAATCCGGTTTCAATATTTATTACATACCTGATGTCCCCCAACTTCCAGAAGAATATACTATTGAGTTTGATCTTGCCGCCGTTGGTCTTGACAACAAAACCTCATCAACAGCAAAGGTAGCCGTTACTTTAAGCGATGACGATAAATTTAAAGCGGGCAGCAACAACGCTTATGCCGAAATCCCATTTTGCCAGTATGCTGCAATCGGAGTTACCGTGCAGAACAATATTAATGGCAAGAGAGAGATACGAAGCACGGTAAAGGCTGATCTAAGGGATGTTGTTTTGAACAACCCGCATATCTCAATTGCTGTGAACAAACTACGCTTTAGATTATGGGTCAACGAGGTGAAATATCTTGATGTGCCAAGATTGGTTGCACCTGGTTCCGTGATCCATACCGTAAAATTCCATGCCAATGGCTTTAAAGATGGAAAGGAAAAAGTTTTTATCTCCAATCTCAAAGTTGCAGAAGGAGGAGTTGACCTAAGACGAAAACTTATTTCTGAAGGTAAAATCTCTACCAATGGTATTTTGTTCGATTCCGGTTCGGCCAATATTCAGCCACAATCCATGGGAATCATCCGTCAAATTTCCCAAGTACTGATGCAAGAAAAGGGAATGAAATTAAAAATCGTGGGACATACCGATGCGGATGGTTCCGATGAAAACAATATGAAACTTTCCCAAAATCGCGCCGAAGCAGTTAAAAATGCCCTTGTTTCGGTTTACGGAATTTCTGCGGATCGTTTAGTTTCCGAAGGAAAAGGAGAATTGGAACCTGTCGGTGACAACAATACTCCAGATGGAAAAGCCCAAAATAGAAGGGTAGAATTTATAAAGCAATAACAATGAAAAAGTTTATCTCAATCGTAATATTTGTTGTTTTTTTTACCAATTCAAATGTTTCAGCCCAAACCGATTGCAGCAAATATTACCCAGTTTCCGATGGTGCCAAATTTGAACATACCCTCTACGGCAACAGAATGAACGAAGAAGGCAAAGTGGTATACTCCGTTACAAAAGATGACGGGGATAGTGTGCTCTACACCATGGAAATGTTTGATAAAAATGGCACTCCAATTGGTGATTCTTCCTATGGAATGCAATGTGAAGAGGATGGCGTTTCCATTGATTTTAAATCCTTAATGGGAAGTGGAAGGCCAACGCAGTTCGATAATATGGAGATGGATATCAAAGGAAACAACATTTACATTCCTAACGATTTGTCCGTGGGTCAAACATTACCTGATGCGGAGATGGAAATGACCATTACCGGAGCACCAATTGCCATGAAATCTTTTATGAGAATGTATAATCGAACGGTTGAGAGTAAAGAGACCATTACCACACCCGCTGGCACTTTCGACTGTTTTGTGATCAGTTACGATACCGATATGAAAATGGGAATAAAATCCACGGGGAAAACGAAACAATGACTTGCCGAAGACATAGGGATGGTTAAAACCGAGGACTATAATAAAAAAGGGAAATTACGGAGCATGAGTCTGTTGACGGCTTACGAGCGATAGCAAAAACCAATCAAAAAACGGAAAACCGGAGCTTAGGCTTCGGTTTTTTCTTTTATCAATTCGGCCTCGAAAAGAATCGCAAAATGGTGTTGTAGTTTCTGTTTAACCTCCTCCATATCCACTGATGCTTTGCCCAATTCAACATTTAAAGATGTAACAGATTTCCCTCGAATCCCGCAGGGAATCATTAAATCAAAATAACCCAAATCGGCATTTACGTTCAGGGCAAAACCGTGCATGGTCACCCATCGGCTTGCCCGCACACCCATAGCGCATATTTTTCGGGCAAATGGGGTTCCAACATCCAGCCATACACCTGTTTCTCCTTCGGAGCGCATGCCTTTTAAGCCATATTCGGCCAAGGTCAAGACCACCATTTCTTCCAGCAAACGAAGGTATTTATGAATATCGGTAAAGAAATTATCCAAATCTAAAATGGGATAACCCACAATTTGTCCTGGGCCATGATAAGTAATATCCCCTCCCCGGTTTATCTTGTAAAAAGTGGCGCCTTTTTCCTGTAGTTTTTTTTCATCAACCAATAAATTGGCCATATCCCCACTCTTTCCTAAGGTATAGACATGTGGGTGCTCCACAAAAAGAAAATGGTTTGGGGTTTCAAGATTGGCTTCCTCTCTTCTATTTTTGATTTTTACATCAACAATATCCTTAAAAAGGGCTTCCTGGTAGTCCCAAGTTTCTTTGTAATCCTTATACCCCAAGTCCTGCAACTGCACTTTCTTGTTCATTGGGCAAAGATACAAAGACCTTTAAAGGGAAACTAGTCCTCCAACTCCACTTCAAGGTCTAAAAGTGATGGGTCTTTCATCAGGTCCAAAAACTTGACCTCATAGATCAAAGTCTTGCCATCTGCACTAAAGGTAGCTTCCTCTGCTGTAGTGGATTTTACCTTTTTGGGAAAATGATACTTAAGGGTATAGGTGGACCCTGATAAAAACATTTCGGCCCCTTGAAGGCTATCAATTTGCTGTTGAAACAATTCTTGATCTAAAATTGTAGCTTTTCTTGCAAAACTATTGTTATCAAATGAATAACTCACCTCTGATGCGGAGCTCTCCATAGGTGCAGGTCCAGCACCTTCCTTTTGGGAGCCCAAAACATTTGCCCCTTGAAAAGCATTGAAAGCGTCGTTTACCTCGCTTACATTTTTAAATTCACTGAACAGATCAAATCTCATCAACTTTTCATCGGGATTCATCACCATATGCATATTGAAAGGTTCCAATTTTTTCAATTTAGCCTGTTCTTCTGGTGAAAGTTGGGCAATACTATCCTTTTTTTCCTCTAATAAATCTTTAAAAGAAATTATGGAATCCACTGGTTTTTCGTTGCTCTTTTTCATTTCTTCTCCAGCCATTTCCATAAGTTCGGATCCATCAAAATTGATGGATAACTTCCCTGAGCCGTCTTCTTGCAGGGTAATTTCTTCGGTAAAATTGCATGAGGAGGTTAGGGCAACGAGCATTGCCCATGCTAAGATTTGGACTTTTTTCATCTTGGTGGTTTTAATTTGTATTGTTTAAAATGACAAGTGCTCCGATAACCCCAGGCACCCATCCGCAAAGCGTTAAAAGTAATACAATAACAAAAGAACCACAACCTTTCCCGATGACTGACAAGGGGGGAAATAGAATGGCCAATAAAACTCTCCAGAAACTCATTGATTTGATTTTGATTGATGTACTCTATTAGTGTATCATTTGGTAGATTTGTTACACAAAACCTTATTTTTAGGCAAAAAGAAAAGGTTTATGCGAACTGTCCTATTTCTTGTTTTAGTACTGAGTTGGTCCACCATCTTGTGTCAGTACAGTTTTTCTGGTTATGTATCAAAAGAAAATCATGGGAACTCCATATATCTTTCCTTGGTCGAAGATTACAGAAAAACGTCGCGCATTTATCTTGAGCAAATTATAAGTAAGACCGCAATAGACTCATCAGGCTTTTTCCTATTTAAAGGGGATAATCTATTAATGGATAATAGACTATATCGACTTCATTTAGATGGTTGTTCAGACAACTCAGATACCAGCCACTTTTTGGGAACATGCAATAGCAGTAAAAGTGTACTCTTTATAGCTAACAATAATGACACTTTGGAATTTCCTACCTCATTTGAAGACCAAGCGCTTTGCACAATTATCTCTACAAACCCAAAATCTTCACTTATTCTAGAAGTTGAAGCCTTAAAAGAAGAAATGATTTTTGATTTTGCGGATTATCGAAGTGAAACCAACAGAAAGTTGAACTCTGAAAAATGGTTCACCACTCTTCAAAGTTTTGGAGAAGATTCGCAAGAACCTTTGGTTGAATTATTGGTATATGACTTTCTCTCGGACAAAAGAAATGAAACCCATGCCCATTATCTGCAAGAAGTTGTTTCAAACAATTATTACGACCAACTTCTAAACCGATTAACCGAAAACTATCCAAATGCCGATTTCACAAAACAATTTGAGGCAGAAATCACAACAGATCGCCATTTGGCCAATTTTCAGAAGTCCAACAATTGGGATTGGAAGTGGGTCTTTGCAATTCTTCTCGGCCTATCCATAGGGTTAAATATATATCTAGTGGCCTCTAGAAAATACAGGACAAGGAGCAGAATCAATCATTTGCTTCAAAAACTGACCCCTCAAGAGCAAAAAATAGTACAGCAAATTCTTATGGACAAGAGTAACAAGGAAATTGCCTCTGCACTTTTTGTAAGTCACAGCACAATTAAAACCCACATCAACAATCTGTACAAAAAAATGGAGGTTTCTTCCCGTCAAGAAATCATTGCTATATTTAAAAAGTGAATTTCCACCTAGGGTCTAGCCCCTATTTCCAACCATTAAAAAAGCAACGCCATTCCAATTTTATAGAATTTTCGACTCAAAATTTTAAACTAAAAATCATGAAATCAATTTTAGCAACATTCTTAATGATCGGTTCTTCATTGTTTGCTCAGGAATTTAACCAAGTGGTCGAACTGGACAATGGGAAAAAAATTATGGTCGGAAAAATCAATTTGGAAGGACTAGGATCAGCACCTTATTCCAACTGGTTTAATGTTAATTATGACAACTACGTTGTGGACAAATCCATGGTGAAAATGTTCAAAAAGCAATTGAAAAAACATCATATCAAGCTTTTTTTGGGCACCTGGTGCGGGGATAGCAAACGGGAAGTTCCACGAATGTTAAAAATTCTACATGAAGCCAAATTCCCTATGAATCAGTTGGAAATTGTAGCACTGGACCGACGTAAAGAACACTATAAAAAAAGTCCAACAGGTGAAGAAAAAGGTCTAAACATTATTAAAGTACCAACCATGGTCTTCTTTAAAAAAGAAAAAGAGGTCAACAGAATTGTAGAAAGTCCACTGGAATCTTTGGAAGAAGATATGGCTCAAATTCTCTCCGGTGCACCCTACATACCCAATTATGCGACATTAAGTAAGGCCAAGTGAGGAATTAAAGCGCAAAAGTGTAATTTTGCGCTTTAATTTTTTATCGACTATGCAACTATCGGAACAGGAAATCGTTCGAAGGGAGAAATTATCAAAGCTTAGGGAACTGGGAATCAACCCGTATCCCGCTGCACTTTATCCAGTAAATGCAACTTCAAAAAGCATCAAAAACGATTTTGAAGAAGGAAAAAAGGTGGTGATTTCCGGTAGATTGATGTCAAGAAGAATCCAAGGAAAAGCTTCTTTCGCCGAACTTCAGGATAGCGAGGGTAGAATTCAGGTGTATTTTAACCGTGATGAAATCTGTCCTGATGATGACAAAACACAATACAACGAGGTTTATAAAAAACTCTTGGACATTGGTGACATCATTGGTGTAGAAGGCGAACTTTTTACTACACAAGTGGGTGAAAAGACGGTCATGGTAAAAAACTTTTCATTGTTGAGCAAGGCTTTGCGTCCGCTACCGCTACCGAAGGTAGATGCTGATGGAAAGGTATATGACGAATTTAATGACCCAGAACTTCGCTACCGTCAGCGCTATGTGGATTTGGTGGTGAATCCGACAGTAAAGGACACCTTCATTAAGCGAACCAAGATCACCAACAGTATCCGTGAGTTTTATAATGAAAGAGGATATTTAGAGGTGGAAACCCCTATTTTGCAACCCATTCCCGGAGGTGCGGCAGCGAGGCCATTTTTGACACATCACAACGCGCTAAACATTCCCTTGTATTTGCGAATTGCCAACGAATTGTATCTAAAACGATTGATTGTAGGTGGTTTTGATGGCGTTTACGAGTTTTCCAAAGATTTTAGAAACGAAGGAATGGACCGTACCCATAATCCAGAATTTACGGTGATGGAACTTTACGTTGCTTACAAAGACTATAATTGGATGATGGATACCACAGAGCAATTACTGGAAAAAATTGCTGTGGATGCCACCGGAGGCACAAAAGTAACCGTTGGTGAAACCGAAATTGAGTTTAAAGCCCCATATGCACGTGTACCTATTTTGGAAGCTATTAAAATCCATACAGGTTTTGATGTAGCAGGCATGGACGAAACCCAATTGCGCGAAGTGGCTCAAAAACTTGACATCGAGGTTGATGAAACCATGGGTGTGGGTAAATTGATTGATGAAATATTCGGTGAAAAATGCGAGCACCACTATGTGCAGCCCACCTTTATTACCGATTACCCCAAAGAAATGAGTCCGTTGACCAAAGAGCATCGAGATAATCCAGCGCTTACGGAGCGTTTTGAACTGATGGTGAACGGAAAAGAATTGGCCAACGCCTATTCTGAGCTTAACGACCCCATTGATCAGCGTGAACGTTTCGAGGAGCAGCTTCGTCTTTCTGAAAAAGGAGACGATGAGGCCATGTTCATTGATCAAGATTTTCTGCGCGCTCTGGAATATGGAATGCCTCCGACCTCTGGAATTGGAATTGGAATAGACCGCTTGGTAATGCTAATGACCAATAACTCCTCCATTCAAGAAGTGCTTTTCTTCCCTCAAATGCGACCTGAGAAAAAGCAGGTAGAGCTTACCGAGGAGGAGAAAATCATCATGGATATTTTAAAACCGGTAGACGAAATGCTTTTGACAGAATTGAAGAATAAAGCTGGTCTTAGCGGCAAAAAATGGGATAAAAGCACCAAAAATCTTTCCAAATTGGGCATTTTTCAGGTGGAAAAAAGGGAAGATGGGCTTTTCGCCCAACTCAAAGATTAATTTCTTCTTACCCATTTTAACCTAGTCCTTATAGTTGTATACCACATTTATATGAAAAAAATATTCTTTTTAGTCCTTTTTGCTTGTCTTTCCTCAAATGCGCAAGTCAGTTTTAGTAAAGGCGAAATCATAAAGGTAAATGGAGAAAAAATAAAATGCTTTGTCGGGCATTTTTCCAAAACTAATGTTCTCAGTTCTATTGTATACAAAATAGAACAAAAAGGAGAAACTATTAAGTTGGATGCCAGTGATGTGCAGGAGATAATACTAAGGGAAAAGAAACATTTCTTAATATTAAATGTTGATATTGATAACCGGTCAAATGAGATGTCCAAGCTACAGTTCTTAGACCGAAATGGTGATTTTAATTTTCAAAAGAAACATATCGCCCTTGAGTTGCTTGTTGACGGAACTGTTCCGTTATACAAAACCACCTTAGATAGAGTGAAAAAATTCTTCTATAAAAATCATTCTGGTAAAATCAAGCAATTGCTTTATAAAAGATACTTTCTCATGCGTTCACCAAACTATTTTGGCAATGATTTTGTAAATGAAAACAATTTTTATTATCGGCAACTTTATTCTGAAGTTCCATGCTATAACAAGCGAATGGAATTCAAGCCGCCCGCATTTGAGGAGTTAAAACTTGTTGCGTATTTTAAGAAATATAATTCTGGGAAATGCAGTAAATAGCATCCTGTTCAAAATTCTTAGAATAGAAATCTATACGATTTTTTCAAATTTCCAAGTAGAACAAAATATTATTCTATTTGATCGAGTTTCTTCCCTAGACCATTGTTCGGCATCTTTCAAAAGTCATTCGGCGAAGTTTAGCCAAACCACTTTCAAAATTTCCTATATTTATGATTCACAGCGGTTAGCGCATTCCGAACGTAAATATGAACAAGAAAGTAGTATCCGGCTTAGGGATAATTTTGGGGTTATTTTCTTTGGTATTGCTATGGAATTTGCTAAAACCCTCAAAAGAGGTGGATTTCAGTGCTGAAATCAAACCTATCTTCAACAAACATTGTATTACCTGCCACGGTGGGGTCAAAAAAAATGGAGGGTTTAGTCTTTTGTTTGAAGAAGAAGCCTTCGCAAATACAGAATCCGGCAAACCTGCCATAATCCCGGGCAATGCATCCGGAAGTGAATTCATAAAGCGATTGAAGGAAGAAGACCCGGAACTTCGCATGCCCTATGAAAAACCCAAACTTTCCGATGAAGAAATTGACTTGTTGACGAAATGGGTAAACCAAGGTGCAAAATGGGGTGAGCATTGGGCCTATACGCTACCGGAAAAAGTTGAGGTTCCCGTTCTGACGGAGGAAGCTGGGTTTTCCAGCAAGTCAAATTCTTTTTCCAAAAACGGAATAGATAATTTCATTTTAAAAAGATTACATGCCGAAGGCATGCAACCAAGCCAGCAGGCCGAAGCCAATATTATGGCCCGAAGGGTTGCTCTAGATATTACGGGAATCCCTCCTGACTCATTATTGTATCAAAATTTCAAACAAGGAAAGCTGTCATATGAAATAATGGTTGACAGCCTATTGGCACACCCTTCATTTGGTGAAAAATGGGCCAGTTGGTGGCTCGATATGGCTCGATATGCCGATACAAAGGGCTACGAAAAAGATTTGGGCCGAAGTATGTGGCAATACCGCGATTGGGTTATCAAAGCCCTGAATAATAATATGCCCTATGATCAATTCACTATAGAACAATTGGCTGGTGATTTATTGCCTAATCCTTCAATAGACCAGCTCATTGCAACCGCTTTTCATCGAAATACCATGAACAATGATGAAGGAGGAACGGATGACGAAGAATTTCGGGTTGCCGCAATCATAGACCGTGTAAACACCACTTTCGATGTTTGGCAAAGCACCACAATGGGGTGTGTGCAGTGTCACGGGCATCCTTATGATCCTTTTAAACAACAGGATTACTATAACGCAATGGCTTTCTTCAATAATACCAGGGATGAGGACACTCCAGACGAAGCCCCGGCATTGCGGTTCTATGCTCCAGAACAGCAAAAATCCGTGGATAAAATCAACAATTGGGTTGCGAAGTATGGTGATAAGCCTACAGCAAAAACCTACCAAGATTTTTTGAGATTTCGAGAACCTGTATACAAATCCCACTCATTACAAGATTTCATAAATGGCTCTTATGATGACCATGCTTCGGCTGTTCTGTGGAATAATGGCTCTTGTAGATTGGAAAACGTATGGACCCATGGAGCGGAATATTTCTATTTTAACCATTACTCTTATTATAGTGGAGTCTCATTCACAATCAGAAAAGACAATACCGAAGGAGAAATTCTGACGCAATTCACACTTAATAAAACGGAATATCCTACCACTAAAAGGATTCCCATCAAAAGCGTGAACCGTCCGATAAACATCCATATCGAAATAAATAATCCTCAAATTCCTAAAACCACCAATGCTCTGCATATCTATTGGCTTGGGTTTTTACCTGATATTCCAGGAAGTAGTGAACCCGGTTTTTCAAGAATTCAAAAAGAATTTGATAAGACGGTCAATTTTAAAGCCCCCATTCTGCCGATAACAGCAGAAAATCCGGAATACATGAAACGTACAACCCAAATCTTTGAACGGGGAAATTGGTTACTTCAGACCGATACCGTGCAACCTTTGACACCTCCTACGTTGAATACATGGGATGAATCTTGGTCCAAAGATCGCTTAGGGTTCTCCAAATGGCTCGTGGATAAAAAAAATCCACTTACAGCAAGAACTTTAGTAAATCGAGTTTGGCATCAACTATTTGGCAGAGGTCTTGTTGCTACAATTGAAGACATTGGGTCCCAATCCGATTTCCCTTCTCATCCAGAACTTTTGGATTGGCTGGCCCTAAGATTTATGAACGAACACCAATGGAGCCTGAAATCTCTTGTGAAGGAAATCGTTTTATCCGGTACATATCGTCAAAAATCGGAGCTGACGCCAGAATCCTATCAAAGGGATCCAGAAAATGAACTGTATGCAAGAGGTCCAAGACAGCGGTTAAGCGCAGAACAAATTCGGGATCAGGCCCTGGCTGTTTCTGGTCTGCTTAGTCGGAAAATGTATGGCCCAGGGGTAATGCCTCCTCAACCTGACGGAGTTTGGCAAACTGTATACAGTGGTGAAAAATGGGTTGAAAGTAAAGATGAAGACCGGTATCGAAGAGCTGTGTATACCTACTTAAAAAGAACCAGTCCGTATCCCTCATTACTAACTTTTGATGCAGGTAGTAGAGAAGTTTGTACCATTCGAAGAACGGTAACTAATACGCCACTGCAAGCATTGGTCACCTTGAATGATCCGGTTTATCTGGAAGCTTCATACCATCTAGGCAAGGCAATGCAATCTTCAGATGATATTGAAGAGCAATTGACCCAAGGTTATGAAAAAGCAACACTGTCAGAAATATCCCCTGAAAAGTTGGAAGCACTAAAGGAGTTGTACGCTGCATCACTCAACGAATTTAAAAATGATAATGAAGGTTTGATTCAATTTTTACATTTTGATGGAAACCCTACGGCTGAACTTGCAGCACTGACTGTGGTAGCCAATGCCATAATGAATTTGGATGAATTTTTAAGTAAGGCCTAACATGGACCAGATAGAACGACTTATTCGGGAAAAATTGATACGGGATGCACAGACCAAGACCCGTAGGCATTTCATCAAAGATTGTGCAACAGGTTTAGGTGGATTGGCGCTAGGTTCTATATTTTTAGGTTGTGACCCATTGGAACCAAAGACAAAAAAGCAAAAGGTCACTTTTTCCGAACGGGATTTAAATCCCTTGTCCACATTGCCCCCGCCATATACTCCGAAAGTAAAATCGGTCATTTATCTACACATGGCAGGCTCCCCTTCACAATTGGAGATGTTCGATTACAAACCTGTCCTCCATAAATTGAACAATCAAGATTGCCCAGAATCGCTTTTGCAGGGAAAAAAGTTCGCCTTTATAAAAGGTACTCCCAAATTATTGGGACCACAGGCCAAATTTTCACAAGAAGGTGAATCTGGCAATTGGATATCCAACTATTTGCCGCATTTTAAAAAAGTAATTGATGAGGTAGCCTTTCTTAAAGCTGTACATACTGACCAATTCAATCATGGACCAGCGCAACTTTTTATGCACACCGGAAGTCCCAGATTGGGCAGACCCAGCATTGGCGCCTGGGCAACCTACGGTTTGGGGTCTGAAAATCAAAATTTACCCGGTTTCGTGGTGTTGACTTCGGGAGGAAACACACCAGATGCCGGAAAAAGTGTTTGGGGAAGCGGTTTTTTACCTTCGGTATACCAAGGGGTGCAATGTAGGTCTGAAGGTGATCCAGTCCTGTACATTGAAGATCCCAAAGGACTTTCGCGGGATTTGAAAAAAAGTACTATCGACGCCATCAACAAAATCAACAAGGAAGAATACGCCAAGTATGCCGACCCGGAAATTTTGGCCCGTATCAACCAATATGAAATGGCCTATCGCATGCAAATTGCCGTTCCAGAGGTGATGAACATCCAAAACGAACCAGAAAACATTAAGGAAATGTATGGGGTGGAGCCCGGCAAGGAATCTTTTGCCAACAATTGTCTTTTGGCTCGAAAATTAGTGGAAGATGGTGTTCGCTTTGTGCAATTGTTCGATTGGGGTTGGGACAGTCACGGCACAGATCATACTACTGCGGTTGACCTCGGATTGCGAAACAAGTGTCGCGAAATTGATAGACCCATTACCGCTTTGTTGTTGGACCTTAAACAACGGGGATTGCTTGATGAAACATTAGTTGTTTGGGGTGGTGAATTTGGCCGTACCCCAATGCAGGAAAATAGAGGGAACAGGGAAATGGGCTTTAAGGGCAGAGATCATCATGGCGATGCTTTTACTATGTGGATGGCCGGTGGAGGTGTAAAAAAAGGAGCCTGTCATGGAAAAACGGACGATATTGGATTTTTGGGGATTGAAGGAAGGGTCTCCGTGCACGATGTGCATGCCACTATTTTGCATTTACTTGGGTTTGACCATGAAGAATTCACATTTGAATTTCAAGGTAGAAATTTTAGGTTGACCGATGTTGAAGGAGAAATCATAAAGGAAATACTTGCATAAAACCAACCATAACCAACACTGAACTTTACATATTGATGAAAAACATTCTTACTGTTCTTTTCGTACTTCTTTTGAGTTGTTCACATGCCCAAGAGCAAAAATTGCTATTTTTTCAAACCAACTGGGGAAATACACTTTCTTGGGATGCCTTTTGTGAGAGAGCAAAAACATCTGGATTTGATGGGATTGATGTCTGGTTGCCAGCGAACACAGAAAGTCAAGAAGCTCTTAAAAACGCCCTAAAAAAACATGGTTTATTGCTGAATTTAATGCATGGAACCAATAGAAGTATTGTTTTCGAGCAGAGTTTATCCGAGTTTGAAGAAAAACTCCAAGTACTGGTGAAATGGAATCCAGTGTTGGTCAATTGCCATACGGGAAGTGATTTTTTTACCATGGAACAGAATCAAGCTTTTATCGATATTGCGAACAAAATTTCCAAAGAAAGTGGCATTCCTGTTTATCATGAAACCCATCGCGGGCGCTTTAGCTATAACCTCCCGGACACCAAAAAATATGTTGCTGCAATTCCAGATTTAAAATTGACCTTGGACATTAGCCATTGGATGGTGGTTCATGAATCTTTGCTCGAAGGACAAGATGGGGATTTGGAACAAATCATTGACCGTTCCCGTCATATCCATGCAAGGGTCGGTCATGCCGAAGGGCCCCAAGTGAACGACCCAGAAGCACCAGAGTGGAAAAAAGCCTTGGATAGACATTTGGACATCTGGGAGAAAATCATCCGCAAACGCTGGTCCGAAGGACAACATACCGTTACCATTACTTCAGAATTTGGCCCTCCCACCTATTTACCGGCACTACCGTACACTCAAATTCCGGTTGCAGATCAATGGAAAGCCAATGTGTTCATCATGAATGCCTTGAAAAAAAGGATGAAAACCGAATAATCAGGCATGGATATCCTTAAGCAGTTTTTAGGTCGACTACACCCACTTTTGGTTCATTTGCCCATTGGTTTTATCATTTTAGGGCTTTTGCTGCAATGGTACGACCGTAAAATCCACGCATACAACAAAATCATAGCCTTAATATTCCTTTGGGCAGGTATCTGTTCAGCATTCACCTGTGTAACCGGCTATTTGCAGTTTTTAAGCGAAGGATATACTTTTGACTCTGTAAAATGGCATTTGTGGTTGGGCATTGTCACAACCTTGTTTTGCTTTTTGATGTATTTCAAGATTGCTGAAAGGTCTTTCCTGACAATGCTGAAAAGATTTTCAATCTTACCATTTTCAATTCTACTATTTGTTCTGATTTCATTCACGGGCCATTTGGGCGGAGACATCACCCATGGCAAAGGTTATTTGCTTGAACCTTTTCCCAACAGCGTAAAATCATTTTTTGGTCAGGAAATATTTGAAGAAAAAACCATAGAGCTTACCGAGGAAAACTGGGAAACTTCGTTGTTTTATGAAGACGTGGTTCATCCCATAATCAACAACAAATGTGTAAGCTGTCATAATCCTAAAAAATCAAAAGGAGAATTGATGCTTCATTCCATCGACGATATTTTAAATGGTGGAGAGAGTGGAGAAATCATTGTTCGAAACAATCCGGAAGAAAGCCCGTTGTATAGCAGACTTGTATTGCCTAAAGACCATGAAGACCATATGCCTCCGAAGGAAAAAACCCAATTGACCAAGGAAGAAATGGCAGTAATAAAAGCTTGGATTTCCAGTGGTAACCAATCCGAAACCACCATCGGGCAAATGGGATTATCAAAAGACTTGTTTCTATCATTTTTCCCAAAAAAAGAAAACAATTTCTATCCCGATACTACTGTTGTGGCCGCTGCTACAGATTCAATTGCGCGCATCAAAAAATCTGGAATCCATGTGCAGCAAATAAGCAACACTTCAAACTTTTTACGTGCTTCCTGTATTAATAAACCCACTTTTAGTGATAATGATTTTGAGATACTAAATCCAATAATGGAACAAATAGTTGTTTTAGACCTGGGAGGAACACAAGTAACCGATGCTATTTTTGAAAAACTGGTTGCCTTGCCCCATTTAACCACTTTAAAACTCGACAATACTTCCATTTCTGGAAATGGAATTGCTATTTTGGCACAATTGTACCATTTGAAATCGATAAATCTGACCCATACCAATTTCGAAGGTTCCCATATCCCATCTCTTAGTGGGTTCAAAAAGTTGGAAAAAGTTTATTTGTACAACACCACAGCAAGTCAAACGGATGAAAAGCATTCCACTGAGAACAATTCAATCTTGGATTTTGGAGATTACAGATTGCCAAAAATAGCTGCAGATTCCATCATTTATTAAAAATAATGGCTAAAACATCAAAACCGAAGCATTCTCACGGATGATACGAAGTGCTTTTGACATCTGATTTTCAACGGTTTTAATGGAGATGCCCATATCCAAAGCAATTTCACGGTATTTTCTTCGCTCCAATTTGTTCATGATAAAAATCTCCTTGCATTTTGGAGGTAATTTATCAATAAGCTCCTCCAACTTGAGCATCGTGGATTTTAAATAGGTTTCGTCTTCCGTCTGTTCAAAATAACTTTCATAAATGGTGTCCCATCGAATCTTATCCAACAGATCAGGCTGTTTTTTCTGTTTTCGAAGTTGTTGCAGAAATTGGTTATGACAAGATTTAAATAAATAGCCCTTCAAGGAACCTTTGATGGTAAGCTGTTTCCTTTTTTCCCAAAGTCGCACTATTACGTCTTGAACAATGTCCTTGGATAAGCTTCTATCCCCACTCAATTGGAAAATGTAATTGCACAACCAATCGTAATGTTGATTGAACAAATGTTCATAAGCATGAATCTCTCCTTGCTTAAGCTTCATAATAAGTTCTTGCTCATCCATAATTTGGCATAAACTGGTTAAAAGTAAAAAAATAAAATAAATAGGGGTTTTTTAAACATTCTGCATCTTTATAACACAACCCTATGTGAAAATGCAAAACAAAGAAGCGTTAATTGAGAAGTTTTTAGCTAGGACCATTTCGCCAAATGAGCGAAAAATGCTAAAGAAATGGGTGCTGAAAAACAGAGGAAATCTTGAGATTTTCAAGGAAGAGGTAAGAAAGCGTTCCAAAAATAGCCTGTATCATCATTTTGATGAAAACGAAGCCTTTAAAAGGTTTTTGGCCACTGTTGAGAAGAAAAAAGCAAAGAAACGTTTTCCAAAGAATTTCTTGAAATACGCAGCTGTTTTTGTTGGAGTGCTTTCTGTTGGATTTATGGCCTATCAAACTTTTGGCTATCCCGAAAACAAGAAAACTATCGTACAAAGTAAGGGGTCTAATACCACTCAACCAAGCAACGTGGTTATTTCACTTGCTGATGGCACAAAACAGATTATCACCGCTGATGGAACCGCAGAGCTTGTAGGTAAAGATGGAAAAGTTTTGGCCAAAAAACACGAACAAGGTTTGGACTTTAGCCAACTTGATGGTGAGCTCCACCGAAATCTTGTTTTCAATGAGATTTACGTGCCTTATGGACAAACTTTTAAACTCACGTTATCTGATGGCACAAAAGTCTGGTTGAATGCTGGAACTAGGTTGAAGTTTCCCCAAAATTTGAGCTCCTCCACCCAAAATCGTATCGTTTATTTGGATGGTGAGGCGTACTTTGATGTTACCCGGGATGAAAAAAGACCCTTTATTGTCAATGCAGAAAATCTTGACGTTCAGGTATTGGGAACCCAATTCAATGTTTCAGCTTATAAAGCTGATGGTAAAATAGCCACTACCTTAGTCGAAGGGTCCGTTAAAGTTTATGAAAATTCTAGCCCAGATACCAACATCTTATTGACACCGAGCTATCAAGCTGCCTTCAGCAAAGAGAAGGGAACCCTATCCAAAAGAAGAGTGGATACCCGTATCTATACAAGTTGGATGGACAACAAATTGATAATAGACAACCTTTCGTTCGAGGAGATATTGGACAAATTGGAACGAGCCCATAATGTTTCCATCATCAATCATGCAGAGCATTTAAAGGATGAAGTTTTCAAAGGAGATTTTGAAAAAGAAGACATCCAGACCATTTTGGGCACCATTGCCTCCAGCACACCATTTAACTATACAATAGAGAACAATGTAATTACCATTTTAAAATAAAAAGGGAAGGTGTTGCACCACCTTCCCGAATATTAGATCGCTAACATGGATTATTAACAATCAAACACTCAAAATTATGAAAAAAAGCATGGTTTTCAAGTCACCTCTATTCTTGGTGGCCAATGCAAAAATTTCGCTTAAAATGAAGATTAGTTTTTTACTTACTTTCTTTATTATTTGCCAGCTCTCTGCGAGTGATATCTATTCGCAGAAAAGGGTTCAATTTAACTTTGAAAATGTTCCCTTAAAAGAAGTACTCAACGAGATAAAAAAACAGTCGGGCTACAAATTCTTCTACAACGTGAAAGAAATTGACGATTCCAAAAAGACATCGTTATCTGCTTCTGATGAAAAGATATTTGCTGTTTTAGATAGACTTTCAGCAAATGAAAGCTTGGAATATTCCATCAATGGGAATCAGATTATCCTTAAAAAACAATCTTTGGATAATTCGAATCCTTCTGCCAAGGAACAACAGGAAATCAGAGGTTCGGTAAAAGATGGTGATGGAAATCCGCTTCCTGGAGCTAATATTTTGGTCAAGGGAACCACGAACGGTACCCAAGCGGATTTTGACGGAAATTTCACCCTTGAACTTGATGACACCAACGCAACCCTGGTGGTTTCTTATCTTGGATTTAAGACTACGGAAATCGCTTTGAATGGTAAATCTACCATTGCCATTGTGTTGCAAGAAGATGCAGCCCAACTTGAAGACGTTGTTGTTGTGGGATCCAGAAATCCCAACAGAACAGCAACAGAAACCACAGTTCCTGTCGATGTAATTGACGTTGCGGCCATTGCTAATCAAGGTCCGCAAGTAAGCGTAAACCAAATATTAAATTATGTTGCGCCCTCTTTTACCTCGCAATCGCAAACCGTTTCCGATGGAACAGATCATATTGATCCGGCCTCGCTTCGTGGTTTAGGTCCTGATCAGGTCTTGGTCTTGATCAATGGAAAAAGAAGACACAATACTGCCTTGATCAATGTAAATGGTACTGTTGGTGCCGGTAGTGTAGGAACGGATATGAACGCGATTCCTGCAGCGGCTATTCAACGTATCGAAGTGCTTCGCGATGGTGCTGCAGCCCAATATGGTTCAGATGCTATTGCCGGGGTCATCAATATTGTTTTGAAAAAAGCAACTGGAAAACTAGATCTTTCTCTTACTTCTGGCGCCAATTTCAGTGAGAACAGTAACCAGTTTGAAGGCGGTAGTGATGGAGAGAAATTTCAATTGGATGCCAATTTTGGATTGCCCATTGGCGACAGGGGTTATATCAATTTTACAGGATCCCTTTCCACAAGAGAACCAGCCCTGCGAAACAAAGATTATGCGGGAGATATTTTCAGAGGATTCCACGGAGCCGAGCGCATTTTTGCGGCCGGTGGTGGCACCGTTGCGGATATGACTTTACAAGATTATGCAAATGCCTCTCAAAGCATCACCTATTTGGATCAAACCGTAAAGGATCAAATCGCCGGATTGAATCTAAACGATGACACCGATATTGGCACTTTCCGTGACTTGCTAGGTTTTGATGCAGACGAAGATGAACTCGCCGCTCGCGGACTTACCCGAAAAGATTTTAGGTTCAAAGTGGGTACTTCAAGACTTCGTGAAGGTAAGTTCTTTGCCAATATGTCCATTCCTGTTTCCGAAACCACGGAAATTTATGGTTTTGGTGGAATCAGTTACCGTCAAGGTTTGGCCTCAGGGTTTTACAGAAGGCCAGCTCAAGGTGATGGTCGTGCAAACACTCCTGCTTTTCCAAATGGCTTTTTACCAAATATTGGAACAGACATCTTAGATCAATCCCTAGCCGTTGGTATTCGAGGAAAAATCAACGAATGGGATGTGGACTTCTCCAATACCTATGGCCGAAACACTTTTGACATTACCGTAGGTAATTCCAGTAATGGAACCCTTGGTGTGGCTACACCACGTTCTTTTGACGCAGGTGGACTAGGTTTTACCCAAAACACTACCAATTTGGATTTTAGCAGATTCCATGAAGATATTTTCGAAGGATTCAATGTTGCTTTTGGAGCTGAATACAAAGTGGAAAAATATGAAATCATTGCTGGAGAAGAGTCGTCTTATACCAGTTATGATATCAATGGTAATCCAGTGAACAGTGTTACGCCAGATGACCAGTTGGTACGCAACAATTTCACAGGCTCGCCTTTAGGTGGAGGCGCTCAGGTTTTTAGAGGGTATGATCCTGGAAATGCAACTGAAAAATTCCGAAATAACATTTCAATCTATGCCGATTTTGAAGCTGATTTTACCGAAAACTGGTTGTTGAGTTTGGCGGGCAGGTACGAGAATTATTCAGATTTTGGGAGCACATTCAATTATAAGCTAGCTACGCGATTAAAGCTGACCGAAAATTTAGCGCTAAGAGCTGCAAGCAGCTCTGGTTTCCGTGCACCATCCTTGCACCAGCAGTTTTTTAGTAGGACCAGTACTGTTTTTGTTGATAATGTCCCTTTTGAACAGGGTACTTTCACCAACGACAGTAGGGCTGCTTCGCTAATTGGGATTGATAAATTAAGGGAAGAAACTTCAAACAGCTTTAGTGCCGGGTTAACAGGAACCTTTGGTCAGTTTACCATTACGGTTGATGGTTATTTGATCAACATCGATGATCGTATTGTGTATAGTGGAAGTTTTGGCAATGGAGGAGACCCGGAACTCACCGGAATCTTTGATTCGGCCGGAGCCACAAGTGCACGCTTTTTCGTAAACGCCATCGATACCAAATCCTCTGGTTTGGATGTTGTGATTTCACATAAAACATCTTGGGGAGATGCCACTTTAAAAAATGATTTGGCAGCAACTTTCAACAAAACAGAAGTTGAAGATATTTTTGTTCCAACCCTAATTGCAAACGCGGGGTTAAGTGGTTCATTCTTTGATGGACAGGAAGAAGCCTTTTTGACCTTGGCTCAACCACGCACAAAATTGAATCTTACCAACTTGGTTTCTATTAACTCCTGGGATTTTCTATTAAGAAATGTCTATTTCGGAGAAGTTACCGATCCGGATGATTTTAACGGAGATGCAAGAGTTGAGGGTACTACCGTAAGCGATGATGCCGTTTATGGCGGAAAGTTGGTTACCGATCTTACCGTGACCAAAACTTTTTCAGACAATCTTGCACTAACTGTGGGAGCTAATAATCTGTTGGATGTCTATCCTGATGAAAACAGAGCTGGGGGTACCTCAGGTGATCAATTCGTCTACTCAAGAAGGACTTCACAATTTGGATATAGCGGACGTTATTTGTTCGCAAGGTTACGTTTAAGTCTGTAATGTTTCATACTGCTTAAATTATTTGAGTTTGGTTTATTGATGAAACCCTCCTTTAAAGGAGGGTTTTTTTTATGACCTTTAGACTCCTATCTTTAGAGCATTGAATTCTACTTCTGAAATGGAAAAATCCAAAATTCTGGGACTCCTTTTAGGTCCAATCGCATTCTTTATCTTAATTAACCTACCTGTTGAATTGGTCTCCGAAAAAGGAGATTCGGTAATCGCCGTGGCGGTCTGGATGCTTATCTGGTGGATTACCGAAGCTGTTTCCATCTCGGTAACGGCGCTATTGCCCCTATTGCTACTGCCCATACTCAAAATATTACCCATTGCCGAAGTAGGCGCCAACTATGGTAGCCCGATTGTATTCCTCTTTTTTGGTGGATTTGTAATGGCATTGGCTTTGGAAAAGGTCAATCTGCACAAACGTATAGCTCTGAACATCATTCGACTTACCGGTACAACTCCAAATAAGGTAATCTTGGGTTTTATGATTGCAACAGCTTCGTTAAGTATGTGGATCAGCAACACCGCCAGCACCGTGGTAATGCTTCCCATTGCATTGTCCGTCATCAATCTTCTTATCGACGATGAGGATGGATTTACAAAAAATGACAAAAACTTTGCCCTTAGCGTTATGCTTGGAATTGCTTTTTCCGCCAATGCTGGTGGAATAGCCACTGTTATCGGCACACCACCTAACTCCGTTTTAATAGGTCTTCTGGAGAATGAGTACAATACCGAGATTTCATTTTTGAAGTGGATGACATTAGGACTCCCTTTTTCAATAATCATGGTTGCCATTTGTTATCTAGTTTTGGTAAAATGGATGTTCCCTAATCGGGAGTTGAAGTTTAATGCATCCAAAGAGGTCATTGATACCGAACTTGAAAAACTGGGGCCAACTTCTGGGAAGGAAAAATTGGTACTGGTCATTTTTGGTGTTACCGTATTTCTCTGGATTTTCAGAACACTGATCAACGCCGTTTTCCCCACTTTGGGACTTACCGACACGATGATCAGTATTTTTGCGGCAATTGCCTTGTTTGCCATTCCATACAATCTAAAAAAGGGAGATTTTATTATCTATTGGAAAGATACCTCAAAACTTGCGTGGGGCATTTTAATTCTTTTTGGTGGTGGGCTTGCCCTGGCCAAAGGGATGTCCACAAGTGGCATCGTAGATATGGTTGCCGCTGCTATTGCCAGTAGTGAAATAAGCATTTTGTTAACAGCATCCTTGCTAATTCTTTTAATGCTCTTTATGACCGAACTAATGAGCAATGTTGCGTTGGTGGCAGTATTGGCTCCCGTAGTTGCCGGTATTGCCATTGGATTGAACATTCCCATTCTGTATTTGCTGATTCCGGTTACCATTGCCAGCAGTTGTGCTTTTATGCTGCCCATGGCCACACCGCCCAATGCCATAGTATTTGCTAGCGGTTATGTGAAAATTGCCCAAATGGCCCGTGTTGGCATCATCTTGAATCTTATCGCTGTGGGGTTGCTCATTTTGGTTTTCAAATATGTAGTTCCTCTTCTTTTTTAAAAAAATAACGGCCCCTACAATCTGGAGGGGCCGTAATCAAACTAACTAACTCAAAAAAGTATGAAACTAACTTTATTGTATATACGGGTCAAAACCGTCAGGTAGATATCCTGAAGTGTTAAATCCGAGTTCTATATGGTCACATTCGTCCATATAGTTAATTGCCTTCAAAGAAAATGAACCACTATAAGGGTCAAAATTTTCAGGTAAATATGGTGCAGTATCAAACCCCAATTCAAAATCCTGGGATTCTTCGATAAATACTACTTTACTAACATCGAATTCCGCTTTTGGAACTTCTGGCTTCATTGCACTGGCAGCTGCCACAAAAGCAACTCCTGCTAACATGCCAAGTTTAAAATTTTTGTAATTCATAACCGTCGTTTTTGATTTGTTGTACAAAGGTATAACCACATTATGTGAAGTTTATTACAATTAGTTTTTTGTTAACGTAGTGTGTGAACCGGGGTAAAAACAGAGTCGATAATTCTGGGTTTTAATTATTGAAAACCTAGTGGTTTTCGTATAAAAAATTTGTAGGATTGTTAGTATTAAAACCCATTTGTTGCCAATTACACTTGGTCGAATTTTGTGTTATTTTTTTGTTAACCCCCACAAACAACAATCCTTGATACATTAATTAACGTTAAAGCAACAAAAAGCCCTCGATCGAGGGCTTTTCTAACTAACTCAAAAATTTGTAAAATGAAAACTAAAACATCCTACTATTTTGCCCTTGCATACGGGTCAAATCCTTCAGGGAGATACCCAGAGGCATCAAATCCCAAATCTATATCTTCTTCCTCCATAAAATTGATGGAAGCCACTTCAACAGAACCTTCATACGGGTCAAATCCGTTAGGCAACACATATTCGCTGTTAAGTCCAAGGTTTAGCTCCACTTCCTCTTCAATGTAGGGGATAGCGTTCAAATCAACATACGCTTCGAAAGATGAAAATCCTTCTGGCAAATAATCCCTGGTATCAAAACCTAGATCGTCGTCGTTCTCATCTTCAATATAATTGATGGAGTGAACATCGACAATGTCGGTGTAGGGGTCAAATCCCTCAGGTAAATGCTCAGAAGCATTAAAATCCAAGTTCAATTCAGTTTCGTCTTCGAGGTATATAATGGAATTCAAATCAAAATAGGTTTCATAGGGATTAAAGCCCTCTGGAAGATAATCGGAGGTATCAAACCCCAAATCGTCCATCGATTCTTCTTCTACGAATTCAATTTCATTTAAATTCAGTTCAAAGGACCCTTCATTATACATTGCGCATAATTTTGAAGTTGCCTCTTTTCGCTCAGCATTGATCTGCAATACTGTAAAATTGTTCTCAAACGTACTGGTGGATTCCAATTTGGTTTCTACAACAGGGACCGCCGTACTTTGTTGGTCGTTTGCTACAGCCGTACTACCTAAGAGTACGCAACCGTAAATCATTAATAACTTGTTCATTTTTGATTGAATTTTTTGATTGATGATGTATGCTTATAAGACTATCCAAATTCTAAATTGTTACAACTTTTTCTTTTTTTTAAGGAAAAACAAATTTCCGCTCAGCCCAACTATAGGTGGTGTTTCAACGGAAATCACCAGTAAAATTAGATACTCCCGAAGGTTACTATATACCAGAAAAAAATTGAGAGTTAATATTTATTTAACAGTCTGTTTTTAGGTTTTTTAGGTTCTTTGGTGGCTATTCATTACATCAAACCGACATCAAATGATCAAAAACATTCTTACCCAAGTTTTTTTGGCCCTTTTTCTTTTAGGTGCCGTACAAACTTCAGAAGCACAACTTTTTAAAAAGAAAAAAAAGAAGACCGAACAAAAAGCGGATGACAAACCTAAAAAGGACGATATCAAACCTTATGAGAAAGTCATCACCAAGGATGCCAAAACCGATGAAGGGCTTTTTCAGGTTCACCAGGTAGACGACAAACATTATTATGAGATTCCCGACTCTCTTTTCAATAGGGAGATGTTGATGGTAAGTAGAATTTCCAAAACTGCGACAGGAATCGGTTTTGGGGGGGGGAAAATCAACACACAAGTACTGCGTTGGGAAAAAAAGCCTAAAAAAGTATTGCTTCGGGTTGTTTCCTATGGCAATGTAGCCGCAGATTCATTACCAGTGCATGAAGCCGTGGTCAATTCAAATTTTGAACCTGTGCTCTTTGCTTTTGACATTAAGGCATTCAACAAAAAAGATTCTTTGAATCCAGCTACAGTCATCGAAGTGGATCCTTTGTTCAGTAAGGATGTAAAACCGTTAGGAATGCCCGATGGAAGAAGAAAACAATATAAAATCAGCCGTTTAGATGGAGAACGAAGCTATATCGAATCCATTAAAAGCTATCCGCTGAATATCGAGGCAAGGCATGTAAAAACTTATGCCGCGGGTGCTCCGCCAAGTAATCAAAGCTTGGGCTCAATTTCTGTAGAAATCAACAATTCCATGATATTGTTGCCGAAAGAACCCATGAAACGTCGCTATTTTGATGAACGCGTAGGGTGGTTTGCAAGAGGTCAGGTAGATTACGGATTGGATGTCCAAGAAAGTAAAACAATTCGTTACCTAGATCGTTGGCGTTTGGAGGTAAAAGATGAGGATATTGAAAAATATGAAGCAGGAGAATTGGTCGAACCCAAAAAACCTATTGTCTATTATGTAGATCGTGCCACTCCAAAAACATGGGTACCCTATATAAAACAAGGTATCGAGGATTGGCAAGTAGCCTTCGAAGCTGCTGGATTTAAAAATGCCATCCTTGCAAAAGACCCGCCTACTGAAGAAGAAGATCCTGAGTGGTCACCCGAAGATGTACGATATTCCGTAGTGCGTTATCTGGCATCACCAATTCCAAACGCAAACGGACCACACGTTAGTGATCCACGAAGTGGTGAAATTCTGGAATCCGACATCAATTGGTACCATAATGTAATGACCTTGCTTCGCAACTGGTTCTTTGTACAAACGGCAGCCATTAATCTCGACGCAAGAACCACCGCTTTTAAAGATGAAATCATGGGCAGGTTGATTCGTTTTGTATCTGCTCACGAAGTCGGACATACTTTGGGACTTCCGCACAACATGGGAAGTAGTGTTGCCTATCCAGTGGACTCGTTACGTTCAGCAAGCTTTACCCAAAAATATGGTACAGCCCCTTCCATAATGGATTATGCCAGGTTCAATTATGTTGCTCAGCCAGAGGACAAAGGTGTTGCGCTAATGCCCAACATCGGCATCTACGACAAACATGCAATCAAATGGGGCTACAAACCTATTTTGGATACCTCAGCAGAAGATGAAAAACCAATATTGAATAGCTGGATCAGGGCACATGAAAATGACCCAATGTACAGGTTTGGACATCAACAGGTGGGAGATATCCATGACCCCAGTTCTCAGACCGAAGATTTAGGTGATGATGCTATAAAAGCTAGTTTATATGGAATAGCCAACCTAAAGCGTATCGTACCTAATTTAGCCAAGTGGACAACTGAGGATGGCAAGGACTATAATGACCTTGGCACTTTATACGGACAAGTCGTGGCGCAGTTCAGAAGATATATGGGGCATGTATCCAATAATATTGGCGGTGTTTACGAATATTATAAAACTGCCGACCAAGATGGAGCCGTGTATACGCATGTTGACAAAGACCATCAAAAAAATGCTATGACCTTTATGCAGGAAGAGCTATTTGAAACTCCAGATTGGCTTATCGATCAGGAAATTTTCAACAAAATAGAATATTCAGGATCCGTGGAAAGGATTCGTTCCATGCAAGTGCGCTATTTAGACAACATCCTTCATTTGGGAAAACTAGCCCGAATTATTGAAAATGAAACCATGAATGGCAAAGATGCCTACGGTTTATTGGAAATGATGCGGGATCTTAGAAGAGGAATTTGGTCAGAAACAAGAAGTGGTAATTCCATAGATACCTATCGAAGAAATCTTCAAAAAGCCCACATCGACCGTCTGGAATATTTAATGACTGCCGAAAATCAAGGTAAACTTTCTGATTTTGGCGGATACCGTAAATCCACTATCATAAACACTAGTCAGTCCGATATCCGTTCCGTGGCGAGAGCGGAGCTCAATAATTTAAAAAGGGACATCAGTAGCGGACTTGGACGAATTTCAGATACTATGAGCAGGTACCACCTACAAGATGCTCTGGAGCGTATCGACTTGATTTTGGATCCAAAATAATTTCTGAGGTCTAGGATTTTACGGTGAGATTTGGCCTTTTTTGGTTAAACAGTGCATTTTGTCGATTATACCATACTTTTTGTCCTGTTTACATCTAAAAAAGGCCATTTCACAACATATGGTGGGTAAGTGCCACTGCTTTCCCTATTTTAGTAATCCCAAATCTCAAAATCATGACCTACAAAATCAAGAGCTTCCTTTATTTTTTATGCTTTGCCATTGCAGCCTTTATTTATAACAACATTGAGCAAAAAGATGAAAAGTTTCAAAACCAGGCAAGCTCCCCAGCCATGGTTGAAACCGATTTCGAAGATGTCGACGATGTCAACGAAACTCAAGAAGACCGTATAGTAGGTTTGGAATAGTTTCAAAAAAATTCCCATTGTTAAATGCTTCATAATTGATGATATGGTGGTTAAACCATAGCACACAAGTATTGTCTTATTACCAAATCATTAAAATTTAAGCATATGAAACAGTTAGCAATTGTGTTGGCCTTAATGACCAGCATAAGTATTGTGGCCCAAAAGCCCACGAGAGGGCAAAAAGGGGCTAAAATGGACTTTACAGTGGAGCAGTTGGCCACTTTAAAAACCAAAAAAATGACTTTGGCTCTTGACCTCACCAAGGCACAACAAGCAAAGGTGATGGACATTAACTTGGAACAGGCAGAATATCGCAAAACCAAATATGCCGAAATCCAAACCAAAAGAGAAAGTGGGGAATGGAAAAAACCCACGTCTGATGAACGATTTGCATTCGAAAATGCTCGATTGGACCGTCAAATCACACATCAGCAAAAAATGAAGGAAGTATTGACAAAGGAACAATACCAAACCTGGAAAAAATTAAAACTGAAAAAGGGAATGAACGGCAAAAAGAAAATGCAGGAGAAGGGAAGAAGAGGATAGTGTTTTTTGTTGATTTTAGAAGCCGCGCCGGCCATGGACGCGGCTTCTTTTTTGTCCAAATTTTGGAAGCTCTCATTAAAATTGCATTCTTATCTTTATAAAAAGTACTCCGTAGGTGTATTTCGGAAAACCAACCCAACATGTTGGCCCGTATATATTTCAACCTCCCTAAGGACTGTCCTAATCCTTAAAATTCTGAAATATGAAATCAAAATGCACAATCGCGGTCTTTACCGCCCTATTATCACTTACCCTAACTTTTGCCCAACGTTTTCACTGCCCAGAATGGGAATGTAGATTTCAACCAGGAGAACAAGTATATATTTTTGGCAATGATGTTAAATTAAGAGCTGAGCCCAATACCGAATCCAAAGTTTTGGAACTTCTTAAAATAGGAGAATGGGTAAAAATCATTGAAATAACCAATTTTACCTGGCCTTACAACGGCTTCGATTCTCCTTTTTACAAAGTAAAGTATGATGACATGACTGGATATATCTTAGGTGGATTGCTCTCTTTGGAAAAGAAAACTGTGGGTGGAACAGATTATTTTTTCGCTTATTCCCGTGAGGGAGAAAAAACCTTTTTGAACGTACGGAGTATGTACTTTGGCCGTATGCTCGAAAAGAAAATTCCATTGGCAAGTCCCACTATCAATATAAAAACATATGGCAACAGGGGTATTGAAAATTTAGACGGTATTATTTTTGTTCGCAATTATTCGGATATTGACGATTTAGATCTTGGAAGCAATTACGTATTTGCCTTTGAAGGCACGCTAACTTCATATCAACTTACCCAAATTGATTATGACGATGCGTCGTATTATTCCGAAAAATTTGTTTTCCCTGATGAAGAAGGAGGTATTCCAGGAAAAATAATCTTCAAAAAAGAGGAGGGGCTTCATTTTTTGGATGAAAAAAATAAGTGGCTTTACACCAGTATGGAAACCTGGAAATTACATTGGGATTATAACACATTGGTGCCAAACTTCAGGGAGAAACCTGTAAACTAGAACTGTCTAAAAGATATCATTGGTCTCAAACTGTTGAGATTCTGAAATATTTTCAGATATGGTGCATTACCCCTTTTTGGGCAACCTCATACTTGTTCTATTTTATTGTCAGTTATTTTACCGATATTTGTAATTATCTGCTATTTTACAGATATTTTTATTTATCTGTTAATTCACAGATATTTTAAATTATCTACTATTAAGCAGATAATTGTTTAAAAAACTCAAAATGATAGCTGTACTGACAGGGGATATCAAAAATTCAACTGAACACAAAGTTCAAAAATGGATGCCTTTATTAAAACAGGCACTAAACCGATACGGAAATGAACCTGCTCAGTGGGAAATCTATCGAGGAGATAGTTTTCAGTTGGAAGTAGTGCCCGAAAAAGCCATGGAAGCGGCCATCTATATAAAGGCCTGCCTAAAGCAACTAAAAGGTATAGACGTTCGCATGGGCATTGGTATAGGAAAAAAAGACTACAGTTCAGAAAAAATAACCGAATCCAACGGTACTGCATTTGTAAATTCCGGCAAGTGTTTTGAAAGTCTAAAAAAGCAAAATTTAGGGGTAAAGTCCGCCAATACAACATTTGATGAACACATCAACCTGTTATTGGAACTAGCTCTTTTAACTATGGACGACTGGACCCCCGCCATTTCAAAGACCGTGAAAAGTGCGCTTGAAAACCCAGAAATGAATCAAAAGGAATTGGGGTCCATTTTTAACAAATCCCAAGGAAACATAAGCGAGGAGCTCAATAAGGCTGGATTTGACGAAGTGAAAAAAATGATCCAATTTTATACCACCCAACTTACACAGTTATGACCTTATTCGCACTAAAACTAATTTTGGCTCATTTTTTAGGTGATTTTGTATTTCAACCTGCCCATTGGGTCGAAGATAAGCTTGAAAAAAAGTGGAAATCCAAATACCTCTATTGGCATATGGGTGTACATTTGCTGGCCCTACTTCTTGTATTGCAGTTTCAACAATTGGGGATTATCGCAATAATTATCGTTTCGCATTATATCATTGACTTTGGAAAACTTGCCTTCACAAACGAAAAAAATTATAGATGGCTCTTTGCACTCGATCAACTGTTGCACATTGGTGTTCTTATCGCGGTAATCTATTGGACAACCCCATTTGAAATTGATTTCCCTACTCTTTTCGGAGAAGCAAACCTGCTCTTTCTAACTTTCTTGGCTTTTGTGACCTACGTTTCTGGAATTATTATGAGAATGTTGTTGGCTCCCTACTTTGCGGAAGTAATCAAAGATGACCATGCAGAAGGTGGTTCCCTAAAAAATGCAGGCAAATATATCGGCATGTTGGAACGCCTATTCGTTTTCGGCTTTATTTTATTGAATCAATGGGCAGCCATCGGATTATTGATTACGGCCAAATCCGTTTTCCGGTTTGGTGACCTCAACAAGGGTAAAAACAGAAAACTCACTGAATATGTGCTTATTGGAACCCTCCTGAGCTTTGGCCTGGCTATTTTGGCTGGAATGTTATACAATCATTTGATTGAGGTACTGCAATAAAAAAAGCAGACCTTTTGGGGTCTGCCTTATTCATCATTTAAAATTGCCATCAAACCCTAACAGGCTGATTCCAAATACCGGTTGCAGCGGTTTCTTCGACATAGACCGAAAAATCTTTGGGTTTTCTGCCCAAAACTTGCTCTATATCGTGTGTGATCACCTGATTCGCCTCATTTCCCAAAACTTCGGTAAAAAGATAGTTGATCAACCAAACATAATCTCCAGGCACACCTTGGTCCTTTAACATTTGGGTATATGCCGGCAGTCCAATGGGCGTAAAAGCTATTTCTTTTCCCGCTGCCCGCGCAATTTCTGCCATGACTTCTCGAAAGGTCAAAAATCGAGGACCTGTCAACTCAAAAATATTTCCATTATGTACATTGTTCAACAAGGCTTCAACCGCAACGTCAGCTATATCATCTGCATCTACATAGGGGACTTTTACATCGGCTTGCGGCAAGGCAACAAAGCCCGCTTGAATAGGTTCCAAAAAGAAACTCTCGCTAAAATTCTGGTTGAACCAACTAGCCCGAACAATGGTGTAATCCAATCCACTATTAATTACAACTTGTTCACACAATTCAGCCTCTCGCTCCCCTTTTCCCGAAAGCAGTACCAATTTTTGCACCCCTTTTCTTTTTGCTTCCTTGACCAAACCTTCAATGGCTTCCAAAGCTCCAGGAACTGCTAGATCGGGTTGAAAAGTAATGTATACCTTTTCCATTCCTTCCAAGGCCATGCCCCAGGTTTCGGTTTTATCCCAATCAAAAGCGGGACTTTCACTTCGGGAACCAACGCGGACGTTATGCCCTTGTTCTCTTAGTTTTTGAACGATTCTACGTCCGGTTTTTCCTGTTCCTCCCAACACTAAAATGTTGTTTTTCATAATTGTCGTTTTTAGATTTTATATTATTTACTTATTCCTGTAATGATCAGTAATGCGAATGAAATTGTTGTTGATACCATCCTGATGGTGTGAAACCGATTCCACGGGTTTTCAAACTTCTCTCGAAGCGTTTTCAATTCTTCGGCGCTACTTTGTAGAAGATCCGTTTTATCCAAAATTTGATTAAGGGGTACATTGCCCATAACGGTGACCATAATCAACCCAAAAAAGTAAATGGCAACTGCTATCGTTATCATCCAAAAATGTGCGGTAGAAATGCCTTTGTTAGCAAATATGGTAGCGATACCCATAAAAAACGAACCTATGAAAACAGTAAAAAACAATGGATTTTCAATGCTGCGATTCATTTTCTGAAATGCATTCAGATAGTTCAGGTCGTCCAATTGTCCAATACCAGGCGTTACGGTGTTTCCCCAGGTAAAGCATAGTCCGGCGACCAGGCCAAAGCATAGCGTGACCGCTAAAAGTGTGAGATTGCTCATTGTAATTTCCATAGTCCATAATTTTGCTTAGTTCTATTGTTTGTTAAACTTCATACTGACCTTGATATACCAATACAGTGTGGTCACTAGCATAAATTCCAACCCGATCAACCAAAATCCCAAGTCGGTAAAAAATGTGTGATAACTGCCTCCATTAGGGATGATCATAAAGGGTACGGTAATCAATGCATCAAGAATTGCACTTGTAAGGAATAGTGTCTGACCAAGTTGCCGACCATTCATTTTCGCTCCCTTTTTGTAGTATAGCCGAGCTCCCGTCCAAACCAAGGGAATCACCGCTGCAAATAAAACTGCATTGGCTTGTTGTTCCTTATCGTCCATTATTGGAAGATAAAAGGAGAGGGCGTATGTGCTAACCCCAAGTATCCAAATCAATACCCCGATTCCAATCGCTCTCAATGTTTTCATGACTCCTTGTTTTTAAATTACGAAGCAAAACTAGGCAGACCCTTAAGGGAGAAGTTGTTCGAAAAGGAGTATGATTTGTTCGAAAAGTATTATTGCTTGATCTCGCTGGGGCGGAAACCGAATTTTTTGGCGAAGGCGTTGGAAAAAGAGCTCAAACTATCATAGCCAACATGCCAGGCGGCTTCTTGGACGGTAGCTTCATTTTTTCGAATGAGATCATGGGCCTTGGTCATACGTTCATTCTGAAGATATTTAAACACGGGCACACCAAATAGTTTCTTGAAATCCTTTTTAAGTTTGAAGGTATTCAAACCAATCTGTAGCGAAAGTTCCGTAAGCGAAGGAGGAGTGTCCAAATTATTGGATAGAATTTCTTTAGCCTCATACAATTTCTTTCGCTCAACCTTATTGATTCTATCTTCTTTTAAGGTTGACAACTGCCAAAAAAAATGGGATAGCAAAGCGGTAATCTGACTCCTGAAGAACATCATCTTTGCTTTACCTTTATAGGTGTTTTTGAAAATGCCATCTACGATATGTTGCATTTCCGGGGTCATAAAAAATCGTGGCCCCTCGACATAGCTATCCGAAGGTTTTACCAATTGTTCCAATAATTCCGAGAACAATTCCCCCTCATTATTGGGTAACTTTTCCAAGTTTTTCGGTGATGTTGCGATAACAATACATTGCAATGGCTTTTCCGCAGAGACGGTATGCACACAATCTACATGCTCATCAGCATAAAAGGATAAGGCGAGTCCTTTGGTGTGCTCATATTCCTTTTGCTTGTTTCCATATTCCATGGACAAATGCACATTGCCTGAACCATAAAGTGCTACTGCAATCACAGGTTCATCAAAACGACAGGTATCTGTAGTGACCTTGTCTGAATTGGCCTCTTCCACCAAAATGGTAAAATCATTTATATCAAGGATATCTCGTGTCATCCGTCTTAATTACGCCCACTAAATTTACCTAATTTCAAGCAAAAAATAGGGTGTTTGTATTCATAACTGTTGTGTACAAAACAATAGTCATGAACAGAAAAAAATTCCTAAAAAACCTCGGAAGTGGAGTGATTGCTGCCCCAGTAATCCCAACCATCTTAACTAGTTGTACCAAAGATGATGATGGCAACGCGATGCCCAATCCAAATGCTTGTGCCCCAAGTCCAACAGAAGTCGCCGGACCCTTCCCTATCAAAACACCTTCGGATTGGATTAGAACCAATATTGTTGGAAATCGTTCCGGAGTGGCATTAATGATCAATATTACCGTTCAGAACACCAATGCCAATTGTGCGGCTTTGGAAGGTGTTTTTGTGGATGTTTGGATGTGTGACGCCAAAGGAAACTACTCGGAATACAATGAGCAGTTGGATGGAGATTTCACTGCCCAACATTTTTTACGTGGACGTCAAACCACAAATGCTGAAGGTAAAGTGTCCTTCGTCAGTATTTATCCAGGTTGGTATCCCGGAAGGGCGCCCCACATTCATTTAGAGGTAAAAAGAGGGAACAGTTCTATTTTGGTCACCCAAATTGCTTTTCCCGAAAACGTTTCAAAAACAGTTTATGCCACAAACGGTTATAAAGGGAATTTTGATACCACCAATGCCTCCGACGGGGAATTTTCAAACAGCTTGAACAATAATATAGCGGATTCAGTCACTGGAAACACCACCGACGGTTATACCTTGACCAAGATCATCAAAGTAAAAGGTTAGTGTTTTGGTTACCTTTTGTTTGTTTTTCGATGAAAAATGGGGCCTGAAAAGCCCCATTTTTTATTTCAGCTTCCGATCCTCTTCTTTTATGGGCACATCATTGATGCTGGCATAGCGCTTTTTCATTAACCCATTATTATCAAACTCCCAATTCTCATTACCATGGGCACGAAACCAATCCCCACCCTTCGTTTGGTATTCATATTCAAACCGGACCGCAATACGGTCATCGCTATGGGCCCAATATTCCTTTTTCAATTTATAGTTGCGCTCGTTCTGCCATTTGTTTTCCAAAAACGACTGGATTTCATCTCTTCCGTTTATAAATTCAGAACGATTTCGCCATTCACTGTCCACGGTATAGGCTTTGGAAACCTTGATTGGGTCTTGGCTGTTCCAAGCGTCCTCGGCCAATTGAATCTTTTGTATGGCCGTCTCCAAAGTAAAAGGAGGTACTGGTAATTTTACTTTGTCTTTTTGCATGATGTTTGTAATTGTTTGTGATTTGGACTGAGTCGTAAAAAGGAGAAAAACACTACCCGCAGCATCATGAAAAAACTATGCTACGGGCAGCGAACCTAATTATTGGATTTTGTTCTTTTTCAGGAAATTATCGATATAGTTGGCGATTTCATCTCCTTTTTCTTCCAAGGCAAAGTGACCTGTGTTCAACAAATGGAATTCTACATTTTTTAGATCTCTTTTATACGGATGTGCCCCAGCTGGTGGAAAAATATAGTCGTTCTTTCCCCATACAATCAAGGTAGGTACCTGATACTCTCGAAACAGTTTTTGCCACCCAGGGTATCTGTCAACATTGGTCCTGTAATCATAGAACATGGCCAATTGGATCTCATTGTTCTCCGGACGGGTCAGATGTTGTAAATCAATGTTCCAGTTATCAGGGCTTACCTTGGTGCTGTCCTGAACTCCGTGCAAATACTGCCATTTAAGACCTCCTAATTGGTGAAAACCTTCCAAGGCCTTTCCGTTTTCAACCGTGTATTCGTTCCAATACTTTTTAAGGGGAATCCAGAAATCCACCAATCCCTCATCATAGGCATTTCCATTTTGAACAATGAATGCATCTACACGTTCCGGATGTTTTTCAAAGATTCTGTACCCAACCGGCGCACCATAATCCATTAAGTAAAGGCTATAGCGATTTACTTTAAGTTGTACCAAAAGCTCATCAATAATCTCTGCAAAATTGTCAAAGGTATAGTCAAACTCTTCCATCGGAGGTTGGGAGCTACGTCCATAACCCGGGTAATCGGGCGCAATTAAATGGTAGTCTTGCGACAAATCTTCCATTAAATTGCGGAACATGTGCGAAGAAGTGGGATAACCATGCAATAAAAGTAGGGTCGGTGCATCTTTAGGGCCCGCTTCGCGGTAAAAAATATCCAATCCGGACACCTTTGCGGTGTGGTAGGTTGTTGGATAATCTTGTTTTGCTACGGATCTTTTGTGCTGTCCGTTAAGGTTCGAGGCGACCAATACCGCCAAAGTAAAAAGTGTTACAATTGTTTTTCTAGTTTTCATTGTTTTAAATTTAATTGTTGTAATCATTAAATTACCGAACGTTCGGTAATTTTAAAATTCAAATTTTTTTAGGTTTTGTATCGGTTTTCAATTTGCTGAATCGCCTGCTGAAAAGGTTCCGTACTGTCCATGGCTTTGGAAAGTACCAAACTGCCCTGTACTTCAATAAAGCTTTGCTTTGCCATTTGCATGGCCGTCTCCGCATCTTGCCCAACGGCTTTTCCCAAAATGCTGAACGACTCCAGCCATTGGTTTATTCCCTTTTCAATCTTTTCACCAAACAGCGCCATTCCGGTATCCATGGAAAGGGAACGATACAAACATACCTCCCGCCCCTCGTTGTAAACGGCATTGATGTTGTCCAAAGCTTCTTTTAAACGTTGGGTTGGTGCCAGTTTTTCATCAGAGAGCACTTTATAGACCTTATCATTGATCCACGATTCCATAAAGTCGAGGACGGCAGCGGTCATTTCTTTTTTCCCTCCGGGAAAGCGATGGTACAGACTCGCTTTTTTTAGACCCGTGGCCTCTGCCAACTCATTAAGGCTGGCTCCATCATATCCTTTGGAACGAAACACGGACATGAGCCCGTTTAAAATTTCTATATCTGATACTTTTGCCATTCTCATGGAACAAATGTAGAAAGAATTTCAATTTTACCAAACGTTCGGTAAAATTTTAACATTTATTTTCAAATTACTTCGGCCCAACAAAAGAGTCAGAACAATTTTTAACTATCTTGTAATCAACAAACTCCCCCTATTTTTTATAAAGTGCTAACTGCATATCCCCATGCAGCGATTAGCGATGTCATTTTCTAATCTCTAAAAAATAGCGCAATGGATCGTTACAAAAGTCTGTACAAATGGATGATCATTCCCATGATCTTTATGCAATTTGGAATTTTTAGAGATTATTGGGGAGATTTTACCAAAAACGGTTGGGCTGTTCATGTGCATTACTGGACAGGAACCATCTGGTATCTGTATTTGATCATACAACCGTATTATGCCACCCACGGAAAAATGGAGAAACATCGCACCAACGGCATAATAGGAATGTTCTTGGCTGGAGGTGTCTGTATTACTGCCTTGAGCATGCTGTTCAGGGACATTACCAATGCCAACGATTCCGCTCAATTTAGAGATGACTTTGGTCCTTTTGAGCCTTGGTTCTTTATTGGAGTAGCTGCGGTTGAAATTGTTATGATATTGGCCTTTGGTTATGCTGTGATCATGAGTATTTTAAAACGAAAAAGCATGGAAGATCATGCCTGGTGGTTAATCACTACGGTATTCTTAATAATGATGCCCGCTTTAGGTCGTGGAATCCAGAATGTATACGTTTTAATACACTTGGAAGAATGGCCCGTTATTAATATTATGACTCCAGTCTATTTTACACAAGCTCTTATCATAGGTATGATACTCTTGGCAGCTTGGAAGTATAAAAAACTAAAACACCCAGCTACTTATTTGGCCGTATTCGTGAATATTTACACCTGCTTTTTGGAGCCTTTAGGCCGTTCTCCGGCAGTGGAGGCTTTTTTACGGGCCGTAATTAAGGATTAAAGGATTTTACTTTTGGTTATTTCTCAGCCGTAGTTTTCCTTCTCACCTCGAAATGACTATTTTTCGGTTTCAATTTGTATGGTGAAACCTCCTAAACATATTCTGCCTACCATTGTAATTGCGCAATTCTTTTGTACATCACTTTGGTTTGCCGGTAATGGGGTACTCGTATCCTTGATTGCAGATTCCAGCATGGGGGTGGATAGTGTCGGCAACATTACCTCAGCGGTTCAGTTTGGGTTTATTCTGGGCACTTTATTATTTGCCCTCTTAACAATAACAGACCGTTTCTCACCTTCCAAAGTGTTTTTATGGAGTGCCATTTTGGGTGCTTTGAGCAATTTGGCGCTAGTTGGGGACGGTATTGGCGGGACACAAATATTAGTTTCCCGTTTTTTTACCGGTTTCTTTTTGGCAGGCATCTATCCCGTAGGAATGAAAATAGCTGCTGATTATTTTGACAAGGGCTTGGGTAAATCATTGGGATATTTAGTAGGTGCTTTGGTGCTGGGAACGGCCCTACCTCACTTTTTAAAATGGGTTTCTGCGGTGTTTCCTTGGCAATATGTAATCTATGCAACTTCGGTACTGGCGGTTTTGGGTGGAGTCCTGATGGTCTTTCTGGTCCCAGATGGCCCAAACCGAAAATCCAGTCAACATTTGGACTTTACCGCATTTTACTCCGTTTTTAAAAAGAAAAAATTCAGGGCGGCGGCCTTCGGTTACTTTGGACATATGTGGGAACTGTATACTTTTTGGGCCTTTGTTCCTGTATTATTGGCGCTCCATATGGAATGGAACGGTCTAAGTCTGTTCCCCATATCTTTTTGGTCTTTCTGGATTATCGCCATAGGCGGACTGGCCTGTGTGATTGGGGGATATATTTCACTCCGAAAAGGTGCTAAACCCACAGCAACAACGGCTTTGTTGCTTTCTGGGCTGTGCTGTTTGGTATCTCCTTTATTTTTAAGTTATGCCCCAACTCCTATTTTCATACTGTTCCTTTTGTTTTGGGGAATGGTGGTCATCATGGATTCACCCCTATTCTCCACCCTTGTGGCACAAAATGCCCCAATAGAAATCAAGGGTACGGCTTTGACCATTGTGAATTGCATTGGTTTTGCCATCACCATTGTGAGTTTGCAGGTGATTACTTTGCTTCAAGATTTTATTCCACCCCAATATCTTTTTATGGTTTTGGCCATTGGTCCTATTTTCGGGTTATTGGGATTACGAAGAAAATAAAGTGTTGGGTTGTTAATCAGAAAACCGTTTTAACTGCCTCAATGGTCTTGTCCAAATCGGTATAACTCAACGCATCGTTTAAAAAGTAGCTTTCAAAAGCGGAAGGCGGTAAATAAACCCCCTGTTCCAACATCCCATGAAAGTATTTTTTAAAAGTATCGTTATTACCTTTGGCAGAGGATGCGAAATCCACAACGGGTTCTTCACAAAAATGAACTGAAATCATACTGCCATAGCGGTTGATTTGATTCGTCACGCCCTTTTCGGTCAGTACCTCAGCAATTCCTTTATGTAAGTATTCTGTTTTTTCGGCTAAGCTGGTAAACACTTCAGGGCTGTCATTGAGTTCAGTGAGCATGGCAAGTCCAGCACTCATGGCCAAGGGGTTTCCACTTAAGGTTCCTGCCTGGTACACTGGTCCGTCTGGAGCCAAATGTGACATAATTTCTGAACGAGCTGCGAAGGCGCCAACAGGAAGTCCGCCCCCTATTACCTTTCCGAACATAACAATATCCGCATCAATGCCCAAAGCTTCTTGCGCCCCTCCTTTTCCCAAACGGAATCCGGTCATCACCTCATCAAACAGCAATAAAATACCTTCTTGCGTGCAGATATTCCGTAGACCATTGATAAATTCATTAGTTGGAATAATACAGCCCATGTTCCCAGCCACAGGTTCAAGAATCAAAGCGGCAATCTCACCTTTATTGGCCTCAACCAAAGCTTTCACACTTTCCAAATCGTTATAATTGGCCAGAAGAGTGTCTTTTGCCGTTCCTTGGGTCACCCCAGGGCTGTTGGGACTTCCAAACGTCACTGCCCCACTCCCGGCCTGAATCAAAAATGAATCGGAATGACCATGGTAGCAACCTGCAAACTTGATGATCTTATCTTTTCCGGTATATCCACGGGCTAATCGTACCGCACTCATACAAGCTTCGGTACCACTATTTACAAAACGAATCTTGTCAATGTTCGGCACCATAGAAACGGCCAGTTGAGCCAATTCCGTCTCAATTTCAGTGGGCATTCCAAAGGAAGTTCCTTTTTTGGCTTTTTCTATTACCGCATTGATTACGGGCTCATAGGCATGACCCAGTATCAGTGGACCCCACGAAGTGATGTAATCAATAAGTTGGTTACCGTCTTCATCATATAAATATGCTCCTTTGGCTTCTTTTACAAAAATGGGGTCACCGCCCACGGCTTTAAACGCTCGAACTGGGGAATTTACCCCTCCGGGAATGTATTTTTTGGCCTCTGCGAACAGGGCACTGCTTCGTTGGTAGATCATTTGGTCTTCTTGTCATTCCTGCGAAGGCAGGAATCTATAATTCTATTTTTTTTTGATTCCGCATCAAGTGCGGAATGACAAATGGAATGCAAAATTAGTAATCGTTTCTATCCCTGAGAAATCCATTTATCATTATTACAGTTTATCCTTCGACAGGCTCAGGATGACAACTTTTTATAACAGTCACATCTCGACTGTACTTCGACCCTACTCAGTACAGGCAACTCGATGTGACAGTTATTTTGATATTTCTTTCCGGATATTGAGCACTTGCCCAATGGAAATGGTATTGTTATTCAGATTATTGATTTGTTTGATTTCATCCACCGAAATGGCGTATTTACGGGAGATGGCGTATAGTGTTTCCCCTTGTTCAACTACATGGGTGAATACTTCATATTGTCTGGGTTTGCGCACAGTTTCCAATCCGCCTCTTACCACTTCTTCATCGTATTGGTCCAAATCGTATCGTTCAATCAGCGCAATCAATTTTTGTGGATACTTACGGTCGGTGGCATAACCCGCTTGACGCAAACCATAAGCCCATTTTTTATAATCGTTTCGTCTATAATTAAACAAGAACTTGTATCGCGAACGTGAAGACAGGAAAATACTATGATCCCGGAACGAATACATGGGGTGATTGTATTTTCTGAAACACTCACCTTTAGCATCATCATCGTGAAAATCGAACTCGCCATCCCACCCGGTATGGCACTTTATTCCAAAATGATTGTTGGTCTTTCGGGTAAGTTCTCCTTTACCAGAACCACTCTCCAAAATGCCCTGAGCCAAGGTGATACTGGCTGGAATGCCAAAGGCACGCATCTCATATTTGGCCATTTCCGAAAATGTTTCAATATATTCCTGGGTATTGGCTATGGGGAATTTTACGAAGCGACCTGGATTTACAGGTAATGGATATAATTCAGAATCTTTGGGTCCATCTTTGGGAAGTCCGGTGTTGGGATTCCGGTCTTTTTTCACTTCTACAACCGGTTTCGGTTGCTGGGCCACCGTCCTTTTTTTGGATTTACAGCTCGAAAACACTAAAACGAGCGCTAAAACATATCCTATTCTCCTGATCATACGTCCAACAACGGTAAGTTTCTTTTCTTTAATGTAAGGTTCATGCCTTTTATTCCTTGTAGCCCTCCTGTATGAATGGCCAAAATTTGGCTCCCTTTTTTAAAGGCATCCTTTTTTATTAGGTCAAAAATACCAAAAAGCATTTTTCCAGTGTAAATGGGATCTAAAGGAATCCCCGTTTCCTTTTTAAAGGTGTTGATCAAATCAATTAAACTAGCATCAACTTTGGCATAGCCTCCAAAATGGTAATCGGAAATCAGCTCCCAATTTTTATTTCGGGCAAATTTACGGATATCTTCTTTTGGAAAATCCCCTTTCAAGGCAGGGAATCCCCAAATGGTTTGATGGTCTTTTGCCGAATTGGCAAGACCTGCGATGGTTCCACCTGTTCCAACACAGCTACAAACGAAATCGAACTCTGTATCTGCTTCCGTCAAGATTTCTTCGCAGCCTTTTACGGCCAGTTCATTGGTTCCACCCTCGGGAAGGATATAAAACTTGCCAAAGGTATCCCTCAATCCATCCAAAAAGGTTTTATCACTTTTCTTTCTATAGTCAGTACGAGAAACAAAATGGAATTCCATTCCGTGTTCATGAGCAAGTTTTAGGGTTGGGTTTTCTTGCCAATTATCTTTGAGTTCTTCCCCACGAATAACCCCGATGGTTTTAAATCCTTTTTCTTTTCCAGCACAGGCGGTTGCGGCGATATGGTTTGAAAAAGCTCCACCAAAGGTTAGCAGTGTGGAATGGTCTTGCTTTTTGGCTTCGAGCAAGTTGTATTTAAGCTTTCGGTATTTGTTCCCAGAGATATGCGGATGGATGGTATCTTCCCTTTTGATATAGAGCGAAACTCCTTTTTCGTCAAAAATTGGCGAATCTATTTTTTGATTGGGAACAAGCAAGTTGTATAATTAACGCGTCAAATAGTCCAAAAAACCAAAAGACTTTCTACGCGCAAGATACTGCTTATCCTCCTCATTGGCATAGGCTTCACGTTCAAAACTAATGTTTTGATAGGCTCTATAGCTATCTAAATAAAGTACTGATCTCAACAACCATTCTGTAATGTACAACAGATAAAATGGGAGAATCAATAACTCGCGTTGTTGTTTTAGGTGTATGCGTTCATGGTTTATGAGCACTTCATCTTTTTTAAGATTATCCTCCTTTAAAAAGATAAATGGCCAAAGGGAAAGGCCTACATAATTTCGATAAAAGAAATGTTTAAAAACTAATATCACGCTAAACTATAATAGGTTTCCTACAAAGATAACCTCCAAGGTAGTAGAAAATTGGAATGATCCGATAATACGGTTAACAATTTCGGTGAATTACTTAACAATTGTCTTTTGGGTACTTTTCATCGGAATACTGTAATTTTATATTGGTTTCAATTTATATGAAAGAATATATTCCCTTGGAAGAGGGTGATTTTTACCTCTCAGAGGAAGGTTATAAAGTATTTACCAAGCAATATCACCTAAAAAGAGGGTATTGTTGTGAGAGTGGTTGTCGGCATTGTCCCTATGGTTATGATAAAAAAACCAACTCAAGGCGCTAACGCTATCTTCGGCATAATATTTGTGATTAATTTTTAGTGATTTCATTGAACTCAAAAAAGATTACTATGAGAAATTTAAAACTGTTTTCCTTCGCTGCCATGGCAGTTGTTTTTTTGGCCTCCTGCAGTTCTGTAAGGGTGGTTTCCGATTATGATAAAAAAGCTGATTTTCAAACTTATAAGTCCTATGCCTTTTATAAGACGGGTATAGACAAAGCTCAAATTTCTGATTTGGACAAGAAACGTATTCTTCGTGCCATAGAAAATGAAATGAGCTCCAGGGGGTTTGTAAAATCACAGCAACCAGACGTTCTGGTCAGCATATTTACCAAAGAGCGTGAACGTGTTGATGTCTATAACAACAACTTTGGTTGGGGCTTCGGAGGATTCTATAATCCTTGGGTCTGGGGCCCAGGTTGGGGCTGGGGCTGGAACAATCAGCCCAACGTAAGTACCCGAACAGAGGGTTCACTATACATTGATGTAATAGATGCCAAAAAGAAGGAATTGGTATGGCAAGGTCGTGGTGTAGGCACTTTGAACAACACCAAAAATATGGAAAAGAAAGAGGAGCGTATTCGCGAGTTTGTGTCTCATATCCTTGAAGAATATCCTCCAACAACAACTGCGGTTGCCTCGAACTAGGGAATTTTCTTGGTATAAAGATCAACATTTGGATTCCCACTTTCGTGGGAATGACAATATCATAAATAGGGCGAAGAATCCAAAGTAGCTGCGTTGAAGGTGTTCATCGAAGTTGGAAAAGTGAATTGGGTTCTTCGTTCTTTTTTTATGCACATTATAGCAACGGAAAAGTATTTTCGTTCTTCACCTCGTTTAAAACAAATGCACTTTTAACCGCTCCGATATTGGGTAAGATTGCGATTTTGGTCTTCGCAAACTCATAATAGGTATCTAGATTTTTTACAATTACTTTTAGCAGAAAGTCGAATTCCCCTCCCACAACAAAACAGGCAGTAACTTCTGTAAATTGTTTCATTTGATTCAAAAAATCATCCATCAAGTGTCCTTTTTGGGCTTCAAGGGAAACAAAACTAAATACGGTAATGCTACTCTCAACCATTTCTTTGTTGATAATGGCCGAATAATTTTTGATAAAGCCCTCATTTTCCAATCTTCTTATACGCTCATATACTGGTGTTTTGGTCAACCCAAGTTGCTCAGCTATGTTTTTGGCAACTGTTTTGGCATCTTTTTCCAAGATTTTTAAAATCTCACGATCAATGGCATCTAATTGAGCTTGCATACTTTTTCCTGTTTTGCTTCTTCCTATAATACAAAACTAATATTAATTCCTATAATGCTATTCATAAAAAGTCTTTATTCCTTTAAAATCTAATTTAACATGCTATTTATTCTGTCAGCAGTATCTTTATAGGAAGTTTTTAAATTATTTGCCATGCAAGACGCTGCATACGAAAGCAATCCCATTTTAGATAAGCTGCCCAAACATTTAAAGCAGTTTATCAAACCTCAGAACTACGAGGACTATTCCGCCATTAATCAGGCGGTGTGGCGCTATGTGATGCGGAAAAATGTGGATTACCTAAGTAAGGTGGCTCACCAATCTTATGTTGAAGGATTGGAACAAACCGGAATTTCCATAGACCATATCCCAAATATGTATGGCATGAATCGGATTTTAAAGGAAATCGGATGGGCTGCCGTGGCCGTAGATGGTTTTATTCCTCCTGCCGCATTTATGGAGTTTCAAGCATATAATGTTTTGGTGATAGCTTCGGACATACGACAACTGGAAAACATCGAGTATACTCCGGCTCCAGATATTATACATGAGGGTGCAGGGCATGCTCCCATTATTGCCAATCCTGAGTACGCTGAGTATCTTAGAAGGTTTGGGGAAATTGGCAGTAAAGCGATTTCTAGTGCCAAAGACTACGAACTTTATGAAGCGGTAAGGCATCTTTCAATTATCAAGGAGGCCGCTGGAACGCCTCAAAAAGAAATTGATGAAGCCGAAAAACAGATTGAGCACTTACAAGAAAATATGGGCGACCCCAGTGAAATGGCCTTAATTCGAAATTTGCATTGGTGGACGGTTGAATACGGTTTGATAGGGACGGTTGAAAATCCAAAAATCTACGGAGCCGGGCTGCTTTCATCTATCGGGGAAAGCAAATGGTGCATGCAGGACGAAGTAGTAAAACTGCCCTACACCATTGAAGCAGCGCATAAGGCATTTGATATAACCAAACCTCAACCCCAACTATTTGTAACTCCCGATTTTGCATTTCTAAGTCAAGTATTGGAAGATTTTGCCAACACCATGGCCCTTCGCACTGGTGGGCTCTCTGGAGTCAAAAAATTGCTCAATTCTAGGGCTTTGGGCACCATAGAACTAAGTACAGGCCTGCAAATATCCGGACAATTCAATTCGGTTATCGAACATGAGGGCAAACCGATTTATGTAAGGACTGTTGGACCAACGGCCCTTGCATACAGAGAAAAAGAATTGGTCGGCCATGGTACTGACCACCATTCAGAAGGTTTTGGCTCTCCTATTGGAAAATTAAAAGGCATCAACTTAGCCATTGAGGATATGGGCCCAAGGGATTTAAAGGCCTATAAAATCTATGAAGGCGAACAGATTGCTTTGGAGTTTGAAGGTGGCGTAAAAGTTGAAGGAACCATTATCACCGGCACTCGTAATCTACAAGGGAAAATTGTTTTGATTACGTTCCAGGATTGTAAAGTAACCCATGATGGCACCATTTTGTTTTTGCCAGAATGGGGCCTTTACCATATGGCCGTGGGTCAAGAAGTGGTTTCAGCCTTTAATGGACCTGCAGATTTGAACAGCTTTAACCTGATTACGCATGTTCCTTCGGAAACTACCATAAAACAGGAGAAAAACGCTTCGAGAGAACAATTGGAATTGTACTATCAGCAAATAAGGGATTTTAGGGAAGGTAGAAACACCACTACCTCAAGAAATAAGGTTTTCAAGGAATTGCAGGAAAACTATCCAGAAGATTGGTTATTGTCTGTTGAACTTTTTGAACTGGCAAAAAAAGGCAACGATTCAGGTTTTCAGAAGGAAATCAAGGCACATCTGGAAACGATTAAGCAAAACAATCCTAAAGTTGGGCATTTAATTGATGATGGAATCGCCCTGGTGGAGGGTACTTTGGTCAGTTAGAATCCCAATTTGATTAAATTTTCCGGACTTTCAATTATTTGGGGTACCGGAGCCATTTTAACAGGGTAAAAAGCCAATTTTTGCTGTTCCCCTTCTTTTAAAATGCCCAGCTCAACTTTTTTATCAATATTTCCATGCCAAATACTTCGGGACATGATCTTGTCTCCCGGTCTCAGTCCATTTTTATAGGCATTGCTATCTTCCATCACCGAAAGCACTTCTTTTTTATCTTCGGAAAGTTGAAAGCCCAATTCGTAAATTTCACTTTCTCGGGTGAAATCCAAATTCAAACTGGAAAAAAGCTCAACTAGAGGCATAGGCACTCCATGCTCAATATGCTGATTAAAGTAATCTTCGAATTCTGCCCCTAGATATTCCTTGACCACATTCACAAAATAATTGTGGGTTACTTTTTGTCCATTGTTTTTGGCATCATGGAGAATCTGGCTCATAACATCATCCAAATTCTTGGTGTTATTTGTCCTGGATCTAATCTGCTGATCAAGGACAAAAGCAAAAACGGCACCACGATAATAAGGCAACTTGGAATAATCTGGATTGGCCCAGAAATTATCATAATTAATCTCCGCATTCGGGGCCATGAAAACCGGTGAAGCATGTAAGTTTCGAATTGTACGGTTAATTTCTTGAATGAAATAGCTTGTGCTCATATCATTGATTCCATTTTTGGCAATATTCTTAAACGTATAATATTCCGTAAACCCTTCACTAAACCAATATTGTTCTTCTTCATTGTCGTTATGTATCGCGTGGCCTATCCAATTATGCATCAACTCATGATTGAATAAATAAACTATCTGATTCAATTGGGTCAAATCATTGTTCGAAACTGAGGTGGCGAATGAGTTGGTAAGTCCTGTGCCTTGAAAACTACTGCCATTTTCTAAGGGAAACGGCTGCATGGTCACCGTAAAATATTCTTGGCTATGGTCGTTCCAAAAGTTACGTTGATATTCTAGCGTCTCTTGGAGAAGGTCCTTCACTTCGTCAACTGAAAAAGGGATCCAATTTCCCCGGGTGGCCAAATACACCCTGTTTCCTTTGATGGTAATTTCCTCAATGGTAAAGTCCCCTCCAACAAAAATTGATTCCAAGAACTCTATCCTTGGAATAGCCTCCAATGTTTGTTTCTTTTCATTGTTTCCAAAACTATTATGAACAACGTCGTTAGCCGACAATCCTTTCCAATCCAAATGTACATTCAAGGTATCCCCAATAGTCAGAGGCATCATAAACAGGTTATGGGAAAAAAGATGAAAGTATTCGGGTTGAATTATGGGTCGATATATTTTTTGGGAGGTAATGGGGTTTGGAAAATCTTGTTGCAACACATATTCAAATTGTAATTCGCTTAAATTTTTTGGGTGTTTCAGAGTAATCCAACCGCTATCTTTATTTACCTCTATTTCACCTTTTACATCTCTAATTTCCATATGTTTTATAGCATTATGAAGGTTTTCTTGGCCCCATGCAGCATTTGGGTATTCCAAAACCGTAACCCCATCTTGAGAAGGCAAAAAAGACATCACTACTTGCAACCGAGGGATGGAATCCTCTGGAAGGGATGTAATTTGATATTGAATATCATTGGCTTGGTTCCGAGAACAAGAAACCACCCCAAGGATAAGCGCAAAAATTAAAATAGTACACCTAATCATTCTTTTTTGGTTTTTTGTAAGACTGAGAAAAAAGAACAATGTTACAAAAGTTCAATCTAAAAAAGAGGATAGCTCAGAGACCTTCTTTTGGTTGTATTCCAAAGTCCACCCCATCGAATTGGACAACACATAGATTCGGGAAAGTTCGCTTATTAGCCTATTCTCTGCATTGGATCTTAAAGAGGATGTTTCTACTTTTTCCATAAGAGATACTGATACATTTTTCTTGATTTCATTGTAATCCTCAGCATTGAATGGATTGAAATAATCAGCCGTTACATCGTAATACTCAAAATCTGGATTGATTTTGACCTCCGGTTCAGGAATTGAGGAAATTCTGATGGTTTTGTTGGCCTCGTCCAGCTCATATTCAATTTTGCTTAGATCATAAGCAATCGTCGCTTCGGCATTTACGACCACCAACGCTTTTTTATCGGCCGTCATTAAAGACCCAAACAACTCCTTAGAATCCGCATAATTATATACCTCCACAAAATGACCTTCGGTCACAATAAGCTTGGACACATTTTTTAATTCCTGCTGAATCAACAGGGAACTCTCTTTAAGCATGGTAGATTCCTCACGATAATCTGTACAGGATTTGTAAATCAATACGGAGGCAAGAGCTATGATTGCACCAACAAGGACTTTCTTCATGGGTCAGAATTTCATGAAAGGATATCTTTCTTGAAGATACGTAATTTTCTCCCCTAGCGACTTTTTAAATTTTTGATGTGCCTCAGAATCCGGATTAAATGGTTTGTGCTGTATTCCCTTTTGAATTGCTTCCACCTTATCCATAATTGGGTAAGTTTCTTGAGAAATCCAAGCAGATTTGAATTTTTCCCAGATGTAATCCACCGCCAGCTCGTTGGGATGCACCATATCTTTTCCATAAAAACGGTAATCTCGAAGTTCATCGATCATAATTTCATAGGAAGGGAAGTATGAAAGACCTCTCGACTGCGCTCGAGGTGACAGCATAGCATGAATTGCAGCAATCAAGTGGGCCTTGCTCCGTTGGTTTTCCACGAATCCATCCTTTAAATGGCGCACAGGGGAAATGGTAAAAATGATTTGGACATTTTTGTTTGTCGATTGAATCAATTCCACAATTCTTTTAAGACTGGAAAATATCATTTCAATGGACAACAGCTCTTTGGAAAACTCTTTTTGGGGCACTTTATGGCAGTTCGCAACAGTTTTTTGGGTTGAATTATGTTTATAGGTCCAAGCCGTACCCAAGGTCAAAACCACATGAGTGGCTTCCTTTAATGTTTTTGCAGTTTCTTCCAATCCATTATTCAAATTGTCAAGCAGTTCATGTTCCGAAAGAGCACTTACATCGGAATGTGCATCAAAACAATGCCAAATTCCGTTGTGTTCAAAAACTTCTTCTTTTTGATAGCGTTGATTCGTTACGGCCCTTTCAATAAAATTTTCAATGGCAAACGGGTGAAAAAGAATCCCAAATGGGTTTTGCGTTGTTTGAAATTTGAAATAGCCAAGTTTCGTTCCAATATTTCCCACAAAACAGGAGCCCAACAGCAATACTTTTGACTGATAGTCAATAGGATTATTTGCTTTTTCAATGGGAACAATGGTTTGAAGTTTCATATAGGAAAACTACTTACAATTTTCAATATTCTTGATCATATCCCTATACTGGTCCTCCAACTGTCCTTCCAATTGCTTTAAAATTGCCAATTCCTTCACTAGCGTGCGCATGGACCCAGCCCGAAGGGCATCCGTGGCCTTGCTCAATTCCGTTTTAACCAAATCCTGGGTATAATATAAGCCTTGAAGATCGTAGAGGCAGTCATATCCGAATTCATGGAAGATTCCCGTTGATTTTGCAATTTCCCATGCAATACTGCTCAAATCTGTGATTTCTAAATTTACAAAAGCATCGACCTCATATTTGTACAATCCATTGCCTACCCAAACAGAATCAACACTTGAAAAATACCGGGGATACCTTTGCCTAAAATTGTGCATTGTGAAAGGGTTCAAAATCAATTTTCCATCATCCCCGTTTAAACTATCCATTTCAGCAAAAAAAGCTGGAATCTTTTGATTGAGCACCCTATTTTTTACTAGTTCTTCCAAATTGGCTTCAATTTCCCCTTTTATTTTTACCAGGGCCACCTCTTTATCTTGCTGAACCGCTTTGGAAGTATTCCAATCGTTAAACCAAATGGCCAGATTTATGCCAACAAAAAGCAACACAATCTCACCTACAATGTATTTCCAATTGAAGTTTTTAAACTTGAAGAATCGCATATCTTAGTTTACAGCGGCAACAAACTCCTTCGCATTTTTTAATGCGTCAGGTATCCCAGCGGGGTTTTTTCCACCGGCGGTGGCGAAGAACGGCTGTCCTCCCCCGCCTCCTTGTATGTATTTGCCAAGCTCACGGACAATATTGCCGGCATTTAATCCCTTGTTGGACGCTATTTCCTTGGAAATGTAACAGGAAAGTATCGCTTTTCCATCTTTTTCTGCGCCTAATAACAGAAACAGATTCGAAACCTGTCCACCTATTTCAAAGGCCAAATCCTTTATGCCGGCGGCATCCAAATCGACCTTTTTAGCCAAGAATTGAATCCCATTGACCTCTTCCAGTTCGGCAATTAATTCGTTTTTAAGACCTTTGGCCTTGTCCTTTAATAGTTGCTCCACCTGTTTTTTTAAAGCAGTGTTTTCGTCTTGCAAAACTTCTACAGCTTTCACAGGGTCTTGGGCCTTGTTCAATAAATCTTTAATCTCAAACAACATCCGGTTATTCTTAAAGTAGAATTCCTTTACGGCATCAGATGTAATTGCTTCAATCCTTCGGATTCCAGCGGCAACGGCTCCTTCGGAGACGATTTTAAAGTGCCAAATATCCGCTGTGTTTTTCACGTGGGTGCCTCCACACAATTCAATGGATTGCCCAAAGCGAACGGTACGTACCGTGTCTCCATATTTTTCGCCAAAAAGCGCCATGGCACCTTGTTCCATAGCTTCTTTAATGGGAATATTTCGGTTTTCTTCAAAAGGAAGCTGCCCTTCAATCCGAGCATTTACGAAGTTCTCCACGTCGCGAAGTTCTTCCACCGTCAATTTTGAAAAGTGGGAAAAATCAAAACGAAGGTGTTTGGAGTGAACCGCAGAACCTTTCTGTTCTACATGGGAACCCAAGACCTCCCTTAAAGCCTGATGTAACAAATGTGTTGCAGTATGATTACTCGCAGTACGCCATCTTTGCTTTTTATCTACAACTGCTCTAAAAGTATCGGAAACATTCTTTGGAAGATTGCTTGAAAAATGAACAATTTCATTATTCTCTCTTTTGGTATCCAAAATATAGATGACATCACCATTAGGAACCTCGAGATAGCCCTTATCTCCTACTTGACCCCCACCTTCCGGATAGAAAGGGGTTAGATTGAAGACCATTTGATATTGATCTCCTTCCTTTTTACTGCTGACCTTTCGATATTTTACCAACTTCACATCAGCCTCAAGACTGTCATATCCGATAAACTCTTGCTCCGAATCTTCCAGAAGTACTGTCCAATCGTCTTTGGAAACTTCTGAAGCCGCCCTAGATCTATCCTTTTGAACTTTCAGTGCTTTTTCAAAACCTTCTACATCGAGTTCATATCCTTTTTCCTCCAAAATCAATGAAGTCAGGTCAATTGGAAAACCAAAGGTATCATACAACTCAAATGCTTTTTGGCCATCGATGGTTTTGCTTTTTGAAGATTTTATTACTGAATCCAATAGCACCAATCCCTGCTCCAAAGTGCTCAAAAAAGAACTTTCTTCTTCCTTAACCACATTCTCTATCAACTGGTACTGCTCGCGAAGCTCTGGAAATGCCTTGCCCATGGTTTCTCCCAACACTTTTACCAATCGGTAGATAAACGGCTTGTTGGTGCCCAAAAAGGTAAATCCATAGCGAATCGCACGTCTTAATATCCTTCGAATCACATATCCAGCTCCATTATTGCTCGGTAATTGTCCATCAGCAATCGAAAATGAAACTGCTCTAATATGGTCTGCAACCACCCGAATAGCGATATCGGTCTGTTCATCCTTTCCGTATTTATGGCCGGTGATAATCTCTATTTCCCGAATAAGTGGGGTAAAAACATCAGTGTCATAATTGGATTGCACGCCTTGCAACACCATACAGAGGCGTTCAAATCCCATTCCGGTATCCACATGCTTCTCAGGAAGGCTTTCCAACTCACCACTGGCCTTTCTATTGTATTGCATAAAGACCAGATTCCATATTTCCACCACTTGTGGATGATCTTGGTTCACCAACGAAGCACCTGGAACTTTAGCTTTCTCTTCTTTTGACCGGATATCAACATGTATTTCTGAACAGGGGCCGCATGGACCTTGATCACCCATTTCCCAGAAATTGTCCTTTTTGTTGCCCATTATGATTCTGTCTTCTGGAACTATAGCTTTCCAAAGTTCAAAAGCCTCTTTATCCATTTCCAGATTATCCGCATCATCACTTCCTTCAAAAACAGAAACATATAGACTGTCCTTATCTATTTTATAGACTTTGGTCAACAGCTCCCATGCCCATTGAATGGCTTCCTTTTTAAAATAATCTCCAAAACTCCAGTTGCCCAACATTTCAAACATGGTGTGATGGTAGGTATCCTTGCCCACCTCATCCAAATCATTATGTTTTCCGCTAACACGGAGGCATTTTTGGGTATCAGAAACCCGTTTTGAGCTCGGAACCGAATTTCCCAAGAAAAATTCTTTAAACTGGTTCATTCCCGCGTTGGTGAACATCAAAGTGGGGTCATCTTTCATCACCATAGGGGCAGATGGAACAATTTTATGCTCCTTCCCTTTGAAAAAATTTAAAAACTGGGTTCTGACTTCTTGGGATGTCATTGAATTTGCTAGGGTTTTATTAAATTTAACACTTTAAGAAAAACAATTTTTATATTTGTTTGTTTTCTTAAAAAAGAATGCGCAAAAATAGGATAAAATCCCTTCATGTCTAAAGTTAAGTACTATTACGATCCAGATACGCTTTCCTATCGGAAGATAGAGCCCAAAAAATCCAAAAAGTATAGGAATCTTTTCTTTTTTATAGTAGGTGCCGCATTATTTGGACTTTTAGGCCTAATTGTGCTTCTGAACACCAATTTGCTCAATACACCGAAAGAGCTTTCCCTAGATCGGGAAGTCCGTAATTATGAGCTCCAGTTTGAGATATTGACCAAAAAAATGGAGCAAATGGAACAAGTTTTGGCCAATATTGAAGATCGCGACAACAATATCTATCGATTATATTTTGAGGCAAATCCGATTCCCGAAGAACAACGTAAAGCTGGTTTTGGAGGTGTAAATCGATATAAGTCACTCGAAGGTTTCAACAATTCTGAAATTATTACCAACGCCACCCAACGATTGGATATTATTCAGAAACAAATGGTGATTCAGTCCAAATCACTGGATGAAATAGCCAAACTGGCTGAGGAAAAAGAAAAACTATTGGCTTCCATTCCTGCAATTCAGCCTGTTCGAAATGAAGATTTGACTCGGATGGCATCAGGTTACGGATGGCGTTCTGATCCTTTTACCAAGGCACGAAAAATGCATTGGGGAATGGATTTTACAGCGCCGCGTGGCGTTCCTATTTATGCGACCGGAGACGGCACCGTAAAACGAGCCGACAACCGATCGTCTGGTTATGGCAAACACATTCGAATTGATCATGGGTATGGCTATATGTCTTTGTACGCGCATTTGAGCAAATACAATGTGACCAAAGGTCAAAAGGTAAAACGAGGGGATTTGATAGGTTTTGTAGGTAATACAGGACGATCTGAGGCTCCTCATTTACATTATGAGGTGTTCAAAGATGAAGAACGCATCAACCCCATTAACTTCTATTATGGAAGTTTGACGGCGGAAGAGTTTGAAAATATGCTCAAATTCGCCAATCAAGAGAATCAATCCTTGGATTAATGCACGTAGACCTTCCTGAAAAACGATATTATGGCATTGGCGAAGTGGCCAAGGCTTTTGGAGTGAACACTTCTTTGATTCGTTTCTGGGAAAAGGAATTCGATGTACTGCAACCTAAGAAGAATGCCAAAGGCAACAGAAAGTTCACGCCCAAGGATATCCAAAACCTCCAACTCATTTATCACTTGGTCAAAGAACGTGGCTTTACGTTAGAAGGCGCCAAAACCCATTTAAAGGAGGAAAAACAAAAAGTGCTTTCCAATTTTGAGGTCATTCAGAAACTACAAAAAGTAAAGGCCGAACTTTTAAAGATCAAAGAACAACTATAATTATAACAAACACTAAAACCATATAAAATGAAAAAATGGCTAATTCCGCTAGTTATCATAGGTGCCCTGGTATTTATACTTGGGGGCTGGTACGTTAGAACCAACAACACTCTTGTTGACATGAAAGGGCAGGCCACCAAACAATGGGCCAATGTAGAAAGTTCGTACCAACGACGAAGTGACCTAATTGGAAATTTGGTAAAAACGGTACAGGGAGCAGCCGATTTTGAAAGAAACACCTTAAAAGAGGTTATTGAAGCACGAGCCAAGGCTACTTCAACCACCATTGATGCCAACAATATAACACCTCAACAGTTGGCGGAGTTCCAACAGGCACAAACGGGACTTTCTTCTGCACTTTCTAGATTATTGGTTACTGTAGAACGGTATCCTGAGCTTAAAGCCAATCAAAACTTTTTGGAATTGCAATCGCAATTGGAGGGCACTGAAAATAGAATCAATGTAGAACGAAATAGGTTCAACAATCTCGCTGGGGAGTACAATATAAAAATAGAGAAAATCCCAACGAATATTATTGCCAGTATTGCAAATTTTGACCCATTGGCACTATTCAGTTCCAATCCAGGTGCCGAAAACGCTCCAGATGTAAATTTCGATTTTAATTAAACATGTCACAAGTAGAGGAATTTTTAACTGCCAATGAGGAGCAGGAGATCGTCAATGCGATTCTAGAAGCTGAAAAGAGTACTTCGGGAGAGATTAGGGTGCATATTGAAGCATCTGCAAAAATGGACCATTTTAGCAGGGCGCAGCAGATATTTCACTTTCTAAAAATGGATAACACCAAGGATGAAAATGGCGTCTTGCTATACGTAGCGGTAGATGATAAAAAGTTTGTCATTTATGGGGATTCTGGGATTGACCGGGCCGTTCCCAAAGGTTTTTGGGACACTACCAAAGATGTCATCTCTTCCCATTTTAAGCAAGGAAACTTTAAACAAGGAATTGTAGAAGGCGTCTCAATGGCCGGTAAAGAACTAAAAGCCCATTTCCCATGGGATCATATGGACACCAACGAGCTTAGCGATGCCATATCCAAAGGTTAATTTGCTGCTCGCTTTTTTATGTGTTTCCCTTTCCTGGGGGCAGTTTGTCATTCCGGAAAAACCACAAAAGCAGACCAGTGTTTATGATTATGTGAATCTGTTGCCCACCTCCCAAAGTAAAGCTTTGGAGCAAAAACTTATTAGATATTCGGACAGTACCTCAACCCAAATTGTAATCGCTATAATTGCCTCAACCGAGGGGGAAAACATAAATTATCTAGGTGCGCAATGGGGCCAGCAATGGGGAATTGGCCAATCCAACAAGGATAATGGGGTACTTGTGCTTTTGGCCAGGGATGACCGCAGAATTACTATTAATACGGGTTATGGTGTTGAAGGTGCTTTGACTGATTTCATGTCGAAACGCATTATTGAAACCGTCATCATCCCTGAATTCAAAAAAGGGGATTATTATGGTGGTCTGGACAAAGGCTCCGATGCTATTTTCCAGGTTTTGACAGGCGAATTTAACGAGGACCGAACTTTTGGAAACGACCCTGGGTTCTCTTTAAAGTCTTTGTTGCCTTTTATCATCTTTATTGTAATCTTGATAATTCTTGCACGAGGCCGAAAAAACAACCGTAACAACAGAGGGGGCCGTGGAGGCCGAAATTCTGGAATGGATATCTGGGATATGATTATCCTCAGCAATATGGGTCGTAGCTCCCGCTCCTCTGGTGGAGGATTTGGAGGTGGTGGTTTTGGCTCTGGCGGATTTGGGGGCGGCTTCGGAGGGGGCGGCTTCGGAGGTGGTGGAGCCTCCGGTGGATGGTAACATGCGTACGATGCCAAGAATTGTTGCACAACTATTTCAAAAAAATCACGTTACAAAGGCAACCATCATGAAGAAAACCATCTACATCAAAAAAGATAATGGCTTTGCGAAGATTTATCCTTCACACTTTAATGGCATCAATTATTTTAAGTTGTAATGAAACTGATGTAGACTGCAGCACAGTACTATGTGCTGGACCGCCCAGTCTAGTTTTTGAGGTTTTGGCAAATGGCGAAAATGTTTTTGGAGAAGGAATATATACAACCCAAGACATTTCACTTTCTGGAACTTATCCAAGTCAAACCGAATGGACCACAAATGAGGTCAATCTAGGCGCTGAAAACATCCATGTATTGGCCATAAGTAGTTTTGATTGGCAAGAAATCATTTACGAATTCACCTTGAATATTGGAAATGAATATACCACGGACATCACTGTGGCAATTGAAAATTCATCTTCAGATGGGTGTTGTGGTGGTATCCCAAGAATCAAAAGTCTCAAAATTGATGAGGCTACGGTTGAAAATCCATACAACCTTATAACCTTGAATTTTTAGTATTTCTTATTCTTTTTTTGACTTGTCTGTTCTTCTATAAAAAATCTTGTTCACTATTTTCCATTCCCCATCAATCTTTAAAAGGTTCATGAAATCAACAAAGGTGAAGTCTGGATACTGTAGTTCCAGTCTGGCGTTGGCTGCATGACCGGAGATAGTGATGTCTGCAATACGGTTGACCCTATCCACCCTTGACCCTGGTTTCATTCCGCTGAAAAATTCAAGGGCGTTTACTTCTTTGTACCCCTCCTTGGTAATGTATTTCATGGTTGCCGTTTCATGAAATGCCTTTTTCAAGGTCTCGAAATCTCTGTTAGATCCACCCTCCATATAATAATTTAAAGTTTTCTCTATCAATTGATAATCCGATTCTTGGGCATTTACTGTACAAAAAATACTTGCTGTAAAAAATAAAAGGAGAAAATTGCGCATCATGGCTGTTTAAGTTTTAATTGTTGATGGTTTCAATTTATCAATTTTAAGAGCTAGATACTTTGTCTCAAATCATAAATATTTCATAAGGTTCAATCCAACAATCCCAAACCATCCGTAAATCTTTATGGGTGTTTCATAAACTCCCAAGCCCCCTCAATCCATTTTTAAGCTATCTTGTCCGTGGTTAAATTACAGTTTTAATTAATTCCCATTTGGCATGTCTCATTATCTTCGAATATTCCTTTTTTCGCTTGTTGTCTTATCCGTTTCTTGTAAAAAGAAAGCCCCAGAATCAGAAACAGACAATCTTTTTAAGTTCAAAGATTATATCAGCTATCATACCCATGGCAACCAAAGTATTTCTACCCCGATCACCATTGTTCTTGCTAAACAATTAAATCAGTTTGAGCTTACCCAAGAGCTTCCTTCGGAATATTTGAAAATATCTCCAAAAGTGGAAGGGAAACTCGCCATTGAAAATGGAAGAGAGCTTGTATTTCAACCTTCAGAATATTTAAAGCCGGATACGGAGTATGTGGTGAGTTTGGCATTGAACAAGCTTTTTGAGGACATTGATCGTGATTTTAAAGAATACACCTTCAGTTTCAAGACCATCACTCCAAATTTCAAGATTACTCTCGGCAATTTACAATCGTACAGCAAAGATTGGCAGTACCTTTCTGGGACCTTAAATGCATCTGATATTGTGGACGCTTCAAAATTAAACGAGGTGCTTTCAGTAAAACAAGGTGACAAAGAAATTCCTATAAAATGGGATGGAAACGAGGAAAATGCCCAATATTTTAGCTTTAAAATAGATAGCATTTCACGCAAGTCCGAAGATAGCGAGTTAACAATACGCTGGAGTGGAAAGGATTTTGGCATTGACAATGAAGGGGAGGAAAAATATACCATCCCGGGATTGAACAAATTTGTGGTAGTGGACGCTAAGACCGCATCATCACCCAATGCGGCACTTACTCTGAATTTTTCAGAACCGTTAAAACAAAATCAGAATCTAAATGGCCTCGTTACTATCGAAAATGCGCAAAATCTGCGCTATGAAATTGATGGAAATTTATTGAAAGTTTATCCTTCCAACCGAATTCTTGGCGAAGTACGGGTCAATGTTTTTGAGGGCATCAAAAGTGAATATGGTTTCACCTTGAAAAATCAATTTTCTGAATTGGTGTCCTTTGAGCAATTGAAACCAGCTGTGCGGCTCATTTCCAAAGGTACCATTCTCCCGAACGCAGCTTCAACACCTATTTATTTTGAAACCGTAAACCTTTCTGCTGTTGAAGTAAGGGTGATTCAGGTCTTTGAAAATAATATGTTGCAGTTTTTACAAAACAATAATCTAACACAAAAATACAATACCGATTTAAGGACGGTTGGACGAAGGGTGGCCTATAAAGTGATTCCACTTTCTGAAAAAGGAGCCGAAAATACGAGCTATTGGAAGGCACATGCGCTGGATCTTTCCCAATTGATCAAGGTGAACCCAGGGTCCCTGTATCGGGTTGAGTTTAGCTTTAAAAAAGAACACACCACATATGATTGTGATGATGCAGGTGATTCCGAAGGGATTTTAGAGGACATCGCGATATCCACTCATGATGACACCCAGGAAGAACGTTATTGGGACAATGAAATCTATAATTGGAGAAACTATGATTGGAATTGGGAAGAACGGGACAACCCATGCCATACTGCCTATTACAACGATAACCGATTGATAACTACCAATCTTCTTGGAAGTGATTTAGGATTGATCGTGAAAAAAGGGAACAATCGTTCCTATCATTTTGCTGCAACCAATTTGCTCACTACTAAGCCTGAGGCCAACACAACCATTAAATTGTATAATTACCAACAGCAACCGTTGGGCGAAATCACCACCGATGTTTCAGGGTTTGGAATTTTTGATAGTGAGAAAAGGGCGGCCTTCGCCATTGCAGAGAAAAACAACAATTTCGCTTACGCAAAGTTAGCAGATGGAAACGCACTTTCTTTAAGCAAGTTTGATGTCTCCGGTGAAACTTTGCAAAATGGGTTACAAGGTTTCATGTATACCGAGCGAGGGGTGCACCGTCCCGGCGACACTGTGCATTTGACCTTTGTTTTGAATGATCGGAGCAATCCCATTCCAGAAGACCACCCTGTTACTTTAGAAGTCAATGATGCCCGTGGAAAGCTCGTCCAAAGAAATGTGCTCAAAGAAGGCTCACTGCATATTGAAGAGGGGCTTTATGCTAAAAGAGAAAAAGATTTTTATTACTTCCCAATCCCCACAAAACCTGAAGACCCAACAGGCACTTGGAATGCCAAAATCATTGTGGGCGGTGCCGAATACAACAAGAGTTTAAAAATTGCCACCATAAAACCCAATCGACTTAAGGTTGATTTCTCTTTTGAAGATGAAATCCTAAAAGCAAACAAAAACAATATTGGCCAAGCCAAAGTGCAATGGTTGCACGGTGCCCCAGCACGTAATCTTAAGATTGACATCAATGCCAACATAAAAAATGCTTCTTCGGCGTTTCCAAAGTTTAAAGATTACACCTTCCAAGATCCCGTGCGTACGTTCAACGAGATTGAAAATCAATTTATCCAATCCAAATTGGATGATAATGGGATTCTCAATATCAACGAAAAAATCAACATAAATGGAAATGCGCCCGGAATGCTCCAGGCCACGTTTACCACGAAAGTTTTTGAAGGTGGGGGTGACTTCTCTATCGATGTATTTTCTAAAAAGTTGGCTCCATTTACTCATTTTGTCGGGCTTCGTTCCCCAAAAGCGCGTAGATATGGTTCCTTTTTAACCGATGAAAACACCGAATTCGATGTAGCAAGTGTAAATGCCGATGGGAAAGCTGTTGGAAATCGAAAATTAAAAGTGCAAATCTTTAAGATTGAATGGCGTTGGTGGTGGAACCGAGGTCGAGACAATCTCTCCCGTTATGAAAATGCAACGGTCCATAGACCCTACAAAGAAATGTCCGTTACCACGGCAAGCAATGGGAAAGGCAGTTTTAAAGTAAACATTCCTGATGACGACGGTGGACGTTTTTTGATTCGGGTTATTGATGAAGCCTCCGGCCATGCAACTGGTCGCACCGCCTATTTTTACAGAAATTGGTGGAGAAGACCAGCTTCCGGAGATTCTGAAAGTTCAAAAATCCTGGTTTTTTCAGCGGACAAAGAAAAATACTCTTTGGGAGAAGAGGCCGTGGTCACTTTTCCTTCAGACCGTGGTGGTAGAGCGTTGCTCAGCATTGAAAATGGTTCCGAAGTGCTATCACAGCAATGGATTGAAACCTCGGCAAAAGAAACCAAAGCAACTATTCCTATATCCGCAGAAATGGCACCTAATGCATATATCAACATTTCGCTATTGCAGCCTCATGGACAGGTCGCCAACGACCTTCCCATCCGTCTTTATGGAGTAGTACCCTTATTAGTGGAAAATCCGGCTACGCATCTCAATCCAGAGCTACAAATGCCAGAAGTATTGCAGCCAGAAACTTCATTTAAAGTAAGTGTATCTGAAACCAACAACAAACCCATGACCTATTCTTTGGCCGTGGTAGATGAAGGTTTATTAGACCTTACACGATTCAAAACCCCGGATATCCACGGTTCATTTTATGCGAGACAAGCATTGGGAGTTAAAACCTTTGACATTTTTGATGATGTCATGGGAGCCTATTCCATCAGTGTTGACAACATTTATGAGATTGGCGGTGGTGGTGTTGGCGAAGGGGCAAAAAACCGAAAAGCGCAGCGTTTTAAGCCCGTGGTCAGCTATTTGGGTCCATTTAATTTGAAGGCTGGGGAAAAAGCATCTCACACGATAAACATGCCCAATTATGTCGGCTCGGTTCGTACCATGCTCATTGCCGGAAATCAAAATAGTGCCTACGGCAACACTGAAAAAACCACTCCGGTCAGAAAACCATTAATGGTATTGACATCTTTGCCCAGAAAATTGTCTCCAGGTGAAAAAGTGACCATTCCCGTTACTGTATTTGCCATGGAAAAAAAGGTGAAAAATGTGAGGGTTTCCATTGAAGCCGGCAACGCTTTGGAACCTTTAGGGGCAACTTCCAAAAATATCACTTTCGATGCCGTGGGCGAGCAAATTGTGAATTTTGATTTTAAAGTAAATCCAACCAGATCTTTTCAGAACATAAAGGTATCCGCGGCGGGAGCAGGGGAAAGCGCCAGCAATGAAATTGAAATTGACGTAGAAAATCCAAATCCGGTTACCACTAAAAGCACCTTGTACACTTTAGATGCGAATCAATCCGAATCCATATCCATGGAAACTTTTGGAACCTCGGGTACCAATACAGCCACAATCGAGTTTTCAACCCTCCCTCCCATGGATTTCTCCAAACGGATGGAATATCTATTGCAGTATCCACATGGCTGTGTAGAGCAAACCACCTCCGCTGCATTCCCACAATTGTTTTTGGATGATGTACTCGATATCACTTTCGATAAGAAAAAAGAGGCAGAAAAGAACATTAAAGCAGCAATTAAAAGGCTGAACAATTTCCAAACTTCCGGTGGTGGCCTAAGCTATTGGCCAGGGTATAGCGGAGCAGATGATTGGGGCACCTCTTACGCGGGTCACTTTATGTTAGAGGCCAAACAAAAAGGATATCAATTGCCTTTAACATTTTTGAGCAATTGGTTGCGCTATCAGAAAAATACCGCTCGTCAATGGAGCAATCAACAAAGTCGCTATAATGACGATATGGCCCAGGCGTACCGTTTGTACACTTTGGCCTTGGCCCAACAACCAGAGTTAGCCGCCATGAACCGTCTCCGAGAGGCAAAAAATTTAAGCAATGAAGCCAAATGGCGATTGGCTGCGGCTTATGCACTGGTTGGCAAAAAAGAGGTGGCAAAAGAATTGGCTCGAATCGCCAATATTGACTTTGAACCGAATTCCTATAATTATAGAACCTATGGTTCTGTTTTCAGAAATCGAGCCATGGCCTTGGAAACTATGGTAATTCTTGGGGATTCCCAGCAACGTGATTTGGCCATTTCCCTGGCCAAGAATCTTTCCTCCCAAAGATGGTATAGCACGCAAGAAACATCGTATGCGCTATTGGCAATGGCCAAAATGGTGGCAAAAAACGGCGGCAAATCCCTTGACCTTACTTTTACCAATAATGGAAAAGAGGTTGTGGTAAAAACGGATAGAGCCATCGCACAGCGCAATCTTGTTATTTCAGGGGCAAGAGAAGAAATTCAGGTAAAAAACAATCAAAACAACACCATTTATGCCACTTTGGTGCAAAGTGGAAAGCTTCCCGTGGGGCAAGAATTGGCCCAAGCTAAAAATTTAAGGTTATCTGTTGATTACCTTGATGCGGTTGGAAACCATATCGATGTTTCACAATTGCGTCAAGGAACAGAGTTGCAAGCGAAATTGACGATTTTCAATAGTTCTAACGATTATATTGATAATTTGGCCCTGACCCAGATTGTCCCCAGTGGATGGGAAATTGTGGATACATCTTATGCAGGAACATCAGACTCCAATTCAAGCAAAGCTGAATACATTGATGTGCGTGACGACCGAACCCATTTCTATTTTGACTTGGCTGGCAAAAAATCCAAAACATTCATTGTAAAATTGAATGCTTCTTTCTTAGGTGAATATTATCTGCCCGGGTCACAAGTTGAAGCCATGTATGATGATAATTACCATGCTAGAAACAAAGGAAAATGGATTAAAGTAGTAAGATGATTTTATGAACACCCTCCTTACTCCTCCCCCAAGGGAGGAATTTCACTGATTAGAATTGTCCCCTTGAGGGGACTTTAGGGGTGTCTTTTTGAACCAATTCACTACGAATCAATGACTTTTAACAGAATCTATATCACAATACAACGGCATAAAATCAAAATTGGCTTATCGCTGCTTTTCTTTTTGATATGGTTGTTCTGTTTGCCCAAAACTTTGTTTGGGGAACCGACCTCAACCGTAGTCACCAGTTCCGATGGGATTTTGATTGGTGCCCGAATTGCCGATGACGGGCAATGGCGTTTTCCGCAAATGGATTCCATACCCGAGCGTTTCAAGCAAAGTGTACTGTTATTTGAAGATGAATATTTCTACCAACATCCTGGATTCAACCCAATCTCCATCTTCAACGCCATAAAACATAACCTGACCAAGGATACCCGAAGGGGAGGTAGTACCATAACCCAACAGGTAATCAGGTTGAGCAGAAAAAACAAGTCTCGAACCTATTTTGAAAAATGTATTGAGCTTTTTTTGGCCACCCGATTGGAATTCAGATATTCCAAAGATGAAATCTTAAAACTGTATGCTACGCATACTCCCTATGGTGGTAATGTAGTTGGGTTGGAAACAGCTTCCTGGCGGTATTTTGGTATTCCTGCACAAGAATTGAGCTGGGGACAATCGGCAACTTTGGCGGTATTGCCCAATGCCCCATCTTTGATTTTTCCGGGACGGAACGAACAAATCTTAATGGAAAAACGGAATCGCTTGCTCAAAAAACTTTGGGACAAAGAATACATCGACGAAACCACCTACGAGCTTGCCATTTTGGAGCCCTTGCCGAAAAAACCACGTCCTTTACCCAATAGTGCCCCCCACCTTACAGAGCGGATAAAAAAAGAACATCCTGGAAAGCGCATAAAATCTTCTATTGATAGGCATCTGCAAAATCAGGTAAATATTCTGGCGGAACGTCATTACAATCAATTAAAAAGCAATGAAATCTATAACCTTTCCATTTTGGTTTTGGATGTGGAAACAAGAAAAGTGCTTTGCTATGTTGGCAATTCTCCAACCATAAGGGCTCATGGAAATTATGTGGACATTATCACCAAAAAGAGAAGCACTGGAAGCACCTTAAAACCATTTTTATTTGCCTCGCTGTTGCATGAGGGCCAATTACTACCCAATAGTTTGGTAAAGGATATTCCAACCGTAATCAATGGGTACAACCCTCAAAACTTCAACAAAAAATATGCAGGTGCCGTACCTGCAAGCCGAGCACTTTCCCGTTCGTTGAATGTACCCGCGGTTCGACTGCTACGGCAATATGGACTTCAAAAATTCTACAACCAGCTCCACAAAATGAACCTAAGGTCGTTGAACAGACCTGCCGGTCACTATGGCCTTCCCCTTATTTTGGGAGGTGCGGAAGGTTCTTTGTGGGACATTACCAAAACGTATGCCTCAGCAGCATCGACCCTAAACTATTTTTTATCAAATTCCAGTACGTATCGCACCAATGAATTTATAGAACCCAGCTATTTACAGGAAAGTGAAATTGATTTTGGTGAAGAACAATTCGAATCACCAATTTTGAATGCGGGGTCACTATACCACACTTTTAAATCGTTGCGAGAAGTGAATCGCCCCGAAGGGGATGAAAATTGGCAGTTTTTTGATTCGTCGCAAGCCATTGCGTGGAAAACAGGGACCAGTTTTGGGTTTAAAGATGCCTGGGCAGTGGGAGTTACCCCAAAACATGCCATTGGTATCTGGGTTGGAAATGCTGATGGAGAAGGCAGACCAGGCCTCACTGGAATCACTGCCGCTGCCCCTCTACTTTTTGATGTTCTAGATGCCCTGCCACAAAGTGGGTGGTTTCAGGAACCTTATGATGATTTGATGGAATTGGAAATTTGCAAGGAAAGCGGGTTTAGGGCTTCAACATTTTGTGATGTTATTCAGAAAGAATTGCTCCCCATAAAAGGAACCAGAAGCAAACAGTGCCCATATCATCATCAACTATTTTTAGATAAAAATGAGGAGTTTAGGGTGAATTCAAATTGTTATCCTTTGGAAAACATGGCACAAAAAAACTGGTTCAGCTTACCCACTGTGGTCGAATATTATTATGCCAATTCCCATCCCAATTATAAAAGTTTACCTCCTTTTTTTGAAGGATGCCATGCTGAGGAAAAGCAATTGATGGAATTCATCTATCCAAAAAGGAATGAAGAGATTCTTTTACCACGAGATTTGGGAAAAACTTCAAAGGAAATCATATTTAAACTGGCACATCAGCAGCGAGAAAGTATGGTGCATTGGTATTTGGATGAAACCTATCTGGGTTCCACCACAAATTTTCACGAATTGATTGTTGAAACCCAACTTGGGAGCTACAGATTAACCGCGGTTGATGATGAAGGGAACAGAATCCAACAAAATTTGAATGTACAAATGGCTGCCGAAAACTGATAGTTTTAGGTATTTAAAAGTACTGTTCAAGTCAGGTGTAGTCAATTGGTTGATTAAGACTTCTCGACTGCGCTCGAAGTGACAACTTCAACCTTTCACCTAACATACCATAAACCTTACTTCTTCCGCATAAAGATGGTAATGGGCACTCCACTAAAATCAAAGTTCTCCCTTAGTTTGTTTTCCAAAAAACGCTTATATGGTTCCCTCACATATTGAGGTAGATTACAGAAAAAAGCAAATTGCGGATAATGCGAAGGTAATTGTGTGCAGAACTTGATTTTTACATATTTTCCTTTATATGCTGGCGGAGGGGTATGCTCAATAATGGGAAGCATAATGTCGTTCAGCTTACGCGTAACAATCTTTTTTGAACGGTTTTTATAGACATCAACAGCCGTTTCAATAGCTTTGAAAATACGCTGCTTGGTCAATACTGAAATAAAAAGAATGGGAACATCAACAAAAGGTTCAATGACTTTTTTGATTTTTTGGGTGTACTCCTTCACAGAATTGGTCTCTTTTTCTACCAAATCCCATTTGTTCACCAAGATGACGATGCCTTTGTTGTTTCGTTGTGCCAACCAAAAAATGTTCTGCACCTGTCCATCAAATCCGCGGGTGGCGTCCAAAAGCAAAATACAGACATCACAATGCTCAATGGCCCTAACGGAACGCATTACGGAGTAAAACTCCAAATCTTCCTTTACCTTTGCTTTTCTTCTGATTCCTGCCGTATCCACCAAGTTGAACTCAAAACCAAATCGATTGTATTTGGTATCGATACTATCACGTGTAGTGCCTGCAATATCGGTTACAATATAACGGTCCTCACCAATAAGGGCATTTATAAAGGATGATTTTCCAGCATTGGGTCTTCCCACTACGGCAAATCTAGGAAGCTCACTCTCCTCTTCCTCAACATCGGGAAGCACTTTGGCCAAAGCATCCAATAGTTCTCCGGTTCCACTACCGTTGATACTTGATAGGGTATAGTATTCTCCTAGTCCCAAGGCATAAAATTCCACGGCATCTGCTTCGCGCTGTGCATTGTCAACTTTGTTGATTGCCAAAAACACGGGTTTGTCCACCTTACGAAGTAATCGGGACACATCTTCATCCATTCCCGTAACACCAGATTCCACATCGACCATAAAAATTATAGCATCTGCTTCATCTATGGCCAGTTCTACCTGTTTATCGATTTCTTGCTCAAAGATATCATCACTTCCAACCACATATCCTCCTGTATCAATCAACGAAAATTCTTTTCCATTCCAATCGCTCTTGCCGTAATGGCGGTCACGGGTAACACCGCTCACGGCATCAACAATCGCTTCGCGACGTTGTATCAATCGATTAAAAAAAGTGGACTTCCCAACATTAGGCCTTCCCACAATGGCAACAATAGCGCCCATCTGCATCAAATTTTGGCAAAAGTACCACTATTTATGAAGAAAAAATGATACCTTTTTCAATCAATGTCAACTACTTATGAGCGACCTTCCCAATGAAATTGTTTTACGGCCTCGTTTTGAGCTATCCCTAAACACTGAATTGGAACATTTAGAGTCTATATTCGATGAAGGTGCTAAAGACCCTTTTCAGGTAAAACGGCTAGACGAGCAAATTTACATTCGATTTAAAAAATCAGAAACCAATTTTTGGACACCCCAATTACATCTGGAACTTACCTCCTTTGAAAAAGGAGTGAGCAAGATTCATGGTGTGTTTGGACCCAACCCTACCCTTTGGACATTTTTTATGTTTCTGCATTTTGGGGTTGGCACAATTTTCCTTATTCTGGTAGCTTTTGCCTATTCCAACCATTCGTTGGGCAAGGATATTAAACTATGGATTGCTGGAATGGTTTTTCTGGTGATTATCTGGTTTGCCCTTTACGCCTTTGGAAGGCTGGGAAGAGCCAAAGGAAAACCTCAAATGAATCAACTTAAAGCGTATTTAAAGGACTTGATTTCGGATTTTCAGAAAAAATGAAAAAGGTCTCGACTGCGCTCGACCTGACAAAAATTGTTATTTGTTATACCCAAAACGCCTAAGCTGACGGGAATTACTGCGCCAATTTTTATTCACCTTCACATACAGTTCAATATGCACCTGCTTATCAAAGAATTTTTCGAGGTCTTTTCGGGATTCTACACCAACCCTTTTTAGCGCACTACCTTTGTGACCGATTATGATTCCCTTTTGCGTATCTCGTTCTACCATGATCAGGGAACGAATACGGATAATATCCTCATCCTCAATAAATTCCTCGGTTTCTACTTCTACTGCATATGGGATTTCCTTTTTGTAGTGTAACAAAATTTTCTCACGGATGGTTTCATTCACAAAAAAACGCTCTGGTTTATCTGTCAACTGGTCCTTGGGATAATATGGTGGCCCTTCGGGCAACAATTCAAGAATCCTTTCAAAGACTTCTTTTACATTAAAATTTTCCAATGCCGAAATGGGATGGATTTCCGCTTCGGGAAGTAAACCTTGCCAGTGTTGTATTTGTTCTTCCAACACTTGCTGTTCCGAAGTGTCTATTTTGTTAAGGAGCAACAACACAGGTATTTTACTGCTTTGAATCTTTTTGAAGAAAGCTTCATCTTTTAGAGCCTTTTCACCAATTTCAACCATATAAAGCAGTACATCGGCATCTTCAAAAGCCGATTTTACAAAATCCATCATTGAGGATTGCAACTCGTACGCTGGTTTTATGATTCCCGGAGTATCGGAAAGAATAACTTGAAAATCATCTCCATTCACAATGCCCAGAATCCGATGTCTTGTGGTCTGCGCCTTGGACGTAATTATAGACAATTTCTCACCCACAAAAGCATTCATCAAAGTGGATTTACCCACGTTGGGGTTGCCAATAATGTTTACAAAACCTGCTTTATGCTTTTTTTTCATGCTTCTTTTTTGAAAAGTACTCTTTAGCGGCCTTATTCACTTTGGGTGCCAACAACAATATGGCAATCATATTAGGGATAACCATAAGTGCATACGACAAATCTATCAGGTTTTTCACCAGTTCCAGTGAAGCAACCGCCGCAAAGACAATGAGAATTACAAAAAAATGATTGTAAAACCTGCCAATTTTTGCGTTGGTCAAAAAGGAAAGGCATTTTACACCATAGTAAGAATAGGTGAATAATGTGGAGAGTGCAAAGGCCGTAACAATGATCATCAACAGATCATCCCCAACACCAAATAAGGTAGTTCTAAAAGCTTGAAGCGTCATTACAATTCCGCTAGTGTCATCCAAATAGGCGCCGCTCAGAATAATTACCACTGCGGTAAACGTACAAACCAAAATCGTATCAATAAACGGACCCAGCATGGCCACCAAACCTTCTCTTATAGGTTCATCATTTTTAGATTGACCGTGATACATGGGCGCACTACCCAAACCAGCTTCATTGGAAAACATGGCTCGTTTAACTCCAATAATCACAAGTCCCCAAAATCCACCTGTTACCACAGTTTTAAAATTCCAGGCCTCTGTGATAATCATTTTTAATGCCGGAATCACCTGCGATGCATTCATAGCCATCACCACTATTACGGCCACCAAATACACCATCACCATAAAAGGCACTATGGCCGTTGCCACTTTGGCAATTTTTGCAAGCCCCCCAAAAATGACAAAAGATGAAATTATCGCCAGAACAATGCCTACAATGAGCTTCCAATTGAACAATGGGTCGGCCTCTGTTCCTCCTAAGGCAATAAGACTCTCTTCGGGCTGCACAACACTCATAAAGGTTTCTGTAAATTGATTAGCGGTAAAAACTCCTAAAAATCCGAAAATACCGGATAAACAAAAGAAAATGGCCAAAGGCTTATACTTCTTACCCAGTCCTTTGGTGATATAAAACATTGGGCCTCCTTGCAGTTTGCCTTCCGAATCCTCTCCCCGGAACATAATGGACAAACTACAGGAATAAAACTTAATGCACATCCCTATCAAAGCGGTCATCCAAATCCAAAAGACAACCCCAGGCCCACCATCATGGATTGCAATGGCAACTCCAGATATGTTTCCCAATCCAACCGTAGCTGCAACTGCTGCGGACAAAGCTTGCAATGAGCTTACATCCCCTTTGGCATTCTTATCGTCATATTTGCCTCTGGTGATAGCAATTGCATGACCAAAAAAACGGTATGGCAATAGTTTGGAATAGAAAATTAAAAATACCCCTCCGCCTATTAACAAGACGAACATAGGCCAATTGGCCCATGAATTGGCATTGACCAAAAAATCGTTGATGAGTTCCATGGTTCCGAAGGTAGTTATTTCGGGCAAAATTCAGTCCTTGGGGATCAACTTTGACCTGTTTTTCAAATCAAAGCCATACTAATTTGGAAATAAACCAAAAACGGTTGTATATTTGCCGTCCACATCGCGGGATAGAGCAGTATCCTTCGACATGGCTCAGGATAAAGTACCTACTTTACCTTTGGGAAGTTAAAAAATAAAAAATCGGGTTTTAGATTCCGATTAAAACATACATCGCGGGATAGAGCAGTAGGTAGCTCGTCGGGCTCATAACCCGAAGGTCACAGGTTCGAGTCCTGTTCCCGCTACTAGCAAAGACAAGGGTTTCAAGAGATTGAGGCCCTTACTTTTTTGCAATGGGTACAGAATAGGTACAGAATTCCAGCCCTCCTCAAGTTGTGGATTAAATTTATTGTCCTTTAGTTTCATTTGATCTTTATGGACTATTTGTTTTAATCTAGGGTCGCAGTTTATAAAAACCGATACGCCGCCAATCATCATATGTCCCATAATCCGCTCCCTTTTGCAAACCGAGCATTATCCATCAAGAGCACATAAAAAGACCCTATTAGTTTGCAATAGTTTAATCGCAAGGGGCAATCAAAACAATCGTAACATCAAAAATGTCCCAAATCATACCATGACTACCTGCGCCGGATCCTGTTCCGATTTTATAGCATTCGGGAAGATAAGCGTGAAGTAAAATCGGAGCAGGGCGCATCATCTATTTTTATTCCGGACCATTAATCCCTTTTTACCGGTCGATGGCCGTTTACGGTCACCGAGGCTATTCCCTGAAAAAGTGTGCCAGATGAATATGGAACCCATTATTTAATAAATAGCTCTATGTAAATGACTAAAACAAATCTAAGGGAATAGCTAAGGGAATAGCGAGAGGGTAGCACGCTAAAGCGATGCTACATTGTCCAATTTCTGGCCAAAAGGCCTGTAGAATCAATGCCTTATATCAATTAATTCTCTTGATGTAATTTCTGTTTTTTTACTGTAAAAACTCTGGAAACCTCTAAAAACGCAGGAAAAGTTTATAGTAAAAACCTGAAAATCTTGAGTAAAACAATGCTTCCTCCTACTCAGCCCTAATTGGAAAGACTTGCTTCTATTTTCTGTTGGTCTTTTTTGAGAAATTGGGTCAATTTCTCTTGAACGTCCTATAAATAGTATAAAAAGTTGACCCATTTTTGCTTTGAAATGGAACTTTTGCCTCGCTCAGTAAATTAGTTAGTGGTAAGATTTGGGCTTGCAGCGTGAAACTTCGTTTCACTCGCTTTTTCATTTCTCTGCTCTAAGTGCTTTCCTACTGTGTAGTTTTCTTTTGCAACCTACGGGAGCAAAACAAGATGTCTTTGTGGTCACAAAGACACATCTTGAATCAACTATCAACATACGTTTAAAGTGTTTGCCCATCTAATTCGATTCCAAATCAAACAGGTATCCGGAAAACGGTTTAAGACCAGATTGAAATCGATTTTGTACTTTGTAAAATGATCCTGTCGAATTGTTGGGATCGAAACAGTTTCCAAAAACGCGATAAACATGCCTGCTTATGAAAACAGTATTATTCCTTCCCATGACCCATGAGGGCAAAGAGCAGATTGCCATCAGCTTTGACAAAGATGAAGGCCTTACGGCATATCTGAAAAAATTCCCTGGCATTGGACAATGCGGTTCCAATGGGACATTTTATATCGAACGGACTTCAGCCAACAAAAAAATGCTGTTTGACTATCTACGAAAGGCAAATTGTTTTATTGATTATAGTGAGCTCAGCCCCAAAGTTAAAAATACCAAGACAAACAAAGGAAAGATCAAACTACCAGGCCTTACGGTTGAAAATCAACAGGAATTAGAGAAATTTAGAAGATGGCTACAGGAAAAAAGACTTAGCCATAACACAATCAATACCTATATAGAAGTAACAAGGTTTTTTGTAAGATACTCAATATTGAAGGGCGCAAAAGATTATACAAAGCGGCTGATCGAATCGTTCAATTATGATTTTATCGTTAAGGAAGGAAAGTCCATCTCATACCAGAACCAGTGCATAAACGGTATTAAAAAATACCTTGCCTATAAAAACATGGACGTTGGGAAATTGAACTTGACAAGACCCAGAAAAGAGAAAAAACTACCTGTTGTGCTTAGTAAGGATGAGGTAAAAGCGATCATGGAAGTGACCCATAACCTTAAGCACAAATGCCTTTTGTGCCTTATCTACTCAGGAGGTCTAAGGGTGGGTGAGGCGATCAACCTGAAAATAAACGATATTGATAGTTACAGAATGCTTATACACATAAAGGGTGCCAAGGGAAAAAAAGACAGGTACACGTTACTTTCGACAAGTTTTTTGTGCCTGCTCAGGAAATATTATAAAGAGTTCAGGCCCAAGGTCTATCTATTCGAAGGCCAGGGAAACGACCAATATAGCAGCAGCAGTGCACAAAGTGTGCTCAGGAGGTCCGTTAGGATAGCAGGAGTCAAAAAAAAGGTGACGCTTCACACGCTACGACATAGTTTTGCCACCCATTTATTGGAAAACGGAACCGACATCCGCTATATCCAAGAACTTCTGGGCCATAATAGTCCCAAGACAACAATGATCTATACCCATGTCACAGAAAACAGCCTTAAAAATATCAACAATCCATTTGATGACCTATAAATCTCTATCTTGTACACTACTAAAAACCATTAAATCCAATGAGAACTAAGCTGAACGAAAATTCACAGAACTTAAGCATAGCCAGCCAAATTGGATGTATATGCCCAAGAAAGTTCAGCATATAAACAAGTTGGAGCACATTCAGCTAAAGCTGACTTTTGTTGCTACGTGCCATGCACTCCCGCCCCAAAAGAAATGTCCTCCAACGACCCGCTAAACCAAATTACAGCCCTTAGCCGCCCATCGAGGGAAAACCGAGCACGGGGCAAACAATCCAAACCCCGTGGTGCACCAACAGGGGCTAAAAGTAATTTGGCCCCGATATTTTTGTTCCCAATACCGCAAAATCGACAAGATACGGCCGACAGGCGGCCTTCTTGGCAGACTGTCGAATGCGAGACCCGGCAACCCAGTCAGGACAGCTTCGCACACGACAGTCGAACGATTTTACTATATTTCCACAAAAATCCCGGAACTACGTTTAGCGGGTCGTTGTGCTTCATTATGACCAAATGCGAACCGATTATAAAATATTTTGAAGAAATTAATTTACAATAAAGAAATGAAAATTAAAACCAACCGATTACTACTTGAAGGCACTTTAAAAGCAATATTGCCGGTTATTTTAATGCTTTATACAACTCTCACTTCAGGACAAATTAAAGACCAAAGTGTAGCTATCAATAAAGCAGCTGATAAGATAGAACAGAAGGTCATAGATTGGCGGCATGACATCCACCAAAATCCAGAATTGGGAAATCGCGAATTTCGAACAGCTGCACTAGTAGCCAAACATCTAGAGGCGCTTGGCATAGAAGTACAAACAAAAGTAGGAGTCACAGGTGTTGTTGGGATTCTCAAAGGAGATAAACCTGGACCTGTTGTGGCACTTAGAGCAGATATGGACGCATTACCTGTTGAAGAGAAAAACGACTTAGCATTTGCTTCAAAAGTTAAAACCACATACAACGGCAAAGAAACTTATGTAATGCATGCTTGCGGACATGATGGGCATGTTGCTATTTTAATGGGAGTGGCAGAAATACTTTCAGAAATGAAAAGTGATTTAAAAGGAACAGTTAAGTTTATTTTTCAACCAGCCGAGGAGGGTCCACCAGAAGGTGAAGAAGGTGGAGCATATTTAATGACGAAGGAGGGCGTGCTCGAAAATCCAAAGGTTGATGTCATTTTTGGGCTACATATGGACGCTTTGACCGAAGTTGGACAAATTACCTACAGACCAGCAGGGATAATGGCGGGCGTCAACGATATGAAAATTACAGTTAAAGGAACACCAGCACATGGTTCTTCACCATGGTTTGGTATTGACCCAATTGTTGTTTCTGCTCAAATTATTAATAATCTACAAACCATTGTAAGTCGTAATGTAACATTGACTGATAATGCCGCAGTTGTGACCATAGGCGCCATAAATGGAGGAAATCGTAGTAATATTATACCAGAGCAAGTCGAAATGCTAGGTACAATACGAACGTTTACAGATGAAGACGAAGCTCTTGTACTTAAGAGAATAAGAGAAATTGTAGAACATACAGCAAAAGCTGCCAGAGCTGATGTTTCATTAGAGCTTCCTTACTCATTGCGCTATCCAGTAACATTTAATGATGAAAAATTAACTGAAATGATGTTACCAACTTTGGAAAAGTCTGCAGGAAAGGAGAACGTAACTCTAATACCTGCTATTACTGGGGCAGAGGATTTTTCATACTTCGCTCAAAAAGTGCCAGGACTTTATTTTTTCGTTGGTTCAACAACCAAAGGCAGTGATTTAAAAACTGTTGGAGACCATCATACACCACAGTTCCTTATGGACGATAGTGCATTTAAAACAGGGGTTAAAGCTATGTGTAATTTGGTTTTTGATTATATGGAGCTTAACAGCAAATAAAAGGTGGCTTATTTAATGAAGTACGATGACAATGCTGTCGTGTTTTTAGCAAAAAATGATATGTAAATAAGATAACAGAAGCACAACAACGTGTATAGCTCATGCCTTCTCTAAACACAAAAATTCATTACTTTTAGTTTAATAAATTTTCGTGTTACCTAATCTTGCTGAAAAACGGCACGAGCCATACACGAACACGTTGGAGCACATTCAGCTAAAGCTGACTTTTGTTGCTACGTGCCATGCACTCCCGCCCCAAAAGAAATGTCCTCCAACGACCCGCTAAACCAAATTACAGCCCTTAGCCGCCCATCGAGGGAAAACCGAGCACGGGGCAAACAATCCAAACCCCGTGGTGCACCAACAGGGGCTAAAAGTAATTTGGCCCCGATATTTTTGTTCCCAATACCGCAAAATCGACAAGATACGGCCGACAGGCGGCCTTCTTGGCAGACTGTCGAATGCGAGACCCGGCAACCCAGTCAGGACAGCTTCGCACACGACAGTCGAACGATTTTACTATATTTCCACAAAAATCCCGGAACTACGTTTAGCGGGTCGTTGCCATTAATATTGAGTTACTGCTAAAATTGAACATTTAGCTAATCCAAAAAGCTGTTTTACTCAATTTGAATTTCTAGTAATAAAATATCTTCTTACGTTTGAGTTGAATTACCAAAATGAAAAAACGAGCTTTAATATTATTGTTTCTAACACTCTCTGGGAAAATATTTTCGCAAGGTTTTGAAATTCCAAAAATTGATTGGGAAGGAAAAACGGAAACGGAAAATAATTATGTGGAATTATTAAAGTTGGAAGATAAGAATTCTCTAATAGTTAAAATTGGTTATTCTTCTTATTGGTCAAAGGGACAGAATTCAGAATTTATCGTTTATCAAAATGATGGAAAAGTGAAAAGGTTCGTTGTTTATCAGCCTAATTCAGCTGAATTAAAAACTAAAGTTAAACGTAAAAGAATTAAGAAAAAAGAATATCAATATTATTGGAATTATTTGCAAGAATCTATAAATGACAATAAATTCCAAATAGATAAGTCCAAACTAAATATTACCAAAAAAAAAGGAAAAGAAGAAGGAACTGTTGAATCAATGTCAATAAGTGATGGAGCGAATTATCACTTTCAAATCTGTCAAGGAAAGAATTACATTGCTTATGGAAGTTATGAACCAATAAGTTACATTGAAAAGGAATATCCTGGTTCAGATGAAAGGCAAAAGTTAGTTGATTTAATGAACGGATTTGAAAAATTAACCGAAAAATACTAATGGCAACAACGTGTATAGTAAATTACTAGTACAGCTTGCACTCGGAAAATCCTACGGATTTTCCTCTGGTTCGTTTTTGTTTACTAACTTAGTCCTAACCAACGCAACTAACCATACACGAACACGTTGGAGCACATTCAGCTAAAGCTGACTTTTGTTGCTACGTGCCATGCACTCCCGCCCCAAAAGAAATGTCCTCCAACGACCCGCTAAACCAAATTACAGCCCTTAGCCGCCCATCGAGGGAAAACCGAGCACGGGGCAAACAATCCAAACCCCGTGGTGCACCAACAGGGGCTAAAAGTAATTTGGCCCCGATATTTTTGTTCGCAATACCGCAAAATCGACAAGATACGGCCGACAGGCGGCCTTCTTGGCAGACTGTCGAATGCGAGACCCGGCAACCCAGTCAGGACAGCTTCGCACACGACAGTCGAACGATTTTACTATATTTCCACAAAAATCCCGGAACTACGTTTAGCGGGTCGTTGTGCTTCATTATTGACCAACCAATAACCAATGATAAAATTCTTTAGAAAAATTCGCCAAAACTTGCTTATGGAAAACAAAACTGGGAAGTATTTTAAATATGCCATTGGTGAAATCCTTCTCGTTATGATAGGCATTCTATTGGCCTTACAGGTAAACAACTGGAATAACAGCAGAATTGAGGATAATCGTGAACAAACGATTTTAAGGAATTTACATTCCGATTTTCGTGAAAATATTACCGAATTGAATAGAATTTATGAAGGCACAGAGGAATCGTATAAATCATCTGTAAGACTTCTAGAAATTGTTAAAGATAGCATTCAATTAAAGCCCAAAGAGATAGAAGCTCTTCTTAATTCTATTATTAATGGTTTTTATTCCTTAGATCTAAATTCTGCCTCAGTAGATGAAATTATAAATACTGGTTCACTTAATATTATTAAAGATGTCGAGCTAAGGAAACATATTTCCAATTGGTCATTTATAGTAGCAGACTCGGAAGATGATATTGAAATTTTCTACGATTATATGTTCAATTTTTTTCTTCCTTCGTTAACAGACAAAACAACTTTAAGAAATATAGGCATTCCAGATTTCTTAATGAAACGACTTGACATTCCACAAGTCTCTCCTTCTAATTTCAAATTAGATCAAAACACTACATTAAGGACAGTCGAATTTGAAAATGAACTTTACAATAATGCTTTGAACGTTGTTTATATTTTGGATAATTATAAAAAAATAGAGGAATACTTAAATGACACATTAAAACTCATTGAAAAAAATATTAAATGATCAAGTTCTTTAGAAAAATTAGACAAAATTTACTTTCAGAAGGTAAAACTGGAAAGTATCTAAAATATGCTATTGGAGAGATTATTCTTGTTGTCTTTGGAATTTTAATTGCACTTCAAATTAATAATTGGAATGAACAACGTAAAATTGAAAATAAAGGCGAAGATTATATTCAAGAAATATATAAAGAATTAAAAATTGAGAAATCAAATATTGATTTAATACTAAATAGTTTATCAAATCAGTATAATGGTACAGAACATGTATTGTCTTTTTTCGAATCTGAAAACAAGCAATTAAAAGACACTGTCCAATTCACAAAGAATTTTTGGTCAACAACAAGATTATTTATTGTAGATAGAGACTTAAATACATTTGATAAATTAAAAAGTTCAGGGGAAAGCATACTACTCAAAAACGACTCTTTATCAAACTTGTTAGACAGGTTCTATAAGAATTTTGATATTCGAATTTTGAATTTCAAAGAATTTCCTATACAAGTTAGAATGGATTTAAGAAGAAAATCGTTTCCTATTGGAAGTATGAGAGACTTTAAATATGAAAATGAAAATTCTAAATTAACACATCCATATATTAAAGAATATTTGAATAATAGTGAGGTATATGAACTTTTGTTGTCTATTTTAAAGACCTGTCAATACAATACTCTTTTTTTCGAAGAACTATCGGAAGAGGCTTTACAGGTTATTAATTATATGGAAGGTAAATATTCTGATTTAAAGCCAAAATAACGAAAGCACAACAACGGCTATAGTTCATTACGGCTGAAATTCCACACCTACGCTAAAGCTTCGGTGTTCGCAGTCGGAATTTCAAGCCTTTTTGCTAAATTTATGGTTACGGCGGAATGATACTCGCGTACCATTCCGTAACGAAACCATAGCCAAAACCGTTGGAGCACATTCAGCTAAAGCTGACTTTTGTTGCTACGTGCCATGCACTCCCGCCCCAAAAGAAATGTCCTCCAACGACCCGCTAAACCAAATTACAGCCCTTAGCCGCCCATCGAGGGAAAACCGAGCACGGGGCAAACAATCCAAACCCCGTGGTGCACCAACAGGGGCTAAAAGTAATTTGGCCCCGATATTTTTGTTCCCAATACCGCAAAATCGACAAGATACGGCCGACAGGCGGCCTTCTTGGCAGACTGTCGAATGCGAGACCCGGCAACCCAGTCAGGACAGCTTCGCACACGACAGTCGAACGATTTTACTATATTTCCACAAAAATCCCGGAACTACGTTTAGCGGGTCGTTAGCAAACATTTGAACCTACTTAATGGCAATACAAGATAAAATCACACAAATGTGGGTAAAAACCACTGGAAAAAGAATAAATCCAGATGAATTTGAGTGGTTAATTGGACCTATTGGAAATACTGACATAATTAAAGACAAGTTCATTTTTGAATTAGCGGAGAAAGAGAATTTGGAAATTCAAAAAAACTTACCGAATTCTGGACTTCTCGAAAAAATGGAACAGATTGGAATCTCTGACCAAGACCAATATCGCCTGAATAAAAAAGTCGCAGATTTTTACGAAAATACTTCTGATTATGATTTTGAGGTTTGGAGTGAATGGAAAGGTATTTTCAAACCATTTGGTAAACTTCTTTATTTGATTTTCAGCAAACGACTTCAACAACTGAATTTACCGCTGAATTCAATAGACACTGCAAAAGGACTAAAAAGCGAAATAATCAAATTAAATAACAAAGAGACAAAGGAAACCAAATGGACAATTTGGTATCGAATAATTAAGAGCACAAAAGATGTAATATATTCTGGAATTTACACAACCTGTAAAAATCCGAATTACGATAAACCATTGCTCAAAGTTGTTTTTCCATTACCGAATGGAAACGCATCAGTTGTTATGAGTAAAAAAGTTGAGGAAGATGGTTCGCTTCTACTCTGTTCAGATGGGAAAAGATTTGGAGATAATGGATTTTACTTTACCCTGACAAATGGAAAGGGTAAATATTGGGCAAGATTTGTAAAATCAATGCACGAATGGATTAGAGTTTACGAAGACGAAGAAAATGTATTAAGAGCTGACCATAATCTGAATTTTTATGGAATGAGATTCTTGAATTTACATTATAAAATGAATAAAAAAACGTTTGCCAACAACGTGTAAGCGCAATAACGGCTGAATTTCCTAATCGGAAATTCAACTCGTTTTGCTAAATTAGGTGCGTCAGCGGAAAGTACTCGCGCACTTTCCCGTTACTGACGCTTACACAAAACCGTTGGAGCACATTCAGCTAAAGCTGACTTTTGTTGCTACGTGCCATGCACTCCCGCCCCAAAAGAAATGTCCTCCAACGACCCGCTAAACCAAATTACAGCCCTTAGCCGCCCATCGAGGGAAAACCGAGCACGGGGCAAACAATCCAAACCCCGTGGTGCACCAACAGGGGCTAAAAGTAATTTGGCCCCGATATTTTTGTTCGCAATACCGCAAAATCGACAAGATACGGCCGACAGGCGGCCTTCTTGGCAGACTGTCGAATGCGAGACCCGGCAACCCAGTCAGGACAGCTTCGCACACGACAGTCGAACGATTTTACTATATTTCCACAAAAATCCCGGAACTACGTTTAGCGGGTCGTTGTAAACAATTGACCAAACAAACTCAATAGATGGAAATAACCCAAAATCAGAATAAAGCAACAGGAGAAATTGTTGACCTAATTGCAAGTGCGATTGGAAAAAATAGAGAAGTACATTCTGCTACTGCAATCGCAACTTCCGCAAGATTATCTGGTGCATTTTTATTCAAATCATTCGGACTTGAAATCGATGATGCTAAACCTGGAACAGCTGTTCTTTCTCAACAGGCGAATGAACAAGGACCTGAACTGATTAATGTAATTGAAGCTGTCTTATCGAATATGGGAGTAACTGTTGATAATGATAAAATGGAATCGGCTGAAATACAAAAAACTGAACTTGACTTTTTGCAATCATTAAACTCGACTCAAGCAAAAGCAACCGAAATAATGAAAAAGCACAAGTTAACCGAAAAAGAAATGGCTGTGGCTTGTGCAATGTCGACAGCATTTATAATACAACAATGCCAAAACGATTTGGATGTAGAATCTGGATTTAATACCGCAGTTTACGGACTGATTGAGGGTTCGAAAACTGTTCCACCAGAAATGACTGAATTACAAACTGAACAAAAAAAGTGGTATCAATTCTGGTAATCGGATTTTTAAAACCAAATGAAAAAACAACTGTTTACAACAATGTATTGTAGCCTTCCCTAAAAATAGGACAGTTTGAAATTCAGAGTGGCAAATTATTAAATAACATCAAATAATGGTAATCCATGTCGCTAGCCGAAAAAGTCCTGATGTTGTACCTTTGTTGTACCCAGGAATTTTATAGGATGGCTTTTAATTCTTAAACATTCTTCGGTTTGCGTTCAATTTTTCACAACTTAGAAATTAACTACCCTATCTAAAGCTTCATCTGCCTCTCTATGAATAAAATTGGCCTGATAGTTCAAGGTGGTCTTTAAATCGCTATGACGATATAACTTTTGAAGCATCAATGGATGTATCCGGTCTCCAGCAATATTCCCAAAGCTATGCCGCGCAATATGATTTGATAGGTTCTTTTCAAGCCCACACTGTTCTGCAATTCTCTTTAGATATTTATTGAAAAGTTTTGTCGCATTCCTTGTCTTGACAAATATACTTTCGGTGTCCTTTGGGTCAACGCCATTTAAAAAGGGGAATACATAGCCATTGTTCCTTTCTTCTTTATAGACATTTAAAATAGGTTTGGCCTTTTCTGGGATTTTGAGACTCAATGGTTTATCATTTTTCCCCATTACATAGAATAAACGATCATTCTTAAAATCGGTCCACTTTAGCTTAACCACATCCGAAATACGTATCCCTGCAAAGTAAAAAGCCAACAACCATACATTTCGGGTATGCCAAATGGAAGTACCCGACTCAAGAACCAAATCCTCAATCTTTTCTATTTCGCCCACTGTCAGGCCAATTTTGTGACTCGTGCCAATTCGTATCTTCTCCTTTTCCCCAGCAAACGGATAATATTTGGAATCGACAATGCCTTCTTTAATGGCAATATTGAACACAGTTCTGATAAAAATAAGTTGATTGGTGATTGTACGTGTTCGCTGTCCCAAATAAACTGAACAAAAAGTCTTGTATCTTTCTATGAACCTTACATCTATATCTTGAAACTTCAAAGATTTGTTCTTTGAAAAATATTGGATGGAATCCATAAAGGAACTTTCTGATTTCCTACCCTTGCTTACCCTAGACCTACGGCGTTCCTTAATCTCGTTTATAATGGTGTCTTTGTCATCATTGGCTCTCAGGTTCAAAAACTCTTCCATATTGAAGAGGATGGACAACTCTGACTTTGCAACTGAAAAAGTCCCCCTTTCATATTTCAACTTGATGCGTTCGGCGGCAACATTAAAAAAAGACTTAGATCCTCGTGCACCTTTCAACCTCTGTTTTACCTGGATTGGGGTAACCGTGTCCTTTGTATCCAAATATATACCATTTGCCTCAATGAGTTTCCCCATTAAGAAATTGTTCAATTTCTTATGGTTTGGATGAGTACTTTTCACCTTTCCTCTGATTTTATCCCAATCCTTTTCCAAGACGTATTGTCCCGTGAAAAAATAGTTGGTCTTGTAATCCTTGCTTATCCTAACCGCAAGAGGCGCAGTCCCATCTTTTCTTTGTTTATTTTTTCTCCTAACTATTTTGATCAATGCCATTTTCAAGTCCCTTTACGACATAAATATAGTCATTGGCATCCAAAATGGGTACAGAATAGGTACAGAATATTTTGATTTTAAATGGTATTTAATAGATTTTATTAAAATACTAAATACTGTTAATCAATTAATTATGAATATTTTATGCTGAATTTGAAGTAGCTATGACAAAGCTCATAACCCGAAGGTCACAGGTTCGAGTCCTGTTCCCGCTACTGATAAGCGCCGATTACTAAAGTAGTCGGCGTTTTTATTCATTTAACCCCTTGGTTTGTTTCAATCCCTTCAATTTTCTATTGAAATGAATCACATATGTGAAATTAAAGCCAAAGTTCAGGTTAGGGTTTTTAAAATTGAAATTGTTCCGAGTGCCAGCGATAAACGAATCCTCAACCATACTTGGCGCATTGGTCAGCATAAATTGAAGCATGACATCACCTATTTCCCAATTTATGCCCAATCCAAACGGACCATAGGTGTCGGTCGATTCAACCGGATTGAACACGGTATAGTACTCTGACACCAAGGAAACATGGTTGCTAAGTTTATACCTCCCTCCAAATCCCAAAGCGTAATGATTGTTCGGGTCTTCCGGACTGCCTTCAAATCCTCTATGTATGAACGTAGGGGCAAGCTGCAGTGAAAATTTGGAATTGAATTTTCGGGCGATTAGCACCTGGGAAGTGTATGAAAGTCTGTTGGAAAATGTCCCGGTGGCATATGCCCCTGTCATGGCTTCACTGTTATAGCTTGCATTTTGAAAAAGCGTAACATTGAATGGGGCGCCTTCGGAGTCGTTCCGTTGCCTGATCAGCCTGTACTTAAGATAACCATCGAAAAGTCCATCCCAGGTGGACCCTCCAAAACCTGTAGAGAGTCTATCACTTATTGCATACTCCAGAGCTATCCGAACATTCAACTTGTCCACTCCAAATTTTTGCGACCGAAGTTCGGGAGTGTTCCAGAACCTATTGGCGACGAAGACCTCCAAAATACCTTTCTTTCTGGTTTCAACAGAATGTCCGTAGGTGATTCTCGTTGTTTTAAAAGTGGCAGAGGTATATTGGGGAAGCGTATCCTTCTGTTCTTCTTCCAAAATATCCAACAGTCCTTTTTGTGCTTCTGCTGTGTTGGCAAAAACAATTATGGACAGTATAGTCAAAAAAATTCTAGTCTTCATAGGGCGCACATTCAAATCTAAAATCCACGGAAATGGTCTTCGCAATGTTTCCGGCCAATAAAGGCGGTATTTTTATCTTATAATCTTGGACCACGGTCTCAAAGGTCCCTGACAGCACATATGTTTGTTCCCTTCGTTCTATTTTGGCCTTAATTTCAAGTTGTTTGGTCTCCCCATGCATAGAAAAATTCCCTTTTACAATGCGGGTCTGTTCTCCCGACAATGTAGGGTCAAAATCCACTATGTTTCCTTCAAAAATTGCCTTCGGATAAATATCAGATTCCACATAACTTTCGTTGAAATGCTCTCTCATAAGAGCTTTTTCAAAAATAAAGGCATTCATGAGCATACTGACGGCGATTCCTCCGGTCTGCAAATCCACAATACCCAGTACTTGATTGTTTTCCGCTTTTATATGCTCTACCGAGGTGTATGAAAAGAAAGATACATGGCCTTGCCTTTCTATGACCTTTGTATGCTCTTGTCCAAATGTACAAAGACAAAAAAGTACAAAAAACGGAATGAGCTTGTTCATGTTATTCATGGATCACTATACAGTTCAAAAATATGGCATCTTTCAAAAACCCTTTATAGATGCCTTTGATCATAATGGTATCGTTGGCAGATAGGTGTTTTATATAATCTTTTTGACCATCCGTCATATCACATATAATACTTGGGTGTTCTTTATCCCCTGACCCCAAAATTATGGTGATTCTATTATTTCGATTATTAATTTCTCTGATCATTCCGGTAACTGCCACTACTTTTTCGGAAGCCAGACCAATGCTTTCAGAAGTGTTCAGTTCAAGTTTTGAAATTAAATTATGGGCATTGATATACAGTTCGGGTTCTCTGTTCTGTACATTTTCAGAGTTTAAGGGCAAGGTAAACCTAATCAGGCAAAGGCCCATAATAAGTAATATGGACGTAAGTATGATTTTACCAAAAGTTCCTATTTTTTTAATACTTCGCATTGGTTCCAATAAAAATCCAGAGCCTGTAAACAAGCCCTGGATTCAAAACTACTAAAACAATTTCCTTTTTCATTTTAGCTAAGCCGCGTTGTATCCAATTCCCTCGCAACTACATAAGGGTGGCACATAATTTTCTTTTTTAATGACATCGCCCTTTGGAGGATGTCCAAGTTCCATTAGTTTGTTAAGGACCATTGATAGCTCATTGGCACGCACAAAATTGAATACGATCAACCGATCTGTTGGATAGGCGTGAATATTGGAAATATCCGCAATGCACAATAGTTCGTTCTGTATTTTTTCGGCACAGTTCATACAAAATGAATGCTGCACATGTATTTGCGCTAAACTTTTTTTCATAGCCAGAAATTTAAAATACCCTTGAGATATTGAATCCGAAAAAAATATCGCCATTGCCCCAATCTCCGGTTGTTTGCCCCAGAAAGTTGTTGATGTTCATTGGTTGTGCATTTGTAAAATGCAGTTGAAAAACATGTCCTCCGGTTTCCAAATCAAATCCTATGGAAAGTGGATTTTTGAACGGGGAAGTTCCCGCTCTGTTAAGATGGATTCCATAATCCATGTTTATACTCCACCGCTTGGTCAGTTTATGCCTTCCTCCTATCCCCAAGGCATATTGCGAATTATCTTGTTCAGTAACGCTTACCAGATTGTTATGGAAAAAGGTCGGTGCCAATTGCAACGAAAGATTTTTATTCACTTTTCTTGAAATCAAGGCCTGCGTAGCATATCCAAGCTTGTGCTTAAACTCCAATCCAGGCAAGGTTTCCTCATCTAAGAATGTATTTATCTGAGCGCTGCTATACCATACAATGGTTAAGGGAAAGCTCCCTTTTTTTTGCCTTGTCAACCTCAGTTTTAGGGAACCTTCATAGGTTTTTTGAAATGAACTTCTTGAAACGCCCACATTGATACCATCTGTGATGCCATAGATCAAGTTTAACCTAGTAACGGCCTGGTCCAAACCAAAGAAATCCTCTATTCCTGTTTTAATGGAACCAAAACGGTGTGATACAACAAAGTACAGTTCTTTCTCCGACACCATTTTGGTAGATTCAAAATTTACAACCTTTAACCCCTTAAAAGCAGCAGTCTCAAAGTTATCGGCAGTTTCCAAATCTATTTCATCCAATAGGTCCTGTCCTAAAACAATTTGGGGCAGTAAAGCCAAAAGGACCAAAAGTTTTTTTATGTTTTTCATGTTCTTTAATCGGTTATAGTTGCTTGGTCAATCTTAACTAGTTCAAGAAGATCATCATATCCGATGCATCTTCCTTTGATGGAAATACGACTTCCATCTTCGACCTTGTATTGCAGGGCACTTATGAAGTTCACCTGCACTTTGTTGTCCAGAGTCAGTGAATTTTTATCCATCTCCGTTATTTTTCCTGATATAATCATCACTTGATCTATATAACGGTTGCCCTGTTCGTTTTGGAATCCAGAAAAAAGTTCATTGGCCGATAATTCATATTGAGCGGCTTCCTCGGCAATATTTCTTTGCCCCGGATTAATGTATTTGTAGCCCACAAGTAAAATGATGAATACCAACAGCACTAGGGACAATACCGTCAAATTCTTTTTGGTCATCATTTTTTACTCAGCTTAAAATCAATTTTCACTTGTACTTCCTTTGCAATCTTATTTCGGACAATTTTTGGGATTTTAATATCAAAATCAGCTGGTGTCACTACAAAATCTCCTATCATTTGGAGCATGTCATTTATCCGTTGCATTCGAACCGTTGTGATAATTTCCTTGTCTTCGCCATGAAAGGTCAGTATGCCCTTGAGATTCACGTTGGTGACCTCAGAACCTAACTCATCAAAATCAAAATCCTGTAATTGCCCTTTGAACATTGCCTTGGGATAGGCTTCTGATTCGGCATAGTTCTCGTTAAAATGCTCTTGGATTAGGGAATTCTTGAATTGAAATCCAACAACCAGGGCCAATGCTGCAATCCTGTTGCTCTCAGAATCATAAATGGTTGTAACGGTTCTGTTGATTGCCTTGACCTCTTCAAAAACATCTTCAGAAGCTTCAAAGATGATTATCCCGTTTTTGTCGATAAATTTTTCCTGGGCCTGTAATTGCAGGGTACCTAAACCAATGAGAAGACACCCTGCAATTCCCTTTATCAAACATCTAACCATCCTCTGATCAGTTTTCTGGGGTTCCCGCATCGATCCATTGCTCGAACAAATCGATGGTCGATTGTGATAATCGACCCGCAGGAGGCATCGCCCTTGTCTCTCCAGTTTGTCTGCTAATTGCGGTGAGTATGGAACTAGCCCTACTACTTACATCACTGAACGTGGTCAGTGAAAAGGGTGCCCCATTGGCCGTTGGGGAACCATGGCAACCCAAGCAATTACTGCTAACAATGGCACTAATACGGCTCTCATAAGTAATTGCGCCATTTCCAGGGCCGTCATCGGTTAAATCGTCCTCACTTTCACTCGAACAACTGGCAATCATTGCCAATGCCATTACGGCGGAAAAGAGCATTAAACTTTTTTTCATAATGTCGGATTTGTTAAGTTGATGGCGTTGAAGCCAAATCGAATTTTGATAAATCAAAACAAGTAAAAATCCCTCCCGTGTACCTATAAAATGTGGGTGAACGGGAAATAACGGGCTTGATGCGGAATATTTTGGGTTGAAAGGAATATCCAGATTTGAAGTTTTCATCAATTCCTTCATAAGGTTTTGATTGGTAGCAAAATCATTATATATTCGGGAAAAACAGGGATAATCCTCATGCGAAAAGACAGGCTCTATTTCTTGACTTTTATCACCATAGCCGTTATCTACACGATTATCGCCAGTATTGCCCTACATTATATTAATAGATCTGAAACCATTACTTTGCTGGAAACCTGTTTGGAATTCAGCAAAAACGAAACCAAGACTTTTGCCACATTGGTAAGCCATCAAATAGGCACTGGTATTGGCAAGGAGGCGGTCATCCAAAATGTGCAGCAAAGTCTTCAAGAAACGGATTTGGATATTGGATATTTAAGTATTCTGGATTGGTCTGGGGAGATTATATGTCATCCCGATGTCAGAAGGGTCGGGGAGCAAGCAGCTGCCACAAAGTCCTTTGTTTCCTCAGTGACCGATGAGCTTACCCCTGACAGTTTTTATGCCCAGTTGAAATCTAGATTAAAGGAAATGGAGAGTAATGGGTCAGATGGTCTTGTAAACCCATCTGAAGTAATTCATATGCACTCGGTTGCTGGCACCGATTGGATCGTAGCAGCCCATATTGGACTGAGCAAGATTTCCACAAAGCTCAAGGAAATGCGGAGCCGATTCTACTCCATTTTTATAATTATGGGGCTTTTGGTCGTCCTCACCTATGTGGTTGCAGTAAGATTGCTTGGAAGCGCTTATGAGAAACGACTTGAGCTAAAAAACAAACAATTGGAAGACGAGGTGTTCAACCTTTCCAAATTGAACCGGGCTGTTGGGGATTATCAGCAACGTGTTCATGATTCGACAAAGGTGGAGTCGGAAGATACTCCCTCCAAAAGACGTATACTTACCTATTTGCGGGACGAGTTACTTTCTATCCCCATTGAAGAAATAGCCCATATTTACACGGAAAACACCATCACCTATGTCGTTTGCTATGACGGTAAACGCTCTACTTCCAACTCTAGTCTCGAAGAACTGTTTTCCCAATTGGACAGCGCACATTTTTTTAGGGCCAACAGACAATCCATAATTGCCATATCGAGCATTGATAAAATTGTTAGATATGGAAACAATCAACTAAAAATTTTGGTGACACCCAAGCCAGACACCAACATCATTATTAGCAAAAACAAGGCGGCTGAGTTTAAACAGTGGTTGAATCTTTGATTCTTGTACTTGTATCATTGCCCCAGCTCCCTTGCTTCAAAATCTAGGAGTTCATTGTTTTCAAATGCCTGGGTTACCTCAATAGGATTGCAACATACCTCACAGTCCTCAATATATGTTTGCTTTGAGACCGAATTATCCAAAAGAAATGAAATTTCCTCCCAGCAATACGGACATTGGAAAAAGTGCTCGTACATAGGTCAAAATGCTACATTCAATAGTTGACCGCTTACCTGTAGCATTTGAAGTTCAGCTAATTTTGCACTGTACTTGGCCTGGCTTTTCACCAATTCGGCATTGAGTAGATTCAATTGGGCCTGTCTAAATTCTATGGAAGTTGCTTGACCCAGTTTATATTTTTCATTCGTGCGGTTAAAATTGTCTTGGTTGGTCTGCAAGTTCTTTTCTTGCACTTCCAAAACATAAAGGGCATTGGTATAGCTGTCCCAAGCATTTCTGATGTCACGTTCAACTTCCAACTCTATTTGTTTTTTGAGCAACGCTTGGTTCTCATAACCAATTTTTACGTTTTTGATTCCGGTAATACCCCGACCACCATCAAAAATATTCCAAGATAGATTTACCGCACCGGTCAATCCGGTTGAGGTGTTTTGAATCAAAAAAGCTAAAGGACTGTTATTATTGGATTCGTTCCATCCATACGTACCGGTTAACCCAATTGTTGGCAGAAAGACACTTTTGGCGGCTTTTACGTCATAATTCAAAATGTTCATGTCTTTTTCAACCAATTGTAATCTAATGTTGTTCGATTTGGCCTCATTGTACATGTCTTCCATTTGCAGGCCCGGAACAAAATTCACCGTGGTATCCGTAGCAAATTGCGCTTCTAAGTTTTGGTTGAGGACCAGATTCAAATCTCGCATGGTATTGCGCAATTGCTGTTTGGAATTTAATAGATTGATGCTATCTGTGTTGATATCCACCTCAGCATTCAACACATCAAGTCCGGTATTTTGACCGTATTCAAATTGATATTGCGTACGTTTTAACCGGTCTTTTGAAATTTCAAGGGCTTCTTCCAAATTCTTGGTATTCTCGGTCAAACGAGCAGCTTCGTAGTATACCGTGAACAATTGCAAAATCGTATTTTCAATGGTCTGCCTTACCTCAAGCTCTGATTGTTGCGAACGTTCTTGGAAGCTTTTATAGCTGTAATGACGGTTTAATCCATCAAAAAGGGTATAATTAACATTCACCGAGGCATTATATCGTCTTGTTTCCGCCCCATCTGCTGTACGCGTATCCCCACTGGCCAATTGGCCTTCTGTATTTTGTTTGTCTATACTTCCTCCGGCATTCGCGGTAACTGTTGGAAGATACCCTGAATTTAGGATGCTGGCGTTGTTTTCATCAATTCTCTTGGTATTTTTTGCCACTTGAATCCCCAAATTATATTCCAAGGCCATGGCTATCGCTTCGTCTTTTGTAAGCAATTGATCCTGAGCTTGTACAGCCACGGAATACAGAAATAAACAAAAGGGCAGGAAATGTAAAACTCTTCTCATTCTACTTGTTGCTTCTTATATCACTTTTGGAGATTCTTCTTGAAGTTCTTTATGACTCGCGCTTCCATTAAGTTGATGCGTGCCTTCCTCCAACATATGTTGTTCTTCGTTTTGTTCTTTAATGGCACGCTCTACTTCCTCACGAGTCGTTCTTTCGCCTGTCCACGCCCTTTTTGCCAATACTTTGACATTATTTCCGAAGGAAAGGAACAAGGGCAACATCAACAAAGTGAGCACAGTTGCAAACCCAATTCCGTAGGCTATGGAAATGGCCATGGGCTTTAAAAATTGTGCTTGTCTACTTTTTTCCAAAAGCAAGGGAGCCAAACCGGCAATTGTTGTCACAGAGGTTAAAAATATGGCCCTAAAACGGGAACGTCCAGCTTGGTAAAGCGCTTCGTTGAAATCCAATCCATTTCTGAGGTTTATATTGAACTTGCCGATAAGCACAAGCCCATCGTTGACCATAATTCCGATAAGGGCAATAATCCCCAGCATGGACAATATATTGATTGGGAATCCATGGAACCAATGTCCCCAAGCAACAGCTGTAAGGCTAAATGGAACCAACAATATCAACAATAAAGGTTGACTGAAACTGCGGAAAGTAAAGGCGATGGTGACATAAATCAAGAACAAAACAGATAGGCCAACAAAAGTCAACGAATCCAAAAGTTTGTTTGCCTCTCTATTTTGACCTTCAAATGAAGGTGTTATAGATGGGTATTTGGATTGGATATCGGGCATTACTTCATCCTTTATCCAAGTCATGGCATCTGTACCACTGGTAGTATTGGGGTCCGTTAAATCGGATGAAACTTGAATTTCGCGCTGGCTGTCCAAATGGTTGATGGCCACATCACCACGTTCAATAGTATAGTTGGCAATCTCCTTCAGCGGAATACGCTCCCCGGTCGGTGCAAGAATCCGCATATCGTCCAAATCCGTAATAGAAGATCTATTTTCACGGTCATAACGCACCCATACCCGAATTTCGTCCTGCCCACGCTGAAACCGCTGTGCTTGGGCTCCAAAAAATCCTGCACGTACCTGGTTCATCACCGTTCTTAGATCAAGTCCCAACAAATACGCATTTTCTTTGAGCTCCAAACGAATCTCCTTGATTCCCGCCGGATCATTGTCCGCTACATCCTTAAGCAAGGCATTGTTCAGTAAAGCCGTTTTCAACTCAGCTTTGGCCGCCTTTAGTTCGGCGATATTATTTCCCAAAAGGGAGACGGAAACGGGATCACCTCCAAAATTCCCCCCCGATCCATAAATCAAGCTTTCTACTCCGATTACTGGGCCGACAAGTTCGCGTAAACGTCCTGTGACCAAATCGGCCCGAATCTCATCAGGGCGTTCTTCCCCGGGCAGTAAATTGATCACCAAAGTTGCCGCTGATGATCCGGGGCCCACATTTTTGAGCATATTTTCGAAAAGTACTTTGTTCGTTCCTTTTAGATATTCTTCAGTAAGCTCTTGGTTCACCATTTGGGCTTTTTCCTGAATCATGCTGATGATGGAATCGGTAACTTTTTCATTGGTGCCATTAGGCATTTGCAATTCAACTGCAATACGGTCACTTGCGATTCTTGGAAAAAAGGAAGTTCGTATAATACCTCCTCCTATGGATCCAAAAGTCAAGACCAGGGCCATAAAAAACAAGGCGAAAGTCAAAAGTTTATACTCCAGGGTAAATCGTAGCGCCGGACTATAAAGCTTGTCGCGCATCCAAGCCATTGCTTGATCACCCATTTTATTGATTACCCTAAGTTTGGCAAATGCCTGCCCAATGCTCGATTTTGGACCTTCTTTCTGCGGACGCAATGCTTTTGAATGTGCCAAATGTGCTGGCAAGATGATGAGCGCTTCAACCAATGAAACCAAAAGCGTCAACATTACAATTACCGATACTTCTCCAAAGAAATCGCCTATTCGCCCATCCAAAAACAAGAAAATCGAAAAGGCAAGAATCGTGGTAATAATGGCTGAAAGAATGGGAGGAATCACTTCCATGGTTCCATCAATGGCAGCTTGTACAGGTGTTTTCCCTTTTTCGTAATGTTGATAGATATTTTCAGCAATTACGATTCCATCATCCACCAAAATCCCGATCACAATGATCATTCCAAACAAGGAAAGCACATTAATTGTGACATTGAGCATGGGTGCAAAAATGAACATTCCCAAAAATGCAATGGGCAATCCGAAGGCCACCCAAAACGCCAATCTGGTATTTAGGAACAGGGATAGGAAGATGAGTACCAATACCATACCTACGATCGCATTTTCTGTGAGCAAGTCGGTACGCTGGGTCAGTGTTTTTGAAAGGTCACGAACCACGTCCAAATGCACATTGGTGTATTTCTGATTAAATTCATCAATGTACACTTTTACATTTTCAGCGGAACCAATTAGATCTTCGGTGTTTGTACTGGTTACGGTAACATTGACGGACAATCCGTCATTGTAATAAGAGGCATTTGGTGTTTCAGAAAACCGATCTCGTATGGTGGCCACATCTTTTAGGCGGATTGTTTTGCCACTTACATCGGCCCTAACAATAACATTGGAAAGTTCATCTCCATAATACGAACGGTTATTGGCCCGAATCAGATATTCTTCGGAATCTGTTTTAATATTTCCGCCTGTGACCAGAATATTGGCATTTGAAACTGCTTGGGCCACTTCGTTAAAGGAAATATTATAGGCCAAAAGACGATTTTCGTCCACCGCAATTTCAATCTCCTCGTCCGGATAGCCGGAAATATCAATTTGTGAGATGCCCTCTATAGCCCTAAGATCGTTTTCAATTTGACGACCAATCTGTTTTAAGGTTGCCAATGGTATGTTCTCTCCACTTACCGCAAAACTGATGGTGGGCCTAACTGGTTCTAACTTTGAAACCACTAGTGGCTCCATTCCTGTTGGAAAAGTTGGTACTCTATCCACAGCATTCTTTACTTCCAACAACATGAAATCAATATCCCTTCCCTTTTCAATTTCAACATTGATAGATCCGCTGTTTTCTCTTGAAGTAGAGGTGACCCGTTCCACCCCTTGCAGGCCTTTCAGGTTGTCTTCAATTTTGAGCACAATACCCTCCTCGACCTCCTGTGGTGAAGCACCGGGATAGGTAATATTGATCAAAACATTTCTAGATTCCACCAATGGAAAAAAGGAGGATTTTAAGGAAAAAGCTCCTACAAGCCCAAAAATGAAGAATGCAATAATGATTACGTTAACCGCAACATGGTATTTTATAAAATAGGAGATGACTTTCTTCACGATTTGGCTTTTTTGGATTTTGTACTATCAAAAACCCTGACCAACATTCCTTCATAAGCCCCGGTCATTACCTTAGTAACAATTACTTCATTGTCCGGAACACTCTTTAAGACGACCTTCTTATCCGTAAAGTACATTGGTTTAACATCAATTAGATCAAGAATGGAATCACGTACCACAAAGATCTTGTTGTCCTCTAACAACAGTGAGCGATCTATTTCTATGGCATTTTCTTCTTCTCTGGCAGCCAAATTGGCCTCTAAGTATTGCCCTTCTTTCAAGTTCTGGTCACTTACCTCAATAAAAACGGTAATTGTTTGGGAATTTTGGTCCACTCTTCCGTTTACCCGGACAACCTTTCCAACATAATGTTGGCTTTTGTCCAAATTGGTCAGTTCTACCTGCTTTCCAATCTTTAAAAAGTCCCCAAAAGTTTTGGGAATGGAAACTTCCAGCTCATATGCTCCTATATTGATATACTCTCCCAATTTTTGCCCTGACCGTATCAAAGTACCCTCGGTGACCAAAGCTTCGGTCAAAACTCCTTTAAATGGAGCCGAAATGGTATATTTTGACAGTCGTTGTTCCAAATTTTTTACATTGTAATAACTCCCGACAATTCCCCTTCCTGAAACAAAGAATTTTTCTTTTTCGGAATCCATTTCCGGCAACTGGGGCGTGGCTTTATTTAGGTCAAAATTATTGAGGTAGGTCTGCCATTTTGGATAAACATCCCCGTAGTCCAATCGCAAGTCAGGCATGATGGAGGTTAGCAGATTGTACAAATTGCTTTTTGCCGATTGTACACTGGCATAATATTCATTGGCATCGATGCGAATCAAGGTCTGGCCCGTATTGTATTCCTGTCCTGTTCTAAATAGCTTGCTGCCCGACCTAAAAACACCTTGAACCTCTGAAAACAATTCGACCCTCCTCTTTGCCTTTAGATTGCCATTGGCCGGAATTATTATGGGAACCGTTCCATTTTTAACGGTATCCACAAATACCGTTTTGATTACTTTTTGGGGTTCTGGTCTTCTATTTTTCTTGCTTCCAGCAATTTTCTTTGCAAAAAAGATCGACCCAAAAATAATGAGCCCGCCCACAACGACGGAAATAATCAACTTACGCATGTTGGATTGAATTAGCTTTGCAAAGCTATTAGCTGTTTTAGGTGCTTTAGGTTAAATATTTCATAAATGTGCGACCTAAGCCCTAAATAAAAAGCATAAAAAAAGGGGATACACGCCTGTATCCCCAAACCAAACAAACTAAAGTATAACTAACTACTCATTATCGTCATCGTCTTCAAATTTTGTATCCGCCATGCGACTACGTTGAAGCTGTATATCATTGAACCGCGGATTCAAGCTTTTCTCGTCCGTGTCAAAGACCAGAAATTGTCTTGTATCCATTTGTTTGAGCCCAGTATAGGAATCAAAGCGGTTGTTTTGTATCTGTAATATTTTAAGGCTTGCCAATTGGCTGAATTCGGCGGGGATTTCACCCCCCAATTGATTATTTGCCAACACTAATTCCCTTAGTTGCCCCAATTGTCCCATCGCTACGGGAATTGATCCTTCCAAATTGTTTTCAAAAAGCCCTAAAGCTTCCAATTTGGTGAGATTTCCGATAGAATCCGGGATAATCCCTTTAAGGTTGTTACTCGAAAGATTGAGTTCCCTTAGATTTTTCAACTCCCCAAATGTTGCTGGAATGGAACCGTTCAAGAAATTATTGAACATGGAAAACACCTCCAGTTCTTGAAGTTGTCCTACACCTAGCGGCAATGAACCTTTAATGCGGTTCATTTCCAATCGTAGCACTTTCAAGCTTTTGAGCTTTACAATGTCCTTGGGTAAAACTCCGGTAATGCTGTTGAACGCTAAATTTAAATGGGTCAAGTACCTGAGCCTTCCAATACTTTCAGGTAATATTCCTGATAAATTATTCCTAAAAAGGTTGATGGAAACAACATGTCCATCCTTCAGCGTAACACCTTTCCATGTGTCTACAGAAGCTTCCAAATCCCATGGAATGCTCCAATCTGATCCATTGGTACTATGGTATAAATCAATTAGCGCCGTTTTTTCCTTTTGTGAAACCTCAAAATTTCCCAATAGCAAGGCCGGAACTAAAAGTAACGTAGAGTAGATAATGGTCAGTTTCATAAAGGTTGAAAATTCAATTTATAAGAATTTACCTACAAATTAACACTAGAAACCAAGTTGCTACAAATTAATTAGGTGTAACAGGGAAATTTTGTTGTAAATGTGCCGAATTGTGTGGTAAAGGATTATTTATCACTACTAATCCAGCGATTCCAGCTCTTGGGATAGCTTTTCCCAATCCTCCATCAATAGCTCCAATTGGTCTTTTTTGCCTTGGTAATCATCAAAAAAGCCGGGTTTGGCAATGGTGGCATCATAATCCATGAGCATTTGGTGGTCAATTTCTGTAATATCCTTTTCCAATTCCGAAATTTTCTTTTCCACACCGCTCAATTTGTTCTTAAGCGATTTGACCTTTTTTTGAGCTTTGTAATCATTTTGCTTTGGGGTTGCATCAGCCTTTGGTTGACTTTTTTTATCTCCTTTTTCAATTTTTCGGAAATCTTCGGCCTTTCGTTGTTCCAAGTAAAAATCGATATCGCCCAAATATTCTTTGATGTTCCCGTCCTTGAATTCGTATACCCTATCGGTCAATCCTTGAAGAAAGTCCCGGTCGTGTGAAACCAAAATAAGGGTGCCCTCAAACTTTTGCAGAGCTTGTTTCAGTACATTTTTGGATTTAATGTCAAGGTGATTGGTAGGTTCATCCATGACCAACACATTAAAGGGCTGCAACAGCATTTTTGCCAAGGCCAAACGATTTCGCTCTCCTCCGGAAAGCACCTTTACATATTTGTCCACCTCATCTCCGCGAAACAAAAAGGACCCTAAAATATCGCGTACCTTGCTTCGGTTTTTTTCGTTGGCGGCATCGATCATGGTATCCAGCACCGTCTTGCTCCCATCCAAATATTCGGCCTGGTTTTGGGCAAAATATCCGATCTGGACGTTATGCCCGATCTTCAATCTTCCGGTGTGATCCAACTCGCCGACCATAATTTTGGCCAAGGTGGTCTTTCCTTGTCCATTTTGACCCACAAAAGCTGTTTTGCTACTACGTTCCAACAAAAGATCAATTCCGGTCAGTACATGATTATCCCCATAACTCTTCGAAAGCCCTTCCAGTTCAGCAATCACTTTACCTGGTGTAATGGAAACCGGAAACCGGACATTCATCACGCTATTGTCCTCTTCATCCACCGCTATACGTTCGATTTTATCCAGTTTTTTAATCAGAGATTGCGCCATCGAGGCTTTGGAAGCTTTTGCACGAAACTTCTCAATTAGTTTTTCTGTCTGCTGAATCTGCTTTTCCTGATTTTTTTGGGCATTCAATTGCTGTTCCATGATTTCCCTACGGTGCACCAAAAATTTGGAATAGGGTTTATTGTAGTCATAAATCCGTCCCAACGAAATTTCTATTGTTCTGTTGGTCACATTGTCCAAAAACATTTTATCGTGGGAAACGATCACCACCGCTCCAGAATAATTTTTCAAAAATTGCTCCAACCAAATAATGGATTCAATATCCAAATGGTTGGTCGGCTCATCCAAAAGCAGTACATCGTTGTTTTGCAAAAGGAGTTTTGCCAATTCAATACGCATTCGCCATCCACCGGAAAAGGTATCCGTAAGCATATTGAAATCGCTTCGTTTAAAACCCAATCCCAACAATACTTTTTCCGTATCACCTTGGTAGTTGTACCCGCCCAAAATCTCATACCGATGGGTCACATCAGTCAAATCTACCATCAACTGGTTGTACAGCTCACTTTCGTAGTCCGTGCGCTCAGCGAGTTGTTGGTTTATTTCATCCAACTTCTGCTCCAATGCCTTTATTTCATGAAATGCCTGGTAAGATTCCTCCAGAACGGTCCGCCCATGCTCAAAATCGATATCCTGTTTTAAGAACCCGATCTTAATATCCTTTTCCATCGCGATGGTGCCCGAATCTGGGGCCATTTCTTTGGAAAGCAATTTCAACAAGGTGGATTTTCCAGCGCCGTTTTTTCCAATAAGCCCTACGCGGTCACCTCCATTTAAACGGAAGGAGATCTCCTCAAAAAGATATTCACCTCCAAAAGCGACGGAAAGATTATGGATATTAAGCATAGTTGTAATAAAAATTCATTATGTTAAAATCAACTTTTGGTATGGCCATTGGACCGCAAAAATAACCACAAATCTTACTTTTGCTAAAAGCCTTGCAAATGTTAAAAAAAGGAAGCAAACTCTACAGTATTTTAACAGGAAGTTGCCCAAAATGCCATGAGGAAAGCATGTATGCCAATAAAAATCCGTATGCTCTTTCGCAATTGTTCAACATGCACGAACGATGTTCCAACTGCGGCACAAAATATAAGATAGAACCTTCATTCTTTTATGGTTCCATGTACGTAAGTTATGGAGTGGGAATCGCTTTTGCAGCTGCCGCTTTTGTAATAGCTTTTTTAATTCTGGATGCATCTTTGATAACAACCTTCATTGCCATTGTGGCGACCTTGGTTGTTTTTTTGCCTGTTATTATCCGCTTATCGCGAAACATCTGGATCAATTTCTTCTTCAAATACGAACCAGAGGCAAAAAGTCAGGTTAGCCAATAACAGTTTGACACGAATTGCAATGAGATTTAGGAATCAAGAGTCAAAATACAAGACTTGGAATATTTGGATTGCTGGATTGTTAGATTTTTGGAATTTGGAGCTTAAAATTTGCATACTAACAAGCATAAACTCCTTCCCTTGGCCAAGGGAAGGTGGATTGACCCAAAGTGTCAAGACGGAAGGGATTGATCTCCACACACAATTTAGCTCCTCACCCTTTTTTAGGGAGAGGTGTCCACCTTAGGTGGACGGAGGGGGAGGTGTTTCACAAACCAGCTCCTTCCCTTAACCAAGGGAAGGTGGATTGACACAAAGTGTCAAGACGGAAGGGATTGATCTCCACGCACAATTTAGCCCCTCACCCATTATCCTGAGCTCCTGCCTTCCGAAGTCTCGTACGGAGGACTGGTAGTCAAAGGGAGGGGGAGTTTTGCATCAAGACAAAATGAACAAACTAGAACACTTGAAGCCATTATAAACGTGAAAAATGCAACTATAACACTTCGACAGGCTCAGTGTGACAGTTCAGGACACGGGAAAGGAACAAGGGAGAACAAACAAAAAAAGCTCCTCACCCTTAAAAGGGGGAGGTGTCCACCTTCGGTGGACGGAGGAGGTGTTTTGTATCAAGACAAAATGAACAAAAAGTTTCTTTAGACAAACTCAGTGTGATTGCTCAGAATAATATTTTTTGGTAAATCGGTCAATGTTGATTTCGACATCAAGACTAGCTCCCTTCTCAATAAAATGGAACAACTGCTCAGACGCATACGAAGCAATAAGCACACCCCTAGATCCAAAACCGTTCAACACAAACAGGTTTTTATGCTCAGGATGCCGGCCCACCAACGGCCTTCTGTCCACCACTGTGGGTCTAATTCCTGCGACATGATCCACCACCTCAAAATCACATTTCAGAAAAGTCTTAAGTTTCTCCAACAACTCCGTTTTGGCTTCGTCGGTAGGTGTATTGGTCTTGTCTTTCCATTTGTAGGTTGCCCCGACCAGGTACATATCTTCCCTTAAGGGAATGGTAAAAACAGCCGACTTGATCACATTCGTTTCTTGATAATCCGGAGCTTTAATAATCAACAGCTCCCCTTTGGTGCCATTTAAGGGTAGGTAACCAAAAAATGGATTGTTTTTAAGCCCGTAACCCTCACAAAAAACAATTTGCTTCGCTTTTATCGATTTGTACGAAATATGGTCCGAATGCGCCTTAAAATCATCAAAATTGAAAGATTCAGCAATTAAGCGCTCATTTTGACCTAAATATTCCGCATAGGAGGTAAGCAAAGTCTTGGTATCTATCCGTCCGGTATACTTTACCTCGCCAAACCCGAAGGGTGCGTCAATATTTGGATTATGGTTTTTAAGGATATCGGTCGACAAAAAATGATCAAGACCCGGTCGGTCCGAGGCCTCGAACCAAGCATTTTGTTCCTCGATGGAAGCAAACTTGCGCAATACCGGAATCTTATGATCCAGTTTCACCCCGAGTTTCGTTTCCAGATGCTGGTAAAAGGGCATGGCCATTTCCACTTGTTCCTTGGCCTTCCAAGCTAGGGTAAACCGTTTTAAAATAACAGGATTGTACAGCCCTCCGGCCACCAGCGAAGCCTGTTGCGAATTGTCCGAAATCACTTTATAGCGCTTCCCTGCCTTTTCCAAGGTTTCACAAAACGATATCCCGGCCAATCCCAGGCCAACGATCACGTAATCTATCATGCTGCAAAAATAGGGAAGGAGGTTGGATTAAGGGTTTAGGGTTTAGGGTTTAGGGTTTAGGGTTTAGGGTTTAGGGTTTAGGGTTTAGGGTTTAGGGTTTAGGGTTTAGAATGTAAAAATTTGGAAATGAATTAATTGCCTATTACCCATTGATCATTGTTAATTGCCCACTGTTCACTTTCCTGCCAACAACCGTTCTCGACCGCTCCTTCGACAGCACTTCGACAAGCTCAGTGTGACAGCTCAGGATGACAGCTCAGGATGACAGCTCGAACTGACATTGCCCATTGATAACTATTCACTGTCAACTGTTCACTGCTTACTGACATTGCCCATTGCTAATTGTTCATTGATAATTGTCAACTGTTTACTGTTTACTAACCCACTATTTCACCAACAACACCCTTAGCCCTCAACCCTCCACCTTTTACCCTTAACCCATTGTCCGAAACTTTTCAGCCGTCGTAGCCAAGCTACTTTGGCGAAGAAGGCTATTGTAGGCAACCCTTAGCCAATTGTCCGAAACTTTAGTGTAGGACAAACCGTCAACCCAAAAAGGCCATCCATCAATTCGCGCCCATTTTCTTCCGCCTCCCCTTTTAACTTGGTTCCAATTAACGAATAACGAATCATTAAAATTTAAAATGTATGGAAAAGAAACACATATTCCATTTGTTCTTGGCCCTCGGTCTTGTTGTTTTGGTCATTTCGGCCTGTAGCAAAGACGATGGCTGCGAAACCCAGACCTATTACCTAGATGCGGACAACGACACCTTCGGTGACAGCTCCAAATCCGAGACCGCCTGTAAAAAACCCGAAGGCAATTATGTACTGGTGGGTGGCGATACCAATGATGGTGACGCCAACGTAAACCCAAATTGTACCAATGTCTTTTATAAAGACAGTGATGACGATGGTGAAGGCGACCCCAACCAGTCCATTACAGTTTGTTTGGCACCAGAAAACGAAAATTATGTTACAAATGCCCTAGACCCCAATGATGCGGATGACTCCATCACAAGTAATTGCGCCGAAGCAGCCAGAAAAAAGTTCTACGTAGATGCAGATGACGATGGTTTTGGAGTGGAAAGCGAATTTATACTGGCCTGTACCGAACCTACAGAAGGCAACTATACCGATAACGCCGTTGCCTTTGACTGCAACGATGATAACGAGAACATTAACCCCGATGCACAGGTCACTTATTATTTGGATAGTGATGAGGACACCTATGGCGACCCGAACATGACCGAAATTGTAAGCTCCTGTGATCCAGCCCCTGAAGGCAATTATGTATTGAACGGTGATGATTGCGATGACGGCAACAAGAACGCTTATCCCGGCGCGCCCGACATTACCTATTATTTAGATGCGGATGACGATGGTTATGGCAATAGCAACGAGTCTGATATACGGAGCGCATGCGACCCCGTCCCAAATTTCAACTATGCTTTGGAAGGTGGGGATTGTAACGACCAAGACGAAACCATTTACCCTGGTGCCGACGATGCCCCCAACGATGGAGTGGACAGCGATTGTGATGGCACGGAGGAGGCTATTGTTTGGAGTGGTCCGGACTTACAGTTTAATCAACCAGCAAATTCAAATTGGGTTGATAATCCTCAATATCACGATCAAATCACACAGAATGTTGCCCTTACCCGTTCAAACGGAGGTCTCTCTGGCGAGTACATAACCAACATCCAATGGTGGGCAGATAACTTTAACCAAGCACCCAATCCAGCAACAGATTTAGCTTGGGAGCATTTTGGACCATCCTTTTCCCCAGATGCAAATGTTGGAAGCACACCACCCAGTGGAGGCCCCTACGGATTGAAGTGGGCCATTTTAGAACAAGGGGGGAATACTGAAAGTTGGGATAGTTTTGATAATTACGGCACATTAGGAAATAGCAGTAATTTTTACACACTGAACAATATTATTGCAATTTGTAGATTAATGGATGGTAATTATTCTTTAGATGGCATTGTCGATGATTTTTATGTTGCTTCTTCTGATTACGGTGATGAAGACCTCACGGGTTTTGATTTCCCTGCTTTAATTGGAAAAAAATTAGGTGTATGGATTGTGGAAGAGAACATATATTTTACCATCACCTTTACAGAACTAAGTGATTATAACCAAGGAGGTTCTATGACGTACACCCGTTCCACGCCCAACAATTAACAATAAAACCCCCTATTTGCGAATGCAATGTAATGTTTCATTCATTGCAGTTTCTAAGGCCCCGGGATTTTTCCCGGGGTTCTTTTTTTGGGTAAAAACTTAAAAAAAAAGCTCCTTCCCTTGGATAAGGGAAGGTGGATTGACACAAAGTGTCAAGACGGAAGGGATTAAAAACAGGTTATTGTCCTACCCTTTCCGTCCCTACGGGACACCTTTCCCTGCCTGTCCTCCGTACGAGACTTCGGAAGGCGGTTGCGGAGGGAAAGGAACAAGTTGGAACAAAAAAAAAGCTCCTCCCCTTGGACAAGGGGAGGTGTCCAGCAAAGCGGGACGGAGGGGATTGAAAAAATATTATTAATCTTACCCTTTCCGTCCCTTCGGGACACCTTTCCCTGCCTGTCCTCCGTACGAGACTTCGGAAGGCGGTTGCGGAGGGAAAGGAACAAGTTGGAACAAACAAAAAAAGCACCGCCCCTTGTCCAAGGGGAGGTGTCCCGCAAAGCGGGACGGAGGGGATTGAAAAAATATTATTAATCTTACCCTTTCCGCTGTTGCTACGCAACGCAACCTTTCCCTTCCTTCGACAAGCTCAGGATGACGGGGAAAGGAGCTTTTATTACCATTATATAATAAAAAACGCCGCTCAATGGAGCGGCGCCTGTATTACTTTGAATTGGAAATGTAAATTGGTTTGTGGGGTCCCGACCTACGTCGGGATTAATTCAGCCTACATCCCTTTTTCGTCAATGACTTCAAAGGGCTGGGCTTCATTAATAAGCCCACATATCTTGTTCCCTATCCCGGATAACCTCTTTGATTCGTTTGGCCTCCAAGAGTTGGAACAAGGCATTGTCAAAAACGTAGTCGTCAATCTCACGGTCACCGTGAACATTGTCCTCCTTATAGATCACTCCATTAAAACGACGTGCGTTCAACAGCATATCAAAAGAGATTGGTCGGGCGGAGTTGCGCTGGTTGTACACCTTTGCTTCGTGCAGAATCTGTCTTGCAGCTGGGTACCAGACCCAAAACAATTCTACCTTATTCTCACCCGGATCTACGGACTCGTCATCGATAAAGTTTACGTCAGGTGCTACTGGTGCTATACCCAACAGCCTATATTTTAATTCTCCCTGACGCTTATCGAAATACCAGATTCCCTTTGTACGATACTCTTCAATATCGGCTGCATTTAAATCCCTTTGGTTTATAAATTCCGCAGAAATCTGCTCTCCAGCGTTCAATTGCTCATATCCAAGGTCGGTGGTATCGACTTTGCTCAATGTAGCGGTCAAATCATCAAACTTTCGCTTTTCAGTGAAGTATGAATCCGTATATACTTCGGTCAGGTTACCATTTTTGATGTTCTTCATCAAAACATGGTAAAGCGACCTTCTGTCCGCCCCAATACCTATGGTATCGGTTGGGTAGTATAATGGAAAATTAACACGCTCGTCCAAGTCAATTACTTCCCATACGGTTTTGGACCAAAGAATATCTCTATCATCCACATAACCATATTTTAGGGGAGCGTCATTGTCTTGCTCTATTTGAGCTTCCGTCTTTATACCTATTTCATCTGGCAATTTGGCGTTCAAAATGTTCGCCTGGGCCATCATTGATACGGGCAATAAGCTTAAAGCTCCAATTAAAAATGCATTTTTCCAATTCATGATTTACTAACTTCTATACTTTATTAGTTTGTAAGTTCTACAACAACAGGAGAAATCTTCTTCAGCTTATAGCTTCTGTTGTTTGTAATGTATGCCTTGATATCGAATATCTGAACGGCTTCACCACGCTTAGCTCTTTTCAAAGCAGATTTGGCTCTTCCATCCAATTTATTACCGTTTACAGTGATTGTAGGTTGACCTGGCACTTTGAACTTAAATCCGCTAACGGCAAGGTTCAAATCAAAATCGAAGTCTTCCAACATTGCACCTACAGTAGAAATCTCAAGGTTTCTTCTTGGCATTTTAACACTACCTGCTTCACCACGTACGGTACCTCCTGGTCTTGGAATATCCTTGATACGGAAGGTTGCAGGTGTGCTGATTCTTTGACCATCAGGCAATACACCGGAAGCACTGATCGTAACTTCTCTTCCTTTACCTGGGTTCATAACATATTTGCTACCCGCTCTTCTGGATAAACCAGGGGCAGAGGCAGTAACTTTGTTATCAGGAATTCCAGGAATGGAGATGGTCATTGGGTTAGAAACACCACGGTATACCACATTCATTTTATCGGCAGCGATTACAGCAGCATTGGGCTTGTTGATCGTAGAGAAGGTATTCTTTACTTCAACAGGAACCTCGTTACCATCTTGCATATAAACCAATTCACCTTTAAGTTCGTGGTCTCCGGCAGCACCGGCACTGATCAATAGTTTTACGCCACCAGCTTCAAGCTCGTAGTCTCTTCCTTCTTTCAATTCTCTACCATCCAAAGTCAAGTTTGCTTTTTCTGGCTTGGCAGTCTTGTCGGTTTTACCAACAACAATACTACCTTGGAATTTTTCACCGGAATAGAAAACTGATTTTTCCTGCTCCAACAAGGTTGAAAAGTTCTTCAACGAAACAGCCTCAGTCAAGTTACCTTCCAAAAGACCTTTAAGAACTTCTTGCTCGGTAGCTTTGATATCAGCTTGTAGTTGTGTGACCTTGGTCAAAGAAGCCACAAGAGGATATCCCTCAAAGTGGTAGTTGATCCAATCTACTTTTACTTTATCTCTAAGTCTGGTAACCTTACCATTCTCATCACCTGTTTCAAATCGGGTCTGAACAGCTCCTTTTATCTCTCCCATGTTTTCTGGAAGGGCAGTGGAGATTTTTTCCCTGTAATCGTTCAATCTTGATAAAAACTCCTGACCTTCCGGCTTTAAGTTATCACCTTGAAAGAATAGGTTGTCCAAATAATCCGACTTATCCATTACAACATAGTTGTTTGGATCTTCTTGATCGGCCAACATCCCTTTTTTCAACTCCTCCAAATATTGGTAATACTCTTGTGAAAGTTGCTTTACGGTCTGAGCCTTCTCGAACAACGGACCATACTTGATTGCATCTTCTGAAGCTTTGGTCTCCAAACCTTCAAAATAAGCCAAGTTATTGGCGTCCGCCTTTTCGTTGGAAGTCTCCAGCTTTGCATTCATTAATCCGAATGCGGCCAGTACTTCCTTACTCATATTTAATGCCAACATCGCGATGAAGATCAAGTACATAAGGTTGATCATCTTCTGACGTGGTGATTGTTTTCCTGATGCCATGTTATTTTCTAATTAGAATTATTAATTAATTTGATCTGGGTTTGGTATATTAATTAAACCCTAATTAGTTTTTGCTCATGGCAGAAAGCATACCTCCGTAAACTCCATTTAATGAAGAAAGGTTGGTAGCCAAAGATTCCATTTGCTCTTTAAGAGCACCTGCATTCTGTACAACTTCTTCGTTGATAGAAGCTTGACGGCTAGCGCTTTCCAATTGTACTTTGTACAAGCTGTTCAAAGACTCCATTTGAGCTGCAGCATGTGACAACTCTTCAGAGTACTTTTTAGTGTGCTGGATAGCATCGGTTGTAGGGGCAATACCTTTGGCAGCACCTTCAAAATTCTTGATGCTCTCACCCAAGCTTGAGAAAAGCTCAGAATCGATATTGGCCTCTTTTAAAAGATCATCCAGTTTTCTTGAAAGAAGACCTTCAGCTTCTTTGGCTTGCTTAGCGTCATTTTTGTTTCCTTTAGACTGACCATTGGCCAATTCTGGATAAACCAAAGACCAATCGTACTCGTCGTCTACTGGTTCAAATGCCGAAATAGCGAAGATCAATGCTTCAGTAATAAGTCCGACAGCAAGAAGCAATCCACCGGTCAGTGGTCCAAATTCCCAGTGAAGGATCTTAAATAGTGCACCAATAATTACTACTGATGCTCCAAGCCCGTAGGCCATGTTAAACAGCTTTTTTGTTGATTTTGACTGTGCCATAATTCTAAATTTAATTAAGTTATATAAATAAGTATTTGGTTACTGGTTTATATAATGTTCTCTTTTCTTTTGCAATGATAACAATTAGTTTGGAAGTCCTTGCCCCTTCGTTGAATCCTCTTCGCCCATATAATCCTGAACGGTTCTGAATCCAATATAACTACGCGCAGAATCTTGGTATTCGTAATCCCTGGTACTTACCTGCAAGAAGTAAGCAACATCTTTCCAAGATCCTCCACGGATCACTTTTCTTTGGTTTTGACCTGAACCGATATTCGGATTCATGGTCGATAGGTATTCGTAAGCGCCCTGGTCAAAGCTAGAGCTTGTCCATTCGGCTACATTACCTGCCATATTGTAAAGATTGTATTCATTTGGCTCATAGGACTTTGCTTCCACGGTGTAGAGAGCGGCATCTGCAGCATAATCTCCACGTTGTGGTTTAAAGTTGGCCATAAAACAACCGGTATCACTAATTACATATGGCCCACCCCATGGGTATGTTCCTCCTTCGATACCACCTCTGGCAGCATATTCCCATTCGGCTTCTGTTGGTAACCTAAATTGGTTTACAAACTGCTTGCCTCGATCTTTTTGATCGTCATTCTTAAACTTGGTTCTCCAGTTACAGAATGCCTTGGCCTGCATCCAGTTTACTCCAACAACAGGGTAATCGCTGTACGCATCGTGCCAAAAATAATCGTTGTGCATGGGTTCGTTATAGGAGTATTCAAAATCCTTGATCCAAACTGTGGTGTCGGGATAGATTTCGGCCACTTCTTGTCTTATGAAGTCTTTTCTGCGCCCTGTTTTAGCTCTGGCCGCAGCTTCTATGTCCATCCAATTGTACTTGTACTTCAATTGGGTGACATCCAATGTTCTTAATCCATTATAGCTTTCTTCCTCTGGAAGGTATAACGAATCCATAACCTCGGCATAATACTCATCTGGATATTCAGAGGTGTCCCATACTAGGTCAACATCGGTGTTTAATGCTCTTCCTTCGTATCCTGTTTCACCAAGACCGGCATAATTGTCGAGCATATATTTTTCATAAACGGAGATTTTGGTGGTATCGGTATCTTTAAACCCATACTCTCCAATGCCTTCGTCTTCAGGTCCAAATCCCAACTCATCGGCTAAAATTGCCAATTTGGTTCTTGTGATGGAATCTTTTACCCACTCCACAAATTGGCGATACTCACTATTTGTGATTTCCGTATCATCCATATAAAATGAACGAACGGTTACGGTTCTTGTGGGTGCGTTCAAAACTTTCGCCTGATCTTCTTCAGCTTTACCCATAACAAAGGAGCCCCTCGGAATCAATTCCATTCCGTAAGGTTTTTCCGGGTACCATTTTTTTCCCTTGACCCCGACCAGTTCACCTTTTGACTTTGAATTTGAACCGCAACTTGCGAGTAAAAAAACAAATGCTATAGATGAAAAGAATAGCTTTCTCATACTTTAGGTTAAATTTTCGATTTAAGATTACAAACTGTGCAACACAAATTCATTATTCATCAAAACTGATTTTTGAACAATTTATTGTGTAAAAACACTTAATGCTTAAAATTTAATTTGTTTAGTTAAAGCCCTTTCTATAAGCTTTAAACCACCTTTCTGGAATGTTCTGGTTGCAAGCATCCAAATAGTCCCCTTCGGTGCAAGGTAATAACGCCACCGAATTTGTTTTAGTATGTTCGGGCAAAATTGAGGGTACCTCTACCCACCAACGCTCGGTAACATGGCTCTTGTAGAAGATGAGCTCTTCGGTATCAGTGGGCACTGTGAACTTAGTAAAATCCTCGCTTTTGGAACTGGGGAATTCCTTGATCCTAAAACTAATGCCCTCAATAAAATACCAAATGATCTGGGCGATCATCTGAAAGGCTTGGGGGGAATTCTCTCCTTCGTAAATACCGAACAAGGAAACTTTGTCGCTAATGCCGGCATATCTTGCTATGGCACAAATCTCCCTTCCGGTAAATCCATTGGGTGAAAAATTGGGATGCAACCCCATTTCCCCCGCCCGTATGGCGCGAAGGTCCATGCTAACAATATGTGAGTTTCGAAGTACTGGTTCGGCCAGTTCAATATTGGCGGCAACCTCACCCAACCGATAGGCATCAAAAAAAAGACGCTCCATCAAATCCATTTCTTCTTGGGCATTGAAGTAACTCTGATATCCAATATTGGAAAAATTGAAAAGATTGTTAGGTTTATCTGTAATGATCTTGCTCATATACGAATGTGAAGAAATCAATTCATCATCCTCACCAAAATCGAAACGGCTATCTATCGAGACCAGATTGACCATATCCCTGATATTGTCAAAAGCCCGATAGGTAGGAAAGGTAATATCTTGTGTGGCACCTATTATAATAGGTATAATATTTTCCTCAAGAAGTCCGGCGACAATTTCCTTGACCACAAAATAGGTGTCCTCTACCGTGTCACCTTCTTCTACATCCCCGATATCCAATATGGTAGAATTCCAATTACCGGCCATGAGTCGATACAGTTGGATCCGGATGCCGTCCAAATCCAATTTATCCGGTTTCTTTTCAAAGGCGTTTCTGGATTCCAATACCCCAAATATGGCAACTGTGGCATTGGCAAAAACGGGCAAGCCTTTTTTTTCGGTATGCTTATAAATGTTTTTACCCAAGGCTTGGGGTGGCAATAATTCTGAAAATGCCAGGACTTTGTCTGTGACTGGAACCAAAAAATCGAATGCCATCTAGAGATTATTTGAAAATTGTTTTTTTAGGCTTCTTTTTACGCATTACTTCATTAAAAATTTTAAAGGTGACAGTTGGCCATCATTAAAAATTTCGCTTCGTACTGCATCAAAAATAATCTATAAAAAATTACAATCACAAAAATCCAAATCATCTCTTATTTCTTAGCTTTGGCTTTGGTTTTTTTCTTTGGAGTTTTCTTTTCTATAAGTGCTTGGGCCTCTTCCAAGGAAACTTTGGAGGCATCAACATCTTTGGACAATTCAACCTTTATTCTGCCCTTGATAATATTGTGTCTTCCCCAACGTGCTTTTTCGATGCGGATTTTTTCCTCTGGCCATTCTTGGACCAACTTCTCCGCTTCTTTAATTTTCTTTGCCTCGATCAGCTCAACAATATCATCTTTGGTCAAGTTATCAAAATCGTACTTTTTATTTACGTTGATAAACATTCCATTCCATTTAATGAAGGGGCCAAAACGACCAACGCCCTTGGTCACTTCCAAATCTTCATAATGAGCAATGGGAGCATCGGCTTTTTGTTTTTCTTTGATCAGCTCAATGGCGCGATCCATATCCACATCAAAAGCACTTTCTCCTTTGGCAAGTGAGATGAACTTTTTACCAAAACGGACATAAGGACCAAAACGACCAACATTGGCCTCAACATCTTCGCCTTCGTAAGTGCCCAGTTTTCTCGGAAGCTCAAAAAGTTCCATTGCTTCTTCAAAGGTGATGGTTGTTATGGACTGTTCTGGCAATAAACTGGCAAACAATGGTTTTTCTTCTTCATCAACCGTTCCAATTTGAACCATGGGTCCAAAACGACCCAATCGGGCAGCAACCTGTCTCCCAGATTTAGGATCCGTCCCCAATACACGTTCGCCACTTGCGCGATCAGCATTTTCCTCAACATCCATGACATTGGGGTGGAAATCTTTGTAGAATTCCTTCATCATTTTTTGCCAATCCTCATCTCCGGTCGCTATTTCATCAAAATTCTCCTCAACCTTGGCCGTAAAATTATAGTCCAAAATCGTCTTGAAATGATTCACCAAAAAATCGTTTACAATCATGCCGATGTCCGTGGGAACCAATTTTCCTTTATCGGAACCTATCATTTCGGAAAGTTTCTTTTCAGCAAGATTGCTTCCTTCAAGAATCAGCTGCGCATAGTTGCGCTCTGTTCCTTCCACTGTTCCTTTTTCAACATAACCCCTGTTTTGAATTGTGGAAATGGTCGGGGCGTAGGTAGATGGTCTTCCAATGCCCAATTCTTCCAATTTCTTTACCAAAGATGCTTCGGTATAACGATATGGGGGTCTTGAAAAACGTTCCGTGGCCGTAATAAAATTGTTGTGCAAGGATTCACTCACACTCAAAACTGGCAACATTCCTTCTTGCTCTTCAACACGATCTTCCTCGTCTATTCCTTCTAAATACACTTTCAGGAAACCATCAAATTTCACTACTTCTCCAGTAGCAACAAATTCTTCATTGTGGGTGCTTGCCTTCACCTTTACATTGGTGCGTTCCAATTGGGCATCGCTCATTTGCGAAGCCAAAGTTCTTTTCCAAATTAATTCGTACAATTTGGCTTGATCGCGTTCCAGGGACGGCGAAGCCAGTTTCATATCGGTGGGTCGGATGGCCTCATGTGCTTCTTGCGCACCTTTTGACTTTCCTGTATAATTTCGAACCTTACTATAGGCCTCACCATAATTTTTGATGATAGCGTCCTTTGCAGCATTTAATGCTTCGTTGGAAAGATTTACACTATCAGTTCTCATGTAGGTGATCAGACCAGCCTCGTACAACCGTTGTGCAACTTGCATGGTCCTGCTCACTGAAAAATACAGTTTTCGTGAAGCTTCTTGTTGTAAAGTAGATGTTGTAAAAGGAGCTGCCGGGGATTTTTTTGCCGGCTTTTTATCTAGATCGGCCACTGAAAAATCAGCTCCGATATTCTGTTTTAGAAAAGCTTCGGCCGCTTCCTTGGTTGCAAAAGTCTTGTTCAGCTTTGCTGAGAAAACGTTTCCGTTGCCATTTCTAAACTCTGCTCGAATCCTAAAAGATGCTTCTGGACTAAATGCCTCGATCTCTCTTTCGCGCTCCACAATCAAACGCACTGCGACCGATTGTACACGTCCTGCCGATAATCCCGGTTTTATTTTTTTCCAAAGCACCGGTGATAACTCGTATCCTACCAAACGGTCCAAAACCCTTCTTGCTTGTTGTGCATTCACCAAATTGTAATTGATCTCGCGAGGATTTTCAATTGCCTTTTGAATTGCGGATTTGGTAATGGAGTTGAAAACTATGCGCTTTACCTTGTTCTTATCCAATTTTAATGCTTCCGCCAAATGCCAAGAAATTGCTTCCCCCTCGCGGTCCTCATCACTGGCCAACCAAATGGTTTCTGATTTTTGAGCTAGATCTTTCAGCTTTTTAACCAACGCCTTCTTCTCCTTGTCAACGATATATTTTGGCTTAAAATCGTTTTCAACATCAACCCCAAGTTCTTTGGAAGGAAGGTCTACAATGTGTCCGAAACTGGATTCGACCTGATAGTCTTTTCCTAAAAAACGTTCAATGGTTTTTGCTTTTGCTGGTGACTCAACAATAACTAAATTCTTAGGCATGCAATGGATTTTGAGGTAACAAAAGTATGCGAATTTTTCGATTTCGAATTTTTTTCAAAATCTCGCATAAAAAAATATCCCGCTAAAAACGGGATATTTGATATAGTTATTGTGTGAAATTAATTGAGGCCTATCTGGCTCATCAGCTTAATCTCGTCATCTAAATACTCATATTGGTACAGAACATCATCACCTACCATTATCAAATGACTCTCTAACGGAATTACGTCAAAGGTTACAATATCTTTGAAGTGATTTAACGATTTCAAATCTTCAATATCGGTCTTATCATAAACCTTCAATCCAGATTCTCCATCACATATAAACAACTTCTCATCCTTGATTCCCAAGCCGTATGGTTCGTCCATTGGATACATTTTGGCCAATTCAGGATTTTGTATGTTTGAAATATCCACTATAAAAAGGCCACTTTCCGTAGCTCCGCAAAAATTACCTCCTCGTAAGGTAACATATGCATAATCTCCATCGACCACTACAGGGTCACAGGCTGTGCCGTGTTGAAATTCTGAAACAAACGTTGGTTTGTCAGGGGAAGTGATATCATAAATATACATCCCTCTCATACTTCCAAGAAACAAATGGTTACCCCTATTAAAAATGGTCTCAATATCGAACCCAGCATAAACGTCTTCCAATTCCAATGGATTATCCAAATCGGAAATATTAAAAATATTGATGTTATGACTGTCCACGGCATATAAATAATCTTCAACAATTTTAAAACGGGCCAAGGAACCTCCCTGTCCTGTTGCACCACCGTCTGCAGTATTGGCAAGGGCATCTTCAAAAAAGATGTCAATACGTCCATTCTGTTCCACTTCAGAAATCAATCTGCGTTCTGTAGTTGTTTCCCAACCTACCAAAATTTCTGTTTCATAATCATAGCCCTCATTTTCAACAATATCAGCCTCAAATGGCCAGAACACATTGTTGTGCAACACATTTTCCAATCTTTTCACTTGTTCGATTGCTGTAATATCGGAGATATCCAACACAATAAGATCCATTAAACTATCGGCGTACAAAAAATCATCTTTCACCGAAATATCAACGTTTCCTGGAATTCGAATAAACCCAATCTTTCTAGGTTGCAAAGGGTTGCTGTTGTTGATCACATGAATTCCTTTGTACTTGTCGTTCACAAAAATGTAATCTTTGTACGTATACACTTTGCCTGACTCATCAATTGGACGAGGAGCTATAATGTCAACGCTATTCACAAAATCAGCTTTGCTGATCACCAATGGTTTTGCTACCAGGTATTCGGCATAACCATCGTTGTCATCATTTTTGTCGCAAGCGACAAAGGCCAAGATGGCCAAGGATAAAATAAACAGAATTTTCTTTTTCATAATTGTTTAAGTTTTTTGGATAGATAACACCTCATAGATAGAAATGGTTAAACAAAGTTGCGTGTTCATTTGTGTAAAATTTAACTGCCAAATTGTCACTAAAGTGGATTATGCACTATCTTTGCAGACCATTTAAACGAAATGACGAGGAACGAAGAGACCCAAAAAATAATAGACGAAAGCCAACAAGGAACCACCTTGACACTGGAAAAAAGTGAGAACAACAACCGCAAGCTATATATAGAAAGTTATGGCTGCCAGATGAATTTTTCCGATAGTGAAATTGTTGCTTCTATCTTGGCCAAAGAAGGATTTAACACTACCCAACTGCTTGAAGAGGCCGATTTGGTTTTGGTAAATACCTGCTCCATTCGAGAAAAAGCTGAAACAACAGTGCGCAAACGATTGGAGAAGTTCAATGCCGTAAAAAAGACCAACCCAGGAATGAAAGTCGGTGTGCTTGGTTGTATGGCAGAACGACTCAAAAGTAAATTTTTAGAGGAAGAAAAAATTGTGGATATGGTCGTGGGACCAGATGCCTATAAAGACCTTCCAAACCTCATTCAAGAAATAGATGAAGGCAGAAATGCCGTGAATGTTATTCTGTCCAAAGATGAAACATACGGCGATGTGGCTCCCGTTCGATTGAATTCCAACGGAGTAACCGCCTTTGTTTCCATTACCCGCGGCTGCGACAATATGTGCACGTTCTGCGTGGTACCTTTTACCCGAGGTCGCGAACGAAGTCGTGATCCGCAATCCATCTTGCAAGAAGTAAATGAACTCTGGGAAAAAGGATTCAAGGAAATTACTTTGCTCGGTCAAAATGTGGACAGTTACCTTTGGTATGGAGGCGGATTAAAAAAGGATTTTGAAAAGGCCTCGGACATGCAAAAGGCCACTTCGGTGAATTTTGCAAAGTTATTGGAACTTGTAGCCCACGCACAGCCCAAAATGCGCATTCGTTTTTCTACTTCCAATCCCCAAGACATGACCTTGGATGTGATTGAGACTATGGCGAAGTATGATAATATCTGTAATTACATACATCTACCGGTACAAAGTGGGAGCAATCGAATTTTAAAGGCAATGAACCGTCTTCATACACGAGAGGAATATTTTGGGTTGATTGACAATATTCGAAGTATAATCCCAGATTGTGCGATTAGTCAAGATATGATTACCGGATTCCCTACCGAGACAGAAGAGGACCACAAAGACACCCTCAGCCTGATGGAATATGTGAAATACGACTTTGGGTTCATGTTTGCTTATTCCGAGAGACCGGGAACATTGGCTGAACGAAAAATGGATGACGATATCCCTGAGGAAACCAAAAAAAGAAGACTTAAAGAGGTTATAGCATTGCAGCAACAGCACAGTCTTTATAGAACCGAACAACATGTAGGCAAGATAGAGGAAGTTCTGATTGAGGGACCTTCAAAAAAATCTGACGCCCAGTGGATGGGAAGAAATTCCCAAAACACGGTGGTTGTATTTCCAAAGGAAAATTACAAAATCGGCGATTTTGTTAATGTAAAAATCAATGAATGCACCTCAGCGACCTTAATTGGTGAGGCCGTTGGTTTGAGTGAAAATAATTAAATCAGTGTCATACTGAGCCTGTCAAAGCATGAAGGATAGCGTAAAGTCTTCGACAAGCTCAGACCGACAAAAAAAGATACATGGAATCAGTACAATCCATAAAACAACGCTTTGAACTCATTGGCAACAATGTAAAGTTGAATCGTGCCCTGGAAAAAGCAATTCAAGTGGCACCTACGGACATTTCGGTTTTGGTTACCGGGGAAAGTGGTGTGGGCAAGGAAGCCATTCCAAAAATCATACATTCACTCTCGCACCGCAAGCATGCAAAATACATTGCGGTAAACTGCGGGGCTATTCCGGAAGGGACCATCGACAGTGAACTTTTTGGACATGAAAAAGGCGCTTTTACTGGTGCTACCCAAACCCGAAATGGTTACTTTGAGGTTGCCGATGGGGGAACCATTTTTCTGGACGAGGTCGGTGAACTTCCTTTGACCACCCAAGTTCGGTTATTACGTGTTCTGGAGAATGGTGAATTCTTAAAAGTGGGTTCGTCACAAGTTCAGAAAACCGATGTGAGAATTGTGGCGGCAACAAACATAAATATGTTTGAGGCCATTAAAAAAGAGAAATTCCGGGAAGATCTGTATTACCGATTAAGCACGGTTGAAATCAATATTCCACCTTTGCGGGAACGCCAAGAAGACATTCATTTGTTGTTCCGAAAGTTTGCCTCCGATTTTGGACAGAAATACAAGATGCCGACCATTCGACTTGACGAACAGGCTGTTCAACTACTACTAAAATACCGATGGCCCGGAAACATAAGACAACTCCGAAACATTGCTGAACAAATCTCAGTTTTAGAAGAGAATAGAATTGTTAGCGCCGCAACACTAAATGGGTATTTGCCCAATGCAGGAAACACAAATCTACCTGCGGTAGTTGAGCGTAATAAGAAGGAAAGCGACTTTAGCAACGAAAGAGAAATTCTCTATAAAGTGCTTTTTGACATGAAGGGGGATCTTCATGACCTAAAAAAACTCACTTTGGAGTTATTGAAGAACAACGATTCCGAAAAAGTACAGGAAGAGAATCAAACCTTGATTCAGAAAATCTATGGAGACAAGGAAGAAAAAGTTGTGCCACAGGAAGATAATGTTGCAGAAATTCTTCATCTTCCTGAACCTGTAGTTGAACCTACGACCACGGTCGTACAACCCCAAGAAGATAGGTATCATTTTGCAGAGGAAATTCAAGAAGAAGAAACTTTATCTTTACAGGAAAAGGAAATAGAACTAATTAAAAAGTCCTTAGAACGCAATCGCGGAAAACGAAAGGCTGCCGCAACAGAATTGGGAATTTCAGAACGTACATTGTATCGAAAAATAAAACAATACGACCTTTAAGGTTTTGATTTCTGGATTCTAAGATTTTTGGATTAATAGATAAACATCACATACAAAAGCTTTAAACTTACTTGCATTTTGAAATTGAACTTAATGAAACAACGTACTATAAAATTCTTATTGTTAAGCTTGGTTGTAGCTTTCTCCGGTTGCGGCATTTATAACTTTTCTGGAGCCGATATTGGCACAGCGGAAAGCTTTCAGGTAAACTTCTTTCAGAATTATGCGGATCAAAATCCTGGCTCAACAATTCAACCCGGGTTAGACAGGGACTTTACCTTGGCACTTCAAGATCTGATCAACAATTTGACCAGTCTGTCCCTTACGGGAAGCAACGGCGATTTATTGTACGAGGGTGAAATTGTGGAATATAAAGTTACCCCGATGACCGCAACGGCGGATCAGCGTACAGCGCAGAACCGGTTGACCATGAGTGTCAATGTTCGTTTTTTCAACAAAACAAAAGAAGAAGTGGACTTTGAACGGAGATTTTCATTCTTTTTTGATTTTGATGCCGCAGCAGCCTTAACTTCCGTTCAGGCGCAAGCACATGAAGTATTGTTTGAACGATTAACACAAGATATTTTTAACGCCTCATTGGGCAATTGGTAAGCATGAACGTATCCGATTTTATACAGATTCTTCAAAAATCAAATACCATCCTCTCGCCTAAACAAACCAGGGAGTTGGAAGATATCATTGAGGAATACCCATACTTTCAGGCGGCCCGGGCACTGCATTTGAAGGGCTTAAAAAATCTGGATAGTTACAAATACAACAATGCTCTAAAAGTTACAGCAGCCCATACATCAGATCGGGATGTACTGTTCGACTTTATCACCTCACAAGAATTTGTGCAGAACAACATTGCGGACACTATTGCCGGACGGGTCCCAAAACTCCAAGATAAAAAAGCAGTTTCAGAAGAGATCACTCCCAACCCTGCTACGGAAACCTTATTGGGTGAGTCAGTGGAGGCACTTCCTCAAAACGTACAGGATGCGGAACAAATACTGGATCCAGCTTTGTTTGAATCCAAAAAAGCCAATACGGATGTTCTTATTGAAGAAAAACAAACTCCGTCGGAAGTAGACTTGGAAATAGGCAAACCTATTCCATTCACAAAAAAAGAAAAACATTCTTTTACAGAATGGTTGCAACTCACGTCGCAAAATCCGGATGAAGAAGGAGCAATCTCAACGAACAAGGAGTTACAAAAAAAGCAAAAGTTCGACTTGGTGGACAAGTTTATTGAAAGTAGACCTAAAATTGTCCCCAATGATGAGTCCAGCACAAAAATCAACATCAAAGAGTCTGTCAAAATGGACAAAAACCAGTTGATGACCGAGACTTTGGCCAAAGTTTATTTGGAACAAAAAAAATATAAAAAAGCCATACAAGCTTTCAAAATATTGAGTTTGAAATATCCGGAAAAAAGTGGTTTCTTTGCAGATCAAATTCGAGCGGTGAAGAAGCTGCAGAAAGAAAAAGAATAAGATAGAAAATGAGCACGTTTACAATTTTTTTGATATTGATCATCATAGTGTGCCTTTTGTTGGTTTTGGTAATTATGGTCCAAAATCCAAAAGGAGGCGGATTGTCTTCTTCATTTGGAGGTAGTGGAAATCAAGTTGTGGGAGGTGTTAAAAAGACCGGTGACTTTTTGGATAAAAGTACTTGGACCCTTGCCGCCTTATTGATTGTTTTGATACTTGCTTCCAATATTTCCCTAAAAGGAAATTACAGTCAGGCAGATTCTAAACTTTTGCAAGGAGATGATATAGAGAACACCATACCGGAAACGGTTCCGGAAGAAGTTCCTGAGCAGGTTCCTACAACTAACCCAGCTGACACCATTAATTAAAAAATTAATGACAGAATAAATACATAATGCCAGCTTGAATGACAAGCTGGCATTTTTATTTTGATATCCTGTCAGTTTTCACGTAATGGCATAATTTCTGCGCAAAGTTTCGAGAATTTTTAAAACAAATACCTAAAGATTAATAATATGGCTAAAGTTAACATCAAACCATTAGCGGACAGAGTTCTGATAGAACCTGTTGAAGCTGAAACCAAAACAGCTTCTGGTATCATTATCCCCGATACCGCCAAAGAAAAACCACAAAAAGGAAAAGTAGTAGCTGTTGGCCCAGGAACCAAGGATGAATCCATTACAGTAAAGGTTGGAGACACTGTTCTTTATGGCAAATATGCTGGTACCGAACTAAAATTGGACGGTGCCGATTACTTGATCATGCGTGAGAGCGACATTTTAGCAATAGTGTAAACCCGTATGTCATTCCCACGTGGTTACTGAGCGAAGTCGAAGTGAAAGTGGGAATCCAATAAAATTGAAAAGTTTAATCATATAGATTCCTGCCTTCGCAGGAATGACAAAAACAACAAATTAGAATCATGGCAAAAGATATTAAGTTCGATATAGAAGCACGTGATGGCCTTAAAAAAGGTGTTGATGCCTTGGCCAATGCTGTAAAGGTAACGTTGGGACCTAAAGGTAGAAATGTTATCATTAGTAAATCTTTCGGAGCACCTCAAGTAACTAAAGATGGAGTTACTGTTGCAAAAGAAATCGAATTGGAAGACGCCCTAGAGAACATGGGTGCCCAAATGGTAAAAGAAGTAGCCTCCAAAACCAATGATCTTGCTGGTGATGGTACAACAACTGCAACTGTTCTTGCCCAGGCCATAGTAAAAGAAGGACTTAAAAATGTTGCTGCCGGTGCAAATCCAATGGATCTTAAAAGAGGTATCGACAAAGCCGTGGAAGCTATCGTCGAGAACCTGTCCAAACAGTCCAAAAAGGTTGGGGATTCTTCAGAAAAAATCAAACAAGTAGCAGCTATTTCCGCAAATAATGACGGAACCATTGGTGACTTGATTGCTCAAGCTTTTGAAAAAGTAGGCAAAGAAGGTGTCATCACAGTTGAAGAGGCCAAAGGAACAGACACTTATGTAGATGTTGTTGAAGGAATGCAGTTCGATAGAGGTTACCTATCTCCTTACTTCGTTACCGATTCAGAAAAAATGATTGCTGACTTGGACAATCCCTACATCTTGTTATTCGACAAGAAAATCTCTTCAATGAAAGATTTACTTCCTGTTTTGGAGCCTGTGGCACAATCTGGAAAACCACTATTGATCATCGCAGAGGATGTTGACGGTGAAGCTCTTGCTACTTTGGTAGTGAACAAGTTGAGAGGTTCCTTGAAAATTGCTGCTGTGAAAGCTCCAGGTTTTGGCGACCGTAGAAAGGCCATGTTGGAAGACATTGCGATTTTGACCAACGGTACTGTAATTTCTGAAGAAAGAGGATTCTCTTTGGAAACTGCAACTATCGATATGTTGGGTACAACCGAAAGAGTTACTATCGACAAGGACAACACAACTATAGTGAATGGTGCCGGGGTTGCTAAAAACATCAAGGCCCGTGTTAACCAAATCAAATCACAGATAGAAACTACAACGTCAGACTACGACAAAGAAAAACTGCAAGAGCGTTTGGCCAAGTTGGCTGGTGGAGTTGCAGTTCTTTATGTCGGTGCTGCTTCTGAGGTTGAAATGAAAGAGAAGAAAGACCGTGTGGATGATGCACTTCATGCGACACGAGCAGCTGTAGAAGAAGGCATCGTAGCAGGTGGTGGAGTTGCTTTGGTAAGAGCTAAATCTGTACTTTCCAAAGTTGACACCATCAATGAAGATGAGGCTACGGGACTACAAATAGTAGCTAGGGCCATTGAATCTCCTCTAAGAACTATTGTTGAGAATGCCGGTGGCGAAGGATCTGTGGTTGTTGCAAAAGTTATGGATGGAAAAGGCGATTTTGGTTTTGATGCTAAATCTGACAAATATGTAGAAATGATGAAAGTAGGTATCATTGACCCAACAAAAGTGACTCGGGTTGCTTTGGAAAATGCCGCTTCCGTAGCAGGAATGATTTTGACAACAGAATGTGCATTGACCGATATTAAAGAAGATGCTCCAGCGATGCCTCCAATGGGGGGTGGTGGAATGCCCGGAATGATGTAATTCCTAAAACATATTATTAAAAAAAGGCCCGTGAAGTTTCACGGGCTTTTTTTTGTCCTGTTTCCATCTTTCTTGTTCTCCCCAAATCCGTTGTTTGTACTTTCTCAAATGTCCTCTGTCTAATACTTTCCCATGAGCCATTTTTAATGATTAATTTTTTAAGGAATAAAAAATTCCTTTTAAGATGAAATACATAAAATTCTTCATTCCCCTTCTCAGCATCTTTTTGCTTATCTCGTGTACGGAACGCACCAAAGAAGAAGAGGAACATCCTTTTACTGTTATGGCCTATTATGTTCCTGAAGAAGATTATCATCCCGAGAAATTACCCTTGGAACAATTGACCCATATTATTTTTTCGTTTACCAAAGTAATTGATGGTGAAATGAAATTTCAAGACCCTCAAACCGGAGAAAAGCTTGAACAACTTGTAGCCCAAAGAAAAAACCATCCGCATCTAAAAGTTATGATTGCCTGTGGAGGGTGGGGAGCTGATGGTTTTTCCGATATGTCACATACGGCAGAAAATCGAAAGAAATTTGTTCAAAGCGTGGTCAATTTCAACAAAAAATATGAATTGGATGGAATAGACATGGACTGGGAATACCCGGCGATTCCAGCTGCAGGAACAGGTGCTCGCCCTGAAGACAAGCAAAATTTTACCTTTTTGATGAAAGAACTTCGCGAAGCATTGGACACCTTGGATAGAGCGCAGACTTTGACTTTTGCCTCAGCAGGCTGGAGTCCATACTATAAAAACATCGAGATTGAGGAGGTCATGAAGTATGCCAACTATATGAATGTGATGACCTACGATCAAATTGGGTCTGCCGCACCATTTACCGGACATCACACCGCACTAGGTCTAATTCAGGAAAAAGATGTTCAAAGTACTCCGGCATGGACATATGTAGAGGAAAGAAGAAAAATATCAAAAGAAGATCAAGGAGCCTATGAACCCCAATCTGCAGAAAAGATTGTAGCCTATTGCTTGGAAATTGGAGTGAAAAGAGAACAGATCGTAATAGGTGCCGCCTTTTATGGAAGGGCTTGGAAAGGAGTGCCTCCGCAAAACAACGGACTATACCAAATGAACTCTGGGGCACATATCGGATGGAGCACATATAAACAAATTCGTGAAGAATTTGAGTCTAGCGAGGATTACAAAAGGTATTGGGACCCTATTGCCAAAGCCCCATATATCTATAATGCAAAAGACAGCATTTTTATAAGTTATGATGATTCGGTCTCAGTCCGTCTTAAAACAGAGTTCGCCATGCAAAAGAAATTGGGCGGCATCATGTTCTGGCAATTGGGGAATGATACCAAAGAAAAAAACAGCCTCTTAAAATCAATTTACGACGCTTCCATTAAAAATTAGCCAAAGTGACCACCACCATGAAAAAGCAGATCGCCTTCATATTGTTCCTTTTCGGGTTTTGTATACTATCCTGTTCAGATAACGGATTGACCCTGGCCAAAGATGGACAATCCAACTACCAAATTGTCATTCCAAATGATGCATCCGAACTCAACAACAAATCAGCACAAATTCTTCAGCAAAACCTTCAACTGATCAGCGACACCAAATTGAATATTGTAGTTCAGGACAAGGAAAACAGAAAAAAAGGGAAAATTTATATTGGTATTGGAGAAAAGGAAGCCCTCCAGCAACATGAAATACGAATCAAAACCAAAAACAACAATCTGTTCATTTGGGGAGGTTCGGATTTAGCCACTCAAAATGCCGTGTTTGAATTTCTTGAAAAATATCTGGATTGCAAATGGTATGCTCCGGGAGTAGCATCCATCCCGTCCATGGAAACGGTTTCCATCGGCTCTATTGATTATAGTTACACCCCTGAAATTACCACCAGAACCGTCCATTCCCGGCTCTATTATGAAAACCACGAGTTCGCAGATCAGCAAAAGGTCACCTACGAGGCATTTCCATATTATGTTCCGGGCGCCAGGGTACATACGTTCCATAGATTTATGCCTGAAGAGGTGTTTTATGAATCACATCCAGAATATTATGCCCTTCGGGATGGGAAAAGATTGCCCACGCAGCTATGCCTTACCAACGCGACAGTTCTTGAAATTGTCAAAGATTCAGTATCGGCACATTTTAAACGAAATCCCAACACTTCGGTTATTTCGGTAAGTCAGGATGATAACCAACAACATTGCCAATGTAATAATTGTAGTAAAATTGATTCCGAGGAAGGTAGTCCAGCTGGCACTATGATTCATTTTGTAAACAATGTGGCCGAGGCTTTTCCAGAAAAGACAATATCAACCTTGGCCTATCAGTACACCCGGAAACCCCCAAAAGTACACCCCAAAGCCAATGTTCTGATAACTCTTTGTTCCATAGAATGCGACCGCAGTGCTCCAATAGCAGAAAAATGCACTGATTTTGCCGATGACCTTATTGGATGGGGGAAACTCACAGATAATATCCGAATTTGGGATTATACCACCCAATTCACCAACTTTTTGGCGCCTTTTCCAAACATTTGCACATTGCAACCCAACATTCAACTTTTTAAGGACAATAATGCCAAATGGGTTTTTGAACAACATAGCAACAATCCCAGTGAGCTTTTTGAACTTCGTTCTTATATAACGGCCAAACTACTTTGGAATCCCAATTTGGATTTTGATGACCTGCTTACTGAATTTACTGATGGTTACTATCACGAAGCGGGGCCATTTATAAAAAAGTACGTCGACTTGATCCATTCAAAAATCAAAGAAGACCAGGACTTCTTTCTGTTTTTATACGGCGATCCGTCCGAAGCCTTTTCATCCTATTTGAATCCCGATTTATTGGCAGAATACTCAACATTGTTCAATGATGCCGAACAAGCTGTCGCGGATAAACCAGCAATTGTTGACCGTGTAAAAATGGCGCGTTTGGGAATTGACTATGCCGTTTTGGAAGCTTGCCGAAAAAATCTCACTGATGATTATAGCTTGATGACCATCAACCAAAATTCCAAAGAAACCATAAATCCTATGGTGGCTTCTCTTCTTGACAGTTTTATCAATACCACACGAAAAAACAACATCACTTTGATGAATGAAATGGGCTTTACCGTGAATGAATATGCTTCAAACTTTATGTCAGCTCTAAAGATTGCCCAAAAACCAAATAAAGCCAAAGGAAAGAAAGTGGTCAGTTTGACCAAGCCCAAAAAATATGCCAATGAAGACCCTATGGTTTTGACCGATAGTGCCCTCGGTGGAAGTAGTTTTTATGCAAACTGGCTAGGATACGAGGGAAACGATATGGAGGTTGTAGTTGACCTGGGTAAAACACAAAATATCCGCAGCATTTCCATGGCATTCTTACAGGTGACCAACCATGTTGTTTTTTTTCCTTCTTCGGTCACTTATTACGGTTCAACAGATAATATCAATTTTACCCCATTGGGAAATCTAAAGAATCCTGCGCCCCTGAGCAAAAAGAGCAAAGTAAACGACATCCATTATTTTGACCTTCAATTTGAAGCAATGAACGCCCGATATATCAAAGTAATAGCCAAAAATACGGAGACTCCCTATTGGCACCATGCCGCTGGATTGCCTTCTTGGGTATTTGCCGATGAAATCATAATCAACTAAAAATAAAATACGAAGAATGAAAATTAGCTTACCATTTGTTGTGGCCCTTTTGACCTGCACCATGTTCATAAGTACAGGCATAATGGCACAGGCCATTTATGAAGATGAACGCTATGTTCCGGAAACCGACCCTTTGGTTTTGGAGAAACTGGAAAAATGGCAAGATCTTAAATTCGGACTATTGATGCACTGGGGACCCTACAGCCAATGGGGAATTGTAGAATCTTGGTCCATTTGCCCAGAAGAATATGGCTGGTGCGAACGTAAAAAGGGTTCAAATCCAGACAACTATTTTGCCTACAAGGAAGAGTATGAAAATCTTAGAAAAACCTTCAATCCCGTAAAGTTTGATCCAGATAAATGGGCCAAAGCGGCGAAAGGTGCGGGCATGAAATATGTAGTTTTTACTACCAAGCACCACGATGGTTTTTCCATGTTCGATACAAAGTATACCGATTATAAGATTACAGATGCCCAAACCCCTTTTTCAACCCATCCAAAATCAAATATTACCAAGGAAATCTTTGATTCTTTCCGAAATCAGAATTTATGGGCGGGGGCTTACTTCTCAAAACCCGATTGGCACATGCCGGCATATTGGGATCCCTATTATCCTCCACGTGACCGTAATGTAAATTATGAACCGGAGTCAAATCCGGAAAAGTGGCAGGAGTATGTGGATTTCACACACAATCAAATTTTGGAACTGCTCACGGACTATGGCAAAGTGGACATCCTTTGGTTGGATGGCGGCTGGGTGGCCAAAAAACCCAATTCGGCCATAAGCAGTTGGTACGACAGGCAGCTTAAAAATAATGAGACCGGATATTTGAAATATAGAAACATCAACCAAGACATTAAAATGGACGAACTGGTGCAGAAAGCCCGAGTAAAGCAACCAGGATTAATCGTTGTGGATCGAGCTGTACATGGTAAAAATCAAAATTACCTGACTCCAGAGAACCGAGTTCCGGAAAAGCCGTTGCCTTACCCTTGGGAATCTTGTATTATTGCGGGAGGTGGCTGGTCCTATGCCTTTAATGCAAAGTATATGTCGGGGAGGGAGGCCATACATACCCTGGTTGACATTGTGACCAAAGGAGGCAATTTACTTCTGAACATAGCACCAAGCCCCGAAGGTGAATGGGATGCAGGTGCTTATCAATTACTGGATGAAATCGGAACTTGGATGGATGTGAATAATGAGGCGATTTATGGCACCAGGGCTATGGCTCCCTACAAATTTGACAACATCTGCGTCACTTCGAAACCTGATGGAACAATTTATCTCATTTATCTGGTAAAGGAAGGACAGCGCACACTTCCTTCGGAAATTACATTTGCAGATTACAAAGGGTCGAAAAACGTCAAAGCGAAATTGCTTGAAACCAACAATCGTTTAAAATGCAATGTATCCAAAGAGGAATTGACCATAAAAATACCCGAAAATATTAAAGAAACGCTGTTAAAAACCAATGCCTTTACCATCCAATTGAAATAGGGTTCTCCCTATTTCAATTGTTTTTCTGTGTCAATTGCCAAAAATTTCGGTTTGATAAAATGCGGGAACGGAAAACCAATAGGCCATAAAGGAGGCAGGTGCTTTTAATCTTTCCCCCAAACGTGGGCCGGAAATGGCATTCCCAAATAAATCCCATTGGTTGCCTTCATTGTCTTCCAACAAAGTATCTGAATTACCATCAAAAATATAGGTGAACTGCAATGAATTGTGCTCTCCTTCCGGCTCAAAAGCCACCATGAAATCCCTGTTTCCAACAATCAAATAATTTCTTCCCTTGAAAGCATCCATCACAACATTCTCAGCGGCAAAATCCCCAAATCGATATACTTTGGCATCACTCTCGTTGATTATGGCCAACACACGTTCCTTTAATGGCAACCTAGTATCCTTGCTCACCGGAAACAAAAAGAAATCATTATCTGTGCTGTAATTACCATAGGGCGAGGTTCCATAGGTGCGCTGAAAGCCAGTACTTAAGTTCACTACCTGAGAGTTCGGGTACATTTGTTTCCAAGTTTTCCAATCCGTTTCGACCAACATGGACAAGCTCACTTTGGTGCCCAGTAACTCCCCATTTACAGATTCGTTCAAAATTTGGGACCAATTACTGTTGGTTTCCCTATCAAAAGGAATCAAGTTGGTATTGTACAGCAATCCAGAAACTCCAAAAGTGGTTTCTTTTCCATCAATCACCCTTCCCCAGCCAATTCCAGTACCTGTTAACGGACAATAAGTAATAGCAACAGACGCCTCTCCTATATTGTCATTGATTATTTCATGCCAATCCAAAATTATATGCGGATACCCCCGAACATCGTCCCCATTTTTAAAGCCAATGATCAAATCATTGTCCTCCAAAAAATTCACGTTTGAGGCTTGTGTAAAAGTGAGGTTCTGTAAAGAGGGGATCCCGTCCCTTCCGGGACCTCCATCCAACACCTGGACCACTGGAATGCTCCAAAAATTATTTTCTACCGGATTAACCGTTCCATCTCCATTTGTAGTTTCTTCCACACTTGACGAACTGCAGGATACCATCATCCCAACCATCGTCAGCATTAAAATCCAATTTTTCATTTTTTTTAATTTAAAACTCCAATTTTCTTTTTCTGTAATTTCCATAATAACCCAATAGTAAGCCTATTGGTTGGTGTGAGCTGCGTGCCATCCACATAGCTATACAATGGCAATTCGAACCGCGATACCAAAACAAAGTTTTGGGCAATATTGGCCGATAACTCAGGTCGTATAAATATCCATTCCCCTCCGGTGTTGGGAAGGTTGGAAGAATCGATGCGGTCAACTTCCGCTTTTCTATATTTGATTATGAGGCCCGGATTGAAAATGGTATTGAACAGGCCAAATTGATCTGTGTATCCCAAATTGGCTTGCATCTCATTTCCAAATTCATATATCGAAGAATTGTTTAAATAATCGTTATTTTCTCCGGTGGCACGGTAGGTCAAACTGGCGGACAAGGTTGCAGATGGTCTAAAATTCAATCCTTTTGAAAGTGAAATCAATCCAATAAAGTCCCAAGCTCCACTACCAGGTTGAAGATCTGCTGTTAACTGAATTCCCTGGGAAGTGGTAAAATCAGACCTCCCTAAGGGTGCTTTTGTACCTGCGCCCAAACTGATGGTTGAACGCTGCCCCAATAAATCGGGAAAAGCGTATTTGACCAAAAACACGGCATCACCAATACCGGTTGTCTCAGTATCATTTTCATTTCCGAATTGGGAAATGGTTCGAAGTTGATTCACCCAGGTGAAAAGGGATTCCACAGAAAGTCTGTCAGAAAAAGAATACCCCACGCTGACCAATACAGAATTGGTCACCCTTAATCGGGAATCATCATCAAGTTCACTTGAGCCTGCATTTAAAGTGTTTAGGTTGTTATAATCATAGCTCAACCCAATCAACAAAGTTCCTTTACCCTCATTGGGCAAGCCCAAATTATTGGACAAAGGAACCCCACCTGAACAGCAGGTTTGAGAAAAACCCAACTGCCCCAGAAATAATGTGGTTAGGACCAAAAACCTCGCAAAGTTTTTCATAGCCGCCCTAGTTCAGTAGCACTGACAATGAATACCTTACAGAAAATTGAATTTCTAAATGTTAAATTTTAAAAATACTCCCCAATGCATGTCGTCGTCATCAGTATGGTTCTTATGATACTCCCAATATTGTTGTTTGCTATGCTCGTAATTTTTGAAATTAACAACGACCTAAAAACTCTATTTGAAATATCTTTGCAAAAAACAATCTTATGCTGGCTTCCCTCAAACCGAAAGTTGCTTCTATTTTATCCGATAATGCCGAAAGTGTTGTAAATCGTTTACAGGCGGTTTGCACCTTACTTAGAGATTCGGTCGACTACTACGATTGGGTTGGATTTTATTTTAAAAACGGGGACAAGGAAGAACTCAAGCTGGGTCCATACGCCGGGGAACCCACCGACCACACCATTATTCCCTTCGGGAAAGGTATTTGTGGACAGGTTGCAGTAAGCAATGAAAACTTCGTAGTCCCCGATGTGGCTGCTCAGGACAACTATATCGCCTGCAGTATTACGGTTAAATCTGAAATCGTAGTTCCTCTTTTTAAAAATGGTGATAACATTGGGCAAATTGATATTGATTCCAACACATCCGACCCCTTTACTCAAGAAGATGAGCGGTTCTTGGAATTTGTTAATCAAAAAGTATCACAAATTCTTTAAAACTAGTGGCATTTTGTTGATAACCCAGCTCCTTTTTTAGATTCAAAAAAATTACTTTTGTGTGCTTAATAATTTGATTTTAAGACACAAAATGAGCACCACCAAAAAAGCCTCCGCTGCACTTATATCTGTATTTCACAAAGACGGTTTGGAACCCATCGTCAAAAAACTGGACGAACTGGGCGTAACCCTATACTCAACAGGTGGAACTGAGAAATTTATCCAAGATTTAGGAATCAATGTAATCCCGGTTGAAGATGTTACTAGTTACCCCTCCATTTTAGGTGGACGTGTAAAAACCCTTCACCCAAAGGTTTTTGGCGGAATTCTGAATCGACAGGACAATGACAGTGATGTTGCCCAAATGGAAGAGTTCGAAATTCCACAATTGGATATTGTTATCGTCGACTTATATCCTTTTGAAAAAACAGTGGCCAGTGGTGCTTCTGAACAAGATATTATTGAAAAAATAGATATTGGTGGAATTTCTTTGATCAGGGCAGCGGCCAAAAACTTCAAAGATGTGCTCTGTGTATCATCAATGGAGGATTATGGCGATTTCTTGAATGTCATTTCCGAAGGAAACGGTTCAACCACGATTGAAGATCGCAAACGCTTCGCCTCCAAAGCTTTTAATGTTTCCTCCCACTACGACTCTGCCATTTTTAATTATTTCAACGCAAGTGGTGAAGAAACGGCGCTGAAAATCAGTGAGCAAAACGGAAAGGTGCTTCGCTATGGTGAAAATCCACACCAAAAAGGATATTTCTATGGTGATTTTGAAGCGATGTTCTCCAAATTACATGGCAAAGAGCTTTCCTATAACAATCTTTTGGATGTTGATGCCGCTGTAAATCTTATGGGCGAATTCAAAAATGACGCACCAACCTTTGCCATCCTCAAACACAATAACGCATGTGGATTGGCAACAAGAAGCACTATTAAACAGGCTTATGTAGATGCCTTGGCCGGCGATCCGGTTTCAGCTTTTGGAGGTATTTTAATCTCCAATGTTGAAATTGACGCTCCAACTGCAGAAGAAATACACAAATTGTTCTGTGAAGTGGTCATTGCCCCCTCTTATTCCGATGAAGCATTGGAAATTCTAAAAGGCAAGAAAAACCGAATCATTCTAATCCAAAATGAAGTGGCACTTCCAGATACTTTGGTAAGAACATGCCTAAACGGTGTTTTAGTTCAGGATAAAGACTTTAAAACCGACTCTGCAGATGAATTAACTTCGGTTACCGACAAAAAACCATCTTCTGAGGAAATTGAGGATTTAATTTTTGCCTCTAAATTGTGCAAACATACCAAGAGCAACACCATTGTTTTGGCCAAGAACAAACAACTATGTGCCAGTGGAACAGGTCAGACCTCAAGAGTGGACGCCTTGAACCAAGCTATCCACAAGGCAAACTCCTTCAATTTTGAGTTGGAAGGCGCTGTAATGGCCAGTGATGCCTTCTTTCCTTTCCCTGATTGTGTTGAGATTGCGGACAAAGCAGGAATCAAAAGTGTAATCCAGCCAGGAGGCTCTATTAAGGACCAATTGAGCATCGATTATTGCAACGAAAATGGTTTGGCCATGGTAATGACAGGTACACGGCATTTTAAACATTAATTTTAGTACATTAGCCGATAAAATTTACCGTTAATCCGAAAAACAGACGCTTTTTATGGGATTTTTTGATTTCATGACCGAGGAAATCGCCATTGACCTTGGTACTGCAAACACCCTGATCATTCATTTAGACAAAGTCGTAGTTGATAGCCCATCCATTGTTGCCCGGGATAGAATCACTGGCAAAATAATAGCAGTGGGAAGGGAAGCCAATATGATGCAAGGAAAGACCCATGAGAACATCAAGACCATTAGACCATTGAAAGATGGAGTAATTGCCGATTTTGATGCTTCGGAAAAGATGATCAATATGTTCATCAAAAACATTCCTGCATTAAAGAAAAAATGGTTCCCTCCTGCTTTACGAATGGTCATTTGTATTCCTTCTGGGATTACTGAAGTGGAAATGCGCGCGGTTCGGGAGTCAGCGGAAAGGGTTAATGGCAAGGAAGTTTATTTGATTCATGAACCAATGGCAGCTGCAATCGGTATTGGACTTGATATTATGCAGCCCAAAGGAAACATGATTGTGGATATAGGCGGTGGAACCACTGAGATTGCAGTTATCGCCTTAGGCGGAATTGTATGCGACAAGTCGGTTAAGATTGCGGGGGATGTATTTACCAATGACATCATCTATTACATGCGTACCCAGCACAACCTTTATGTTGGGGAAAGCACCGCGGAAGCGATAAAAATAGAGATTGGTTCTGCCACAGAGGATTTAAAATCCCCACCAGATGACAAATCAATTCAAGGAAGAGACCTTTTGACAGGAAAACCAAAACAGGTGCAGGTTTCTTATCGCGAAATTGCCAAGGCTCTTGATAAAAGTATTTTGAGGGTCGAGGATGCCGTTATGGAAACCTTGTCCCAGACTCCACCAGAGCTTGCAGCTGACATTTACAATACAGGTATTTATCTTGCCGGTGGCGGATCTATGTTAAGAGGACTGGATAGAAGACTCTCCCAAAAAACAGATTTACCTGTGTACATTGCAGAAGATCCTTTGAGAGCAGTTGTGCGTGGTACAGGTATCGCTCTTAAAAATTTGGAGCGATATAAAAGTATATTGATAAAGTAATTCGGTTACCGAAACCGTTTTGGGGCCATTTGAAAGTTTTCGGACTTTCCTAATGATACGATTGCATGCAGCGGATCATCAATTTTATATTACGGAACAGAAATGCATTTCTCTATGTTTTTCTTATGGTCATTTCACTGAGTTTGACAATTCGGTCACACTCTTACCATCAATCAAAATTTTTTAATTCCTCCAAATGGTTAACTGGCAATGTTTATACTGTTGGTGCCAATATCTCCTCTTACTTTGGATTGCGTGAAGAAAACAAAAGACTGGTTAAAGAAAATGAGCGTCTTCGACTACTGCTCTTTAATCTGAAAGATGAAAATTTACCGCCATCGGACTCTTCCACTGTAATCAATGATTATGAAGTTTTTAGTGCCAGCCTGGTTAAAAACAGTTTTTCCTCACCAAGAAATTACCTAACCATAAATAAAGGAAGGAATCACGGAGTAACTCAGGATATGGGTGTAATCACCCCTGAAGGCATCCTTGGAATTGTAGAAAATGTTTCCTCTAATTTTGCCACTGTTCAGAGTGTTTTGAATACAAAATCCAGCATTAATGCCAAAATCAAAAACTCCGAGTTTTTTGGTTCCTTGGTATGGGATGCCAACGATTATTTGGTCGCACAATTAAAAGACATACCCCGATTGGTCCCGCTTGTTGTAGGAGATACAATTGTTACCGGTGGCATGTCCAGTATTTTTCCCGAAAACATACCTATTGGAGTAATAAAGAAATATGATCTAAACACCTCGCAAAGCGAGTATAATATTGATGTGGCCTTGTTCAATGATATGGCCAATGTTAAAAATGTGTATTTAATCAGCAATACGAATAAGAACGAAATAAAGGAACTAGAGGCACTTACTGAAGATGAATAATACCATTTTTATAAACACACTTCGTTTTGCTTTACTTGTACTTACACAAGTGCTTATTTTCAACACCCTAAATTTCATGGGGTTCATCAATCCTCTGGTATACGTGATTTTTTTCTATTGGTACCCCTTAAAAAGTAATCGGGCAGTTTTTATGCTAACCTCCTTTTTCCTTGGATTTATAATCGACCTTTTTTCCGACACTCTAGCGCTCCATTCCATAGCAGCACTGACAGTTGCTTATGCAAGACCTCTAATTATGAGATTTTGCTTTGGAGTGAACTATGAATTTCAAAATTTCAGCTTTAAGAATACCACCAAAGTACAGCGCATCACCTTTATGGCACTTTTGATATTGGTTCATCAGATAGTTTTCTTTTCACTGGAAATTTTAAGTATCTCCCATATCCTGTTAATTTTGAAAAAGGTTTTTGCCACGGGTGTAGTAACTTTGGTGCTATGTTCACTTTTTAGTTCACTTTTTAGTCCAAAGACCGAATAAAAAAGCTGTTGTTCCGTTGAAATAAATGTGACCTCAATGCTTCAAATATAATTGTCCATGAAAAAACTGCTGTTATCCTCCATTGTTGTCATCATCGGATTCACTTTCATAGGGAGGCTTTCCTATTTGCAGCTTTTTCGTTTTTCCCCTGATCAAGTTTTGGAAGATCCAGCCATCAAAAAAATATACGACTATCCAGAACGCGGATACATCTATGACAGAAATGGTGAGCTTATGGTGGGCAACCAACCAGCATATGATGTCATGGTCATTCCTCGTGAAGCGAAACCTTTGGACACCATTGAATTCTGTAATCTTTTAAAGATTGACAAGGAGCATTTTATCAATAAAATGAGAAAAGCTCGGGTTTATTCTCCAAGATTACCGTCTGTTTTGGTGCCACAATTGTCTAAAGAGGACTATGCCAGGCTTCAAGAAAAAATGAGGCACTTTGAGGGGTTTTACATTCAAAAGAGATCGCTGAGATATTATACGACCAACAGCGCTGCCAATGTATTGGGCTATATTAGTGAAGTGAACGAATGGGAACTGAAAAACAATCCCCATTACGTTGCAGGGGAATTAAAGGGTCAAACCGGAATTGAAAAACAGTATGAAGATATTCTGCGGGGTCGAAAGGGTGTAAAACATATTCAAAAAGACCGTTTCAACAGGGATATTGGCCCTTATAAAGAAGGAAAACTGGATACTCTTCCCCAACAAGGAAAGGAAATCCATACCACCTTGGATAAAACTTTGCAAGAATATGGCGAACGTTTAATGCATGGCAAAAGAGGTGGAATTGTTGCCATTGAACCCAAATCAGGAGAGATATTGGCAATGATTTCTGGTCCAACCTATGATCCTGCGCTCTTGGTTGGCAGGGAACGCTCCAAAAATTATACTAAGCTTCATTACGATACTATTGCCCAACCTTTGTTCGATCGTTCAATATCTGCCGAACCTTCCCCAGGATCTCCATTCAAAACCCTTAATGCTTTGGTTGCCCTTCAAGAAAGTGTTATTGACCAAAAAACAAAGTTCAGGTGTTACAATGGTTTTTATGTGGGCAGCCAAAAGAAAGGGTGCCATTGTGGTGGCGGGGTAAGGGATATGAATTCAGGTATTTATCAATCCTGTAATGCCTATTTCGCCGGAACTTTTCGGAAAATATTTGAAAAATATAATACCACTGACGAAGGCATTGACGTATGGGAAAAGCATATGAAAAGTTTTGGTTTGGGGGGGTATTTGGGTACCGATATACCAACGGGAAGACCAGGACGTATTCCGGGTAAGGCGTTTTATGACAAATGGTATGGAGACGGCAGTTGGGCCTCCTCGACAATCATTTCCAATTCTATTGGTCAAGGTGAGGTTGCCGCCACGCCTTTGCAATTGGCCAATATGGCCGCAGCCATTGCCAATCGCGGTTATTTTTATACGCCACATGTCCTTAAATCGGTAGGAAATATGGGTGCTGTCGATCCAAAATATACGGAACCCAGATATACCACTATAGATCGCGAACATTTTGAACCTGTCATCCAAGGCATGGCCAACGTTTACAAATACGGAACTGCAAGATGGGTACAGATTCCTGAAATTGAAATTGCCGGAAAAACCGGTACCGTTGAAAATTTTGTTCGTGTGAATGGTGAACGTATGCAACTAACGGACCATTCCGTTTTCGTAGCTTTTGCTCCCATCAATAATCCTAAAATAGCATTAGCGGTATATATCGAAAATGGATATTATGGCTCTCGTTATGCAGGACATATTGCATCACTATTGATAGAAAAGTATATAAAGGGGGAAATTACCAGAAAAGATTTGGAGAAGCGCATGCTTGAAAAAACCCTGGAACACGAATATGCAAAGCCGTATAGTGGTGAACCTTTCAAGATAAATGAATATGTCTGGTAAGGGCCTTTTTGGGAGGATAGATTGGCTCACCGTTTTCATCTATATCCTTTTGGTTTTTATAGGGTGGGTAAATATTTACTCCACGACCATGACCAATGTCGATGCCTCTATATTGGATTTTTCCACGCTCTACGGCAAACAACTTTTTTTCATTGGTTTGGCATTGGCAGGAATTGTATTCGTTCTTTTTATAGAAACCAATTTTTTCGAGCGTTTTGCATCCATATTTTACATCATGGCCATGCTCTTGTTGCTTGGACTGTTTGTTTTTGGAAAGACCATTGCGGGCGCAACTTCTTGGTATGATTTAGGCTTTTTTAACCTTCAACCATCTGAACTGGCCAAAGTTGCAACGGCACTTGCTCTTGCGAAATACTTGAGTGATATCCAAACAGATATCAAAAACCGAAAACATCAGCTCTATGCCTTAGTCATCATACTGCTTCCTGCATTGCTAATATTGCCACAACCCGATCCAGGAAGTTCATTAATTTATTTTTCCCTGTTCTTTGTCCTTTTTAGGGAGGGTTTTCCACTATTTTATCTCGGAATACTCGTTTTTGCAGTAGTCCTTTTTGCCACCACATTGATGTTCGGAACGGTATGGGTGGGGATTGGACTGGGAATTTTAACCGTTCTGATATTTGCTTTTAAGAGAGCAGATACCAAAATTGCTATTTTACCATTTAGTTTGGTTCTCATAGTCTCCATCTTGTTTTCTCTATCCGTAAGGTTTGTTTTCGATAATGTTTTTGAACAACGACATCGCGACCGCTTTGCCCTTTGGTTGAGCCTTGAAAAAGATGAGGGCAAACTTGAAGAAATTAGAAAAACCATAGGCTATAATACCTATCAATCGGAAAAGGCCATCGAATCTGGGGGTTTTTTTGGCAAAGGTTTTTTAGAAGGCACGCGAACCAAAGGAGATTTTGTTCCCGAACAACATACGGATTACATCTTTAGTTCAGTCGGGGAAGAGTGGGGCTTTGCAGGAACAGCAACCGTTATCCTGCTATTCTCTTTTCTTTTTCTTAGGTTGATCTTTATTGCGGAACGACAAAAGAGCGATTTTAGTCGAATGTACGGCTACGGTGTCATCTCCATCTTGTTCATACACTACTTTGTAAATATTGGAATGGTGATTGGATTGTTACCCACCATAGGGATTCCACTGCCCTTTTTCAGTTACGGAGGTTCTGGACTTATCTTTTTTACCATGCTCCTTTTTATATTTCTGAAATTGGACTCAAACAGACTAAAAGACGGTATCTAGAATTTCCAGCCTGAGGCATCTATTTTTCCTTCCACACTTTCTTGCCAAATCTTTGGCTGATTTTCGAAAAAATCGATGGCTGTGTGTTCTTCCAATTCGTCTACGGTAACCAAAAAAGTTTGTAGAGGAGTCGAACTTTCCTTGTTTGGAATCAAAAAGCATAATACTTTAATTGAATCGCCATTTTTTCTTGCCACAACTTTATAAAAAGCCTCCGGAACATCCACATCCTCAGCACCAATTTCTTCCAATCCATTTTTAAGCAACCCTCCAGTTATTATAGTCAAATCGCCATATTTTTTACACCAATAGCGCACTTTTTGCTCTAACCGGTTCCATACGCCTGCATTAAAATCACGGTCTTGCGGACTTATATTACTAGTGTAAAAAGTCTCATTATATGCCTGTTCTGAAAAGCGCCTATCGCCAGCAGGACATAAATGACCCCTATCATAACCAGAACCTTTGTAATTACGCCAATCAGCAGATTTAGTCTTCACTTTTGGGTCTTCTATAAAGTAGGGGCGTTTTCTGTCATCGTAGGTCAAATGACTTTTTTTCAGTTGATAGGCCACCCATTCTGCTTGCTCATGTGGTTCACTATAGGATAACATAAAATGTTGATGACTGATCACCTCACCAGTTGTAGAACTGGGCAAGAAATCCACGTTCAATACTGTAGAAGTTTCTCCCGATTCCGGATTGGAATAAGTGTCCGGCGTATAAAAGTTTTCAAATACCCAAAAACCGACCACGCAGACAATCAAAAGAAGGGTATAAACGGTTTTATTTTTCATTTTCATCTTTGGCAACAAATCTAACCATCCTTTTAAAATAAAAAAGCCGACTTAAATAAGTCGGCTATACTTTATATTATCCAATAGTTTATCCTTTTACACTAGCCAATTTTCTTTCACTGTTTTTTATGTTGTTCAGTTGCAGATCACGAAGCACGTTTATAGCCTCTTCCACGTAAAGGTCTTTCGCTAGGTCTTTATGCCAACGGTCTCTTTTTTCTCGAAGCACAGGATCTTGGGTAAACAGTTCCGTTTCATATTGTAAGGATTCAAAAGTCAATTTTGAATCATATTCTCTAAGGCTTTTAAATTGATCGGAGCGTTTTTTGGCCTGCTCTTCTCTTATTTTATAATCATCGTAATTCAACGAAATAACAGTTTCATCTTGCTGTTCCTTTAACCATTGTGCATTTTCTTCAATAAGCTTAATGTATTTATTATCTGCCATCCTAGCTTTGCTATTGGTAACCGTGGTCTCAAAATCGATGTAACCATCCCAAATTTTATAATCAGCAGGTGTAATTTTATCCCAACCCAAAGGGTTTTCTTGTCCTCTCTCACCGAAATCCAAATAGCTATATCTATCCGGAACCACAATGTCGCTCTTTACACCTTCCAGCTGCGTGGAGCCACCATTGATTCTATAAAATTTTTGGGTGGTAAGCTTGATAGCACCTAAATCCCCATGTTCATTGCTACGGACAATATTGTCCAAAGGAATCACATTTTGAACGGTACCCTTTCCAAAAGTCTGTTTACTTCCTATAACCACCGCACGCTTATAGTCTTGCATTGCTGCAGCTAAAATTTCGGAAGCAGAGGCTGACAATTCGTTTACCAAAATGACCAATGGTCCATCCCATTGGATTCTTTCATCTTTATCTTCATGAACTTCTTTCCGTTGCCCTGAAGAACGTACCTGTACAATGGGTCCATCCTTGATGAACAAACCTGCCATTTCTACAACTGTTTTTAAGGATCCACCTCCATTGTCACGAAGGTCAAGTACTATTCCTTCAACGCCGGCTTTCTTTAGACGTTCAACTTCTTTGGCAACATCGGTAGCGGCATTCCGTTCTGTATAATCTTCAAAATCAACATAAAACTTAGGAAGATTGATCAAACCGTATTTATGCTCTTCCCTTTCCACCGTTGCCGATTTAGCATATGCTTCTTCCAATAGAACCACATCGCGTTTAATGGACACCACCTCAACGGTACCGTCTACTTTTCGCACGGTAAGATCCACTATGGTTCCTTTAGGTCCTTTTATCAATTTTATGGCATCATCCAAGCGCATACCAACAATATCAATTGGTTCTTCTCCTTCTTGGCCTACTTTTAAAATCTCATCACCTACTTCAAGGCTTTGATCTCTCCATACAGGTCCCCCGGAAATAATCTCCATGATTCTAGCTCCTTCCGGTTTTTTCTGTAATCGGGCTCCAATCCCCTCAAACTTTCCTGACATTCCAATATCAAATCTTTCTTTGTCATCTGGGGCGAAGTAAAAGGTATGTGGATCAAACTCATCCACAATGGTGTTGATATACTGTACAAACCAATCCTTGCGTTCAAGATCATCGATAAAATCGAAATACTCCTCCAACGTTTCCAATTGGTTTTCCCTTGCTTCCTTTTCGGTCAGGTTTCTATCAATTTTATTGGAAATCTCATTAAAGGTAACGGCCTCAACAAGGACATCATTTTCAGAATTTCCGCTTGCCTCGATCAACCTGTTTTCTACCTTATTGTCAAAAACACCAAGGGTAATGTACTTCAATTGTTTTCTCCAACGTTCCTTCAATTGCTTTTTATTGGAAGCAAACTCTTGGTTTTTGTAATCTATATTGATGTCTTCCTCGAGTGTATAATCAAAAGGTTGAGCTAGCACTTCTTTATAGATCTCCTGTGCCTCGCCCATTCGCTTCATTAATCTTTGATAAACAATATTGAAAAATGTGATATCGGTGTTCTTGATCTCGTCATCGATCATAAACCGATACTTTTCAAACTCCCGTACATCACTTGCCAAGAAATATCTTTTGGTAGGATCCAAGATATCGATGAAATCATCAAAAACATTGGATGAAAAATTGTCATTCAAATCCTTGGGTTCGTAATGGCCGCGCTCAAGGACATAAGTGATCAAATCCAAAAGTAATTTGTCCTTATCATCGTTTTCAAAAGATTTATTTGTAAAACTGCAGGAGGCTACTGCAACAAGAATTACCAAAAGTGCCAAGATGAAATTCTTCTTCATAATATGGTGTTTGTTGGGAGCTAAATTATGCGCCTTCAAAGGCTATTTCTTCATTAAATCCATCCCCGTTTCTATTCATACGAATTCCCTAATATACTGAAAAAACCGTGCCATTCCTGTGCGTCACATTTAATTTTTTGTTAAACGGCAAGGGTATCATATCCTTATGAAAAACGTATTTTTACGTCATTAATTATTCAAAATGAAAAAACCGCTCATCTTGGTCACCAATGATGATGGAATTACCGCTCCCGGCCTCAGGGTTCTTATCCAGGTAATGAAGGAAATTGGAGAGGTGGTAGTTGTTGCTCCGGACAGCCCACAATCAGGCATGGGACATGCCATTACCATTGACAGCACTTTGTACTCTAAAAAGGTAATTATTGATCATGAAGAAGGTGCTCCAAGTGAATATAGCTGTAGCGGAACACCCGCAGATTGCGTAAAACTGGCTTTACAGGAAATTTTGGACAGAAAGCCAGATATCTGTGTAAGTGGGATCAATCATGGATCAAATGCATCCATCAATGTAATCTATTCTGGGACTATGAGCGCTGCCATTGAAGCGGGTATTGAAGGTATCCCCGCCATTGGATTTTCGCTTTGTGATTATTCTTGGGACGCAAATTTCAGCCATGCCAAAGCGTCCGTTAAAAAAATCGTTCAAGAAGCTTTGACCCAGGGAATTCCCAAAGGCACCGTCCTCAACGTCAATATTCCGAGAACCGAGAAAGAGCCTAAAGGCATAAAGGTATGCAGGCAGGCAAGAGCCAATTGGAGAGAAAAATTTGATAAACGTACAAGCCCAACCGGAAAGGATTATTATTGGTTAACAGGCGAATTTGAACTTTTGGACAAAGGTGAGGATACCGATGAATGGGCCTTGGCACAAGGTTTTGTTTCTGTAGTGCCCACACAGTTTGATCTTACTGCCCATCATGTCATTTCACGCATTAATAATTGGAATTTAAATGAATAATAAAAAAGAGATTTTAATCGGTTTTGTAGTTGGAATCATTGCAAATACCTTTGGTACTTTGGTATATATTTTACTTTTTTCCGATTTATCCATTTCCGAAACCTTTAATGCCGCGGTTTCCCAGGGTCATGTTGGCAGTTTGTTGGCTTTAGGAGCTATCTTGAACCTGGTAGCCTTCTTTGGCTTTCTTAAGATAAAAAGGGATTATCGGGCACGTGGGGTTATGATTGCGACGCTATTGACGGCTTTGGTAATTTTATATTATAAAATCTTTGCCTAAACCCTCATCATTGCACAAAAGTTTTGGACTTGAATTTGAACTTTAAATGAAATATTACATAATCGCTGGCGAAGCATCAGGAGACCTACACGGCTCCAACTTGATAAAGGCCCTGAAACAACAAGATTCAGATGCTCAAATCAGGTGCTGGGGAGGTGATTTAATGCAAAAAGCCGGTGGTGATTTGGCCAAACATTATAAAGAAATGGCCTTTATGGGTTTCTTGGAGGTCCTAAAAAATATTCCCGCTATTTTCAGGAACATTTCATTCTGTAAAGAGGACATCCAGAAATTCAATCCCGATTTGATCATTTTTATTGATTTTTCAGGATTCAACCTTCGAATTGCCAAATGGGCCAAACAACATAGTTTCAAGACCAATTACTATATCTCGCCCCAAATTTGGGCCTCACGGGAAGGCAGGATTGAAAAAATAAAACGGGATATTGACGATATGTATGTCATTCTTCCTTTTGAAAAGGATTTCTACGAACAAAAGCACAATTTCCCAGTTCATTTTGTAGGGCACCCGCTAATCGATGCCATTGAAAATACCGAAATTGTTGATGAGGCCACTTTTAGAAAAGAGCACCATCTTCAGCCTCAAAAACCGATCATTGCGCTATTACCTGGAAGCCGGAAGCAAGAGGTGCAAAAAATGTTGACCGTTATGCTATCGGTTAGCTCCGATTTTCCAGAATATCAATTTGTGATTGCAGGAGCGCCCAGTTTGCCTGATGATTTTTACGAAACCTTCTTAAAAGAAGACAAGGTGGGCTACGTTTCCAACCAAACCTACTCTTTACTCAAACACTCCCATGCAGCCTTGGTCACTAGTGGAACAGCTACCTTGGAAACGGCGCTTTTTGAAATCCCTCAAGTGGTCTGTTACAAAGGAAATTGGATTTCATATCAAATTGCCAAACGGATCATTACGTTGGATTATATTTCTTTGGTCAATTTAATTATGGACAAGGAAGTCGTTAAAGAACTGATTCAAAATGAATTAACAACCAAAAATTTAAGAGAAGAGCTCTCCAAAATAACAGCGGGTCAAAAAAGGGAGCAAATATTATCCGACTATAAATCCTTAAAAGAAAAATTGGGTGGAAAAGGTGCCAGTCAATTAGCCGCCCAATTAATCATCGAAAATGCTTAATTTATACGCCAAGAGTAAAAAAATTATTCTTGGATGTTGAAAAAGACCCTCTGTTTTCTTACCCTATTTTTGCTTGTGAGCTGTGGTTCAAAAAAAAGAACCTATAGCAAGAATAAGCCCCTAGTCGTCTCCGTCGAGGGTTCTGCCGAGGAAGTTTCTCCACCAAAAAAAACCAGAAAGGAAGAAAAAAAAGATGCAAAGGCCAAGGCGGTTATTTCCACGGCTTTGACTTTTAGCGGTACACGTTACAAATTTGGAGGGACAACAAGGAAAGGAATGGATTGCTCTGGGCTTGTTTTTGTCTCCTTAAAGGAAAACGACATTCTTTTCCCCAGGGTTTCCCATCAAATGGCGGAAGAAGGAAAACGAATAAAACTGACCCAAGTTGTTAAAGGTGATCTCCTTTTTTTTAAAACCAACAAACGTGGAAAACGCATTAATCATGTGGGTTTGGTGGTCGATGTAAAAGGAACCGATATAAAATTTATACACTCTACAACCTCTAGGGGTGTAATTGTCTCTTCCCTTCGGGAAGGATATTGGAACCATGCCTTTGTAAAGGCAATGCGGATTTTATAGCATAATGCGATTTTTTGATTTTGTTTCCATAAGGTTGACCTTGTGTCTTGTGGCGGGCATTATTTTGGGATTCTATCTTGAAATTGGTCCGCACATACCCCTTTTTTCGATACTGGGGCTGCTTCCGGTTTCATATTGGGCCAACAAAAAACAACAACGAAAAGATTTTCCCTATTTTGAACTAACCGTTTTGTTACAAACTATAATGCTTGGGGTATTTGTAATTCAAGTGTCTCAATCAAGATATTTGGAACATCATTATGCCCAATCCGATTTAAAAGATTTCAAATTATGGGAAATCAAAATCAAGGAGGTACTTAAACCCAATCCCTTTAATCAGCGGTATGTAGTCGACGTCCTTTCTGTGGAAAAAAAACAATCCACAGGAAAACTTGTACTGAGTGTTTCCACCGATTCTATTTCAAAAAAGTTAAAGGTTGATGATGAAGTCTTTGTGTTCGCAAAGGTAAAAGCAATCAATCCTCCATTGAATCCACATCAATTTGATTATAAAGATTTTTTGAGAAAACAGGGTGTTTACCATCAGATACAAGTACAAACCGATCAACTATTGCCAAAAGAAAACCCTTCCATTTCACTTTTGGGGATTGCTTCAAATTTTAGGGAGCATATCATTGCAAATTTAAAATCCCAAAATTTTGGAAAAGAGGAGTTAGGTGTGATTCAGGCATTGTTATTAGGGCAGCGCGACGATATTTCTGAGAGTATTTACAACAATTATAAAGATGCCGGAGCTATTCATATTTTGGCCGTTTCCGGCCTTCATGTTGGAATCTTATTACTGCTGTTCCAATTTCTTCTCACTCCTTTGGAACGATTGCCCAAAGGCAAAACACTAAAACTTTTAAGTGTGGTGGTCCTACTTTGGACATACGCCTTTATTGCTGGATTGTCCCCTTCCATTGTAAGAGCGGTGACTATGTTCACTTTTATCGCTTACGCCATGCATTTGAACCGACCCACCAACGCGTTCAATATTGTGGCATTGTCCATGTTTTTTATTCTATTGGCGAAACCGCTTTTTCTTTTTCAAGTTGGTTTTCAAATGAGTTATGCTGCTGTACTTGCCATTGTTTGGATCTATCCAAAACTCCAGCAGTTTTGGTTTCCCGATAACTTTTTGATTCGAAAAACATGGCAATTGCTGTCGGTTAGCATGGCTGCCCAATTAGGGGTACTGCCCATTAGTTTGTATTACTTTCATCAATTTCCAGCTCTTTTCTTTATTTCCAATCTTTTGATCATCCCTTTTTTGGGAATCATTCTGGGAATGGGCATTTTGGTAATTCTTTTGTCCTTGGTGGATTTTCTGCCCTATTTTCTGGTGGAGATCTATAACGCCATTATCAAAACAATGAACTCCGTTATTTCTTGGGTTGCCAATCGGGAAGGTTTTGTGATTCGGGATATTTCTTTTGATTCGGTTCAGTTATTTGTTGGATACGTAGCCATTATTTCCATGGTGTTATTGCTGTCCCAACCGAAACGGAAAAACACTTTGGTATTTTTGACTTCCGTAATTGTTTTGCAAACCTGGGCCATCTGGAAACAGATTCAAATCCAGCAACAAGAAAGCTTGACTCTGGCGCATCAAAACCGGAACACTTTATTGCTACATCAGTTTGGGAATAATTTGAAACTTTATTGTACGGATAGCATTAAGCCCAATCGCATTGCAAAGGATTTTGCCATTGCCGAACGTATTCAGTCCATTTCACAAAATCCATTGGCATACAGTTATACGATTGATAAAGAAACACTATACATTATGGATAGTCTAGTCATCTATCCCCCATTAAAACAAATCGACTTTCTATTGCTGACCCAATCTCCCAAAATCAATCTAGAACGATTAATTGATTCTATTCACCCTAAATTGATATTGGCCGATGGCAGTAACTACAAATCCTATATCGCCCGATGGAAACAAACCTGTTTTAAAAAAGTAATCCCCTTCCACAGTACTCGTGAAAAGGGATTTTATGTTTTTAATCTCGATTAAGTCTGGTCGAGCGCAGTCGAGATCTAATGAACGTTACCCATCAATTTTTTCATGAGGGGTCCAAAAATCAACACTATTACACCAGCCACCAGAGAGTATTTGGCAATTAAGCTAAAACCATCCAAGTAAACATCTAAGGTTTCCAATCCACCTACATTGCTATCATCACTTTCGATGGCTAGTTGCTTCGAAATAAAGCCCACTATTTGGAACGCATAGGCCGATGACAAAAACCAAACCCCCATCATAAAGGCCACAATACGTTTGGGCGATAAATCGGTTATTTTGGATAGGCCCACTGGCGACATGAACAATTCCCCAACAGATATCAAGAAATACAACCACAATAAGTATGAAAAGGGTACCATTCCATTTTCATCTGCACTACCGCCACTAAGTGACACTACATAAAAGGCCAGACCTGCCAACACCAATCCCATTCCAAATTTATAGGGTGTTCTTGGATTCAGCTTGTTCCTCGCCAACTTCGTCCACATTATGGAAATTGGGATTGAAAGAATAACAATAAAAATGGAATTCAACGCATTGGTCTGACTTGCATTAATCAAAGAAAGGTTTACATTCCGTGCAGCAAAAAGTGTAATTACACTACCATGAAGTTCATGGAATCCCCAGAAAATGGTCATAAAAAAGGTAATCAAAACTGCCATGAACAGCTTTTTACGCTCATCCGGATTAGATTTTATCATAATGGTTCCCATGTACACCACAACAGCTATCCCAATGAGGTAAAAAAGTAAGTTTACAATATTGGTGTCAGCGAAAGCAGTTCCTTCTTCTCCTAACGATTTATAGGAATACAGCAAAAAGGCAATCAATGGTGCGGATAAAAATGCAAGAATTGGAATCAAATGTTTTTGAGGAATACCCATTACTTTTCTCTCATACACTTCTACACTTGGAGGTTGTCCACCTTCTCCAAAGACATTCTTTTTAATTCCGCTCCAAAAGAAAAGCAATCCTGTTAACATCCCGATTCCGGCCAAACCAAAACCATAATGCCAGCCATAAGTTGCCCCGAGCCATCCACAAAGCAAAGGAGCTATTGCACCACCAATATTGATGCCCATATAAAAAATTGTAAATCCAGAATCCTTTCGGGTATCTCCATCTTTATAAAGGGTTCCAACAAAGGTTGAAATATTGGGTTTAAAGAAACCATTTCCAACAATAATAAAAGCCAATGCCAAAAAGAAGGCGGTATTATGCTCAATAGCCAATACAAAATGACCCAAGGCCATTAAAGCCCCTCCTAAAAAGATGGAAGCACGCATTCCCAAAATGGAATCAGAGATTTTACCTCCAATTACGGTTGATGCGTACACCAACGAACCATAAGAAGCGTATACTGCCGCAGCCGCGTAGTCCCTTGTTGCCAATGCTTCGAAAATAACATTGACCATATAAAGGGTAAGCAGGGCCCGCATTCCATAAAAACTGAAACGCTCCCACAATTCGGCAAAGAACAAATAGAAAAGACCTTGTGGGTGCCCAAAAAGCTCTTTCTCACTGGCCGGTTTTACATTATCTGACATATATTAATGAGTTTGGTTACAAATTTTTCTTGACAAAATCCGTCATTTTGGTGAATAGATGGAGTCTTGTATTTCCACCGTAGATTCCGTGGTTTCTGTCGGGGTAAATAGCCCATTCAAATGATTTATTGGCCTGTACGAGTGCCTCAATCATCCGCATGGAGTTTTGCACATGAACATTGTCGTCCCCTGAACCATGAACCAACAAATATTTTCCCTTCAGCATTTCAGGATAATTAAAGGGCGATTCGTTATCATATCCATCAGGGTTTTCCTGTGGGGTCCGCATAAAGCGCTCCGTGTAAATGGTGTCATAAAAACGCCATGAGGTTACCGGCGCCACCGCAATCGCCATTTCAAAGGTATCGTTGCCCTTTAAAAGACAGTTGGTGCTCATATGTCCTCCATAACTCCATCCCCAAATACCCGTTCTGTTTTCATCCACATAAGGTAATTGGCTCAGTTTTTTGGCCGCCGCTATCTGATCTTCGGTTTCGTATTTTACCAGATTTAAATAGGTCACTTTTTTAAAATCGCGTCCTTTGTAGCCCGTTCCCCTGCCATCTACACATGCAATTATGTATCCTTCCGAAGCTAGCATTTGATGCCAATAATCATTGCTTCCGAACCATCGGTTTGCCACTTGTTGTGATCCTGGCCCACTATATTGAAACATTAGGAGCGGGTATTTTTTATTTTCATCAAAATCGGCAGGCTTTACCATGTACATATTCAAATCGTTGCCATTGATTGAAATTGTTGAAAATTCCTTTGGACTCAATTCATAGGTTTCCAGCTGGCCATCCAAAACCGAATTATCCTTGATGTTTTTGAGCTTCTGCCCATCTGATGCCCTGTGCAAGGTAAATTCATACGGAGTAATTGCACTGGAAAATGTATTGATGAAATAGGTATAATCGGTGCTGAAAGCCGCTCCGTTTGTACCCTCCTTAAGTGTCAATCGTTTCTTTTTCTTGCCATTGGCCCCAATACTGAATACATCGCGATTAATGGATCCATTCTCCGTGGACTGGTAAAAAATCTTTCTTGATTTTGCATCGTATCCATAATAATCCGTCACTTCCCAATCACCATCGGTAATTTGATTTTTTAACTTCCCATCATTTCCGTAGAGGTAAATGTGGTTGAATCCATCCATCTCACTTACCCAAATAAAACTATCATCAGTCAAAAAAGTCAAGTAATCGGTCACATCCACATAGGCGGCGTCTTTTTCTTCCATTAACAGGGAAACCGAATTGCCCACCGCATTCACCACATGTAGTTTCAAATGATTTTGATGTCGATTTAACGTCTGTACACTCAAACTGTTTGGGTTGTTCATCCATTTGATTCTCGGAATATAGTAGGCATCACCCAAATTCACATTGGAACTGCTGCTTGATGCCACATCGTACATATGCAAAGAAACTTCTGCATTTACTTCGCCTGCTTTGGGATATTTGAATTCGTATTGGAACGGATACAGGTTTTGCCCATAAACATCCATGGAAAAATGGGGCACATTGGTTTCATCAAATCGAAGAAAAGCAATTTTGGTTCCATTGCTGTTCCAATCGAATGCACGGACAAAAGCGAATTCTTCCTCATAAACCCAATCGGTTACACCATTTATAATGGTTCCTTTACTTCCATCTGTTGTGATTTGCTTGGTATCTCCAGAACCCATGTCAAAAATGTGAATATTGTTCTCCTTTACATAGGCGACTTTGGAACCGTCCGGAGACAACAAAGGTTCCTGAATTTTATCATCAGAAACCTTGGTCACTTTTTTGTTTGATACATCATAGACATAATAAACACCCAGTCGTGAATGTCTAAAAATGGGTTCGATTTCAGTGGCCAATAATATTTTGGACTCGTCTTTGCTAAACGCGTACGAAGTAAAAAAAGGTACATCCTCCGAGGAAGCTACAATGGTTTCCACCTTTTCCAAGGTTTCGTAATTGTATTTGTCCAGGCTACTGGTCCGTGGCGAACTATCAAAGTTGAGTACCGTATATTGTTTTCCATTTTTCATGGAGCGGAGCGCATCCATATATTCTGTTCTAAAAGTACCCCCCCAAATATCTTCAAGGGTTATCTTTTTCTTCTGTGCAACTGATAAGGTTAAAAATCCGAAAGTGAATAAGAACAGTAGGGCCTGTTTTTGCATGGAAATTAAAAATTGATTAAAAACCGTCAAGTTTACTAATATTTATTCAAAAAATAAACTTTGATATTGCATTTGTGACAAGAACCACGCCAAAATCAGGTAGGTTGAAAAGCCAAAATTCTATTATGTGTATATTTGAATCCTTTAACCAAGCGACATGAACACTCCTGTTGAAGGATTTTCTAAACTTACCAAAGCGGAAAAAATTGATTGGATTGCGGCCAATTTTACCAAGAATCCCGAGCGGACAAAACAGTTATTGCAACAATATTGGAATACGGATAAGAAAGTCCAAAAAATTCATGACGAGTTCATCGAAAATACGGTTTCCAATTACTATTTGCCCTTTTCCATAGCTCCTAATTTCTTGATCAATGGTCAATTTTATGCCATTCCCATGGCCATTGAGGAAAGTTCTGTGGTTGCTGCCGCAAGTAAAGCGGCAAAATTCTGGTTGACGCGCGGTGGTTTTAAAACCACCGTTATCGGTACTGAAAAGGTTGGACAGGTTCATTTTATTTTTAAAGGGGAAGCAACAAAACTCCGTTCGTTTTTCAATGAAATCAAGCCAGAATTCTACACAAGCACGGCAGCCATCACCAAAAGCATGGAAAAAAGGGGTGGTGGCATCAAAGATATCATCCTAAAGGACCTCACGGACAAAATTGAAGGATATTACCAATTGCACTGCACTTTTGAGACCAAGGATGCCATGGGGGCCAATTTTATCAATTCGTGCTTGGAGCAATTTGCTTCTACCTTAAAGGAAAAGGCAGTTGAGCATGCAGCATTTACTTCGGAAGAAAAGGATATTGAAGTGGTTATGAGCATCCTTTCCAATTATGTTCCCAATTGTTTGGTCAAGGCAGAAGTGAGTTGTCCTGTCCAAGCCTTGAATGAGGATGGTATTTTACCTGCCGAATTTGCCCAAAAAGTTGTTCGAGCTGTGGAAATCGCCAAAGCAGAGCCTTACCGGGCAGTCACACACAACAAGGGCATTATGAACGGTATTGATGCCGTTATCTTGGCCACCGGGAACGATTTCAGGGCTATTGAGGCTGGGGTTCATGCCTATGCCTCCAAAGATGGCAAGTATTCCAGTTTAACCCATGCCTCTGTCCAAGATGGTGTTTTTAAATTTTGGATTGAAATTCCATTGGCGCTAGGAACAGTTGGAGGCCTTACCTCGCTTCACCCATTAGTTAAATTGGCACTGGAAATCCTACAAAACCCTTCTGCGGAAGAATTGATGCAAATTGTTGCTGTTGCGGGACTGGCACAAAATTTTGCGGCAGTACGGTCGTTGGTCACCACAGGAATACAAAAAGGGCATATGAAAATGCACTTACTGAACCTCCTTAATCAAATGGGCGCCACCGAAGGTGAAAAACAACAGTTGGTACAGTATTTTAAAACTCACACCGTAACGAACGCTTCGGTTAAAGCGGCTTTGGAAAAGATGCAATCCGAATAATGCAAAAAAAGTTCTACAGCAATGGTAAATTGTTGCTCTCCGGGGAGTATGCCATTTTGGATGGGGCTGTCGGACTTGCTATCCCCACCAAATATGGGCAATCTTTGGAGGTAACCGAAACTTCTTCTGGCTTATTGGAATGGAAAAGTCTGGATAAAAATGGGGGCATTTGGTTTGAGGGCACTTACACTTTGGAAGGGCTAAATCAACAGTCCGCTTCGGATAGTTCCATATCAATAACCTTAATCCATTTACTAAAGCAAGCCAAAGACCAAAATCCGGTATTTCTATCTCAAGTGTCCGGATTTAAAGTAGAAACGAAACTCAGTTTTCCACGAGATTGGGGACTAGGAACTTCTTCAACCTTAATAAACAATATTGCCCACTGGGCGGAGGTGGATGCACACCAATTGTTACAAAATGCCTTTGGTGGAAGTGGTTATGATATTGCCTGCGCCCAACACAATTCTCCCATTCTTTATCAATTGATTGATAGTCATCCGAAGGTGAAGGAGGTGTCTTTTAATCCTGAATTTAAGGATGAACTTCATTTTGTGTACCTCAACCGAAAACAAAACAGCAAAGAGGCGATTTCCGCGTACCGAGGTCAAAACTTTGATAAAACCCAATTGATTGCCCGTATCTCATCCATTACCAAACAAATGGCAGACGCGTCAACTTTAAATGTGTTCGAATCGCTGATGGCAGAACATGAGGAAATTTTATCGAAAGTGTTGGAGCTACCGCCAGTGAAAACCTTGCTTTTTTCAGATTACCCAAAAGCTGTAAAAAGTCTTGGCGGCTGGGGAGGTGATTTTGTCATGGCCACTGGAAATAAAAAAAATATGGATTATTTCAAATCCAAAGGGTATGAGACCATTATTCCCTACACCGAAATGGTTCTTGACCATTAACAACTTCATTTAAATGCTTATCTTTTTTATCCCATAAAAGGATAAAAATGAACAAAGCATTGGTTTTCTCAAGCTTCCTTTTACCACTCCTGTTGTTAAGTCAAACGGATGGTTGGAAAGAAACCTGCCTTACCCATAATGCAGCAGATGACCGATACGCCTCCTATTCACCGGATGGGAATTGGATTGTATTTGAATCGAACAGAGATGGAAATTGGGAAATATATTTAATGGACAATCAAGGGGGAAATGTGCAGCGATTAACAAACAACCCTTCAGATGACAGACGACCCACTTGGCATCCGAACGGAAGAAAATTGCTGTTCGAGTCAGACCGAAATGGGGCCAATCGGCTATACACCCTCAAAATAGCGACAAGAAAAGAGCAAAACCTAAAAAAAATTGAAACTTCTGGAGAGCCCATATTTGCGGCTTTTTCTCCAAATGGAAATAACATCGCCGTAAGCTTTCAAGAGGCTGAGCAACAAGGTAGTATTGCGTTATTGGACAAGAGGGGTAAGATGCTGAAAAAAATCATACACAACGATTACCGTAACTTCTATCCCAAATGGTCGAAGGATGGAAAGGAAATCTTATTTTTTTCAAGAAAGGATACTGAAAATCAAGATGATGAAATTTATCGCTTAAACATAAGAACGGGAATAGAAAAAAGATTGACTAAATGGCCAAAGCATAATTTTTGTCCTTCATGGTCCGGGGATGGTAAGCAAATAGTTTATGTGACATCCATGGAAAACTCCCGACCAGAAATTTATATTATGGATAAAGATGGCTCCAATAAAACTAGGATAACCCATAATGAAGATGGGGAAACGCTTCCCAATTGGCATCCTTCCCAAAATAAGATTTTGATAACCGCCTACAGAAACGGGAATTATGAAATATGTGTTTTAAGCAGATAGAGCGTAATCCAAAATAGGAATACGTCGGTTTACAAAACAAAAAAGCCACTCTTAAGAGTGGCTTTTTGTAATTTTTCTCTGCTTCTTAATAAAAAGTAGCTCTGTTATCTTCGATTTCGGCTCCTTCTTTTAGTGCATTGTAAACGGCATTGTTCACTTGACTGGCTGCATTTGTTTTCAAGGTATTGGCATACGTACTGAAATTGTCAACATTTGGAGCATCTTCTTTTTTGGTAACCTTCACCATAAATACACCTGTTTCACCTTCAATAAGGGTTGAAGTTGCATCTTGTGCCAAAGTAAATGCTGTGCCTACAACCAAAGGCTCGCGACCTGCACCAGGAATGGTAGGCGACTTCAAGGTCAAAGCAGATGCATTGGAAAGGGCCACATTATTGTCAGATGCCAAGGCATCCAAAGTTTTTCCTTGATTTGCAGCGATAATCTGTTCTGCTTTGCGCTCTTTTCTTATTCTTGGCAATGCACTTGCCGAAGCATCTTCTGTGGACATCACTCCTTCTTTATATTTTTTGGTAAGCTGTACCACGGCATAACCGTTGTTGATGTTGAATCTTTTGATGTCACCAACTTTAGTGTCATCATTAAACGCCCATTGCACAACTCCTCGTTGCTCGGATAAACCTGGAAGGTTTTCATCCATTTCCTTGATTTTGTTTACGGGCCTCACTGTATAGCTACTCTCTCTCGCAATGTCCCCAAAAGCTTCTGGCTCTGCATCGATGGATGCCATCTCAAATTTTGTGGCATCGGTAAACAAAGTGTTGATAGTCTCTTCTGAAGGCTCAACTTCCCTTGAAATGGTAGCAACTTGAACAAGGTCTTGCTTGTCATCAATTTTAATGATATGAAACCCGAAAGGGGTCTCAACCATCCCAATTTCGTTTAAATCGTGTGAAAACAAGTAATTTCTATATGCTTCGGCCAAACCAAGATTCGATTCTTGGAAGTAACCTATATCCCCTGAACGTTGTACCGCAGTTGGGTCATCTGAATTTTCTCTGGCAAGCGTCGCAAAATTGGCATCGGCTTTTTTGGCTTCAACCAACATTTTTTTAGCTTCTTCCTCAGCTTCTTCCTTGCTTCTTGTAATATCAGCAGCGGCTCTTTCCGCGCCGGCATATGCAAAAAGTATATGGCTTGATTTTACGGAACCTTCGGGTTTAACGTCCATTACTTTGGAAATCTTGAAGAAACTGCCATCTCGATAAGGACCGTAAATCTCACCTACACCCAAAGTCATCAAGGTATCAGCCACAACAGCTGGCAACTCGTTTTTAGCCCTGTAGATGGTATCGAACTTGCTATCAGAATTTCTGTCCAAGAAAGCCAACATGTCTTCGGTATTCCTAAACTGCTTTTCAACATAAGTAGTATCCGCTGCCTTGTCAATCTTGTCTTCAATTAAATTGGTAATATCTTCCCTAACTTTATTTTCGTCATCTCCTGAGGCTTTTTCCTCAAAGAACACAAATCGTATATCTCTTGCCTTTTCCTGTTTAAAATCGTCTTTGTGATTGTTTATATAGGTTTGGATATCATCTTTGGAAACTTGGATGGTACTATCGGCAATTGATGTATAGGGCACTCGAACGTACTGAATATCCACCTTTTCATTTGCCATGGTATAATCGAATTCTCCTTCGGACAAAGTTGCTCCCACACCACCTTTGATAAGGTTAAAATACATGCGCTCTTTTGCCAATTGGATAATTCTTACCTCATCTTGCAACCAAGCATCGTATCGCAAAGGATCATTGGCTTTCCAATCTGCAATGGCACTTCTAAAGACTTCTTCATTAAAGAATCCGTTTTCATCTTGAAAATCTGGAATCTGAGCATATCCGGAAGTTTTAACGTACTCAATAATTTGGTCACTCTCCACATCAATCCCCAAATCCTCAAATTGTTGATTTAAAATGGCCTTTCTCAATTCTTGATCATATACCGTGTTCACCAATTGGGTGGAAGAAATGCTAGGTCCAAATCTTCTTGAGGCAGTTTCAACTTCCTTTCTAAAATCATCAATGGAAATACTTTCTCCATTTACTTCAGCTACCGCGGAACCAGGTTTTGCACCTCCAGCAAAATCGTTACTGGTAAAGACTCCTGATATTACAAATGCGAACAGTGCCATACCAATGATTAAAATCAATACGGTCGTTCGTTTTCTAATATTCTCTAATATTGCCATTTTACTGCTTGTTTTCTATATTTTCAGTGGGCGAAAATACCATTTTCTTTTCAAATAGGAAAGTGCCACAACGTCTGGAAACTGTTAATCTTCAGGATGAACGTGCACACTTACAAGGTCGATTTTGGTATTGGACACCTCGAGAATACGGAAGGTGAAATTTTCGGTCTTAATTTCTGAATCCAATTCAGGGATTTCTTCCGTTTCACTCATGATCAATCCGCCCAAAGTTTCATATTCTTCGCTTTCTGGAAGTTCCAACTTGTAGTTCTCGTTGATGTAATCCACCTCCAAACGCGCTGAAAATTTGTACACGTTCTCACTCAGTTGTTCTTCGTGAAGATCGGTAGAATCATGCTCGTCTTCTATTTCACCGAAAAGTTCCTCCACAATATCTTCAACGGTCATTATTCCAGAAGTTCCTCCATATTCGTCCAGGACCACAGCCATACTCTTCCGTTTTTTGGTCAATACATTTAATATATCCTGGATCAGCATGGTTTCGGGAACAAATTCAACCGGAAGTAGGATGCTTTTTATGGTTTTTGGTTTTTTAAACAGTTCGTAAGAGTGAATGTATCCAATAATCTCGTCAATATTTTCTTTATAAACCAATATTTTGGAGTATCCGGTCTCTGAAAATAATTTGGCAAGGTTCTTTGGGGTTTCATCAATTTCCACTGCCATTATTTCGGTACGTGGCACCATGACCTCTCTAGCCTTTACGGTTGAAAATTCCAATGCGTTTTGGAATATTTGGATTTCAGAATCAATCTCATCTTCTTCTTCCACTGTCTCCATTTGTTCAGTAATGTAATCCCCTAGCTCCAACTTTGTAAATGCCAATTGTACCTGATCGCCCTCTGTTTTAAAAAAAACGCGAAGTATAAAATCGGAAACCTTGATCACAAACCATGATATGGCAGAAAATAAAATATAAAAGAAATAAGCTGGCAGAGCAAAAACCTTTAGCAGAGTGTTCGAATAAATCTGAAACAACACTTTGGGCAGAAACTCAGCCGTGATCAATATGATTACCGTGGATATGATGGTCTGGGAAAGTAAACTGAAGTCCGTTAAAAGTACGTTTATAAAATTGGATGTGGTAGGCAATAGTTTTTGGAACCATTCCATTAATAAATCTCCCATAAAAAATCCATAAATCACCAAAGCGATGTTATTACCAATAAGCATGGTGGCAATAAACTTCGAAGGTTTTTGGGTAAGCCAGGTCAGTACCTTGGCAAAAAAACCTTCTTGCTTTTTCTCAATTTCAATGTGAATTCGGTTGGCAGAGACAAAGGCAATTTCCATTCCCGAAAAGAAAGCCGAGAATACTAGTGAAAGTATAATAATGATCACCGAAGAACTCAACAGTTCGTTTATTGGTTATCTTTTTTTCGCTGTTCGAATCGCTTCCTATATTTTCTTCTAAAAAGGAACATGGCTATGGAAACCACGGCAAAGAAAATGAATATATAGGTTTCCTTGGGGTCGACACTCCAAAGTTCAGCAATTTTATAGATTGAAATGACCGCGACAGCCAAATACAAATATTCCGTATATCTTAAAATTTTAATCATCCCGTTCTTCGTTTACGTTTTCTTTTATGGTCAACAAACCATAGGTTTTATGAGCCCTAAAATAACTGAACTCTCTATTAAGATCCAATCCCTCCCCATCCATTATCGAACCATCTTCTAGATTGGTGTATGTAAAGACCTCTTCAGTGAAAATCCAATTGTTTTTTCTATCGAAAAATAATTGTGGTGTTTCAAGTTTTTTGCCGTCATGGGTTTCAATAACCACATTGCCTTGCAAATCTATCAAATTCGTCTGTGAGTAGACAATTCCATAATCGGCTATAATTACACTTTTTTGGTTTTTCTCATCAAAAAAATCCACCACTAATCCTTCTGGGAATGTACGGTATTTGAAACTCTGATTGTCATAATCTTCAGTAATGGGGCTGGTAAGAATGGCAATGACCTTGGAACTATCGGCATCTTCGGTGCTCAACTCCTTTGGAGTCTCAGTATAGGTAAGTGTAAAATTCTGCGCCACCCCTTGTGGAAAAATAGGTTTAACAGCCTCTTCTCCTACTCGCTGGTAGTTGTCCTTACAGGACATAAAAAGGAATGCCACGGTGAGAACCGTGGCAAAACTCCTTAAAATATTTTTGAATGTTTGTTTCACACTACAAATTCGGTACTTTTACGCTACCGCCTACCCAGCAGCTGAAAGTAACACGTTTTCCGGCCATACCAGAGCTGAATATCATCTCTTTCGTGGGAGCTTTTGCGGAGTAACTGGCTGCCGACTTGCTTGCACGCCCACTTAAGGATGGGTCTACACGGCCAGCTTTTCTTGCCATCTCAGCAGCTTTCCAATAGATTGCTCTTTTTTCAAATGTAGTGGTGCCACATGCATTGGCACTACCGGCATAAAGATTTGCAATCAACAAATACGCTTTCCCATTAGCTGGGTTAGCATCTATGGCCTTAAGAGCATAGCTTCGTGCTTGTGATTTGCTGCTTCTTCTAACCGTGGTGGCAATTTTATATAGGATATTGGATTTTCTATGGGAATCTGTTTCCAATTCCACCGCTTTGTTAAAGTCAGCAATAGCGCCTTTGTTGTCTCCAGATTTTTGTTTTAACACCCCACCATACATATATGCATCTGCGGATGGATCCAAGGCCAACTGAGCCTCAAACAATTTTCTGAACATTGGGTCATCGGTACATTCTTTTGAGAACATTCTTCCCACGGCCCGTTTCACCCAATTTACATCGTTCTTTTTGGCATCGAAGCTCTTTTCATATAATGGGATAAGGTTGCCGCAATCTGCAAGTGCTCCCAATTTTGAATCGATACTACCGGCAATTTTACCGTACGACTTTGAATTAACGGTAGCTGCTTTAAGCTGTCGTTTTTCTTTTGAAGTAATTGTTCCTAAAGAATCTTTTGGAAGCAATCTGGTAACCACACTGGTCAATTTCTTGTTTTCTTCTTCTACTTTTTCGGTTACATCATCATAGGTATCGAAAACTTCCTGTAAATCTTTTTTACCTCCGTCATGTAAATCAACCAAGCTTGAGAAGTATAGATAAAGTGCCTTTGGATTTTTGAAGTTATTCTTATCTTCTTTAAAACCCTTTCCAAGCATTTCGTAGATCTCACTGTCGGAAATCATTTTATTATCGTACTTCAACAACACCGCATCTATAATCCTTGGTGCTGGCGGGAATTTTTTTGGAAAGTATTTTCCACTGTTGTCGTACATGGTCAACAACTCTTGGATATATGCATCTTTGTCCGCTCCGGAAGAGTTTTCAATTTTGTGCTTTAAGATGCGCTCTCCATAGGTAAAGTTTGCCTTGTTGATATCTGGGCAGCTTTCGTAGACCATTTTCCAAGGCTCATAGGCAGCATCGTAATTTTTAACTTTTGCGTGTTCTGCGTAAATGGAAAGATTGGTCATGCACTCAGGATTTTGAGCTTGGGCCATACTTAATCCCATCGACATAAGAATCGCTATCATCGTTAAGTAGTGTTTCGTCTTCATCTTACTAATTTTAAAGCGGTTAATGTACAAATTTTCATTAAAAAATCATCTTAATGCAACATATATTGGTGGTTATTTATGGATAATTCAAAAAAAGAGACTTGTTCTTAATTTATTTTTCTCTTGACGAACCATCTATCATTTAAAGATAATCCAATGTTGATCTTAAAATAACTTTCTTCTATTAGGTTGGCATCTGTTGTTCCACGTCTTCCCAGCTCGAAACCTACGTTGACATTGGAAAAATTATTGCTCAACGGTAGACCAAATCCAAAAGTTATGCCAAAATCGTTTATCTCCTTGTTGTTGACTTGTAATCCGCTTACATTATACCGAAGTCCGGCTCTATATGTGATTCTTTTAAAATAGCTGGAAAGTGAACGATAATCTGGAATATAATATCCTCCAAATGCCATTGTACTTGCATCGTTATAGGTTACATTGTCCAATCCCAAAAAGTCATTTTTGAATTCACTGAACTTCTGAAAACTATATTCTCCTCCTAAAAACCATTTTTTATTTTCTCCAAAACCAAGCCCAACGGTAGTTCTTGTTGGAATCTTCAGTTCGGTATTTCTCAAATTATTGGCATCAAGGTTAACATCGACCACTTCCACTTCATTACCTCCAACCAACGAAAATGAACCTAATCGAGCTGAATTTTCTGAGGTAAGATTGACTTGTGTATTTACCAACACCGAGGTGTAAAGGGTGTATTTGTCTTTTATGGTTGGGGTATAGTTGAGGGCGTAGTTGAAATCGTATCCATTTATTCGCGATTCTCTATTATCCAGTGTCCCTAACTGAACATCTTCCACACTTTGAAGTCTTTCGTATTTGAGTGTGCCAAAATTAAAATTCACCGTAGCACCAAGACTCAAGTTCTTCATGGGTTCAATTCCCAATGAGATAAAAGCCCTGTTCAAACCACCTTCCCCAGAAAAAGCGTTGGTAACTGTTTGACCATCGGTATTTGTAGTTTCATCCCTAAGATTGTACCCCACGGAGGAAAAAGGCATGAGACCAAAACCCAAACCTGCATTTTTGGCTATGGGAAATCCAATCGCCAAGTAGTCCAAATTGGTTACTGATGCATTTTGTTGTTCCGTAAAATCCTTCAATCTGAACTCCGTTCTGGAAATGCCACCTGTATATGCCGTTAACCTAAGTTTAGAATAGGCAGCCGGATTGGTGAGGTTCAAATGAATGCTGTCTCCATACATGCTTATCCCCCCCATCATTTGGTTTTCTACCGACCCACTGTTCCTAATGTCTCCTATTCCAAAATAAGAATATGGTGATATGGTACCGTTTTGCGCAAAAATGCCATGTGCAGCCACGCAAAAAAAAGCGATCAAAAATTTCTTTACCATCTAGCGTTTGTTGTATTCCAGCAAGTAATTAAGCCCCTCCAAGAGAAATTTAGAATTCGCAAATATGGTATTTTTTAGTCGTTTAGCAAAAAAATGGGAGTCTCCGCCTGTTAAAATAACTGTTAAATCTTTAAAGCGGGTTTTATACTGACTTATAATGCCATCCAATTCTTGTGAAACTCCGTTAATAACACCACTGTGCATGCTGGTTTGGGTTGAATTCCCAATAAAATCCAAAATTTCCTCTGGCTGGAGCAAAGGAAGTTTTGCGGTTTGGTTATGCATGGCCTTATACCGCATTTGAACTCCCGGAGAAATAGCCCCACCTACGTATTCACCGGAATCATTGATCATATCGTAGGTAATGCAGGTACCTGCATCAACCACCAAGGTGTTCTGTCTTGGATTTTTATAAAATGCCGCAGTTGCCAAAGCCACACGGTCCATACCTAAGGTATGGGGAGTGGCATAACTGTTTTTAAAAGGTATTTTGGATTCACTTGATAGGACGTGGACCTTACAGAATAATGATACTATATCCCGTTCCTTGTGCTCAAGAGGTCCTACGGACGAAATCAGGGCGTGGCCAATTTTAGGGTATCGTTCAAATAATTCCTTTACCATGCTTAAGAACATGCTGGGTCCAGAACTTTCATCCAATAGCAGGCTTCCGTTTTCAAAAACGGCATACTTTGTCAAGGTGTTGCCTATGTCTATTACCAAGTTCATAATGCAAAGATGAAGAATTGAAAAAAAACCCTTGCCTTTTTTCAAGTTTTTGTTTGTATATCCTAATTTTGAAATTATATTTGCACCCGCTTAATAAGCATGGTACCTTAGCTCAGTTGGTAGAGCAACGGACTGAAAATCCGTGTGTCCCTGGTTCGATTCCTGGAGGTACCACAAGAAAAAACCGCATTCATCCTAGATAAGATGTTGCGGTTTTCTTGTTTTAGAGTACTGCTAAATTTACTCTACCTCTACGATCATTTCGATTTCCACGGCGATGTTGGTCGGAAGCGATCCCATACCCACAGCTGCACGGGCATGCTTGCCTTTTTCTCCAAAAACTTGAACCATCAAATCTGAGTATCCGTTGACAACCTTGGGGTGATCTGTAAAATCGGAAGCTGCGTTTACCATTCCAAGTACTTTTACAATTCGTTTTACCTTACTTAGGTCGCCCAATTCGGCTTTTAACACCGACAATTGGTTGATTCCCGTAACCCTGGCGGCATAGTAGCCTTCTTCAATGGATAAATCCTCTCCGATTTTCCCCGTAATGTATTCTCCGTTGGATTGCAAAGGTCCTTTTCCTGCTAGAAAAATCAAATTTCCTGTTCGCACCGCATTCACATAATTGGCCACAGGTGCAGAAGGTGTTCTCAACTCAATCCCCAATTCAGCCAATTTGGCTTCTGGATTGTAATCGGGGTCCTTGGCTTCAATAGCCACTTCTGTTTTTTGCACGGTTTCTTCTTTTTCTTGGGATGTTCCGCAAGAAACCATCAACAATAAAAGTAGGATTCCTGAAAAATAATTTTTCATGGTCAAATGTTTATTGGATTTGCATAAAACTATGCATTTTCCAGCACTTCCTTTACTCTTTGCGCAACGATTCTTTCCTGACCCGGAACCATCATCCATGTCGTTATACCTATGGTATCTTTATTTCCAACAGTGGCGATGGACGGATGACCATCTTTCAATTTTTTCCGCGCTTCCTCTGCTGTGATCTTGACTACACTCTCATTCCATTTGATCCGCAATGATGGAACATGGTTGGCATGTGGCGGAACATGGATCTCAGTTTCCACTCCATTTACCGATGAGGCGCTATCGCTAATCAGCTTAATCTGACTTTCCCACAGTTTCCATTCAGCATCATGGTCCTTTTGCAAATATGTTTCCACTGCCGCCAACATTCCCAGCACTTCTTCTTTATTCACCTTCATCCCTCTACCTATAGTAGTTCCTCTTGGTGGTGTATGCAATCGAGCTGCTTCAATATATTTGCGCTTGCCCAACAAAAGTCCAGCACTTTGTGGCCCTCGAATTCCTTTTCCTCCTGAAAAAGCGACCAGGTCAAATCCCATTTTTGTGAATTTAAAAAGGTTTTCAACCGGAGGTACGTCCGCTGCACAATCAATAAAAGTTGGTATTCCGTGTTTTTTGCCCAAAGCAACAAACTCTTCTCTTTTAATCTCTCCTTCTTCGGTATTGGCATTTAAAAACCACAACATTGCGGTATTCTTGTTGATGGCTTTTTCCAATTCTTTGGCAGTTTTCACCCAGACCAACTTGGCCCCAACATTGGTCAGTGCCTTGGAATATCCAATATTGTGCGATTCTTGGAGAATCACCTCATTTTTCAATCCGGTGGTATCGGGTAACTGAGCCACAATTTTTTCATCCATTCCAGCAAGTACACCTGCCATTCCAATGGACATGGCTCCAAAGGCTCCTGAAGTTACTGTTGCATATTCGCATTCTAACAATTCGGCGATTCGTTCTCCAACCCTATCTTGAAGTTCATCCAAGTCGACATATTCGGTAGCACCAAAAGTAATTGCGGACAGCACATTATCCGACATTAGGGAACCTGTCATTGAGGTGTAGGTTCCAGCGGCATTGATGAAGGTCCTAATCCCCAATTCTTTAAAAAAATTGCGTGATGCGGGCGTCTCCACGGCACCACGCATCATTTGAGGTGTAAGCAACCCTGTTCCTACCAATCCACCCACTACCGGGAGACTTGAAAGGGTTTTTAAAAGTTTTCTTCTTGTGAGTTTATCTTGTCGTTTTTTCATTTTTTCATTTTTTTAATCTAGTGCTGCTATACAATCTATCTCAACTAATGAATCGCCGGGTACTCCACCGTAAACGGCAACAGTTGTTCTAACTGGTGGGTTCTCTCCAAAACGTCCCCGATATACAGAATTCATTCCATGATAATCCTCAAGATCATGTAGATACACATTTACTTTGAGCACCTTATCCATGGAAGAGCCATTTTTCACCAATTCTTTTTCAATTTCCTTTAGTACATGATCTGTATGCGATTTAATATCTCCTTCAAAGTGAGCTCCTTTTCCTGCAACATAAAGGGTATTGCCATGTTTTACAGCTCCAGAGAACAATGGGATTTTTTTATCCTGTACAATTTCGCCCACTACTTCTTTTTTAGGTTTCGATTCTTTCCCCATTGCCTTTACCGAACCTACGCCCAATATAGCTGCGAGCCCCATTCCCAATTTTTTAAATGCCGATCTTCTATCTGTTCTTTCCATTTGTATAATGCTTTAATTATTAATTTGTTTTTATGTTTTGAATTGGGTTGTTACCACATTCTTTTTTCCAATAGTTCTTTTACTTGTTCCTTTGGAACAGGAAGTTCATCAATATGGCTTCGCAGCCATTTTGAAAAATCCTTCTCAATCTCATCTGACCATTTGTTATCGATTTGTCCAGGGGTATATTTCCCTTCTTTCAATCTTGATATTCCGAATAAATCCCTCAGCCTGACAACCTCGGATGTCACCACCACTTTTTCGGCCAAATGTGACGGAATAAACATGATGCCTTCCTTTTTTGCCAAAACTATATCTCCTGGAAGCACCGTAGCAGCACCTATGCGGATAGGTGCATTAATGCTGAGCAACATCACTTCAGTCAGAAAAGATGGGTCCCACCCGCGCACAAAGGCATTGAATCCTTCAATCTCGGAAAGTCCTTCCATGTCCCTGCTTGATGCATTAAAAACGACTCCATTTTTTGACTTGGCATAGATAGAATTACCAAGGTTATCCCCAATCAATGTTCCATTTACAATTTTTCCAAAGGCATCGGCCACATACACATCGCCTTCAACCAGCATGTCAATAGGCCAAGAATTGGTGTTGCCAATTCTTCCATCGGCTTGTCCTTTTTTCTTTATCTGATCGGACACATCGGGGCGATTAGGCATGTACTGCACTGTAAGTGCGCGACCTACCACAGGTACATCATCATGTAAAGGTTGCCAACCACTTTCAAACTGATTATGATAACCTTCGTTTCGTAACACCCCCCATGCTTCTTCAATTGTTACTCTTTTCATTCGTTCTAGCACATCATCGGCAACTTTTGGCCTACCATCTTCAAATCGCTCCCCGTTCCATTGCGGGGTAAGGAACTTCATCTGGTCCTTGGTCAAAGTCTGTGCGGTTATGGTGCCAAAGGCAACCCAAACAAATGCGATAACCAATGTAAGTCTATAGTTTGCTCTCATCTTTAAAAATTTGGTCATGTTCATTTCCTGTTTATGTTTCTTTAGGTATATTTTTTTTCTCATTGGGGTCTTTGTCCCGCCACCAAGTAGCCAATGAAGAGCCTGAAATGTTCATCCAAGGTCCAAAAACAGCGGGTGCTAGTCCAATGGTCGCTACTTTGCCCATTTCCAATGCTATGCCTGAAGCCAAACCGCCATTTTGCATTCCAACTTCAAGAGCGATAGTTCTGCAATCTTGTTCTTTCATTTTTAATGCCCTGCACGACCAATACCCTAAGAAATACCCAGCGATATTGTGAATAATAGCCGCCAAAATCAAGAAAAGTCCTATGGTGAGCAGACTATCTCTTCCTGCTGCGGTAATGATTGCAATGATCAATGCAATACCAGCCATAGATACAACAGGCATTGCCCTGTCCAACCATTTGGCTTTTCCGTGGAAAAAATAATTGAAAAGTAATCCTGCAATTATTGGCAAAATCACAATTTTGACTATGCTCATCATCATTCCCAAGAAATCTATGGGGACAAACTGCCCGGCAAAGGTTTCCATCAATAAAGGGGTCATTAAAGGGGCCAGCACTGTTGAAACTGCCGTTAAGGTCACCGATAACGCCAAATTTGCCTTGGCCAGATAGGCCATAACATTTGAGGCCAATCCGCTAGGAGATGACCCGATCAAGACTACTCCTGCAGCAATCTCCGCTGGAAATCCAAATAGACTTGCAATGGCAAAGCCCAGTACTGGCATAATAGTAAATTGACAGATCAATCCAACCAGAACACCCTTGGGCATTTTTACAACTCCCGCAAAATCCTTTATACTCATTGCGGTACCCATCCCGAACATGATCAACTGTAAAAGGGGAACTATCAAAGATTTTAGCTGAAAATCACCTATCTGGGTGAAAAAAGATGGATAGAACATAGAAACACTAACTGCTGCAAACACCAATACGGTGAAGGAGAAGCCCTTGAACTTTTTATGTCCCCTAATTCCCAAAGCCAGTAAAAGGAAAAAGAATACAATGGCTGGTCCAGTTTGTGCTCCATAGCCCATAACAAGCATGATCATGGTTGCTACAAGGCAAATTAGAGAAGCAATCAGTAATAATTTAAAAGGTTTTTGCATTGGTTGGTTTTTGTTTTAATTATTAATCATCCCATGGTGTACTCGCCATTCCATTCAGGTCCCATACTACATCGCCTTCTCTAAGTGTAAGTTCGCATTCCAGTTTTTGGGTCCCCTTCATTTTTTTTCTTTGGGTATCTATAAATCCAAAATCACCCTTCCTCAGATTTAAAATTGCAACATCGGCAACTGCTCCTTCGGAGAGATGGCCCAAATCCTCCCTTTTTATAATTTGTGCCGGTTGCCAGGTAGATGCAGCGATAACCTCTTTTAAAGGCATCTCCATATTTAAGAATTTAGACATTACATTTATTTGGCTCTTCATTCCCCCATTCATACTCCCTGTATGCAAATCTGTGCTTATGGAATTGGGTTTAAGTCCTTGTTTCATTGCGGGAACAGCTTGCTCAAATAAAAAGCTGCCTCCTCCATGCCCCACATCGAAGATTATGCCTCGCTTTTGTGCGGCAAAGACATAATCTCTTACTTTTCCATTTTCATCAACAATGGGCGTCCGTCCTTTTACATGGGCATAAGTATGGGTGAAAATATCTCCGGGTCTAAGCTTTTCCATAAACAATGTTTCTATGGAAAGTTCAGGGTCGCTTCCCCCAAAATCAATCATGACCGGGATATTCGCCAACCTACCTGCTTCAACGACCTTTTCGGTGGGTTTCCAATCAAATCCATGATAATGCGCCAACTTTACCCCAACAATAACTCCAGGATATTGTTTTGCAACCATGGCGGTCAATTTGGGGTCCATATCAGCCATGTTTTGTTCAATGGCCCCTCCTTTCATTCCTGACCCAATAATATTTAGGAAGGACAACACTCTTGTTTTAGAACGATCAATGGTCTGTTTTTTAAATTGCTTGAAATTTTTCCAACCTGCCCCTCCAACATCAACAATTGTGGTTACCCCACTGCGAAAGGAAAATCCATCGGGAGGTAATGCAGTATCACTATTACTGAGGTAGGCATCGGGTTCGGTACCATGGAAGTTATGGCTATGGATGTCCAACAAACCCGGGGCAACATAAAATCCCTTGGCATTTATGACCTTTTTGGCATTTTGTTGTGGAATTCGAGCAGCTACTTTGGCAATCTTTCCATCTTTGATGGCCACATCCATCACCTGATCAATTCCATTTTTGGCATCGATAACATGTCCATCATTTATGAGTATGTCAAACTCTTGGGCGGTGGCACTACCGGTTATAATAATGGCCAATATGGCGATAATGATGTTTTTGTTGTGTGTTCTCATTTTCAAGTGTTTTTCGGCTAACCATTCAATCGGATATTGCCCTCTTATTCATGGTATAGTTGGTTGTCAATTTAAATTATTCTGCCCCAGAACTGTCTCGAATTGCTTTTATCTCTTCTGGTTGAATCGCGCTTGCTTCATTATCAAAATTCGAGCGGATGTACGTCAATACCTCAGCAATTTCTTCATCTGAAAGAAAACTGTGCTGGGGCATAACCCCATTATAGGTTTCTCCATGTACTTGTATGCTGCCTTCCATTCCTTCAAGTATAATCCTAATTAGCCTTTCTTTATCACCGCTAACCCAATCGGTATTGGCAATTGGCGGAAATCTCCCAGTAGCTCCGCCTCCATCTTTTTGGTGACAGGCACTACAATAGGTATAATAGGTTTTGGCTCCGCCCGATATCTCATCCTGCATCAAATTATCTTTTACTCTATCTGGGGTACGGATGTGTGAAAGCTCTTTTCTTTTTTCCATTACGGCCAATTCCTCTTCTCCGAAGGAATCTCTATCTCCGTCATAGGTTATCTTCCATATTTTGCCTTTTACAGAATCGGAAATGTACATGCTCCCATCAGGCCCAAAAGCAATTCCCATGGGACGATAGATTGCATCATTTACACTTTCTAGAGGATCAACTCCTGCAAAACCATCTACAAAAACCTCCCAATCCCCGGATGGTTTACCGTCTCTGAATGGAACAAAGCCAACAAAATATCCGGATTGGGGATAAGGTGCCCTGTTGGTCGATCCATGAAATGCAATAAACGCCCCATTTTTGTAATGTTCAGGAAAGGCATCACCTTCATAAAACACAAGATCATTAGGAGCCCAGTGCCCCGGAAAGCCAACAATAGGGTCATCATATTGATCGCATCTCCCAACAATTTCACCATCTCCTCCATATTCGGGTGCCAACACTTTCTTCTCTTTAATTTGATCGTAATAACAATACGGCCATCCAAAATCCGAGCCTTCGGTCACTCTGATAAATTCTTCCGAAGGAAGCAATGCGCTTTGCCACGGATCATATTTATCGGGGAACAATCGTAAAAGATCATCCCTTCCGTGCATTACCACATAAAGGTTTTTGTCTACCGGGTTCCAATCCATGGCAACAACACTTCTTATTCCTGAAGCGTATTTGTAACCATCCTTTTGGGTCTGCCCCAGTTTATTTGCATCGAATCTCCATATTCCTCCATGGTGTTCTAGTTGAGGGCAAGGATCTATACCTGGTGCTCCTGGGGTTCTTTTTGGACTTTGACAGGCGTTGGAGGGAGCTCCAAACGGGATATACATATATCCTTTATCATCAAATGCCAAAGGTTTTCCTATATGCTCGTGCTTGCCATGGGGATGATCATCAGTAAATACAATTTCCATTTCCCCTTCGGGAACTAAAGTACCTGGTTTTAATTTGTATCGATAAACAACCAATTCTGAACTGAAATAAAGGTAGCCGTTATAGATTCTCATTGCCGTGGCATAACTCCACTTTTGACTTGTTCTATAGGACCCAAAACTTTGCAAATGGTCGGCACTCCCATCTCCATCGGAATCCTGAAGAACCGTAATGGATCCCTTTTCGCTGGAGTTTCTGAGTTTGGCATAAAGAAATCCGTCTTCGGAGACTGCCATATGCCTAACTTTTCCTTCGGTACTGTCAACCACCACTACAGCCTCAAATCCATTTGGTAAAAAAAGTCCCCCATTCACAGGGCCGTTATCGGGTGTGCATTGTATGCAAAAAGCAATCATAAAAAGGCAATACAATACAGTTTTTGCACGCACGCCAAAATTTTTAAATGCTATAACTTTGTTCATTGGGTATGCTGGTTGGTCTGCCATGGTTCTGTCAAAATAAGCGTGTGAATTTTCCAGCCCCTGAGCCCGCCAGAAAATCTTCCTTTTATAGTGGTGTCAATCAATATGTTGAACTGTACTACTTATATGACTTCAAAATTTGGCAAATGACATCAAAAATTGCTCAGCTCATGCCACCTCTGTCATACATCGCAATACCTCAATCAACAGCGATAGGACGACCCGATTAAAACTAGACTTTTAACTTCCTCAAAGCAAAAGATTTAGACCAAGAACATATTACGAGCATCTGTTCAACTGTATTTTACCCATTACCGTAATTGGTCCTGGTAGGGAAGTACACTAAAATTTTATTTTGTTCTGTCCACACGAAGTGATGTTATTCAAACAGTAGTTCACCAAAAAACTCAGGTCTGTGAAAATCCGGTTTTTCCGTTTCTATTGGGTTCCAACTCAAATAATGGGGTTTGGAGGTAGCGTCTGCACATTTGTAAAAATTTCCCCGAGATCTCAGCCCTTTTAATTGAATTCCTGGATCATGCGTCAAAATTTCTGCAGGAATGATTACCGTCATTTCCCAGGTATGTCCGCCAGTTCTTTCGATAAACGACTGTGCCCCTAATGAAGATCTAATCTTCAACATGTTCTTAATAGTATCAGCAGCAATAAATTGTCGGGGTCTCCTTTGTGGTCCATGCGCCAAAAGGGTGGTGCCTATACAATTGATTTCAAAATTGTAATAATTCCCGTTGCCCATTGGGTCAAAAAAAAACTCCACACAGCTATCCTTGAACACATAACTATTGGGTTCGGTTTTCTCGGCCAGAATATTTTCTTCTGTCACTTCGTATTTCAACCAAATCTGGTTGTTGTTATGGGCAATTTTAAAACCAACTTTAGGCTGATAGGGAAATTCGTTCCAGTTTATAACATCAACATAATGGGTTTGCACCTGTTGGTCCAACAATCTGGAAACGTTTTTAAAATCAACTTCTCCATCATACTCAATTTCCTTTACGTTCAATGTTTTGTGCACAGCAGGGGTTTTGGTGTTGCAAGCGGCAATTATTAGGGTCAGCAAAAAATAACAATATGCTTTTTGGCGCATGCGTGAAGTTTGACTTTATGTTCTAAATGTACAAAATGTACTTTTTTTCGTTTTTCGAATTATTTCTGTTAAGCTATTGTGGGATTCATAATTATTTCATAAATATGAAAATCGAATACCAGTATAGGTAGAAAATATGAAACTAAGGCTTATATTTAGCCGATCTAGATTAATTTTAAATAAAAATGTCCGAGGATTTATTAGAAAAGGCAAAAGAATTTGAAAGCAGGACTTTAAGTCACATGTCTACGAGTGATAGGGTAGCCGCTTCACGTGAAGCCAAAAGCTTGATACTTTCCATAAACGAAATTTATAAAGAGACCAAAGACTCCAATCTAATGGATGTCATGAAAAGTCTTACCGAGAAAAAGCGTAAAATTGAAAAGCGCTTAAAAGGTACTCCATTGGTGTAACCTTGGTTTTTTGCTTCCCATTTATTTTAAATTGAAACCCGTTGTCCAATAAGGCAAGGGGTGCTCTTGTTTAAACACATTCCACCTTCAGGAAAATTCAGTCGATTGCAATCTACAGCACAATTGATACCATTTACATTCTTTTCCATGCCATAAGTAAAATTGTAAATTTTTGAGCGCTTCATTTCAATAATTTTAGGGTACAATTAAAACCTCAACCAAAAACAAACACTTTTGAAATGAACACTATAGATCAAAAAATGGGCTATCTATTTTGGTATTTTGTAATAGCTTGCTCAGTGGCTTCATTCCTAAATAGCCTCTACCACTATTTTTATTAGACCTAAATCCCAAGTTGAAGGGATTGAACCCCAAACATAAATATTGTCTCAAAAAAAGGCTGCACGTAAATGCAGCCTTTTTTGGTAACTCGGATTATCCTTTTATTTCCAAAATCTGACGTACCATTTGGTTTGTGAATCCCCACTCATTGTCATACCAGGTCATCACTTTTAACAAATCTCCATCCACCACTCGGGTCATTGCCAGATCAACTGTAGAGGCATAAGGGCTTTGAATAATATCAGACGAGACAATAGGCTCATCCGTTGTGTCCAAAACATTTTTGTACCTCGCTGTTTCAGCTTCTTCAGTTAATATTTGGTTTACCTCCTCTGCAGTCACTGGCCTTTCGGTTACAAAGGTCATATCGGAAATAGATCCCACAGGTACGGGAACCCGTATCGCAACTCCATCAAACTTGCCCGCATAGGCCGGCAAAGCTTTTGTAGTGGCAATGGCTGCTCCGGTGGTAGTGGGAATCAAATTTTGGGCTCCTGCCCTCCCCATTCTGAAATTCTTCTTTGAAGGGGCATCCACAATTCCCTGCGAAGCAGTATATGCGTGAACGGTGGTCATAATCGCTTTTTTTATCCCTATTCTACGCCCTAACACTTCCACGACAGGACTAATATTGTTGGTGGTACAACTCGCACAAGAAAAAACACTTACAGCTCCATCTTCACTGTTAACTCCATGTACAACCGTTGGTGTATCGGCACTTTTTGTGGGCGCAGAGATAACCACGGTTTTTGCCCCTGCTTTTAAATGCCTTTCCGCATCTTCTCCACTGGTAAAAACACCCGTGCTTTCAATTACCAAGTCTACCTTATGCTCTTTCCAAGGTAATTCCTCGGGTGTTCTTATAGACGAGTAGTTGATTTTTTTTCCGTCCACCACCAATGTATTAGGTTCATGTGAAACTGCTTTATCGTATACTCCATAAACCGTGTCGTACTTTAGTAAGTAAGCTGTATTTTCAATAGAAACGATATCGTTGACCGCCACAACTTCCAAACCTGGTGTTTCGTTGATGACCTTTAAAGCGGCCCGCCCGATGCGACCCATCCCATTTATTCCTATTCTCATTTTAATGTTCTTATAGTTATTAATTGTTTGAGCCCTATTAGTCTGAAAATCATGGGTGAAATTACATTATGCTTCATTTTACCATCCCAACAGCATTGTTCTTCTCACGGCATCAAAAAGACAAAACATTATCTTTGATAAATTGCTAAATGTTTTTGGTAAGTATTCCTGTGGAATGCAGACCAAGACCGATAAATTGCAAGCCCCATAAACACAATTTCTTGGATAAAAAAGAACACCTACTTTTAATTTTCACCCGTAATCCAGAGCTTGGAAAATGCAAAACAAGGCTCGCTGCCAAAATTGGTGATGTCCCTGCCTTGGAAATCTATGAATTCCTACTTTCCCATACAGTTGGGATAACAAAAGACCTAGAAGCCAAAAAATACGTCTATTACTCAGAAAGTGTTTGGACCGATGATGTTTGGAATAATCAAACCTACAAAAAAGTGGTACAACAAGGTGCCGATCTAGGGTTACGCATGCAACACGCTTTTGAAAATGGATTTAATTCAGGTTTTCAAAAAATCATTATTATTGGAAGTGATATGTACGATCTTTCACAAAGTGATTTGGAAGAAGCTTTTGAACGGCTGGAAACGCATGATTTTGTTGTGGGGCCTGCCGAAGACGGTGGTTTTTATCTTTTGGGGATGAAATCGCTCAAAGTAAAATTGTTCCAAAACAAATCTTGGGGAACCGAGACTGTGCTGTCCGATACTTTGGAGGATCTAAAATCTGAAAAAGTTTTTTTGCTGCCTGTCAAAAATGATATAGATCATTATGAAGATATAAAAGACATTGAAGCTTTTCAAGCTTATTTAAAACATATAAAGGAATGACCAAAAAACAACTTGACGAGTCTGTTGAATATTTAAAAAAGAAAGGGTTCGACGCTCCTGAAATTGGCATTGTGCTCGGTACGGGCCTGGGACAATTGGTGGATGAAATAGAACAACCCATTGAAGCACACTATAACCATATTCCCTATTTTCCATTGGCCACCGTTGAGTTTCATACGGGTAAGCTCATTTTTGGCACCATTGCAGGTAAAAAAGCCGTGGTAATGCAGGGAAGATTTCACTTATACGAAGGATACGATTTTCTCGATATTACCTATCCCATTCGGGTAATGCACCTACTTGGAATCAAAAAATTGTTTGTTTCCAACGCTGCTGGTGCCATAAATCTCGATTTTAAAAAGGGTGATATTATGTTAATTGAAGATCATATCAATCTTCAAGGCGGTTCTCCATTGGCATTCAGGAATGTGGCCGAGTTCGGTGACCGATTTGTAGATATGGCCGAACCTTATGATGTGGAAATGTGTGAAAAAATTAAGACAATTGCCATAAAAGAAGGTATTTCGCTTCAAAAAGGGGTTTATGCCTCGGTCGTGGGGCCACAATTGGAAACAAAGGCCGAATATCGCATGTTGAAAATTTTGGGAGCAGATGCCGTGGGAATGAGTACCGTTCCCGAAGTAATTGTTGCCAATCATTTGCGACTACCTATCGTAGCGGTCTCTGTTTTAACCGATGAATGCGATCCAGACAATTTACAACCCGTTAATATTCAGGAGATTATTGAAATAGCGGGTAAAACAGAACCAAAAATGATCCAATTGTTCAAAGAATTAATAAAAGCTATATGAGTTATTTAGATGCAACCCAAGACCTATATAAAGAAGCTGCACTAACACCCGATGTTGGACTTTGTTGTACCACCAATCCTATTTGGCAGTTCCCCGGACTCTCCATTCCCAAAATCATGCAGGACATGAACTATGGCTGTGGAAGTACAGTTTCTGCACAGGATTTGGTCAACAATCCCAAAGTACTTTATGTAGGCGTAGGAGGTGGAATGGAACTGTTGCAGTTTGCCTATTTTTCACGTCAAAAAGGAGGAATCACCGGAGTGGATTCCGTGGACGAAATGCTGGAAGCATCTCGAAAAAATTTCAAGGTAGCCGAAGAGGAAAACGAATGGTTCAAAAGTGAGTTTGTGGATTTGGTAAAGGGTGATGCCTTGAATCTTCCAGTTGAGGATGAAAGCATCGATGTTGCTGCGCAAAACTGCCTTTTCAATATTTTTAAAATGGAAGATTTGAAAAAGGCCGTTGCAGAAATGTATCGTGTGCTTAAACCTCATGGCCGTTTAGTAATGAGTGATCCCACCTGCGAACAACACATGAACGATGACCTCAGAAATGATGATAGGCTAAGGGCGTTGTGCCTAAGTGGTAGCATCCCAATTAAAGATTACGTAAAAGTACTTACCGATGCAGGCTTTGGAACAATAGAAATCAGAGCACGTAAATCGTACAGAGTACTTTCTCCAAACCACTATCCTACAGATGAACTCATCCATATTGAATCCATCGAAATAGCGGCTATTAAAGACCCTATGCCGGCTGATGGCCCGTGTATGTTTACTGGAAAAACCGCTATTTATTATGGCGACCAAGAGTACTTTGATGATGGTTTGGGACATGTATTGCTTCAAAATCAACCATTGGCTGTATGTGATAAAACAGCGGCTGCCTTGGGAGCGGCTTCAGATGAAATACATATCAGCGAAAGCACATGGCACTATAATGGAGGGGGTTGCTGTTAGGAAAATCCAGGGCACATTGAAAGGTTTGGACGGTTTTTAAGACTGTTCTATCAACAATTCTTGAATCCTAAACAAGACCTATGAACTTAATACTTCATGTATTGCTTGGAATGTTCTTGTTTTCATGCAATGGCAAAGGCAAAGAACAGTCCCAAACTGCCCAGAATCATGCTGACATAGTCGGAATGACCGTTGAAAAGGAAACTCCCTCGGCAATCCAATTACCCAACCATACCTTATGGGGCAATTTGCTGAAAAAGTATGTTGATGATGAGGGTAATGTGGACTATTCTGGTTTAAAAAAAGGGGTGGGCCAACTGGACAATTACTTGAATCATCTAGCGCAAAATCCACCGTCAGGGAACTGGACAAAACATGAAAAGCTTGCATATTACATCAACCTGTATAATGCGGCAACGGTAAAGTTGATCGTAGATCATTATCCAATACAAAGTATCAAGGATATTCCAAACCGATGGAAGAAGAAATGGATAAAGGTCGGAGATGAAACAACTTCATTGAATGATATTGAACATGAAGTGTTGCGCAAAATGGGCGAACCCCGTATTCATTTTGCCATCAATTGTGCCTCCTATTCATGTCCTAAACTGCTTAATGTGCCTTTTACACCACTAAGTATGGAGCGCTTACTTTCGAAAACCGCTGTGGATTTTGTAAATGACAAAACCCGAAATCGATTTGGCAACGGTAGCGCTCAACTTTCCAGAATTTTCAAATGGTATAAGGGTGATTTTACTGAAAAGGGGAAATTGTTGGACTACGTCAATCAATACTTGGAAAATCCTGTTCGCGAAGACGCAAAGGTTGAATATTTGGATTATGACTGGAGTTTGAATGAAACAAAGTAATCATCCATCCATAAGTGTAATAATCCCCGTGCTTAATGAGGAAGGGTTTATTGGAAAGGTACTTGAACACCTTAAAGAAACCAGCAATCCTTTCAACATAAAGGAAATAATTTGTGTGGATGGAGGCAGTCACGATGCCACTATGGAAGCAGTCAACGCCCATGGCGCCACTTTTCTTCTATCCAAAAAAGGAAGGGCCAGACAAATGAACTTAGGGGCAAAACACGCACAAGGAGAAATACTTTACTTTTTGCACGCTGACACCTTCACACCTAAAAATTTTGATGAAATTATCATAAATGCGATTCGTCAAGGGCATGAATCGGGTTGTTTTCGGATGAAATTTGATACCAAAAATCCAATTTTGCGATTTTTTGCCTGGCTATCGCGAATAAATCATACACTTTGCCGAGGAGGGGACCAATCACTTTTTATTAAACGGGAGTTATTTGAACAAAATGAAGGTTTTAATGAAGATTATCTCATTTATGAGGACACGGAGTTCATAACCCGATTATATCGACAAACGAAGTTCAAGGTGCTTTCGGAAGCCGTGATAACCTCTGCAAGAAAATACCGGGAAAAGGGATGGGTGAGAATTCAATTTCATTTTGGAATGATTCACTTGAAGAATTATTTGGGAGCTGGACCGGATGAATTGTACCGCTACTACGCTAAAAATATTCTCAATTACTGACCTGGTCTTGTTTCAAAATCCAACAGTATCCCTTCCGAAATCCATTTGGCCAAGGCTTGCCGATTATCTGGATCTAAAATTCTGCGTTGGTCTTTTTTGTTGCGAATATTTCCTATTTCAATATAAGCGATGGCTGGTAAAGTGTTTTTAACCAAATACAAATTGCTCCTGTCCTTAAAGGTCCCCGTGTATTTTCTGTTGGGCTGGAACTTTTTATATTTCTTTTGAAAAGTCTTGTGGATGTTTTCGGCCAACCGCTTTCCATTTTTGCTTTTATGGTGATGATAAAAGAAAACATCAATATTGGTGCCCTTACTTCTGCTATCCACATGTGTTACGATCAATCTTTGATACTTGCCCTTGTGTTTAAGGTATAAGTGGTTGACGGCTTCCACTCGTTGACTAAGGCGTTCTACTTGCCTTAAGGGTATTGTCTTATTGGGAAAAACAACCTCATCGGTATCCAGGTTTAGAATTCGCTCATCCCGTATTCCATCATTTTCATCTTGAACAATTATATGTACCTCCGCACCGTGCGATAATAGTTCACGAGCCAAGCGGAGGGTTACATCGTACGCATATTCGTCCTCAGAAATCTTTTTGCCGCCATGATTTTCCACTGCGCCCGGGTCCGGGCCGCCATGACCTGAAATCAAATAATATACTGCCTTATCCAGCCTGTTGCTAATAGATGGAACGGTAGTGTAATCTTTTCCAAAAATGGGATAATTTTGACTAAATACTTCTGGGATTTCATTTTGTTCAATAGCTTGCGGAATCTGATAGGATTTTCCAACATAAAGCTGAAAATCGTCGCCTAGATTTGCATTATTCAGTTGAACAAAATTCTCGTAAAATTTTCCTGGGTCAAGCCCATGTCTTCTAAGCAAAGAATAAATTCCGTCTCCTTCTTCCGCTTTTACTTGCTGAATGGAATCCTGAGCCATGGTATTAACATTATGGCCAATACAAAAAAGTGCCAGAAGAAATTTAGCGCTGTTTGCTGATAAAAATGATATGTTAATCTTCGATGGTAAGCTCCGCATAATCCCTTAAAATACCACTTGTGATCCAATTGGTAAAGGAATTTTTGTCGGTGGGTATCGAAATGCCTTCCTTTTTGGAGTTTTTGGAATAGGTCGCAATGGTCAATAAACTTATCGCTGGAAGGGTATTGGTTGCCAAAAAAAGACTGTTTTGGTCCTCAAAAATTCGATCAGCTTCTTCGTAGGATTTGCTGGAAACACTGTTCGCCTTAAAGGCTTTTTGGATATTCTCTGCAAAACGTTGACTATTCTCACTTTTTTGATGATGATAAACGGCAACATCCATTTTGCCGTTCTCAATTAGTCCATTGGCCCGAATAACCAATAATCGCTGGTATTTTCCAGCATTTTGCAAATATCGTTTGTTGATTGCCTCGATGTATTGCTCCATTTTTTCTTTAGGGGTCATGTTTTCCATATCTTCTTTTTCACTCCCAAAAATGTACACTTTTGCTCCATGCACCATGAGCGAAGCGGCTAAATTATTGGTAATGTCCGCGATGAATTTATTTTGACCCATAGGATTTTCAAGAATTAAATAATAGATGGCATTTCCCAGCGTCCGGCTCTTTAACGACATGTTTGCAAGTTCTGTATCGAAAATGGGCGTTTCTTCCTCATCCTTCAATTGAACCTTAACCCCTGTCTTCTTAAATGAATCGTCCACTACAGGTATTTTGTACGTACGCCCCGCATGCAGCTGACTTCCATCTTTTATATTCTCCATATTGGCCTTTAAAAATGTCTCATAGTGGGTTACAGGGTCAAGGCCTTGTTTGCGCAAAATGGAATAGATACCATCTCCTGGTTCCGCAACAACATCATAAAAATCGGTTTGTCCAAATAAAGGGAAAGACATGCATGCCCACAACAAAAGTGCCGGTAGTAATTTCATAATTAAGTTTTGATGCTGGGGTGCTATGCAAATATGGTGAAAATCGATGAAATGCAAAAATCATCGATGAAATGCGTAAAAATTAAAAATATTGACCAATTCCAAAGACAACACCCTTGGACGCATCTTGAGTGATGCCATGGCCATAATCTATCCTAAAAATAGCGTTGAAGATTTTTTTATGTATAAATCGAATTCCGATTCCGGGATAAATCCTAAGATTCTGGCTATCACCAAAATCACTAAAATCCCCTCCTGGGTTACGCCATGTCCCTCCATCAACAAAAACATTGCTCTGTAATACAAACCAGTCCTTGTCGATTAGTGTATGCCTGTATTCCGAATTAAAAACAATGGCTCCGGTTCCTCTATCGATGGTATTTCCAACCCCACGAATATTTAGGTTATTGTCTACCGCAAAGGGTGCAAAAGGAGTATCCATATTGCTGGCCAGTCCCAGGCGTAATCTATTGGCCCAATTACCTTTTTGACCTACTCTGGTGAAGTAACTAAAATCATTGAATCCAATGATAAAATCGGGAAGCATTTGGCTAGTGCTATGTACGTATTGAAAATTTAGACTGCTTTTGAATCCAGACAAATACTGATAGTAGTATTCTATGCCATCGTAGTTGTATATAAGCTTGTACAGATATTTGTTCACGTTCAATTGCTGGGGAACATTGGGGTCGGTTGTGCCAGAAAGATAAGTGTAGTCCTCCGTGAAAAAGTTCATTCCAAACTCAAATCGGTTTTTGAAGTTCAGTTCATACAATCCCAGTATTTCGAAAGATTCATTGTTATAGCGATAATCAGCTGTTCCGTTTGGCAAAAAAACGGGTTCCTGTGTTGTTAAATCTTGATAGTTAAAAGCTACCCCCCATTTATTACTGAACAGGTAGGGGGCCCTCAAATGCGCTCCGAACGAATCAAAAATATCCTTTTGGTAAAATCCGCCCAAGGTGATGTTGTTTCCCAGAACATTGAATTCCTGCAAGCCAATTCTAAAGGCAAATTCATCATTGTTTGAAGTATAAACACTGGCAAATGGAATAAGTGTGAAGTTTTCTTCAATTCCATAAAACACATTATAGCTTCCTTCCTCATTGGCAGGAAATACTTGAAAATACGCATGGGAAACGGATGGCAGTCGCTTCAACCTGTATATATCCTCTGTGATCAAGGTTGAATCCAGATTCATTCCAGCTTTGAGTCTGACAATCTTTTTTATAAAGGCAGTTTTTGTTCTTTTATTTCCTTGAACCTTTATGTCTGCAACAATATTCTGACCAAGCACCGAACTGGAATACAACGCTAACAGAAAAACAATCTTTTTCCAATTCATGTGTCCTTGGACGTATTAAAATCCGGATTCTTGCAAACTTGAATAGTATTTTTGTATCACGGATTCCGCAGGTTTGTTTTGAGGAGTGAATCTATTGTCCGCACTTCCTCCTGAAACCTCATGGTGAATGAACCATTTCCAAACGAATCCGCCCGCAAACCATTTTTCATTCCAAAGTTCATCAAAAACGACTTGGGTTGCCTTCGCCTGTCCATCAAGATTTACATCCATATCATTTCGATCAACCAACCAAGGCTTTTTAGCGGTATAGTCCATACTTCGGTAACCAAATTCGGTAAAAAGGATAGGTTTATCATGTTTTTCGGACAGACTTTTCAATTTGGTTTTCCACGGTTGCCAGCCCAACTTCAGATCTTTTAAAGTGGGATGTTGTTTTTCCGAGAGCGGGAAATAACCATCCACCCCAATAAAATCCAATTCATCCCAAAACGGGGATCTTGTGTATTCATCCCAGTTTGCAGCGTAGGTCAATTTACCGGAGTAAATCTTCTTTATTTCATCAATCAGGTTCATCCAAAATTGTGGTCGATTCTTAACAAATTCTTCCAACTCCGTTCCTATACAATATATGTCTGACCTAGTTTCTTCGGCCAGTTTGGCATAGGTGAGCGCAAATTCACGGTACGAATCTTCGAGTATCTTCCAATCGGCTTCCGAATTCATCGTCATATCTCCCGTAAACTCACCTCTCCAAATCCAAATTTGGGGTTTGAGCATAATCTTAATCCCATTTTTTTGTAGCTGTTGGATGTATTGCTTGGCGCCTTCCCTAGTTTCACCATGCCACTGTCGTTCAGTATTAAAAATTATGTTCGGAGAATTCAAATTTCTAGCAAAACCAAAAGGCATCACCGCTGCATAGTTTGCATTTACGTTTAGAACAGGATCTACGTGCTTTTGCTCAACTTTGTCCGTAGACGCCACAAAGCTCACTCCATTGATTTTTTCTACCTGCTGGCTATTGCATGAAAATTGGAGTAAGCACAAAAAAAAGAGCCCTAATCTTTTCATAGATAAAAAATTAAGACTCCTAAAATACTGTTTTATCTGATTTAAGCTATAGCACTGCCCGTAATCCTATGTTAAATGTTTGTCCAAGACCAGTGTTTTCACCACGAACGAAATTTGTATAAAGTATCTCAAGATTTAATTCATCTGTAAGCTGATATTTTGCACCACCACCAAGTGCGGTAAAGTTCTGTGTGAAATTATTTCCCAAATCCAAACGCTGGTTATGTTGGGCCAGGGCCAAAACAGTGAATTTCGAGCTTGGAAAGTAACTCAAGAATACTCCAGGAACCAGGTTTAAACTATTATTTGCAAAACTTTCTTCCTTATCTCCAAAATTTAGCTCCGTATTTAGCTCGGTAAACAACTGCCATTTTTTCCCAGGAAAGGTATAATCATAAAAGAAACGATTTTGCCAAGTAAATCCCTTTTGATCCAAGAATACTCCTGTATCCTCGTCATTTTCATTACTAACCAAGGGGATAGATAATGAACTTAAGATTGAAAAATTACCCACATTCCCAAAGGGAACAAATTTAATAGAAGGTGCAATTGAAGTAAGCCCGGAAGTATTTCTTCTTTCAAAACTTCCATCAGTCTGTAGAAAATCTCGACCGTTTGCTCGATACTCCGCAATTACTCCTACATTGACCCTTTTGGTATCCGACACTCCAGTAAACAACTCCAAAGTAGAAGTAAAGAAATTTTGTCGGATTCCCTTATCGGACTCAAACGTACTGTCGTCTTGGGTATATAGATTGTTGAATAATTTAATATCCCACTGTCCCTTTCCAATAAGTTTGGAGGGGGTCAAATTTTGAATATTACTCCCAGTTTGGTCATCTTGGGCAAACGTTACCAAAGAAGACATTAAAAATGCTGCCGCAATAATGTGGCTTTTCAATTGTTTCATGCTAGTTGTATTACTTTTTATTATTTGATTTCATTTAGGGCCCAATCATATGGGTAGTATCCCACCTTGGACTTGCCGTCCAATTTTTCCTTTCGGTATAAATTCACAAAGTCTAAAAGACTTTTTCCGTCTTGCGTGAAATCACCTTTATACCATTCAAAAATTTGGGAGAGGTTTACTTTTTTTCCTTTGATTCTAACAAAGTTTGAGTCGTTCAAAGCCAACTCCGTCTGTTGTTGAATTTGCGCATCCAAAGTATTTGGCAAATAAGCTTTTGCTATTATTGGTGGACACCCAATACCTGCACATACCAGTACAAAATGGAATCTTGCTTCCGTTGGAAAGTTGGCACGGAGCAGTTTGTTTTCAATATCGTTGAGTGTTATTTCCATCCCTCCGATATTGTGCTTTGTTTTATCAAAAAAACCGGACACATCCAATGGTGATTTAAGGGGATAATGCTCTACTATCCCTTTTATTACGGAAATGTTATATCCGTTAATCCAAAACGCCTGGTAGTTGGCTGCATCACTTTTTGAAATGTTTATGGTTTTGGCCTGTTCGACCAATTCGTTCAATTCAGATGGATTTGCTTTGATCTTATTGTAGGCCACTCTTCCATTCTTCACATAGGTCTGGAAGAAGGTGTCAGCTTTGGCAAAAAATCCGGTAGTATCCTGAGCCCAGCTTTGGCCCACGAAAACTACCAATGTAAATAGGGTCAGTGTTTTTTTTATATTCATTCTAAAAAATTTAGCCGATTAAAACTGAGGCATCTGTCGACCATATTTTGCAGTCCATACATCAATTCAGACTTTTTATGATTAATTTAAGATTTTATAAATCAACAGGTTACACGTACGAATAATAACCAATTACCTTACAATAATCCATTAAATTTAAATTCTTTCTAAATTAAAGGGTGGTGTTAAGTTCATATATTTAAGCACGACACATTAGCCAACAACCAATTGAATCCTATGGAGAATATTGTAATTATCGGAAATGGAATCGCTGGAATTTCTGCGGCACGCCATATTCGGAAACTATCAGACAAAAGAATTATAGTAATCTCGGCGGAGACGGATTACTTCTTTTCACGAACAGCCCTAATGTATGTTTACATGGGGCATATGCAGTTTGAACACATTCAACCCTACGAAAATTGGTTCTGGGAAAAAAATCGAATCGAATTGGTTCGTGGCTATGTGACTCAAGTTGATGCCGAAGCAAAACAACTCCAGATTGATGGCTCTAGGGCAATCCAATACGACAAGCTGATCATCGCCACCGGATCCAAGCCCAATAAATTTGGGTGGCCGGGACAAGACCTTCATGGCGTCCAGGGACTATACTCCAAACAAGATTTGGACTTACTTGAAGTAAACGCCCCAAATAAAGAGGTATGTAAAAGGGCTGTAATTGTTGGTGGTGGATTAATTGGCATCGAATTGGCAGAAATGTTACGAAGCCGCGATATACCGGTTACTTTTTTAGTACGCGAAGAAAGTTTTTGGAACGGTGTTTTGCCCAATGGCGAATCCGCCATGATCAATGAACATATTTTGGATCATCATATAGATCTCCGATTAGGAACCAATCTTAAAGAGATTGTTGCCGATGAAAACGGCAGGGTCAAATCTGTCATCATAACGGAAACAGGCGAAGAACTCCCCTGTGATATGGTAGGATTGACCGCCGGAGTTACGCCTAACGTCGATTTTCTTAAAGATTCTGGAATCGAGCTTGGTCGAGGTGTTAAGGTTGATAGATTCCTTGAAACAAATGTTAAAGACATATATGCCATCGGGGATTGTGCCGAACAACATGAAGCCATTGGAAACAGGCGACCCATTGAGGCTGTATGGTATACAGGCCGTATGATGGGCGAAACTGTGGCTCAGACCATTTGTGGAAACAAAATTGAATACAAGCCCGGGCACTGGTTCAATTCAGCAAAGTTCTTGGATATAGAATACCAAACATATGGGTGGGTGTTTTCCGAAAAAATAAGAAAAGAGCATGAATTGCATTTCCATTGGCGACATCCCGAAGAAAAATTATGTATTACAGCAGCTTTTCATAAGGATACTAACCAGTTTTTAGGGCTGAATACCTTCGGTATTCGCATGCGTCATGAAGTATTTGACCGATGGCTTACCGAAGAAAGAGATATTGACCATGTAATGGAGTATTTGGCAGATGCCAATTTTGACCCTGAGTTCTACAAAAAATATGAATCCCAAATTGTATCCAAATACAATTCGGATTTTGGCAAATCCATAAAGATCAAAAAGCGAAGCCTAAAACGAATTTTCCAAACTGCTTAACAGAACTAAAATGAGCACTTACGATAAAAGTATGGCCCTTACCGGGCAACCTCCCAAAATATTGAGTAGAAACCAAAAACTAGCCACCCTTTTGGGAATGTTCGGGTTGGCAATTGTATTATTGGCAGCTTTCAACATAAGTTTTCCGAACAAGGGATTATGGCTGACCGTTTCATTGCTGTCCATTACCCTTGGAACCATCTGGTTTTCTTGGGACGCCTATTCGCAAAAACTTCCAGGAATCAAGAACGATGGGGTCTGGTTCAAATCTATTTCCAGCAAAGGGTTTTGGGGTTGGATATCGGGAATCGCCTTGACTGGTTTTTATATTATTCTCTACTTCTATCCAGAATATCTTGGTTTGGTCAAAGGAGGTGAAAATAAAGGTGTAATTGCCCTCTTCGACCCATTGAGTAAAATGTTGAGTGGCAATCCGGCTAGCCAGTGGTTTGTATATGGAACGCTCTATACCGTAGCCATATTCGCCTTCGGCATCAAATTCATGTGGAAATATCGGCATAACCGATACGAACGCATACGTACCATAAGCGTAATGTTTTTTCAAACAGCATTTGCATTCATCATTCCCGAATTGATGGCTCGTTTAAACGGCGATAAAATTTTAAACGGGGGAAGCCTACCATATTATGACCTAAAAAATGTATGGCCCTTGAATTACTACAATTTTGAAGGATATCGAATCAAAGCGTTTTTAACATCCGGGGATATTGGCTTGGCATTATTGATATTTGGAATCCTGTCCGTTTTTGTGATTACACCTATCCTAACCTATAAATATGGAAAAAGATGGTATTGCTCTTGGGTCTGTGGCTGTGGTGGATTGGCTGAAACTGCTGGAGATTCTTTCAGGCAATTAAGTGACAAAACGGTGAAAGCCTGGAATGTGGAGCGTTGGGTGGTGCACAGTGTTGTTGTATTTGTCACTTTGATGACCACAGCAGTTATTTACTCCTATTTAGGTACTGATACCAGCAAATATTGGTTGACCAAAAGTACTTTTTTAATCGGAGTAACCGTATTACTGACCTTAGTTTTTGGCTGGGTAATGTTGTTTAAACGAGAGCAATTGCAAAAAGATGCACAATATGGAGCAATAGGCTACTTCGTAATTATCATGGCACTTATCGGGATGCATTTCTTCAGTGGTGATGGCAATGTCTTTTTGTTCAAATCGGAAACATTGCGCAAATCGTATTCATTTTTAATAGGAAGTATCTTTTCAGGTGTTATTGGAACAGGCTTCTATCCCATTTTCGGTAACAGGGTATGGTGTCGTTTTGGATGCCCCATGGCTGCCATAATGGGCTTTCAGCAACGCCTTTTCTCAAGATTCAGAATTACAACAAATGGAGGTCAGTGCATTTCATGTGGTAACTGTTCCACCTATTGCGAAATGGGAATCGACGTGCGTGCCTATGCCCAAAAAGGTGAAAACATTGTACGTTCAAGCTGTGTAGGATGTGGTATTTGTTCTGCGGTTTGTCCAAGAGGTGTTTTAAAATTGGAAAACGGCCCTTTGCAAAACAGAATTGACAGCAATCAGGTATTGTTGGGCAATGATGTAGATTTGATGCAATTGGTGAATAAAAAATAAGATGCTTCGTTTTGTACTGATAAGTCTGATTTTTACCAGCGCTTTCATCATTTCAAAAAAGGAATACACAAGGGAGTATCATTCCAACGGTATCCTGAAATCAGAAGGTTGGATAAAAGATGAATCCAAAGAAGATTTCTGGAAATTTTATCATTCCAACGGAAAAATAAAAGAAAAAGGACATTATAAACATGACCTAAGGGTTGGATATTGGTATTTTTATGGCCAAAATGGAAGACCAGAAATGGAAGGGCATTATAAAGAAGGAAAAATGGGCATGTGGTGGTTGTTCTACAACGAAAATGGAAAAATAAACCACAAATGTCAGCTGCAAAAAGGTGTGAAAAATGGGTATTGTTTAAAATATAAAGATGAAAAACTGACCTCCGCGGAAAAATATAGCCATGGTAAAAAAGTTAAAGAGTGGTACGACTTCAGCAGTTTTAAACAAGAAAATAAATTGTCCGATCTAAAATAAATGGCAGAAATCAAGGTTATCATTCCCGCGGTTAATGAAGGAGATTCCATAGGGAAAGTTGTATCAGGGCTACCAAAATCTGTTTCAGAGGTTATCGTTGTCAATAATGGTTCAACGGACGATACCGTGGAAAATGCGGAAAAAGCTGGGGCAACCGTACTCACCGAAAATCAACGTGGATACGGCTTTGCTTGCCTAAAAGGAATGGATTACATCGCCGAACAATCCAAACAGCCCGACATTATCGTATTTATTGACGGAGATTACTCCGACTATCCAGAAGAACTGGATAAAGTGGTGGCTCCGATATTGGAAAAGGACATCGATTTTGTGGTCGGCGCACGGAAAAAATCACTCCGTGAACCAGGTTCCATGACCCCGCAACAGGTTTTTGGTAACCAATTGGCCACTTTTTTAATGCGCTTGTTGTTTCGGGCAAAGTTTACCGATTTAGGACCCTTCCGGGCCATAAAATATAACAAGCTCATTGCATTGGAGATGCAGGACAAAACCTATGGTTGGACCGTGGAAATGCAGTTAAAAGTCCTTCGAAAAAAAATGTCATATACCGAAGTACCAGTGCGTTATAAACGTAGAATAGGCGTATCAAAAGTGTCTGGTACGGTAAAAGGTACTATATTTGCAGGCATAAAAATCCTAGGTTGGATATTTAAATACAGTTTAAAATAATATGGGACTAACTATCGCTATTTTAATTATCGCTATTTATAGTACGGCCTTAATTTTGATTTTCTTTTATAGCCTTGCGCAATTGAACCTTTTGGTGAATTATTTGGGTAATAAGAGACAAAACGAAGAAGCTCCAAAATTCAACCTTTTAGATCCCAAGGAAATTCCGTTCGTTACCATTCAACTTCCTGTTTACAATGAAGAGTATGTTATGGAACGCCTGTTGGAAAACATATCCAAAATAGAATACCCAAAAAGTAAGTTGGAAATACAGGTTTTGGATGATTCCACCGATGATACTGTCATTGACACTGGGGAAAAAATAAAGCAACTAAAGGAAACCGGTCTAGATATAACCCATATCAGAAGAGAAAACCGACAAGGTTACAAAGCTGGAGCATTAAAAGAAGGTTTGGAAATTGCCAAAGGTGATTTTATTGCCATTTTTGATGCTGATTTTCTTCCGGAAAGCGATTGGTTAAAAAAGACCGTTCCTTATTTTAAAGATGAAGAAATAGGTGTTGTTCAAACAAGATGGGGACACATTAACAGAGATTATTCAACCCTTACCAAAATACAGGCCTTTGCTTTGGATGCGCACTTTACGCTGGAGCAGGTGGGAAGAAATTCAAAAGGCCATTTTATCAACTTTAATGGTACCGCTGGAATCTGGAGAAAAGACTGTATCCTAGATGCAGGTAATTGGGAAGGCGACACCCTTACCGAAGATTTGGATTTGAGCTACCGTGCTCAATTAAAAAATTGGAAGTTTAAATATTTGGAAGATGTAGAGACACCTGCAGAGCTTCCGGTGGTGATCAGCGCAGCCCGTTCACAACAGTTTAGATGGAACAAAGGTGGAGCCGAAAACTTCAAAAAATCGGTTTGGAGTGTTGTATCAGCTAAAAATATTCCTTTCAAAACTAAATTCCACGGTGTAATGCACCTATTGAACAGCTCTATGTTCCTATGCGTTTTTATAGTGGCGCTTTTGAGCATCCCCATGCTCTATATCAAAAATACCTATGGCCATTTAGGATGGGTTTTTGAGGTGACTAGTTTCTTTATCATCAGCACGATCATCCTATTTATCTGCTATTGGTTTACTTATAAAAGTATTCAGGGCAGTAGTTTTGACAATTTTGTGGATTACATTAAACTGTTCTTTACCTTTTTCTCAGTGGCGTTAGGATTTTCACTCCACAACTCCATTGCTGTTTTGGAAGGTCATTTGGGCAAGCGCAGTGAATTTGTAAGAACACCAAAATTCAACATCAATAATCTTACGGATAGCTGGAAGGGCAACAAGTATTTGGCCAAAAAGCTTTCCCCAAATATGGTAATAGAATTTGCATTGATGATTTATTTCCTATTTGGAATGTACCTTGCCGTACCTTTTAATGATTTCGGACTTTTTCCTTTTCATTTAATGTTGTTTTTGGGCTTCGGATTTGTGTTTTTTAAATCCTTGACGGCCAAGGCTTAAATTCATTTCATTTTATAGTTTTTTGTTCGTTTCCTTTTAGGGGTTAATGCTATTTTTAAACCACTATATTTATGATTCGGTTTTAAAAATCCAGTCCACAAAGCTCCATGAATCAAAAAAAAGCCCCTTGGCACTTCCTTTTATTACTCATTTTGGCCGGGGAATCTGTATTTATCCTTCCTTTTGTGCTCTCCAGGGTCTTTAGGCCTACCGTTCTTGAAGTATTCGGTTTAGACAATGTACAATTAGGCCTTTGTTTCTCAGTATATGGCATAGTGGCCTTGATATCCTATCTCTTTGGAGGTCCTTTGGCCGACAAGTTCCCTCCAAGAAAATTAATTGCAGTAGCGCTATGGATGACTGCCTTGGGTGGTTTGGTTTATGCAACTTTTCCCAGCTACAACACATTAAAGATATTGTATGGATATTGGGGGTTTACCACCATTTTCTTGTTCTGGGCACCCATGATCAAAGCAACCCGGGTTTGGGGTGGAAATACTTCACAGGGAAAGGCATTTGGCTTTTTGGATGGCGGTCGAGGGTTAGTTGGTGCTCTATTTGGAGCTATGGGAGTGCTTATATTTTCCTTTTTCATCACTTCGGAAATATCCAGGGCCAACGATTTGGAAATCAAAGCGGCCTTTGAGCAGGTGATTCTGGTTTCTTCGGGTATCGTTGCCTTTGTAGGATTATTGGTTTGGTTTTTTATGAAAATGGATCGTCAACGGGAAAAAGAAATTGTCCTAGATAAAATCACCGTTTCACAAATAAAAGAAGTATCCCGTCTACCTTCGGTATGGTTGCTCATGATTATTATTCTTTGTGCGTACGTTGGCTATAAAATCACGGATGTTTTTTCATTATACGCACAAGATGTGATGTTATATGATCAAGTTGAATCGGCACAAGTAGGCACTTTTTTATTATTTGTCCGTCCAGTGATTGGGGTGTTGATTGGGGTTTTGGCCGATCGTACACAAACCACTTTCTGGCTGTTTGTTAGTTTTGTGGTTTCATTTTTCGGAGCCTTATTGTTTGCTACGGGCATAATTTCAAATTCGACAACACTGCTCTTTTTTATTTCCATTTTAATAGTAGCAGCTGGAGTTTATGCAGCACGCTCCCTTTACTTTGCAGTGATGAAAGAAGGCAAAATCCCATTGATCCTTACAGGAACAGCGGTTGGGCTTATTTCGCTCATAGGTTATACTCCAGATATTTTTGCCGGACCGGCCATGGGTTATCTTCTGGATAACTCACCGGGGATAGAAGGGCATCAACATGTGTTTTGGATGTTGGCCGTGTTTTCGTTCATTGGTGGCGTTGCCGCTTGGGGTTATTTTCAATTATATAAAAAGAAGAAGAATTCGGAATCTTAGTAGCATGGAAGAAAAACCAAGACTTTCACGACTTACGGCGATTCTCACACAATTACAATCCTCAAGGATTGTTACAGCAAAAACGCTTGCCGAAAAGCACAACGTTAGTGTCAGGACTATATACCGTGACATTCGAACTCTTGAAAAATCAGGCGTACCCATTGTCACAGAGGAAGGAAAGGGATATTCCATGATGGAAGGGTACCACTTACCCCCTGTCATGTTCACAGAAGATGAGGCCAACGCATTAATAACTGCCGAACAGCTGATATCAAAAAACAAGGACACTTCTTTTGTGCAACATTATTCCGAAGCCATCCTAAAAATCAAGGCCCTGCTCAAAGGTTCCCAAAAAGACAAGGCGAGCTTACTTACGGAGCGCATCTATTTTTTTGACAACTATTCCAATCATAAAACCAGTAATTATTTGATGCGTATTCAATCCGCCATCACCAATTTTGAGGTATTGGAAATTGACTACCTGTCCCTAGATCAAAATTTTACCAAAAGAAGCATCGAGCCATTTGCCCTCTACAGCACCCAAGAGAAATGGTTGCTGATCGCCTATTGTAGACTTAGAAAAGCATTTAGGGTGTTCCGAATAGATCTGATTCAAAAAATTACCAACACCTATGAGCACTTTGAGTCACATAATATGACCTTGGAAGAGTACTATAAGTCTTATGATAAATACAATCAAGATTCCTCACATTTAGACAATAAATAATTGGAACCCGTTTTATGGCTGCATTTATCGGTCTTGTCCCTGCATTTGTCCCGTTGTTTAGCAGTAAATGACAGGTAGCTTTTGTTGAGGCAGTTATTATCTTTCACTTAACCAATCTTCAATAGCGTCGAGGAATCCCTCGCATCTCTTGTAAGGCAAATTGTTGTCCTGGAATTCATAGAAACCTCCGGTATTGCATTCGAATATATTATGGTTACAATCGGGGAATGATTTTGTTGTCAGGTTCGTATTATCTGCCAATGTCCTCTCATATAGTAATTTGGTTTTTTTCCAGTCTACGTTCATGTCATTTTCTCCAAATAAGGCCAAAACAGGAACCTTTATTTTAGATAAGATCGAATCAAAGTCCTCAATGTAAACCGGCAGACCAGTGTCTTTGTCCAGCTTTTCTTTCATGAGAGGTTCTTGAAAACTGATGTATGCTTCCTCATCCATGGCACCCATATTCTCACGAACAAATCGAGACCAAAATGGGTTCTTTTGGAGATCCTTAGTGGCGTTCATATAGGTTTCGAAACTTGCTCCTGAGTGAGCGAGCCTTACTCCCTCTAACCATTGACCAACAATCAGGTCAATGGAGTCTTTAGGTAGTCCATCGATTCGTAGGTTTTGCTCAAGCAGATAACTGAAGTTTTCCTTATCATCCACACCGCTCACTGAAATCCAAAACCGAATACCTTTATATTGGTTTATTACGATTGGATTAATCCAAGTAGCCCTGCTACCCCCATATAAACCAATATTATCAGAGCCTACTATTTGCTTTTCTTTCAAAGTATTAATGGCAGCTATAACCTCAGATGCACTGTTTTGGATTGACTGGTTCAAGTTAAAAGTGCCGCCGCTTTTACCGCACCCCATTTTATCCCACAAATAAGTAGCATAACCTCTTTTTACAATTGTTTCTCTTATATCTGAATACCATTCCTGCGCTACAGCATTCGTTTTTCCTGATCCATGAATAATCAGTACAATTCCCTTGGGCTTTTGATCCTTCGGAAGATTTAATACTCCGTTTAACTTTACGCCTTCAAACTCAAATTCCAAAATTTGTCTGTTGCATTGGGCCATTGACTTAGTGCCCATGAGAAACAGGAATAGTATTGCAACAGATCTGCTCATTTTCTACTTTTTATTTTTCCAATTACACCAACATTGCAAAATATGATTCGTTTTTAATGAATATTGTGCGATACCGAATCAAGTTCAGCACAGGCAAATGAAATTCTGGAAATTGGGCGAAAGATTCAAGTGTAAATTGATAGATATGGGTTATGGGTTTACCAAATGCCAAATACCCCTGACACACCCCTGTCATAAACCCTAAATATTTTTGTGCAAATCTTAAAACTTATTTATCATGACAAGCACAAGAAAAAAAGAACTATCCATCGTAGGTTTATCCATCAGAACTTCCAATGACCCGGGAAAAGCGGATAAAGAAATTCCACAACTTTGGGAAAAATTCATGGCGGATAACACGGTGGCGCGGATTCCGAACAAGGTAGACGAGACCATTTATGCCATTTATACTGATTACGAGGGCGACCATACCAGACCCTACACCATGGTCATCGGCTGCAATGTATTTAACCTTGATAACATTCCGGATGATTTGACCGTAAAAATGGTTCCACCTGCAAACTATACCAAATTTACAGCCAAGGGTGATCTAACCAAAGATGCAGTAATCAATACATGGATGGATATCTGGAACACCGATTTAAAAAGAACCTACACCACCGATATGGAGATCTATGGCGAAAAAGCCATGAACCCTACCGATGGGGAAGCTGAAATTTTAGTGGCCACGGAATAAGCATTTCTGCTATCCCGCTATGTATCCAGAAGTTAAATTGTCCATTATGGCACAATGTCAACCTGAACTTGTTTCAGGTTCCCATAACAAAAGCTGAGATTCCGAAATAAATTCGGAATGACGCTAAAACTCATTTGACATACGCTTACATTCATAGCGGGATGTAACACCCATTCAAAATATATTTTATATTTTTTGCTGACCTTAGAAATGCTGATCAGCAATGCCTCATCAAATCATAAAATTTTGGAAGCTCCACAAAATCCCTGCCCTACTTGTCTTGGGAAGCATCTTGTTTTACACAAGCTATGCTTATGACCTAGATCGGACAGATTTCCCAAAGCTATTGGGTCTTTTTATCGCTCTCTTTTTCCTTCATTTTAAATTGATTCAGTTCCAAAAATGGAACTTTAAGTTTCTATTGATTTCAGGTGTTCTATTTCGATTGGTTTTTCTGTGGGCCGAACCCAATCTCTCACAAGATTTTTACCGCTTTATTTGGGATGGGGAGCTGATAAAAAATGGTATTAATCCCTATTTGAATGTTCCCAACGAATTGATTGCCCAATCCAATTTACCCGTCGCCAATGCCCATCAACTCTTCAATGGCATGGGAAGTTTGAGCGCAAAACACTTTAGCAATTATCCTCCACTCAATCAAATCATATTCACCATTGCCACTTTTTTGGGAGGGGGAAGCGTCCTAGGCTCGATTATCGTAATGCGTTTGACCATTATATGTGCAGATATTGGAATCCTCTATTTCGGTAGAAAATTGCTTCAAAAATTGAACAAGTCAAACCATATGGCGTTTTGGTACTTCCTAAACCCGTTGGTCATTATCGAATTAACAGGGAATCTCCATTTTGAAGGGGTGATGCTCTTCTTCTTTGTTTGGTCCCTGTATTTGATTGCGGATAAAAAATGGCTGATGGCAGCTCCAGTGTACGCGATGTCAATTATGGTCAAGCTGGTGCCCATATTATTTTTACCCTTACTTTTAAAATACCTCGGATTCAAAAAAAGTGCATTCTTCTATATTGCTATGGGCATATGCTGTGTTATTTTGCTGCTCCCTTTTTACTCCTCTTCATTTATTGACAATTATTCCGAAACTGTTGGGCTTTGGTTTTCCAATTTTGAGTTTAATGCCGGCACCTATAATCTTGTGAAGCACATTGGAGTAAACTTCTTTGATGCCAAACCCTGGATTTTGGTCAAAGTCTATGGCAAATGGATGGCACTTGCTGTAGTTGTCATTACACTTTTGGTTGCATTCTTTCGAAAAAATCAAAATCTCAGTACTTTGATTACCTCAATGCTTATAGTACTGACCATATACTACTTATTATCCAGTACAGTCCATCCTTGGTATGTTATTTTTCTTTTGGTTCTGGCCATTTTTACGGAATATCGCTACGCAATAGCGTGGTCATTACTGGTCATCCTGAGTTATTGGGCCTATTCCAATCCCGAATATGAGGAAAATCTTTGGTTGTTAGCCATTGAGTATATCGTGGTTCTTGCCATTATGATTTATGAAATACTAACTAAACAGGGGAAAAAGTTACATTTCTTCAAAAAATAGTCGCCAATCTATGCCGATTGGAATTAATTTGTACTTTTAATCCCATAATGAAAGGACAAGATTACATATTAACCTCGTTGAGCATCCCTGCTCCAGTACGTCCATTCGCTCGTCGCCGTCGCCCGTAAGGGTGCATATCAGACTATGGAAATAGGTGAGTCCATTTCCGCAAAAAATCACAAAATCAATTTCATTTTTTAGTCAATAATTAAGTAGCAATGGAAATTTTAGTTGCTAACGAGTCACATTTTAAATACGCAAAGATCATCAGCGACACCATAACCGAATCTGCAAAGGTTCGGGGAACTGGTATAGCGCAGCGAACTCCTGAATATATCATGAAACGGTTGCAGAATGGTAATGCGGTAATAGCATTGGACGGTGACACTTTTGCAGGATTCTGTTATATCGAGGTTTGGGGAAACAAAAACTTTGTGGCCAACTCTGGCCTGATTGTACATCCCGATTATCGAAATCAGGGACTAGCCAAAAAAATAAAGAAATCCATTTTTGAGCTGTCCAGAGAAAAATTCCCAGAAGCCAAAATATTTGGAATCACAACAGGGCTGCCCGTAATGAAAATGAACTACGAGCTGGGTTACAAACCAGTTACTTTTTCCGAGTTGACCGATGATCCCGAATTTTGGAAAGGATGTCAAACGTGTAAAAACTTTGATATCCTTACTCGAACAGAAAGAAATATGTGTCTCTGCACCGGAATGCTGTACGACCCCAATAGTCAAAAACCAGAATCTAAAAAATTAAACGGAAAAGCTTTTAAGCGATTAAAAAGCATAAAGGAAACACTATTCCTAAAAAAGAAACAAAAATAAATTGTCCCCGAGTGCTGAGCGGAGTCGAAGCATGAGGGGACAGCGAAGCAGGGATGTTGAACGGGATTCCCGCCTTCGCAGGAATGATAAAATAGAATAAAATGAAAAAACTAGTACTGGCCTATAGTGGTGGATTGGATACTTCGTATTGCGCAAAGCACCTTTCAAAAGAAGAAGGTTTCGAAGTACATGCCGTGAGTGTGAACACCGGTGGATTTACTCCATCCGAAATAAAGGAAATCGAGCAAAAAGCACTTGAGCTTGGTGCTACCTCATATACCTCTTTGGACGCCGTTTCTACTTTTTATGAAAAAGTGGTCAAATACCTCATCTACGGAAACGTACTCAGAAATAATACCTATCCCCTTTCGGTAAGTGCAGAGCGAATCATACAAGCCGTAGAAATCGTCAATCACGCTAAAAAAATAGGAGCCAAATACATCGCCCATGGAAGCACAGGAGCCGGTAACGACCAAGTGCGGTTCGATATGATCTTTCAAACTATTGCGCCCGAAATAGAGATTATCACTCCAATCAGGGACAATAAATTGTCCAGAGAAGCTGAAATTGAATATCTCAAACAAAATGGGGTGGATTACCCTTGGGCAAAAGCAAAATATTCTATCAATAGAGGTCTCTGGGGTACATCGGTAGGTGGCGATGAGACCTTGACCTCGCATTTACCCCTTCCTGAAACCGCCTATCCAAGTCAATTGGAAAAGCAAAGTTCCAAACAACTCAAATTGAGTTTCAACAAAGGAGAACTTGTTGCCGTAGACGGGGAGACCGGAAGTCCTGTTGATAATATTGAAAAACTTGAAAATATTGCATCCAAATACGCCATTGGTAGAGACATTCATGTGGGAGATACCATCATCGGAATAAAAGGAAGAGTTGGTTTTGAGGCAGCCGCTCCGCTGATTATTATTAAAGCACACCATCTTTTGGAAAAACACACTTTGAGCAAATGGCAACAATATCAAAAAGAGCAAATGGCCAATTTTTATGGAATGCTCTTGCATGAAGGAAACTATTTGGATGAAGTAATGCGGAACATTGAAGCCTTTTTGGCTGATACCCAAAAGAATGTTTCCGGGGATGTTTTTGTAACCCTTCATCCTTATCGATTCGATTTGGATGGGGTCTCCTCTGCGCATGATTTAATGAACGCTTCCTTTGGAAGTTATGGGGAAATGAACAAAGGTTGGACTGCTGATGACGCTAAAGGATTTATCAAAATCCTATCCAACCCTGGGAAAATAGCGAACCATGTAAACCAAAATTTGTAAGCAATGTCAGGTCGAGCTGTTATCCTGAGCGCAGTCGAAGGAGCTAGCGAGACCTAAAAATGAATGAAAGACCTCTCGACTACGCTCGAGGTGACAAAAAGAAAATTATGATAAAAGCAGGAATTATTGGAGGGTCTGGTTACACAGGAGGCGAATTGATTCGATTGCTCCTCAACCACCCTGAAGCGGAAATCGATTTTGTGTTCAGTACCACCAGAGCTGGGAAACCCATTACTTCTGCTCATCCGGATTTGTTGGGCGTAACCAACTTGGAATTTACCGGCGAGGTAAATCCTAGTGTAGATGTGGTGTTCTTATGCTTGGGTCATGGCAATTCGTCAAAATTTTTGAAAGAAAATGATTTTGATGCCAAAACCAAGATTGTAGATCTAAGCAATGAATTTAGGTTAAAAGCTGATGCTACTTTTCAAGGAAAAACTTTTGTTTATGGTCTTCCCGAGTTGCAAAAAGAAAGTATTGAAAAGGCAAATGATATTGCAAATCCAGGGTGTTTTGCCACCACCATTCAATTAGGGTTGCTTCCTTTGGCAAAAGCAGGTTTGCTGCAAAATCAGGTGCACGTCAATGCCGTGACGGGTAGCACTGGTGCCGGAGTTGGACTTTCTTCCACCTCTCACTTCAGCTGGCGGAACAATAATGTTTCATGGTACAAACCTTTTACCCATCAACATTTGAGTGAGATTGGCGAAAGTCTGGATTCCTACGGAACCAAGACTGGAAAACTGTTCTTTCTGCCCAACAGAGGGAATTTTACAAGAGGAATTTTAGCAACCAGTTATACCCATTTCGATGGCAGTTTAGAGGATGCCCAGCAATTGTATCAGGATTTTTACAAAGATGATGTCTTTACCCATGTTTCGACAGAACCTATCCACTTAAAACAAGTGGTGAACACCAACCAATGCCACGTGCATTTGCATAAGCATGAGGACACTTTATTGGTGACCTCGGCCATCGATAATTTATTAAAAGGAGCTTCCGGACAGGCTGTCCAGAATATGAATCTAATGTTTGGATTGGAAGAAACGACAGGATTACAACTAAAAGCAGGAGTGTTTTAAAAATGTCAGGTCGAGCGCAGTCGAGACCTAAAAATAAATCAAACACCTCTCGACTGCGCTCGAGGCGACCAAAAAGAAAACCATGAAAATAGCAATCATAGGAGCAGGAAATTTGGGATTGTCCATTGCAAAAGGTGTTTTGCACAGCAATGGAGCCACAACCATGTATCTAACCAAAAGAAACGTTTCAGAAATAAAGGATTTTGAAAAATACGGAAATGTCACCGTAACTACAGATAACAAAGAGGCCATTCAAAATTCGGATACTTTGATTTTTGCCGTTCAACCTGGACACTTTAGCTCCATTTTGGAAGAGGTGAAAGACCTTTTGACCGAAAACCATGTAATCATCAGTACCATAACGGGTTTTAGCATCTCAAAAATTGAAGAAATCATTGGTTCAGACAAATATATTGTCCGAAGTATGCCCAATACCGCTATTTCGGTGGGTAATTCCATGACCTGTATTTGTAGCAACAAATTAGGGCAAAAACGAATTGACTTGGCCAAGGCCATTTTCAATAGAATGGGACATACCCTAGAAATCCCCGAAGAGCAGATGCAAGCGGCAACCGTGATTTGTGCTAGTGGTATTGCTTTCTGGATGCGTTTGATACGTGCCACAACCCAGGGTGCCATTCAATTAGGGTTCGATGCCAAAGAGGCACAGGAGTTGGCCATGCATACCTGCAACGGAGCTGCTAGCCTTTTAATTGAATCCGGAAACCACCCCGAAGAAGAGATTGATCGTGTAACTACGCCCAAAGGATGTACCATTGAAGGGTTGAACGAGATGGAACACCAGGGTTTGAGCTCCTCCCTAATTCGAGGTATAGTGACATCATTTGAAAAAATAAGTAAAATCAGAAAAGGATGATTTGAACGTCATATCGAACGAATTTGAGACATCTCAAATTAGATTTCTCTGAGTCAAAGGCAGATTCGAAATGACTTAAAAAGATAAACAAATAAAGACCTCTCGACTGCGCTCGAGGTGACAAAATAGAAAAAATGAAACTATTTGACGTATATCCACTTTACGATGTAACCCCGGTTTCCGCAAAGGGTATTGAGGTAACTGATGATAAAGGCTCAACATATCTTGATTTTTATGGAGGTCATGCCGTAATTTCAATCGGGCATTCCCATCCGCATTACGTGAATCGACTTAAAGACCAATTGGATAAGATTGGGTTTTATAGCAATTCCATTCAAAATCCATTGCAACATGAGTTAGCAAAAAAACTAGGAAAATTGTCACAATGTGAGGATTATAATCTTTTCATGTGCAATTCTGGGGCGGAAGCCAACGAAAATGCCCTGAAATTGGCGTCTTTCCATACTGGCAAATCCAAGGTCATCGCCTTTAAAAATGGGTTTCATGGAAGGACTTCTGCTGCCGTGGCCACGACGGACAATCCATCTATCAATGCTCCAATCAATCTTCAGCAAAAAGTAAGTTTTTTAGAGTTGAACAATTTTGAAGCTTTTGAAAAGGCCATCCAATCTGACGATCATTGCGCTGTTATTTTAGAAACCATTCAAGGTATTGGAGGTTTGGATGAACCTACAACCGAGTTTATTCAATTTGTAGCAGAAAAATGCAAGGAAAAAGGAATTGTTCTTATCGCGGATGAGATTCAGTGTGGATTTGGTAGAAGTGGAAAATTCTTTGCCTTTCAGCATCACAATATACAACCAGATATCATTTCCATGGCCAAAGGTATGGGCAATGGTTTTCCTGTTGGCGGTATTTTGATTCATGAATCCTTTAAGGCATCCTACGGACTTTTGGGCACCACCTTTGGTGGAAATCATTTGGCATGCGCCGCAACCTTGGCCGTTCTGGAGGTTCTGGAAAAGGAAAATTTAATTCCAAATGCGGATGAACTGGGAAGCTATTTCAAAGAAAAAGCTTCAGAAATTACCCAAGTAAAACGAGTTAAAGGAAGAGGATTGATGCTAGGTTTAGAATTTGATTTTGAAGTAGCTGAATTACGCAAAAAACTGATTTTTAATCAAAAATTGTTCACTGGAGGGGCAAAAGACAAGCATGTGCTTCGAATTTTACCTGCTCTGAACATCACAAAAGAACATATCGACCTATTTTTTGAAGCATTAAAAGCAGAATTACAATGAGTTTGGTATTATCCATAGAAAAACGAAATGCTGTTTTGACAACCATGTCGCAATTGGTGAAGTTGGAACAATCCAAAATTTTAGAGGCCAATCAAAAAGATTTGGATAACTATTCTGGGGAAGATTTGGCCATGGGAGATCGTTTAAAAGTTGATGCCCCCAAAATAGATGGAATGGTCTTGTCACTTGATCAACTTGCCTCACAACAAGACCCTTTAGGTGTGGAGCGCTTTCAATTCACCCATGAAAATGGGATCCATATCAGCAATAAAACAGCACCTTTTGGCACTATTCTGATTATTTACGAATCCAGACCTGACGTGACCATTGAAGCTGCCGGAATTGCATTCAAATCTGGAAACAAAATATTACTTAAGGGTGGGAAAGAATCACTTAACAGCAATTTGGTCTTAGTAGAACTGTGGCACAAAGCGCTGGAAGAACATGACTGCTCAACGGATTGGGTCAGATATTTAGAATTTGACAGAGCTCAAACACAACGCTTTTTGGAAAACCCTTCCGAAAAAATTGATTTGATTGTTCCCAGGGGAGGTGAAAAACTGATTGCGTTTGTGAAACAACATGCTACCTGCCCTGTAATTGTGAGTGGTCGTGGGAACAACTTTTTATTTGTGGATTCGGAGGCTGACCTAGAAATCGCATTGGATGTCATCCTGAATGCTAAAACCACCAAAATATCAGCCTGCAATGCTTTGGACAAGGTACTCGTTGCTGCTGATTTGCCAAGAAAGCAAGAGTTTTTGACCCAATTGGCCCAACAACTTCAAAAAAGTGATGTGCAGATCTTAACGGACAAATCTCTTTCAAGTTTATCGGAAACGAGTGAAATCCAAGATGATTCAGTATGGTACGAAGAGTTTTTGGATTACAAGATTGTGCTCGGGCAAGTCACAGATTTGGATGAAGCCATCAACAAAATAAACACCTATAGTGGCGGACATTCAGCTGCTATTATTACGGCCAATAACAAAACTGCCACCACATTTATGCAATCCGTGGATTCAGCTGCTGTTTATCACAACGCTTCAACCCGATTCACGGATGGAGGTCAGTTTGGGTTGGGCGGAGAACTTGCCATTAGCACGGACAAACTACACCAAAGAGGACCTATCGGTCTTCAACATTTGGTGAGCAACAAGTGGTACGTAATCGGTAATGGCCAAATCCGATAAAATGAAAAAGAAACGGATATTACTTAAAATAGGCTCAAACACCTTGACCAAGGAGACCAACCAGATTTCCAGAGGAAAGGTGGAGGACATTGGTAGACAGATTGCACAGCTCTCTTCGGAATATGAGTTTATCATTGTCAGTTCGGGAGCCATCGCAGCAGCCAAACAGTTTGTGAAATTGGAACATACCGGCCCAGAAATAAATGTAAAACAAGCATTGGCTGCCATTGGTCAACCTCATTTGATGCGAATTTTCCAGGAAAATTTCAGGGAATTGGGCTTGCTCACTTCGCAATGTCTGCTGTCGTATTCCGATTTTGAAAATGCAGATTCAAAAGTCAACATCAAAAACACTATCAATGTTTTGGTTGCGAATAATTTTATCCCCATCATCAACGAAAATGATACCGTGGCAACCGATGAGATCAAATTTGGTGATAACGATAAGTTGGCTGCGTTAACTGCTTCGCTTTTGGAGGCCGACCTGTTACTAATTGCAACCAACACCAATGGAATCTATACAAAAGAATCCCTTGAGAATAATCAACCTAAAACCATTGAGACCGTCAGCGATCTTCAAAATCTTGAAAAAGAAATAGGGAATGGTAAATCAACCCATGGAACCGGAGGGATGCAATCCAAAATTGAGGCAGCCACAATTGCACAACAAGCTGGAATCGAAACTTGGATCGTGAATGGTTTGAATGAAAATTTTATTCAGGATGCATTAGGGGATTCGATAAACTATACAAAAATCACATCATGAGAAACTATCTCTCCATAAACAACATAGACAATCTTTCCGAATGGGTCAAAGAGGCCAGAGCACTCAAAAGAGAGCCCAAAAAGCATCTTTCGCTAGGTACGGGAAAAACTATTTGTCTCTTATTCTTCAACAATTCATTAAGAACTCGGTTGAGTACCCAAAAAGCGGCTGTTAACTTGGGTATGGAAGTAATGGTCATGAATTTTGGAAGTGAAGGATGGGCATTGGAATATGGAGATGGCACCATCATGGATCAGGGAACATCGGAACATATAAAAGAAGCTGCGCAAGTAGTTTCCCAGTTTTGCGATGTGGTAGCCATAAGAGCCTTTGCCAAATTGGAGGACAAAACAAAAGATGAGGCGGAGGAAGTTTTAAACGGCTTCGCCAAATATGCCTCAATCCCCATTGTGAACATGGAAAGTTCAACCGCACACCCTTTACAGGCTCTGGCAGATGCCATAACTTTGGAAGAAAACAACTCACAAAACAAACCGAAGGTGGTTTTATCATGGGCACCGCATCCCAAAGTTTTGCCACATGCCGTGGCCAATTCGTTTGTTAAGATGATGCAATTGCAAGACGCTGATTTTGTAATTACACATCCCGAAGGTTACGAGTTAAATCCTGAAATCACCAAGGGATGCACAATTGAACATGACCAGGAAAAGGCCTTGGAAAATGCCGATTTTGTCTATGTAAAAAACTGGAGCAGTTATACTGACTATGGGAAGGTACTGAATCAAGATTCCAATTGGATGATGACTGCAGAAAAGCTAAGAAATGCTAAGTTTATGCATTGTCTTCCCGTAAGACGAAATGTAGTGGTAGAGGATGCCGTTTTGGACGGAAACCAATCATTAGTGATTGAACAAGCCAATAACAGGACTTTTTCCGCACAAATTGTGCTAAAAAAAATACTGGAAAACCTATAATCCAAGAAAAATGAAGCTAAAAGACCAAGTCTGTATCGTTACCGGGGCCACAAGTGGTATGGGAAAGGGTATCGCACAAATGTTGCATGCCGAAGGGGCAAAACTTGTTCTTTCCGGACGTAACTTGGAAAGAGGCAATGCCTTGGCAAAAGCACTCAAAGGTGCTGTTTTTGTTGCCGGAGATGTTTCCAAACCCGAATACAATGAAAAATTGGTCAAAACAGCCATTGATGAGTTTGGGAAACTTGATGTATTGTCCTTGAATGCCGGAATCTTAGGGCTGGGAAATGTAGTTGACCTTTCAGTTTCCGACTGGCACGATACTTTAAATGTTAACCTAAGTTCCATTTTCTATTTGTCAAAATATGCCATTCCACATCTTCAAAAAGCTGAAAAAGGGAATATTTTGATCAATGCATCCATCGCGGCTTTTAAAAGTTTTCCCAATCATCCCGCGTATTGCGCCTCAAAAGGGGCAAGCATAGCTTTGATGAAACAAATGGCGGTTGAATATGCCCCAAAAATCAGGGTAAACGCAATTTGTCCGGGTCCTGTAGATACGCCTTTGATATGGGATTCCGCAAAAGCATTTCCAAATCCTGAGGAGGCGGTGCAAAATGCCGCAAAAGCAACTTTATTACAACGATTGGGCACGCCAGAGGATATTGCAAAGCTGGCTCTTTTTCTGATTTCAGATGATTCGTCATGGATTACCGGAACGGCCATGACCATTGATGGCGGAATATTAAATGCGTAAAATGAAAGAAAAGCTTTCCATAGTAAAAATAGGCGGTAATGTCATCGAAGACCCCAAGGGTCTGTCCCACTTGCTTGGGTTATTCTCCAAAATAGACGGGCACAAAATATTGGTACATGGTGGTGGAAAAAAAGCCACCGAAATAGGAAATAAACTGGGCATTGAATCCAAAATGATCAACGGACGAAGAATTACCGATTCCGAAAGTTTGGATGTGACCATTATGGTCTACGGTGGATTGGTCAGCAAGAAAATTACGGCCCAGTTGCAAGCCTTAAACTGCAATGCCCTGGGCATGAGCGGGGCAGATGCCAATGCCATTAAGGCACATAAAAGACCGGTAAAAGAGGTGGATTTTGGATGGGTCGGTGATGTAGACGCAGTAAATTCCGATGGGATTTCTAAGTTGCTACAGGCAGGTTTTACTCCCATTTTTTGTGCACTGACTCATGATGGAAAAGGACAATTGTTCAATACCAATGCCGATACGATTGCCTCAGAACTAGCCATTGGACTATCATCAGAATTTGAAACTACGCTTTACTATTGTTTCGAAAAAAAAGGGGTATTGAGAGATGTTGAAGATGAGAATTCCGTAATCCAACATATCAATTCAGAAACCTATAAATCCCTTTTGGTTGAAGGAGTTATTGCGGACGGAATGCTTCCTAAAATGCACAATTGTTTCCATGCCCTTCAGCACAATGTAAAAAAAGTTTGTATAGGAGATAGCAGCATGTTACAGCGGACAGATTCAAATTTTACGACCTTAACGCTATGAAACCAAATCAAGGAGAGCTTACTCAAAAGGCGCTGGATTTATTGCAACAATTGATTGCAATTCCTTCTTTTTCTGGCGAAGAGGACAAAACAGGGGATGCCATACAAAACTGGTTGATTGATTTTGGTGTGGAAACGCAACGGCAATTCAATAACATTTATGCTTTCAACAAATATTTTGATGAAAGTAAGCCTACGCTACTCCTTAATTCACATCATGATACGGTAAAACCGAACGCAGCCTACACCAAAGATCCCTTCAACCCACATATTGAGGATGGAAAATTATTTGGTCTCGGAAGCAACGATGCTGGCGGATGTTTAGTCTCACTTTTGGCCACCTTTGTCCATTTTTATGAAGCGAAAAACTTGAGCCATAATATAATTATGGCGGCAACGGCAGAAGAAGAAAACGCTGGTGAAAAAAGCTTGCGAGGTCTTTTACCCATACTGCCCAAAATTGATGTGGCCGTTGTAGGCGAACCCACGTTGATGGATTTGGCGATCGCAGAAAAAGGACTGATTGTGTTTGATGCTGTTATTGAAGGCACACCTTCTCATGCGGCGCATCCAAATGATGACAATTCTATTTACAATACCATAGAGGTATTACAATGGTTTAAAAATTGCACCTTCGAAAAAGAATCGGAGGCTTTGGGCAAAGTAAAATTGACGGTAACCCAAATCAATGCTGGGAATCAACACAATGTTGTTCCTGCCAAAGTGGATTTGGTGGTGGATGTACGCGTAAACGATTGCTATTCCAACCAAGAAATTGCCGCTATCTTGGAAAAAGAAGCCCCCTGTAAAATGACACCGCGTTCCCTTCGTCTGAACTCGTCTGCCATTGACCCAAACCATGATTTGGTGAAAAGTGGCATTGCTCTTGGCAGAAAAACATACGGCTCACCCACTTTGTCAGATCAGGCGGCCTTGAGTTGTCAATCCGTGAAACTGGGGCCTGGCGATAGTACACGTTCGCATTCTGCCAATGAATTTATTTATGTGAATGAAATTGAAGAAGGAATTGATTTGTATATCAAGATTCTTTCCGGATTTTTACTCTAAAACAGTTTAATCATGTCCGATAATTCCAATTTAAAGGCAATTTTATCAAATCTACAGCTAGAGCTGAATGAAGGGGACTTTGTATTTGCCAGTGTAGATGATTCCTTTCAATTTGACCTTAATATGGTTCATGGTATTTTCAAGGAAAAAGAAGGGACATCCTTGATAATGAAAAAAGAAATAGCGGACAGCATTGACCTAAAATATGATTATGTGGCTGCCTGCATAACTTTGAACACGGATTCACCGATACCTCTTGAAACTGTGGGACTCACCGCAACAATTTCGAACGTACTGGCCAACGAGGGAATAAGTTTTAACGTGGTTGCAGCATACTATCATGATCATATTTTTATAGAAAGACAGGGAGTACAACATGCAATGGAAGTTCTACAACAATTGACAAACTATTACAACTCTAAAAAATGAAACTCTGGGACAAAGGTTTTAGTACCGATAAAAAAATAGACCATTTTACCGTTGGCAATGATCGAGAACTGGATTTGCTATTGGCAAAATACGATGTTATAGCCTCAAAAGCCCATGCGAAAATGTTGGGCAAGGTTGGATTGATCACCGAAGATGAAACCAAAAACTTGATACAGGAATTGAACAAGATTGCCCGATGCATCGAAGATGGGGTATTTACCATTGAGGATGACTTTGAGGATATGCACTCCAAGATTGAATTTTTGCTGACCCAGAAATTGGGAGATACTGGTAAAAAAATACATACGGCGAGGTCCAGAAACGATCAAGTGTTGGTGGCCATGCAACTTTATCTGAAAGATGAACTAACGGAGATTAAGAATGAAGTGAAATCCCTTTTTGACCTTTTACTTGATTTGGCCAAAAAGCAACAAGTAGTTTTGTTGCCCGGTTATACCCATTTACAAATTGCCATGCCTTCCTCATTTGGGTTATGGTTTTCAGCCTATGCCGAAAGTTTAATCGATGACCTGTACTTTATACAGGCCGCATATAAAATTGCCGACCAAAATCCGTTGGGTAGCGCAGCAGGTTACGGCAGTTCATTTCCCATTGATAGAAATTTTACCACCTCTGAAATGGGCTTCGAAACTCTAAAATACAATGTGGTGGCGGCACAAATGGGTAGGGGAAAGGTTGAAAAAGCCACCGCATTAGGAATTTCGAGCATTGCCTCCACCCTGTCGAAATTGGCCATGGACATCTGTTTGTATATGAGTCAAAACTTTGATTTTATCTCATTCCCGGATGAGCTTACCACTGGTAGTAGCATTATGCCGCACAAGAAAAATCCAGATGTATTTGAGTTGATTCGGGGCAAATGCAATAAAATTCAATCCATTCCCAACCAATTGACCCTAATAACCAATAATTTGCCCAGTGGATACCACAGGGACCTACAATTGGTAAAAGAGGTCATTGTTCCTGCTATTCAGGATGTCAAAGCCTGCCTGGAAATGATGGTTTTTAGTTTGAAGGAAATCAAAGTCAACACCCAAATCCTCGGTGACCCCAAGTATGACTATTTGTTCAGTGTGGATACACTTAACGAATTGGTAAAAAGTGGAATGCCATTCAGGGATGCATACAAAACCATGGGCAAGGATATTGAAGCGGGTACATTTACCCCTAAAAAAGACATTAATCATACCCATGAGGGCAGTTTGGGAAATTTATGCTTGGAGGAGATTCGGGGTAAAATGGAGAAAGCCTTACAGTAATCATAAACTCTTTTCTAAAATGACATGCTGAGCCTGTCTACGGAAAAGGTAAATCCATCCCTTCCGTCTTGATGCCAAGCATCAATCCACCTTCCCTTGCCAAGGGAAGGAACTCTTTTCATGTTCATAAATTCATAATCTAAATACATCAATTCGAATTGGACTTTTTGGTTGAAATTCCCGAACTTCACTTATCGGTTGCTAAGGAATCATTAAAACGATTCTTAGCTTAGACTTTATGCACAAGCTAACAAAAATCACGTGAGAAAGAATAAATGAAAGAATTGATAAAAAAATACGCAACTTTATTAATAATAGTACTAATCATTTCACGCATATTAACTGCAATAATTCTACTCGCCATTCCGGATTTATTGATATCTGAATTACCAGATGGTGGAACTTCGACTTTGGGTAGTGGTTATTTAAGTGGTGGAATTGAATATTTGATAAACATAGGGGTTATTATTCTGCTGTCAAAGGATATGAAGAAAGAACAAATAAAGTCTAATCTGATTTTAATTATGACCTTTTTTTCATCTTTTATCGGAGTTTTACTTTTCTTACTATCTGTTGCCCATAACAAATACAATCAACTTGAAATCGGAACTGATGAATAAACTTTTAACTATATTAAACAAATACATTATCCTCTTAATTCTGTGGTCAATTGTTGGAATGGTTTGGGTTTACATTCAACCAATTATTATGCGGAATGTAATGGCAAGTTCGCCTGACCTTGAATCATCATTCTCAAACATAAACTCTTTACCAACATATATTGACTATATAATTAGAGTAATCATTGTTGTATTAATAGCAATCGACTTTAAAAAACACAAATTGAATTATATTTTACTGACTTGCATTGCATCATTGTTTTATCCACTTTTGGGAATTGTAATTCTATCATTTCTTTTAATAGAAAAATGGAACGAAAAAGCCAGTGCATAACAAAGTATATAAAAAATTGCTACTTTGTGCTTAACCAATGTGAGTTGCTTGGTTTGCTAGCTTCCGATTTTCCTTCGGAAAATCCTCGCTCACAAACACGCAACATTTCATATACGTAACCTATAAGTGCAACTATTTTCTACCTCTAATTTCGTTCCTTTCCTTAAAGCACTTATAGAAATCTATATCATCATAAACAGAAAAAATCGCCTCCTTACCATAAACCTTCCTTTTATTAGTAGTTTTCAGTAATGGAAGACACGGATTACTTTTCATATCTCTACGAGATTGCGCGTCACTTGAACAAGGAATTTTCCTTGAATTCCGCACTCCGTAAATCTTTGGAGAAAATGGTTGAAATCCTTGATCTGGAAACGGGCTGGATATGGCTTACCGAACCCGATAACAAATCGGTTTATTTGGCGGCTTCCCACAATCTACCACCAGCTTTGCACAATTATCCGGAGCGATTGTCAGGGCCCTGTTATTGCATAAAACAATATTTATCCGATGATATTGACCAAGCCATGAACATTAGTGAAATTGCTTGTACACGGTTGAAGAATATAGACTTGGGTACCGAGGGTCTTATGTTTCATGCGACTATTCCCATCATTGTAAATGATCAAAAGGTTGGCCTTATCAATTTACTCAGTAAAGAAACCCGGAAACTCACCGAAAAGGAACTAACTATTCTCAATACAATAAGCGAATTGGTAGGAACCGCTATCCAACGTACCAGATTACAACAGTCCTACGGAAATGAAACCATTGAATCAAACACTTCCATTCGCAATATCCTACAACGGGTTTTTACCCCTAAAATTGAAGCTGTTCTTTCTTGTCTGGAACATACTCCCAATGATACTTCTAAGCTAACGGATGCCCTTATTACTAATGTAAAGGATCTTCAGGCGCAGCTCGCACTATTACTCAAAGAAACGGCAACCCACCAGACAAGTATGGTTCAAAACGAGCCCAATTATCCATCAACGCCACTAACAAAAAGAGAGTTGGAGGTACTGACACTTATTAAAAAAGGGCTCACCAATGAACAAATTGGCAAGCAGTTGTACATTACAGAACGAACTGTAAAATTCCATGTGACGGCAATCCTTTCCAAACTGCATGCGGAAAATAGAACAGAAGCCGTGGATATCGGATTAAAACGAGGACTTTTTAGTATTTAATCCAAACGTCAATTACACCTGTACTTAAGTACAGTGTCATTTCTGTACCTAGGTTCGTTTTATAGCTCCCATTCCTTTTTGACCTTTGTCATTCATTAAAACAGCAGCTTATGAAAGCACGAAATATTTATTTAGAGCACGCCAATATAACCGTGAACAACTTACAAGAGGCAATAGATTTTTTTCAAACCGCTTTCCCTCATTTTAAAATAAGGGGAGGAGGCAACGACACCCGCGAATGGGTACATTTTGGAGACGATTACACCTATATTGCCATCAATCAAGCGCAGTATAGCGACCTAAAAGTTGACAAAAACTATGACAAAATTGGAATCAACCATATTGGTTTTGTTGTGGAAGATGTTGAAGAAATTGCCAACAATTTGCTAAACGCCGGATACAAACGTGACTATCCCAAGGAAGTGGAGCAATTTAGAATCCGGGATTACTTTGCCGATGCCGATGGCAACCAATTTGAGTTTGTACAATACTTGAGTGAACTTCCCGAAGAGCGCAACAGTTATAAAAAACAAGTTACAGTATAATCAAAAAGCGAACTACTTGATCATCTTCAAATTCACCACCTCCTGCTCGGTCAAATGGCGCCAATGGCCACGTGGGAGGTCTTTTTTGCTGAGTCCTGCAAAAATTACCCGATCCAGTTTGATGACATTGTATCCCATATGTTCAAAAATACGTCGAACAATACGGTTGCGTCCGCTGTGGATCTCTATGCCGATCTCTTTTTTGGGAGCGCCTTGAATATAGCTTACATCGTCCACCTCAACCGTTCCGTCTTCCAATTTCAATCCTTCCTGAATCTTTCGTAAATCGGGCAAAGTCAGGTTCTTGTCAAGATGCACATGGTATATTTTGCGAACACCATATGTTGGGTGCGTTAATTTTTTGGTCAAATCCCCATCGTTGGTGAAAACCAACAGTCCCGTGGTATTACGGTCCAAACGCCCAACAGGAAGCAATCTTGAATTAGAAGCATTGGAAACCAATTCCATAACAGTGCGCCTTCCCTTTTCATCGTTGGTGGTGGTAATAAAATTCTTGGGTTTGTTTAAAAGAATGTATTCTTTTTTCTCCGGGTTGAGTTTTCTACCATCAAAACGGACATCATCGGTCAGTTTTACTTTGTATCCCATCTCCGTGATCACTTTTCCATTTACTGAAACACTTCCTGCGGCAATATAGGTGTCCGCTTCCCTTCGGGAACAGATACCAGCATTGGCCACATAACGGTTCAATCGGATTTCATCGGGGTTTGATTTTTTTATTGGTTTTTGGGGCTTCTTTCGAAATCCTTCTTTTTTGGAGAATTGTTTCTTTGGATTTCTTTTTTGAGTATTTCCAGAAGGCCTTTTGCCCCTGTTATAGTCTGATTTCGCCATCAGTCATAATTTTTTTGCAAAAGTAGTGCTTTTTATTTCCCCATACATCTTAATTACAATCAATTGGAATTGGATTTTTAATGTAAAATTCCCGAACTTCATTATCATTTGGATGGAAACAATAACACCATTTAAATCCAAATAGTGGTTATGCAGTTTTTAACCCCGAATTCGCAATATGGGAATTTCTTCTAGTTTATTTAAAATTTGCGCAACTCATTGGCTCATGCTTATTGCCCTTACTGTCAATGCCCAAAATAAGGGCTATATCACAGGTAAACTTATGGATAGTGAACTCAAGGAGCCCATTGTATATGCAACCATTCAAATCAAGGGTTTGGCTATCGGGACAATCTCCAATACAGATGGAGGTTTTAAAATTCCTGAAAAACATTTCGCCACCAAGGACACCTTGATCATCTCGTGCATAGGTTATGAGCGAATTGAAATACCAACAACAACATTATCCAAGACAGAGGTCAATATATTAGGATTGTCTTCCAAAGTTATTGAACTACCGGAAGCTATAATTATAGCCAAAAGAAGGAAACAACTATCTGCCCGGCAGATAGTCAGCAAAGCCCTTAAAGCCATTCCTGAAAACTATCCTCAAAGTCCCTTTTCCACCATTGGATACTATAGGGATTATCAACTGGATGAGAGTGAATATTTGAACCTTAATGAGGCTATATTGGAAGTTTTTGATTCAGGTTTTGACAAGGTCGATTATGAAACAAGTAAAGTTAGAATCTATGAATATTCTGAAAATACCAGTTTTAGAAAGAATTTTTTCGCTAAGCAACAATACAATTACAAAACTGGTCAAAAAATCATTGATAAGGTCTTTTTGTCAAATTATGGGGGTAATGAATTTACAATACTACGTATTCATGATGCCATCAGAAACTATCAAATAGATGCTTATGACTTTGTAAATGTCCTTCGGTCAGATTTAATGAGAAATCACGAATTTTCAAAAGAAGAGGACACTTTTTTAGACACCGAACCCTTATACACCGTGTCATTTAGGAAAACAGTCCCCAATTTTAAGGCATATGGTCTCCTTTACATTTCCAAAGGAGATTTTGCTATTCACAAAATGGAATATGCGCTTTATGATGGCTCAAAACGGAATTTTGGTCAAAAAACTAACAAGCACAATAATTATAACTATTTGATTTTTGAAGTAACCACTGAATACAAAAGATTTGAAGGCAAAATGTTTCCCAATTATATCTCTTTGCACAACGCCTTTGAGTTGAAAACTCCGCCAAAATTTAAACTTGATTCGTTAAACATAGATTTGGACAATCAACGTTTTATTTTAGAGTTCAATTCTCCTCCTGATAAAAGTGACGCCCAAGTCCTGAACAAATACAGACTTAAATTTAGAAATAAGAGGATTCAATTAAAAAAAGCCGCGGTCTCCAACTCCTCCGTACTATTATACCCAAAAGTAACTGATATAGAAGCCAATACCTTGTTTAGTGAATTACACAACGTTTCTAAAGCCCAACCCAACCATCAAAACTTAGTGGACTTAGAGATTTCAAAGATGAAAAACATCAATGGAGTGGAATTGGATCAGTGGACTAAAAAAGATTACAATCAGTTTCGCGAGTATTTTGTGCAGAAAATCCGTTTGGATGTTGGTCCATTTAAAGGTGGGCTGAACATGAAAAAGAACAAGCCCTTGTTTAATAATATTTTAAGCCCAAAACCAACGTATCTTGATAATTATTGGATGAATACCCCTTTGCAAAAAACCACAGACTAATCCATACGGATAAGTATCAAATCAAAATCCTGAATTCCTAGTCAAATTCAACCGTAGACTGTCGCTCCCTATTCACCATCAATTTGGTCACGTCTGGTCGGGAATAATGACCTGCCGGGTCAAAATTTTGGCGTTCCTCGTATATTCGGTTGAAGTCCAAGGTTTCATAGATCAAGCCTTCTTTGTCAACTACCGGTTCCACAATCCATTCTCCATCTGGACCAGCTATGGCAGAACCTCCATTGGCCAAAACTTTAGGTGCATTTTTCAGGATTTCGTCTAGATGGGGTGTGTCTTTCGGAAAATCGGAGGTGCGCATCAACGAAGAAACCGAAATCACAAAACTTCGTGATTCACGGGCAATGAAACGGGTAATGTCTTTGGTGTTGTGCAAACCGCCCGGCCAGACCGCTACATGCAAATTTTCACCCTGTCCATATAGAGCAGTTCGTGGTAGTGGCATCCAATTTTCCCAGCAATTGAGGCCTCCTACCGTGAATTGTTTAAGCGAATGTACTTGAAGTCCATTCCCATCGCCGGGAGCCCAAGTTAAGCGTTCATCATAGGTCGGTTGCAACTTACGGTGCACGGATTTTATTTCTCCATTGGCATCGATATAGACCAAAGAACAATACAAACTATGCCCGCCACGGTCTTTGGCACGTTCCATCATGCCCAAATAAATAGCAATTTTATAGGTTTTTGCCAATTCGCAAATGGAATTAAGCTCCCCAGCTTCAATTTGAATTGAGTTTCTGGCATAATGGGCATGAAGTTCCTTGTTTACCTTCAAATTCCACGCAGCACCGTTAGTATAGGCAAGCCAAAAAGGATATCCTGGTAAAAACGCTTCTCCAAAAACCACAAGTTCAGCACCATTGGACGCTGCTTCTTTGATGGTAGATTCAATTTTTTTAAGGGTTTCAATTTTATCCAACCAAACGGGCGCAATTTGCGCCATGGCCACCTTTAAAAGATTTTCCATTATAGAATTCTGTTTAAAACCAAATCCACATCTATCAATAGAATGCTGAAAACACCAGCCACGATGACGAATTTGAGGATATTATGCAACCAAACATAGTGTTTTTTGTCTTTGGCCTTTCCCAACAAAACAATAAAAACACCTAGAAGAATTATACAGCTATAAAAGTAGACATGCATATATCCTATATCGAAAAAATTGATGAGTAAAAAGACCGGTACCAGTGTGAGTAAAACTAAAAATCCAATAAGTACCTTTGAAACCCTGGGGCCATATAAAATAGGGATAGTCTTATAGTTCTGTGCCATATCTCCGGCCATATTCTCCAAGTCTTTGATCATTTCCCTAGCCAAAATCAATAGGGTTAAGAACATCCCATGCACAAATATGACCTTCTCAAAATTCTGATAGTACACAAAAACAACAAAAAAGGGAGCGATGGCCAAAGAAGCAGAGACCAAATTTCCAATAAATGGTATTCTCTTGAGCTTATGTGAGTACAGCCAAATTCCAAAAATATAGGCCGAAAAGAAGAAAACTGCCCGAAACGAGATATAACTGGCCGCAAAAACCGCCAGTAGATTGAGAATGAAATAAGTAGTAAGTTTAAATCGTTGACTCACAAGTCTATCAAGCATACTCTTTGTAGGCTTATTGATCAAATCTTTTTCGGCATCGTAAAAATTATTGATGATATAACCACTTGCAATCACCAGCGCTGAGGCCGTAACAATTAGAAACAGGTTCAGATCCAAAACAACCTTCCGCAAGGGTAAATTGGGTGCCAAAATGTATATGGAAGCCAAGTACTGGGCTATGGTTATTACTAAAATGTTATATCCGCGAACCACAGAGAAAAGACTCAACAGCTTAAACAGCAGGAGTCTATTTTTTCTACTAAGCATACGATGGTTTTAGAAGTGATAAACCACTTCCAATTTGTGTCCGTCCAATGCTTTCTTGGCACGTTCAAAGTCTTGGGTAAAGCCCAAAAAATAACCGCCGCCACCTGATCCGCAGAGTTTTAGGTAGTAGTCGTTGGTTTCAATGCCTTGACGCCAAAGTTTATGAAACTTGGAAGGAATCATCGGTTTAAAATGATCCAAGGCTACATGTGAAAGCTGTTTTAAGTTTCCGAAAAGGGATTTAATGTTCCCGTTCAAGAAATCCTCAACGCAGGCATCGGTGTGCTTTACAAACTGATTTTTAATCATATTGCGGAAGCCTTCCTGCTTCATTTTTTCCATGAAAATCTGAACCATCGGGGCCGTTTCCCCGGTCATTCCACTATCCAATAAGAAAACAGCACCTTTTCCCTCCTTGTTTTGGGAAGGAATACTGGTAGACTCAATATTGTCTTTGGAATTGATAAGGATAGGCAAGCTCAAATAACTGTTCAAAGGATCCAATCCTGAAGATTTACCATGGAAAAAGGATTCCATTTTTCCAAAAATCTCCTTGAGTTTCAACAACTTCGCACGGGTCAGATTCTCTAAAACCGTGATTTTATCCATGGCATATTTATCGTAAATAGCAGCAACGAGAGCACCACTACTTCCTATTCCATAGCCCTGTGGAATTGAACTATCAAAATACATTCCCTTGGCAACATCTTTTTCCAAGGTTTCCAAATCAAAGGAAACCAAACCTTGTTCTTCTTTTTCAAGATTTCGAAGATATGTTGTAAAATCCTTGAGACTTTTATTGGATTCACTTGCCTGCTGAGAAAGATTTTCATCCGTTTTGAGTGCGCCCTTAAAGAAGTTATAGGGAATGGAAAGTCCTTTGGAATCTTTGATGATTCCATACTCCCCAAAGAGTAAAATTTTAGAATAAAATAAAGGTCCTTTCATGTACGTCTTCTAAAATACAAATTATTTACCCTGCATGCATCTTCTAACGTCAAATAGGGTCAATCATTGGGTGTTCTGCACTAATTTTCGCGCTCCATTACCAATTCGATCGCAAATATAGTGTCCTTTCTCGCAATGCGCAACCAATTCATTCTGAATAAATTGAATGGCTTCTTCTTTCACTGATTCTGGATAGAGCACATGAACATTGGCTCCTGCATCCAATGTAAAACAAATGGGCACATTGGTTCTTTTTCGAAAACCCCAGATTTTATTAATGATTTGCAAGGTATCGGGTTTCATTAGAATGAAATAGGGATTGCTGGTCATCATCATTGCATGCAATGTTAATGCTTCACTTTCGACAACCTCAATGAAACCTTCTAAATCTCCTTCGGAAAAAATAACTTTGAGCTTATCCAAATTTTGATGCGCTTGCTTAAATCTATTTTCAGCATACGGGTGGTTGTGCATCAAATTATGCCCTACTGTACTGCTCACCTGTTTTTCTCCTTTATGCACCAACAAAATGGTGTCATGGAAATTCTTAAAAACTGAATCCACATTATGGGGGTATTTGATTCCAAATAAATCTGAACTCGCAGGAACATTTTGATGCACTCCCCATTGAATTAGATCGCCTTCAATACTTCTGCAGGCACTCCCAGAACCCAATCGTGCCAAAAAAGATGCTTTTTTATTAAAAAAAACTTGTTCCATTGTGGCATCCAGCTGCCTTTCAATATCCATCAAACAGAGTGACAAAGCCGCCATCCCGCTTGCAGACGAAGCAATTCCGCTGCTATGCGGAAAGGAATTGGAGGTTTCTATTTTAAAATGATAGGATCCAATAAAAGGAACATACTCTGAAATACGCTCAAAAAAAGTCTGGATTTTTGGTTTGAAATCTGGTTTGGTTTTTCCATCCAAAAATAAATCAAAAGAAAACTTTGCATCATTCTCTTTCTTCGTAAAGGCAACCGTCGTTGTTGTGGCGCATGCATCCAATGTAAAGCTAATGGAGGGGTTTGCCGGAATCTGATTTTCCTTTTTCCCCCAGTATTTGACCAAGGCAATATTACTAGGAGCTTTCCATGTGACTTTTCCTTCTGCTGGCAAGTCTGAATATTGGTTTGGCAGAAAGTCTTTCTGGATCATAGGTAAAACCTTTCGGCAAATATAAATGAAGCCATTGTGATCACATAAAAGGGAAACAAATAAATTCTTATTTTAGTTGGAGTTGCACCAGCCATGAAAAAAAAGAAAATTATCAATATTGGAATTGCCATTACCATCTGCCTTTTGATCGGTTTTCTTTCCAGCTTTGCGACCCAAAGCTCGGTCAATGATTGGTACACTACCCTTAGCAAACCAAGTTTTAACCCACCAAATTCAATTTTCGCTCCCGTTTGGACCATTTTATATGTTTTGATGGGCATTTCTGCAGGAATTGTATGGTCTAAAGGATTCCATCACCTTTGGGTAAAAACAGCACTCTACCATTTTGGGTTTCAATTACTTTTAAATGCATTGTGGAGCATTGTCTTTTTTGGATTAAAAAGTCCATTTTGGGCACTTATGGTCATTTTGGCTTTGCTTACCTTGATTATTTTGACCATGAAATGGTTTAAGGTTGTAAGCAAACTAGCAGCATATTTGTTAATTCCATATTTGCTCTGGGTTAGTTTTGCAATGGTTTTGAACTACAACATTTGGCTGTTGAACTAAAAATCCTCAACTACCTTTTGCCATTTCCACCATTTTTTCCATGGTTCTTAGGTTCCGTGCGGTGGCTTTCACTTTCAATTTCCGTTCTACAAAATTGTTGCTGAGTTTAGCCTTTCCATATCCTGCTTTGCAACGCAGGTATACACAGTTATCAGTAATGGCGAAATCTTCATTTTCGAATTTAATTTGATTAAATTCATTAACCAATTCAGGTTTTGGTTTGGTTTTGAGTAAAACATAGTACAGACTCTTCTTTTCCGGCTCGTCCGAGAATGGATTTGCCGCTAAAATCCTCGCCATTTCATGGAGGGTCAAGACAAGTACTGGAACATCAAATCCGAAAGCTGAAAAAATCGTTTTATTGATGGTCTCCCCAAGTTTTTCCTGATTGGTTTTGTCAGCTTCAAAAACAAGGTTTCCACTCTGGATATACGTTTGCACATTATCGAGCCCATTTGACTCTAAAGCCTGTTTCAAATCGGCCATTTTAATTTTCTTTTGTCCGCTGACATTGATTCCCCTAAGAAATGCTATGAAAGATTTCATACTTTGTTAATTCTACCACGATTAGGTTACACAATTTATTTTATTATTTTCAAGCACGCTAAAATAACCACAATGAGTCAATATGTCCTAGCCTTAGATCAAGGCACCACCAGTTCCCGAGCAGTGGTTTTTGATAAAAAGGGAACCATCGTTTCTGTTGCGCAAAAAGAATTTACACAGATTTTTCCGAAACCAGGATGGGTAGAACATGACCCAAACGAAATTTGGGATACCCAAGCAGAAATGGTCGCTGAAGCATTGAAAAGACAAAATCTGACGCGTGAAGAGATTGCTGCTATAGGGATAACAAATCAACGTGAAACGGTGGTAGTTTGGGATAAAAATACAGGTGAACCCATTTACAATGCCATTGTTTGGCAAGATAAACGTACGGCCGATTATTGTGACGAATTGAAAGACCAGGGCAACTCCCAGATGATTCGTGAAAAGACCGGTTTGGTCATAGATGCATATTTTTCCGGAACCAAGGTAAAATGGATTCTTGATAATGTCCCAGGTGCAAGGAACAAGGCAGAAGCGGGAGATCTCATTATGGGAACCATCGATACTTGGCTTATTTGGAAAATGACAGGTGGTGCCCTTCATGTTACCGATGTTACAAATGCCTGTCGTACTTTGTTATTCAATATTAATTCTATGTCATGGGATAATGACCTTTTGGGGCTATTTGATATTCCGGTTAATATGCTTCCAGAGGTCAAGCAATCCAGTGAACTTTATGGAAATACAAGTTCAGATTTTGTAGTCTCCAAAATTCCAATTTCCGGAATCGCTGGGGATCAGCAGGCTGCTTTGTTCGGTCAAATGTGTACTAGGCAGGGAATGGTCAAAAATACCTATGGAACAGGGTGTTTTATGTTGATGAACATTGGGGAAACACCTATTGTTTCCGAGAACAATTTGCTTACAACGGTAGCATGGAAAATAAATGGAAAGACCACATATGCCCTTGAGGGGAGCATATTTATAGCAGGGGCCGTGGTGCAATGGCTTAGGGATGGCTTAAAAATAATCCAATCTTCTGCCGATGTTGAGCAACTGGCTTCATCCGTTGAAAATTCCGAAGGGGTCTATTTTGTGCCCGCTTTTGCAGGTCTGGGAGCTCCGCATTGGAATCAACATGCGCAAGGAACAATTTTCGGCTTGACTCGCGGTAGCACAGATGCACATATTGCACGGGCGGCTCTGGAATCCATAGCTTATCAAACCATGGATGTTTTAAAGGCCATGGAGGCAGATTCTGGCATTTCAGTAAAAGAACTCAGAGTAGATGGGGGAGCAACCGTAAACAATATGCTCATGCAATTCCAAGCTGATGTTTTAAACACAACCACTGTTCGACCTAAAATTGTTGAGACCACAGTTATGGGTGCCGCGTATTTAGCTGGCTTGGCGGTCGGTTTTTGGAAAAGCCCAGAAGAAATCCAAGATATTTGGCAAACCGATATCCGTTTTAACCCCTCACAGGAAAGAGATGCCATTGAAACAGGAATTAAAGGTTGGTACAAAGCTATCGATGCTTTGGAACATTGGACCAAGAATAACTAAACCAAATTAATTATGACTCCATTTATTGCCGAGATTGTCGGTACTTTTTTATTGATTTTGTTGGGCTGTGGCGTGAATGCCAATGTCTCATTAAAAAACACCTATGGCAGCAGTTCTGGCTGGATAGTAATAACCACTGGTTGGGCTTTTGCCGTTTATACGGGAGTGGTCGTAGCGGGCCCATATAGTGGTGCACATATGAATCCCGCCGTAACCATTGGTCTTGCAGTAGCTGGTGAATTTTCAATATTTGACGTGCCCAGTTATATATTAGCTCAATTCATTGGAGCTATGCTTGGAGCGTTTTTTGTTTGGCTAATACATAAACCACATTTTGATGTTACCGAAGATGGAAATACCAAAAGAGGGGTTTTTTGTAATACACCAGCACTCAAAAATCTGTTTTCCAATATTCTGACAGAGATTGTCGGTACGTTTGTATTGGTTTTTGCTGTATTATATTTCACGGATGCCGTTTCAACAAAAGATAACACCATTATTGGTTTGGGGTCGTTAGGTGCTTTGCCCGTTGCTATTATTGTATGGAGCATTGGTTTATCGTTGGGAGGAACAACAGGTTATGCCATTAATCCAGCGCGAGATCTAGGGCCGCGCATTGTCCATGCCCTGCTACCCATAAAAAACAAGGGGACAAATGGATGGGGATATTCCTGGATTCCGGTTGTTGGCCCAATTTTAGGAGCGACGCTTGCCGCAGTGCTGGCAATGGTGTTGTCTTAAGCTAATAAATCGTTTACAATTGCTTGGGCCGCTATATAGCCGCCGGTCCATGCATTTTGAAAATTGAATCCACCGGTAATGGCATCGACATTGATTATTTCGCCTGCAAAATATAGGCCCGGAAATTTTTTGCTTTCAAAAGTTTTAAAATTGATTTCCTTTAGATCAATGCCTCCTGCCGTAACAAATTCTTCTTTAAAGGTGCTTTTCCCATCTACTTTAAACGAGCATTGGGTCAGTTGCCTTGCCAAGTTTTGCAGTTGTTCTTTGGTCACATCTGCCCACTTCAAATCTCTTTTTATACCAGACGCCAATACCAGATTGGTCCATAGCCTTCTGGGAATCTCAACTGCATTGGTCCTTAAAACAGTTTTTTTTGCTTCAACCCCCTTGATCTTCCTTAAATAGTTTTCCATTGATCCGGCGGTATAATCAGGGGTCCAATTAATGTTCACCTTAAATCTATAATTATACCTGTTCAAAATTGTTGCGCCCCAAGCAGAAAGTTTCAGGATCGCGGGTCCACTTAAGCCCCAGTGGGTTATTAAAACAGGTCCTTCGGACTCTAATACAGGGTGTTCATTTTTTGCGCTTTTCAGCTTTATCTTAATATCTGGCGAGAAAACTTTCTTTGATGGAATTTCAACTTCTGATCGAACACTTACGCCCTGTATACCCTTGATTCTTTCATCATCGATATTAAAAGTGAATAACGAGGGTACCGGAGGAACAATATTATGTCCCATTTCTTTCAAAACTCTCCATATTTTGGTATTGCTTCCTGTCGCTAGCAATAATTTATGGGAAAAATAATGTTTGTTCGCTGTTGTGACCTGCCAACCATTCCCTTTATCATATTTCTTTATTTCTTTTACCGAACTGTTCCTGAGCACTTTTATGCCCAAGCGTTCGGTTTCTGCCAAAAAGCAATCGATTATCGATTGTGATGAATCGCTCTGTGGAAAAATACGGCCATCGGCTTCAATTTTTAAGGGAACTCCCCTTTCTTCAAAAAAAGTCATCACATCCCCCGGTGCATAGGTGTGGAAAGGGCCCAGAAGCTCTTTTTGCCCCCTTGGGTAATTGGTGACCAGCTCACCTGCCAAAAACTCTCCATGGGTAACATTGCATCGTCCTCCACCGGAAACCTTAACTTTGGAAAGCACGGTTTTCCCTCTTTCAAAAATGACTATTTTGAGTTTTGGCGCCATTTCAGAGATCTGTATGGCAGCATAAAATCCCGCAGCTCCTCCTCCAACTATTATAACATCAAACATTAATTCACGCGCTCAGGGTAGTTGGTAATTATACCATCCACTTTTAGATCTTTCATTCTTTGGATATCCTCGGCATTGTTTACGGTCCATGTGTATATTTTAAGGCCTTGGTCATGGATTTTGGACACGTTATCTTGATTCAAGGTTTTAAAATTGGGATTTATGGCCACAGCCTTCAATTCCTTTGCCACAACAATAGCGTCAACCGGATTTTCTTCTGTCAACACAGCAATCTTGATGCTATCGTTAAATTTTCTCATTTTCCTCAGTTCATCCCAATTAAAGCTAGAAATGATGAAATTTTCGGCCTCCCATCCTCTTTCCCTGCTGTAATAGTCGGTAATAAAGTTTACCCTATCAGCAGTATTGGCACCTTTGAGTTCAATATTCAAAGCTACCTGGTTATTTATTAGTTTGAGTACATCTTGCAATAGCGGGATCTTGTGGTTTCCCTCTAAAGTGAGTTGTCTCATGTCAAAAACATTATAATCCTCAATGCGTCCACCTCCATTGGTCAAACGTTCTACCCGCTCATCATGGAACACCGCTATTTCCCCGCTTTCAATTTTAAACACATCAATCTCAATCATGTCCACCCCAAGATCGAGTGCTTTTTGTATTGAGGCTAAGGTGTTTTCTGTTTCATGCCCCATCGCACCTCGATGTCCGATTACCAATGTAGCGTCTGTCATATTGCAACTTGTGATTAAAAAAGTGGCCAGTAGAGCCCCCAGCAGATGTATTTTCACTTTCATTTTTTTGATTTGTATTAGTTCTTAAAAATACAATTTGAAAATGAATTTTTTTGTCGACTCAAATTATGACAACATTACTTTTTTGTCATAATTATATGGATATGATATTTTATCTTATTTAAAATTATCAATTTGTTAAATTTTATTTAATACTTTTGCCAAATTAATAACCAATAAAATAACTAACATGTTTTCAAAATCTAATTTGCTTGCCACCGTGGTTGCCACCATTGTGATGTTTGTACTCGGATACCTTTTATGGGGAATGGCCGCAGAAAGTTTAATGGGCGGTCATGTTATTACCGATGTTATGAAAGATCCGCCAGATTTTCTTTTCATAGTTTTAGGAAATCTTGTTTCAGCCTTTGCCTTGAGCAATCTTTACGGTAAATGGGCCCGTGGACATCACAGTGCTAAAGAAGGGGCAGAGTTCGGAGCTTGGATCGCTCTTTTTGCCGGTTTGGGAACCGCCTTGATTTGGTATGCCACCGCCAACCTATTTGATTTGACCGGTCATTTGCTTGATTTTGTTCTGGCGCTGATATTTTTCGTGATTACTGGTGTTGTCATCGCAGTGGTGCATCAAAAAACTGCTACTAAAGAGGGGTAAAGTAAACTAACCGACCCTAAACCATAGGTGGGCTGCCAAGCGGTCCACCTTTTTATTTGGCAACACTTAAAATATACGACTTCAAAGGGCGGAGTGCCACATCGATGCTTCCTGTACCATTTTTTATAGTCAGTGTTAGGTTTACTTTTCCATAAAGCTCTTCTTCCAGGACATATTTTCTATCCTTGAGTTTCCATGTTTCAATTATCTCCTTCGGAACTTTTAAATTGAAATTATAAGTGTTCGTGTCGTCAAAATTTGATACTACGATCAGCTTCTCATTTTTAGACCAGCGAACATAGGACAGTACTTTGTGATCGTAATTTTCGGTGTTGTCCTTATTGAAAAAATGAATCTCTTGGTATTCCCCCATGAGCGCATCACTTGTAATCGTGAAATTCAAAAGGCGTTTGTAAAAATCCCTAAGGTTTTGTTCATCTTCGGATAGTTGTCCCCCATCAAATTGTTTGTTGTTCATCCAACGCTGATAGTGAGGCACGCCAATATAATCAAAGATAGATGTTCGAGTAGGTTTCCCAAACCCGGCATCTTCGGCTCCCGGCTCTCCAACTTCCTGTCCAAAATAAATCATGGTTGGCGAGGTGCTAATTGTGGCCGAAACTACCATGGCGGGTTTGCCCAATTCGGCTTTTCCGGCAAAATCCGGACTTGCTATCCGCTGTTCATCATGATTTTCCAAAAAATGCAGCATATGGTGTTCAATGTCGGCCATTCCCTTTTGCACCACAGGTATATGGTCGGTCCATCCGTAGCCTTTCATAATATGTTTAATACTATCGTATAATTCCACTTTATCATACAGGTAGTCCATTTTTCCTTTGTGGATATAATCGCGATAAAGCTTGGGGTTATATACCTCAGCCAATAAAAAAGCATTGGGGTTTTTCATTTTAATATTGGAATTGAGGTAGCTCCAAAATTCAACGGGAACCATTTCCGCCATATCAAACCGAAATCCATCTACACCAAAATCCGACCAATACAGGGCAATATCTTTAAACTTGATCCAAGAATCCGGCACGGTCTTTTCTTCCCAAAAAGAAAAATGGGTTTTGTAGTTCTCCTTATCAAACCCTTCGGGCAATTGGTCAAAGTCGTAGGAACCATCAGGCCGCACTCCGTAATTTACTTTTACGGTTTCATACCAATCGTTAAAATGCGGCTGCGCCAATCTTGATCCATTTCCAGTCCATTTTGCTGGAACTTCCTCAAACTTTCCATCCGAAGCGTTATTGGTTTCACCTCCCAATGGTTTATATCCGTTTTGCCATTGTGGCACTTTGAATTGACTCCCTGGAATGTAATAGAAATTATTGTTCTTATCATATTCCACAGTGGTATTGTCTTCGGAACCAAAATCGGAAATCCCTTCGGGATTGGTCAATCCCACATAATTTCGGGCTACATGATTGGGCACAATATCAATAAGGACTTTCATCCCAGCTTGGTGTGTTCGGTTGACCAACTTCTTGAATTCTTCTAGTCTTTTGGTAGGGTCAATTGCCAAATCAGGATTCACATTGTAGTAATCTTTGACCGCATAGGGAGACCCCGCCCTACCTTTTACCACATCTGGGTCATCATTGGAAATTCCGTAGGCTGTATAGTCATTGATCAACGCATGATGTGGAACTCCGGTATACCAAATATGGGTAACTCCCAAATCCTTGATCTCTTGCAAAGCTTTTTCGGTAAAATCGGCAAATTTGCCCACCCCATTTTCCTCAATGGTGCCCCAAGGCTTGTTGGTTGTGTTCGTATTTCCGAAAAGTCTAGTAAAAACCTGATAAACAACGGCTTTTTTTTTCATTATGGGTTGAACTGATTTTTTATCGGTTTTCTGTTCGCATGAAAATGCCGCTCCAAGTACTATAAGGCTAATACCATAGAGGATTTTTTTCATGCTTTAACGGTTTTCCCCGGAATTAATGTAGCTGTTTTATTGTTCACTTGAATGGTAAGTTCCTTGTCACCTGAAATTTCAAAACTCACTTCTTGATCCGCAACGGTTATGGTAACGATCTGGTTTCTAAAGTTAACTTTGAAAGAATACGATTCCCATTGTTTTGGAATTTGCGGGGTAAAACAAAGTTGGTCGTTTTTAATCCGCATTCCACCAAATCCTTCCACAATACTCATCCAAGTTCCTGCCATTGAAGTGATGTGTAACCCCTCTTCCACTTCTTTGTTATAGTCATCCAAATCTAAGCGTGATGTCCTTAAATAAAAAGTATAGGCTTGGTCCATTCTACCTAATTTGGCCGCCTGAATGCTATGTACACATGGTGAAAGTGAGGATTCGTGCACGGTGAATGGTTCATAAAAGTCAAAATGCTTTTCCAGTTCAGCTTTTGAAAAGTCATCCTCAAAAAAATAGAATCCCTGGAGAACATCGGCCTGTTTTATATATGGGGAACGCAAAATCCTGTCCCAGCTCCATTTTTGATTTATAGGACGCTCGGACTTATCAAGGTCATCGACTTTGATCAACACTTTGTCCAAAAAGCCATCTTGTTGCAAGAAAACCCCATGTTTTTCCGAATATGGGAAATACATATTCCCAGCAGTCTCCGTCCAATTATCAATCTCGTCTTCTTTAAAGTTTACCTTCGATACAATCCGTTGATAATCGTCTGGATAGTTTTCTTTGACAACTTTCAATTGTCCAGCAGTATACTCCATGCACCATTTGGCCATATAGTTGGTATACCAGTTATTGTTGACATTATTTTCATACTCGTTAGGCCCTGTCACCCCCAACATGACATATTTGTTCTTGTCTTCAGAAAAATTCACTCTTTGGTACCAGAAACGAGCGATCCCTATCAAGACTTCCAGTCCCATTTTGGGAATATAACCATAGTCCCCGGTGAATCTATAATAATTATATATGGCAAAGGCAATGGCTCCGTTACGGTGGATTTCCTCAAAAGTGATTTCCCATTCATTATGACATTCTTCGCCATTCATGGTAACCATTGGATATAAAGCCCCGCCGTTTGAAAAACCAAGTTTTTCAGCATTTTCAATAGCCTTTTCCAGATGATTGTAGCGGTATTCCAATAAATTCCAAGCCACTTCTTGGTTTTTTGTGGCCATATAAAAAGGCAAACAATAGGCCTCTGTATCCCAGTAGGTACTGCCACCATATTTTTCTCCGGTAAATCCTTTTGGACCAATATTAAGTCGGGAATCTTTTCCTAAATAGGTTTGATTTAGTTGAAAAATGTTGAATCGAATTCCTTGTTGGGCCTTTACATCACCATTAATAGTGATATCGCTCATCTTCCATATGTTGGCCCATGCGTCCTTTTGTTTTTGAAGCAAGTTTTCAAAACCAACGGCTCCGGCCTGATCCAGAACTTTTTCTGCCGCACTTACCAGTTCAGATGCTTTATGGTTTCTGGAAACGGTATACCCACCAAACTTGACCAGTGAAACTTTTGAATCTTTAGAAATCTGTGTTTCAAACTCAAGCGAAGCGTAGGTTTCTGTTTTCCGTCCCAATTTGGATTTAACCATTTTGTCCAAATAGGTTACTTCCGCCTGCATATAGGTGCAAGTGGCGAAATTGGTCTTCATGGTATGTGCTTCAATAAAAGCTCTATTTCCTTTTTGCTGAATTCCGGTGGTATTCCAGAATTTATCATCCCAGTTGGTGTCCTCATTTGTAATTCCACTATCCAAATAGGGAACCAAACGCACGTTGACATCCGCATTCAATGGTTCTATTTCCATTTTAATGGCACCAACCTCATCGATATCCAAGCTTAAAAATCTGGTAATATGGACTGAAATTTCTTTTCCATTGGGCAATGTGGCCACAAAACTCCTTTGGTACCATCCTTCTTTCATGTTCAGTTCACGTCTAAAATCTGAGACAGAGGTACAGGTATTTAAATCCAGAGGTTCGTTGTCCACAAATACGTCAATACCAATCCAGTTGGGAGCGTTCAATACCTTGGCAAAGTATTCGGGATAGCCATTTTTCCACCAGCCGACCCTGGTTTTATCGGGGTAATATACTCCTGCGATATAGCTGCCTTGAAAAGTTTCTCCGGAATAGTGTTCTTCAAAATTTGCCCGTTGCCCCATGGCACCATTGCCAATACTGAATAAACTTTCTGAGGATTTGACCGTTTCATGGTCAAAATTATCTTCGATAATGGACCAAGGGTCCACTTTAATATAATCTTGGTTCATTAGTTAGTTATAGTGAGTGTTCGTAAACAAATGCACAGGCCTTTTTTACAAGACCCTTCATCTAATTGATCGTAGAATTTCGAATTACCAATGTGGGCTCCAAAATCTTGGTTTGGAAAGATTCTTCTTCTTTTTCACTTTCAACCTTATCTATAAGCATTTGAGCAGCAATCTCTCCCATTTTTTCTCCATGTTGTGCAACCACCGTTAAGCTAGGATTGGCATATTTGGACAACTTGCCGTCGGTAAATCCAATAAATGATATGTCATTAGGAATATCGAGGCCTTTTTCCTGTACCAAACGCATGCTATAAACAGTAAAAATCTCATTTACACAAAGTACCGCATCCACTTCATGGGTATCAAAAAATTCTTGTATTCGTTCTTCGTCCATTTCCATGGTTGACAATTTGAGTATTCTAGACTCATTTATTTCTACCCCGCTCTCCAGAAGTGCCTTTCGATATCCTTCAGTTCTCGCCTTACTTACACTTAGATAATCATCGGTTGTTATTAAGGCTATTTTTCTTCTTCCTTGATCAATCAATTTTTTCGTTGCCATATAGGCTCCCAACTGATCGTCTATAACCACCTTGTCGCAATCAATTTCATTGGTGATGCGATCAAAGAGTACTACTGGAATTCCTTGTTCGGTGACCTCCTTTAAATGGTTATAATCCCCTTTTTGTTGGGTTTCTGAGGAAAGGGACATGATAAATCCATCTATACTGCCATTGGCCAACATTTCCATATTGATCACCTCCTTGTCAAAAGACTCCTCGGACAGACATACAATTACGTTATATCCCTTGGCATTCGCATATTTCTCAATACCTCGGATGACCGTGGTAAAAAAGTGGTGCACAATGGCCGGAATCACCACCCCAATATTCTTTGTTCTCTTGTTTTTAAGGCTAATGGCTATATTATTCGGCTTGTAGTTGTACAACTTGGCAAAAGCTTGAACTTTTTCCTTTGTGTCCCTACTTATTTCCTCGCTATTTTTAAGTGCTTTGGAAACCGTGGAAATCGAAACTTCCAATTCTCTCGCAATATCTTTTAAGGTGATTTTTGCTTTCAACAATTTTCTTGGTTTTGACTGTACAATTTAGCGCTAAATTTTGGATTTATTTATTTCGCTTTGCAACAATACATTTTTGACTCATTCTTTTAGCAAAAGATTAAAAAAATGAAACGAAATCCTTTCCAATAGTTAAATCCACACAAAAAATAAAAATAGTATATTAGCCCAAAAATTACATTTTTCCTTTTTTTTCTGTCCCAAGGTTGTGATTTGCTCAAAATATTTCCTTAAATTTTGTCAAACTTTCACAACACCTAAAGTTATTAACACGAAACCGTTTTCGTTCGATGCTAATATACAGTTGGATTTCTAATAATACTTTTTTTGCATATGTTTAACACTTGAATTAAAATTAACTAAACTTAAAATTAATTATTTATGAAGATTACGCTACTTAAAAGCCTGATGTTGCTTGGGGCATTTTTATGCTTCAATGCGGCCAAGGCACAGACGGTATCAGGTACTGTTTCTGATGCTAACGGTCCATTGCCGGGAGCTAGCATCTTGGTAAAGGGTACTACAAATGGTACCCAATCGGATTTTGATGGTAATTACACGCTGAACGACGTTAACAATGGTTCAGTATTGGTCTTTAGTTATATTGGTTTCAGTACGCAAGAAATCAATTATAACGGACAGGCAACCATCAATGTAACGCTACAAGAAGATGCGCAGGCCTTGGATGAAGTTGTTATCATTGGTTATGGTTCAACAACGGTCAAGGATGCTACTGGCTCTGTTACCGCGGTTACTGCGGCTGACTTTAACGGAGGTGTTATTGCTTCTCCAGAACAGTTGATACAAGGTAAAACAGCCGGTGTGAACATTTCTCAAACCAGTGGTGAGCCAGGTGCCGGAATCTCCGTAAATATTCGAGGTTCCAACTCCGTACGAGCAAATAACAACCCGTTATTTGTTGTTGATGGTATTCCATTATCAGGAGCACCCACTTCGCCTTCAGGGGATTCAGGTAACGGAGCTACTACGGTAAGAAACCCGTTAAACTTCTTGAACCCAGCGGATATTGAAAGTATAAGTATCCTTAAAGATGCATCGGCAACAGCAATCTACGGTTCGCGTGGTGCCAACGGTGTTGTTATTATTACAACCAAAAGTGGTAAAGGAAGTCAAGGAAGCACTATTGAGTTCTCTTCCAACTTGAGTATTTCAACTCCAGCCAACGATTATGACCTATTGGATCGTGATGAGTTTTTGGCAGGTGTTACCCAATTTGGAGGTAATGCAGCTGCTGTAGATTTTGGAGGGGTTACAGATTGGCAGAAAGTAGTTACGCGTACCGTAGCTTCCCACAATCAGAACCTTTCATATTCCAACAACTACGGACAAGGTAACTTAAGAGCCACTTTCGGATACACTAATACACTTGGTGTTGTTGAAAACACAGATTTGGAAAGAATTACTGGTAGAATCAATGCCGTGCATAGATTTCTAGATGATGACTTAACATTGAATGTTCAAGTATCGATTTCTAGAGTAAATGATGGTACAGCTCCATTGAGTGGTGGTTCTGGATTCCGTGGTGACCTTTTGGGTGCATCATATTCGGCAAACCCAACTTGGCCAAACGACCCCACTTTTACAGATGGGGGTACACAGTTGTTACCAGCCAACTTTTTGGAAAACTCTTTGTTAGAAACCAAAACAAACAGATTGTTGGTCAATGGTTCTGCTGAATACAAGTTTACCGATGAACTAACCGGTAAAATCAATGTTGGTTATGACAAATCGACAGGACAAAACTTTTCAGCCGTTTCCGGAAATATTTTAAACCTAGCTGGGATAGAAGGTCAAGGTTTTGGAGTATTTAATACTTTGGTAAACGAAAACAGACTTTTAGAAGCTACACTTAATTATAAGAAAGAGTTTGAAAACTCCAACTTGGATGTGTTACTTGGTTTTTCTTATCAAGATTTTGGAACTTCAGGTATAAACTCAGCAGGTAGAGGCTTTGACACCACTAACCTTCAAATCATGAGTAACGACCTTACCACAACGGTTAAGGAAGCTGGCGCCTCAATTGATGGTTCATTCCAACAATTCTATTACGGGACCAATACTAACGACCTTATTGTTAATAGACTTTTCCCAACAGTTACACCTGGTGATGCTGTACCATTTGCGTTTACAAGAAGAGTTCAGGCATTGGTAGCAGACACTTTCGATAATACCGATGAATTGCAATCGTTCTTTGCAAGGGTAAATTATACTTATGCAGGGAAATACCTTTTTACAGGTACAATTAGAGCGGATGGTTCTTCAAGGTTCGGTCCGGAAAATCAATATGGATATTTCCCTTCAGGAGCATTTGCTTGGCAGATTGGTGAGGAAGATTTTATTGGTGATGCAGTTTCAACACTTAAACTTCGTTTGAGTGCAGGTATCACTGGTAACCAAGATGGTTTAGGCTTTGGTGCTTTTGTAGCAAGACAGCGATTCGGAGGTCTAGGCCTTAACAACGACCTAACGGTTAACCAAAATGGTTTGGCCATTGTTGCCACAGACGTTCCTGATTTGAAATGGGAACCGACCCTAAACTTTAACGTAGGTCTTGATTTCGGTTTCAACAACGATCGTTTCAGTGGTAGTTTGGATGTATATCGAAGTGAAACAACCGATGTATTGCTTCAGACACCTCCAGCTGCACCAGCTGTTGACCCGTTCCAATTTGGTAATCAAGATGCAGCGATTATCAACAGAGGTATAGAATTGGCATTGTCTTATGACTTTATCCAATCGGAAAATGTGAATTTCTCTTCTTCTTTCAACATCGCATATAACGAAAATGAGATTCAGGATTTTGCAAGTGCTGTAAACACAGGTGAAATAAATGGTCAAGGTCTTTCTGGTGCATTCGCACAACGATTTGAAGCTGGCCAATCCCTATTCGCCTATTATATGGCAATTTTTGAAGGATTTGACGGAGATGGATTCCCAGTCTATAGGGATTTGGACGGAAATGGTGTAGGCGATCCAATTGCCGATAGAACTTTCGTAGGTGAAGATGCATTGCCTGATGTGACTACCGGTCTATCATTGAACCTTAATGTGAACAACTGGGACTTCTCGACCTATTTCGCAGGTCAATTTGGTTTCTCTGTGTATAACAACACTAGAAACGGTTTCTTCACAGCTGGTTCCATTAACAATGCTAGAAACGTTACTCCCGATGTACTGACAAGCGGTGAATCCGGTGGTGCTTCTGCAGATCCATCCACAAGATTCTTGGAAAAAGGTGATTTTGTTAGATTGCAGAACGCAACCATAGGTTATAATGTTCCTCTAAGTGGTGAAGGGACTTTTAAAACCCTTAGGTTCTCCCTTACAGGACAAAATTTGTTCCTGATTACAGACTACAGCGGTTTAGATCCAGAAATTACCGTGAACACAGGTGATTTGGGTTCAGGTATTCCTTCTAGAGGTATTGATTGGTCAGGATTTCCAAATCCTAGAACTGTTACAGTAGGAATTAACGCTTCATTCTAAACAAAAAAATTGAAAATCATGAAAAGAAGAATTTTAAAACTATATATACTTTCGGCCATAACATTGGCAGGGGTATATTCTTGTACCAATCTGGAGATTGAAGAATCTGATTCAATTATCAGTGACGGTTTCCAGGGTCTTGCCGATCCCAGCTCAGCAGTAGAGGGCTTGTACAATACAGTTGCCGGTCAATATGGTGATCAGGCCAATAGGTTTGCACTAAACGAGGTGACTACAGATGCTGCTTTAGTACCAACAAGAGGTACTGACTGGGGTGATAATGGACGTTGGAGAAATCTCCATACCCATGATTGGACCACTGAGGCCGGTGACATCATTGGCCCATTTAACCAATTCAATGCCAATCAGCTGGTAGCTTCACAAATTTTGGACTCAAGAAGTAATCCAAGTGGCCAGAATATTGGTGATGCAAGCTTTTTAAGAGCATACTCCATGTGGAACATCTTGGATTGGTTCGGACAGATACCATTCAGAGACACTTCACTTCCTTCTTCAACTTTGCCAGAGGTTATTACTGGCCAAGCTGCCGTAGATTTTATTTTGGCCGATTTGGACCAGGCAATTGCCAACCTTCCTGATGTTACTGCCGGTAATGTAGAGAACAATACAGGTAGTAAAGCTGCGGCCAGATTCCTAAAAGCCAAGGTTCTTTTGAACAAGCATATCTACCTAGGTGGTTCTCCAGAATCATCAGATATGAGCGAAGTGATTGCACTAGTCGATGCAATCGCAGCCCAGGGTTATGGGTTGCAAGCTGGATACTTTGACATCTTCCGTGATAGTGCGGACGATGAAACTATCTTTGCTTTGGCCTCCGGGGTTGGTAACAGAATCTTTAACGGTCTGCACTACAATTCCACTTCTTTAGGTGGAGGTGGTTGGAATGGTTTCAGTACACTGGCCGAATACTATGACTTGTTTGAAGGAGATCCAAACAATAACAGATTGGACGCTAGTGGAGCTGCACTTGATGGGCAAGAAGAACGTAGAGGTGGTGTGCCTCCAGGAGGAACCAATTTTACAGGAGCTGACCAAACCACCGATGATGGCGGATTTGAAGCAGGTTCCAATGTTGGAAACGGATTTTTAGTTGGACAGCAGTACGCCCTTGATGGAACAGCGCTTGAAGATAGAGCCGGTGGCCCATTGGCATTTGGCCGCGATTTTGTAGATAACAATGGAAATAATAGCCTTATCAACAATAGCGAAATTACCGGTATCCGAGTAATTAAATATGCCCCGAGATTTGGTGAGTTCCGTTCACACCAAGTGGTGTTCAGATATTCTGATGCGCACCTGATGAAGGCTGAAGCTCAAATGAGAAGTGGCGGAGATGCTACTGCTCTTGTAAATGAGTTAAGAGCAATTCGTGGTGTAGCACCTTTTGGTTCTGTTAGTGAACAACAACTATTGGACGAAAGAGGTCGTGAGTTATTTGCTGAAACATGGAGAAGAAACGATATGATTCGTTTTGGCCAATACACTAGAGCTTGGGAATTCAAATCGGCTGACAAAGTTGGTGATGTAACACGTCAGTTGTTTCCAATTCCGGCAGCTCAGCTTCTAGCAAATCCGAACTTGGTACAGAATCCAGGTTACTAAAAAGCTTCTCTGAGAATACTCAGAAGAGAATAGCGATAATTGAAAAAGGCTGCCGTTTGGCAGCCTTTTTTTTGTTCTATACCTATACGCATATAACCCTTTTCAAAATAAAATCAAGGAAACTGGCTTACAATCCAAACACATATGTCTTTTTGATTCGTTGTTTTTAACTATCCACAAGCTCGGCATAAAATTAACGACGACGAATTACAAATAATAAAAACATTAGGTGTCACTTCGAGTGTATTACAGAAGCATCAAACTTAATTTCTTATATAGGCTCCTACTACCTCAACCAAAACAATTTGCTTGGAAAATCGAGCATAAGAAAAGGGCATTCCAAAACTGAATAAGGAATGCCCCAATAATTAAAATTGTTTTCTTCTGCGAATTAATTGGCAAAATAGATGTATATCCCAATCACAATTACACAAATAAGTATACCCACCTGTTTAACATGTTTGTAAGGTTCAATATCAACCTGTTCTGTATACTTTTGTTCATAGGCTTCCGCCCTTGGTTTCAGTTTACCAATAATTAACATTATGGCAGCATTTAGAATGAACAAGATGGCCATCACATGTAAAAAGTGTGGGTAATTTTCTTCACCAAATACGAATGGTTTCAAAATGAACTGACTCAAAATGTATAATGCAGAGCCGCCAATGATCCCGATTTTAGCTGCTATCGCAGGTACGCGTTTTGTCAAGTACCCTACGATGATGATAGTTAAAATTGGTATACTATAGATGCCATTTACTTCTTGCAAATAAGCAAAAAGACTTCCGGCATTGGCTATCAGTGGAGCAATGAACATTGCGGCAAACGCCAAGACTATACCGAAGGCCTTTCCATACTTTACCACGGTTTTTTCATCCGCTTCCTTATTGATGTGTTCCTTGTAGATATCAATGCCAAACAAGGTTACGGAGCTGTTCAATACACTATTGAATGAACTGAGAATAGCACCAAACAGTACGGCGGCAAAAAATCCGATCAAGTAATCTGGCAGCACCTTATTAACCAATGCTGGATAGGCCTGATCGGGAACTTCCAGACTTCCTTGGAACATATGATAGGCAATAATTCCAGGCAACACAACGATCAGTGGTCCCAAAATTTTGATGAATGATCCAAGTAAAAGTCCTTTTTGCCCTTCTTTTAGATTTTTTGCACCAAGTGCACGTTGTATAATTTGTTGATTGGTGCCCCAATAAAATAGTTGCACCAACATCATTCCTGTGAAGATTGTAGCAAAGGGTACTGAGGCCTCGGACCCTCCAATTGAATCAAACTTTTCTGGGTTCTCTTCAAAAAGCACATCTATTCCCGAAAACAAACTTCCATCACCAATCGCAATCAATCCAAAAACAGGAATCAATATACCTCCCAATAAAAGACCAATAGCATTAATGGTATCGGATACTGCCACTGCTTTTAATCCACCAAATACCGCATATATGGAACCAATAATTCCAATACCCCAAATACATAAAATCAGTGCCGCTTTTTCTGAAATCCCGAGCATTCCCGAGACGTCAAACATGGTACTGATAGCCAGTGACCCAGAGTATAGAATTATAGGCAATAGCACCACAACATAACCCGTCAAAAACAATATCGACGTAATGGTTTTGGTCGTAGTATCATATCTATCCTGCAAAAACTGTGGTACAGTGGTCAATCCACTTTTTAAATACCTGGGCAGTAAAAAAACCGCTGTTACCACCATGGCAATTGCTGCCAATGTTTCCCAAGCCATAACCAGAATTCCTTCGGAATAAGCTTGCCCATTTAACCCTACAATTTGTTCCGTGGATAGGTTGGTCAAAAGCAAAGAACCCGCAATTACTCCAGCGGTCAAACTTCTTCCCCCCAAAAAATAGCCGTCCGACGATTTTTCATTTGTGCTTCGCGTTGCCAAATACGCAATGACTCCAACTAGTGCTGTAAAGCCCAAAAAAGAAAGTATTCCAATCATAATAATCTGAGTTTGGTTGTGACCTCTAAATATAACTCGATTATTTTGTAAAAATGAAGGATTTATCGAAAAATGAAGCTCGATACACCATAATCACAAACCCCTATTTTTTATGGGCAAAACATCACAAATTAGCTTTATTCTTCCCCCAAGTTTACTTATATTGTACGCTTATTTGAGAGATGTATGAAAAGGAAGGTGATCGCAGTTTTTGTACTCCTTTTTTCCACAATTTCTTGTCAAAACAATGTGGAAAAACAGTTCAAAAAAATACCATCTGAACACACCGCAATCGATTTCGTCAATCAACTTTCCGAGACTCCTGAGTTGAATATTCTTACCTATTTGTATTATTACAATGGAGCTGGTGTTGTAGCCGGTGATTTTAACAACGATGGTTTAATCGATTTATATTTTACGGGCAATCAAGTTTCTGATGAACTTTATTTGAACAAAGGGGCATTCACTTTTCAAAAAATTACCAATGAAGCTCAAATTAAAAATGACGAGGGATGGACTACCGGCGCCACACATGTCGACATCAACAACGACGGTCTTCTTGACATTTATGTATGTAAAGTTGGCAATTACAAGCATTTAGATGATGTAAATCGCTTGTACGTAAATCAAGGAATCAACGATAACGGAATCCCCACTTTTAAAGAAGAGGCCAAATCGTACGGGTTGGATTTTTCTGGATTTTCTACCCATGCCTCATTTTTTGATTTTGATTTGGATGGCGATTTGGACATGTACCTTATGAACCACTCCGTTTATCCTAACAGGACCTATGGAAAGGGAAATCAAAGGAAAAAGTTGGACAAGCTTTCTGGCGATGTTTTATTTCGAAATGACAATGGAAAATTTGTCGATATAAGTGCCGAAGCAGGAATTTTTCAAGGTAAAAGTGGCTATGGTCTTGGGCTTTCCGTAAGTGATGTGAACAATGATGGCTATCCTGATATTTATGTAGGCAATGATTTTTTTGAAAATGATTACCTCTATATAAACCAAAAGGATGGGACTTTTAAAGAAGTTATTTCCGGACCCGAAAATAAATTGGGCCACACCACCCATTACTCCATGGGAAATGACATTGCCGATGTGAACAATGACGGTCTAATGGACATTATTTCCTTGGATATGCTTCCGGAAAATCTGGAGACCTATAAAACTTCTGGGTTAGAATATGGATTCCCGATTTATCAACAGTACTTAAGAAATGGATATGCTCCGCAATACATGCAAAATACACTTCATCTAAATCTCAATGGTGAGGATTTTGCAGAGATTGGAAATTTAAGTGGGCTCTCAGCAACCGAATGGTCTTGGGGGGCGCTATTGGCCGATTTTGACAATGATGGCAAAAAAGACGTTTTTGTTTCCAACGGAATCAAGGGAGCTACCAACGATATGGATTTTATCAATTTCATCTCCAATGATAATATCCAAAGAAGAATTGAACAAGGTATGTCAACTTCAGATATGCCATTGATCGAAGAACTTCCTGAAAAAAAGATTGCCAACTATTTTTTTAAAAACCAAGGCGACCTGACTTTTGAAGAGGTGACCGAGGAATGGTTGGATAAAGAACCCTCCTTTAGTAATGGTAGTGTATATGCTGACCTTGACAACGACGGAGATCTAGATATCGTTGTCAACAATGTAAATCAAGAGGCATTTGTTGTCGAAAATACAGAAACAACAAACAATGCCTTGAGCATTGAATTTAAAGGAAGTTCGCAGAACAAATTTGGAATTGGCGCCAAGGTGTTGTCCTATTCAAAATCACAACAAATTTCTCAGGAGAATTTCGTTTCCAAAGGATATTTGTCTGCTGTTTCCCCAAGGATGCACCTGGGCCTCGGCAAAGATTCCATTTTGGATTCTCTTAAAGTTATTTGGCCCGGTGGGGCATATCAAACACTTCGTAATGTTGCTGCAAAGGGCACGCTTAGTGTTGATTATCAAAATGCGTCTTCCCATTATTATCGAACTAAAAAAGAAAAAACTAAATCCAAGTTTTCAAAACTGGATTCGTTGGTCAATTTTATTCATGACGAGCGAGCTTCTTTGGATTTTGATCGTGAACCATTGGTTCCTTTTGCCAATTCCAATGAAGGACCGGACATTTCCGTTGCCGATGTGAACAATGATGGTCTGGATGATTTTTTCATCGGCGGTGCAAAAACCCAGAGCTCCTCATTGTACATTCAAGAAGAAGGCGGTCAATTTCGACAAGAGCAAGCCGCTCTTTTTCAGGAAAATGCAGCCAGCGAAGACACAGCACATCTTTTTTTTAACGCCAATAGCGATGACTTTCTAGATCTTATCGTAGTTAGCGGGGGCAACGAATTTAAGAATGGCAAACCCCTAAGACCACGATTGTACCTCAACCAAAATGGGATATTTGAGCTTGACGAATTGCAATTTAGTGGCACTGAAGTCAATGCTTCCAAAGTACTATCCATGGACTTTGACAAAGATGGTGATCAGGATATTATAATTCTATCCGATCAAGTCCCTGGAGAATATGGTAAAACCCCAAGGCAGCATTTTTTCGTCAATGATGGCCAAGGAAATTTTAAAGATAGTATCCAAGAAATTGTTCCCGAACTGGCACTTTTAGGAAATATAAAAGACGCTGTCGCCATTGACATAGATTCCAATGGTTATGAAGATTTGATAGTTGTGGGTCATTGGATGTCTATTTCTATATTCTTGAATGATGGCAATCAACTGAAACTTCAAAAAAACAACGGCCTACAAAATACCGAAGGGTGGTGGAATGCATTAAAAGTTGCTGACATGGACAATGATGGCGATTTGGACCTTATTTGCGGCAATTGGGGCCTTAACAGTAAGTTCATGGCTTCCAAAAACCAACCCATCAAACTCTATTTGGCCGATTTCGATGATAACGGTTCCACAGAGCCGGTTATTACCTATTACCATAAAAATGTTGAGACTCCATTTGCCTCAAAGGACGAACTAGTAAAACAGATGCCCTTTTTAAACAAGAACTATCTGTCTTACAAAGATTTTGCGGCTGCGTCAATTCAAGATTTATTTGGAAAATCAAGCTTAGAGAACGCTGAGAAAAAAGAGATTGTTGAACTCGAAAGTGCATATTTTAAAAACGATGGGCAAGGAAATTTCACCAAAATGGCCCTGCCAAAAATGGCGCAAGCTTCCTCCATTTATGATATTGGTTTGGACGACTTAAATGATGACGGCTACCGCGATTTGTTAATTGTAGGTAATAATTATGAAATAAGCACCCAGTTGGGTAGATTGGATGCTTTTCATGGATTAATTTTACAAAACAACACGAACGGAGGCTTTGACATAGCAAAAAATAATGGTTTCAATCTTTTTGGAGCCGTTAGAACGTTGAAAAAAATTACTATCGCCGGCAAACCATCTTACATTGCCGGCCGCAATAACGATTCACCTATATTTTTGGTCAAAAATTAATGAAGAAATGAGAACACCCGTATTGAAGCTATTTTGTTTGTTGCTACTGCTGGGAGCATGCAACTCAAATGAAAAGAAGACTGGTTCAAAAGAAAAATCCGAAACCCTGTTCACTTTGCTGCCATCGGAGCAGACTGGAGTGGACTTTATAAACAAAGTTGAAAATCAGAAGAATTTCAACATTTTTAAATACCGAAATTTCTACAATGGAGGTGGTGTGGCCATAGGTGATATCAACAACGATGGCCTGCCAGATATTTACTTGACAGGTAATATGGAACCCAATAAGTTATACATAAACAAGGGCAATCTACAGTTCGAGGATATTTCAGAAAAAGCGGGAGTTACTGGAAACAAACCATGGTCCACAGGAGTTGTTATGGTCGATATAAATGCCGATGGCCTTTTGGATATTTATGTGAGCAATGCCGGAAATTTGGAAGGTAACAATCACGATAACGATCTCTACATCAACAATGGGGATTTAACTTTCACCGAAAAAGCAAGTGAATATAACTTGGCGGAAACTGGATTTTCCACCCATGCTTCCTTCTTCGATTATGATAAAGATGGAGATCTAGACGCCTATATTTTGAACAACAGCAATATTCCCGTTAGTAGTTTAGGCTATGCCGAACAGCGGGAAGTAAGGGCCCAAGATTGGGAAGGCGTCCCTCATATTTTTAGAGGAGTTGGTGATATGTTGTTGAGAAATGATGATGGCAAGTTCGTTGATGTCAGCGAAGACGCCGGCATTTATGGAAGCCTTATTGGTTTTGGTCTAGGAGTTTTGGTGACAGACATCAACAAAGATCTATATCCAGATATTTATGTCTCCAATGATTTCTATGAAAGAGATTATCTATACATCAACAACCAGGATGGCACCTTTAGTGAAGAAATAAAGAATTATACCCAACATTTGAGTCTTTCAGCTATGGGAATTGATATTGCTGATATTAATAATGATGGCCATAACGACATTTTTATCACCGATATGCTTCCGGAACCCGATCAAAGGGTAAAATCAGTAATGGAATTTGAAGGGTACAACATCTATGAACTAAAGCGAAGCAAGGATTTTTACCAACAGTACATTCAGAATACATTGCAATTGAACAATGGTAATGGTTCATTCTCTGAAGTAGCCTATTATAGTGGGGTCGATGCCACGGATTGGAGCTGGGCAGGCTTGCTTTTTGATATGGACAACGATGGCCTTCGCGACATTTTTATTACCAACGGAATAAATCACGATTTAACCGATCTTGACTTTGTAGACTTTTTTGCCAATGAGATTATTCAAAAAATGGCACTTACAGGTCGTAAAGAGTCCATTGATTCCATTATCAATAAAATGCCCATAAAACCTCAACCGAATTACGCTTATCGAAACAAAGGGGACATCACTTTCGATAATGCGAACAAAGATTGGGGATTTGAACTGCCCACAAGGTCCAATGGTGCAGCCTACGGGGATCTAGACAATGACGGGGATTTGGATTTAGTCATAAACAATGTAAATACGGAGACGTTTATCTATCGCAATAACACCAATGAGCAGAAAAACCATAATTACATCCAATTAAAATTGGAAGGTGAAGGCTCAAATCCATTTGCTGTGGGAACAACGGCATTTCTGTACTACGATGATCAGATTATCAATCAAGAATTAATTCCATCACGAGGGTTTCAATCTTCCATGGATTATATGATGACCATTGGGTTGGGAGAGGTTAAAAAGATAGATTCAATACGTATACTTTGGCCTAATGACAAAACCGAAAAACTTAGTAATATCGATGCCAATCAGGTATTGACTTTTAAACAAGTAGATGCCACCGAAACTTATTCCCCTTCAAAGGTAAAAACCAAAAAAACCTTGATACGTGAGTTGGAGAATAGCACTTTGACATCCCATGAAGAAAATACCTATAGTGATTTCGATTACGAAGGACTTATTTATAAGAAAACCTCTCAAGAAGGCCCTTCCTTGGCAATTGGGGACATCAATGGCGATGGAAATGAAGATATTTATGTTGGTGGGGCCGTTGGTCAACCTGGAACTATATACACGCACAAAGGCCAAGGGAAGTTGTCCATTACCGTGCAAAGAGCATTACAAGAAGATCGCTCTTTTGAAGATACTGCCGCCGCCTTTTTTGATGCTGATGGAGATGGGGATTTGGACCTTATTGTTGGCTCAGGAGGCAATGAAGTGGGAAAAGAGCGCACATACAGACCAAGATTATATTTGAACGATGGCAAAGGCAATTTTCAAAAATCTGCTCATTCCCTACCTTCTTCCTTTAAGAATGTTTCAACCATTTCCACTAGCGATTTTGATGCAGACGGTGATATTGATGTCTTTATCGGCTCAAGAAATATTGTTGGAGTATATGGTTTGGATCCCGATCATTTGTTTTTAGAGAATCAAGGTAACGGCGAATTCACCAATGCCACAGAAAGATTGGGTTATGGTTTAAAAGATGCAGGAATGGTCACGAACTCGCTTTGGGTAGATATTGATGGTGATAAAAAAGAAGACCTTATTACTGTTTCAGAATGGGGAACTCCTAAAATTTACAAGAATTCCGGTCGTCGACTTTCCGAATCAAAATCATCCTTAGACAGTCTTAATGGATGGTGGAATACTGTGGAAGCAGCTGACTTGGACAATGATGGAGATTATGATCTAGTATTGGGAAATCAAGGAGAAAACCTTCATTACTCCCCAAAAGAAGGAAACCCAATGAAAATGTGGATCAATGATTTCGATGATAACGGTACCATTGAACAGATAGTGACCCAAAATTATGACGGTGGAGATTATCCAATCCACCAGAAAAAGGAATTGACTGAGCAGTTAGTGTCCTTAAAAAAGCAAAATCTAAAAGCATCAGATTATGCAAAAAGAACAATACATGAACTCTTTCCGAAGGAAGTTATAGATCGCTCCATTGTAAAAGAGGTCACTCATTCTGAGTCGGTAATTGCTATTAATGAAGGTGAGGGGAAATTCAAAATCAAAAGACTTCCAAGCCGCGTACAACTTTCTTGCATTTGCGGAATTACCTGTGCCGATGTCAACAACGATGGAAACCTAGACTTGATCATGGCAGGGAACAATTTCGAGTTCAAACCACAATTCTCTCGTTTGGATGCCGGTTATGGCAATGTTTTGTTGGGTGATGGCAAATTGGGCTTCGATTGGCAGAATTATGATGAAAGTGGGTTCTTGATTCGGGACGAAGTAAAACATTTGAAACAATTCAAAGATAAAAACGGTAAAAGGTATCTAGTAGCGGCCATAAATGACGAAAAACCTAAGATTTTTGCATTGGATGAATAGATTAGCAGTTTTTTTTGGTGCCTTGATCATGGTTGGATGCTCAAAAGGGAATTCGCTGTTTGAGAATCCTACCCCTGATGAGACAGGCATCTACTTTGAAAATACAATCACGGAGTCCGATGACCTCAATATTTTGGACTATCTCTACTTTTACAATGGCGGAGGAGTGGCCGTTGGCGATGTAAATGGTGATAATTTGCCCGACATATTCTTTTCGGGCAACCAAGTAAAGAACAAACTCTATCTCAATAGGGGAAATCTCAAATTTGAAGATATCTCTCAGTCTGCTGGAGTTGAAGGAAACAGCACTTGGAACACCGGAGCGGTAATGGGCGATGTTAATGGCGATGGATTATTGGACATTTATGTTTGTGCCGTTGTGGGCATCAACGGCTTTAATGGACATAACGAGCTTTACATCAATAATGGAACTTCAGGCGACACAGGAAAGGTGACTTTTACCGAAAGCTCCATTAAATATGGGCTGGATTTTGATTCCTATAGCTCCTCAGCAGCCTTTTTGGATTATGACCTTGATGGAGATTTAGACCTTTACCTTCTCAATCATGCAGTACACACTCAAGATTCGTACGGCAAGGCTGAACTTCGAAACAAAAGAAACTATGAAACTGGTGATAAATTGCTTCGAAACGATAATGGAAAATTTACCGAGGTCAGTGAGGAGGCTGGTATTTATGGTGGAATCAACGGATACGGACTAGGTGTTGCTGTGTCCGATTTCAATCAAGATGGTTATCCCGATATTTATGTTGGGAATGATTTTCATGAAGACGATTACTACTATCTGAATAATGGTGACGGCACTTTTAGCGAACAATTAAAGCAACATTTTGGGCACAGCAGCAGATTTTCCATGGGTAACGACGTTGCAGACATTAATCATGATGGTCTTCCTGATTTAATTTCTTTGGATATGCTGCCAGAAGATGAAATACCATTAAAATCTTCGGAAGGCGATGACAATATTCAGACCCAAAAACTGCGCATTGAACAATACGGTTATCATTACCAGTTTACGCGCAATATGCTTTATGTTAACCAGGTTGATGGCAACTACATGGAAACCGCTCTTATGAGCGGCGTTGCCGCAACAGATTGGAGCTGGAGTGCTCTTTTTGCCGATTATGATCAAGATGGAGAGCAGGACATCTTCGTCTCCAATGGTATTCCCAAACGCCCAAATGATCTGGATTTTATCAACTTTTTATCCAGCGATCAAATACAGAGCAAGGTCAACAATACCAAATTGGTGGACCAAGATGCGCTGAATATGATGCCTACCGGAGCTACTCACAATTATGTGTTCAAGGGCAAACCAAGTTTGGCATTTGAAGATATGTCGTCCAAATGGATTTCTAACGACACGCTGATTTCAGGAGCTACAGCACTAGGAGATTTTGACAATGACGGTGATATTGATGTGGTCACCTCCAATCTTAATAGTCCACCATCTTTATATATCAACAAGACCGATGCAAAATCAAATTATCTGAAAATTAAGTTCAACTATATTCAGCCCAATAAACTTGGAATTGGCACCAAGGTTTATGCCTATACCAATGGGAATCTACAGTTCAAAGAACTATACTTAAGTAGAGGTTTTCAAGCTTCAAGTGAACCAATAATTCACTTTGGTTTTGGTGCCGCTGAAAAGTTGGATTCTTTAAAAGTAGTTTGGCCAAATAGTACGTATCAGATTTTAAAGGACATTGAGGTCAACCAAACCTTGACAATTTCACCTGAAAACACTAAACCTTTTGAATATGGCCGCTCTAAGGCCGAAAAACCAACACTTTTTAAGAAAATTGAGGATGCCTTAGGCATTGATTTTGTGCACAAGGAAGATAATTATGTCGATTTTAACCGGGAAAAATTGATTCCCTACAAAGCTTCTGACCGAGGACCAGCACTAGCCATTGGAGATTTAAACAATGATGGTAAAGCGGATGTTTTTCTTGGCGGGTCAAAATTTATTTCATCCCAGATTTTTGTTCAACAAGATTCAGCTTTTGTTTTGAACAAAATCCCTGAAATTATTCAAGATTCCATTAAAGAAACGGTAAGTGCAGCCATTCTAGATCTTAATGATGATCAAAAGAACGATCTTATTTTAGGGAATGGAGGAGCCGATTTCTTTGGGTCATCCAATCCTTTGACTGACGATTATTTTATTCAAAAAGATTCAGCATACGTCAAAAGTGAACTTCCCGAGTACTTTCAAAATGCAGGGGTTATCAGACCCTATGACTATGATCAAGATGGAGATATCGACATTTTTGTTGGAAACCATATTGTAACTTCAAAGTTTGGAGAAACCCCTAATTCCTATTTGTTGAAAAATGACGATGGAGCATTTTCCATAGTAGACGATTTTATTGCTAGTGAAACTGGAATGGTCACGGATGCCATATGGCACGATTTTGATGCTGACGGCTCAAAAGACCTTATTGTAGTTGGCGAATGGATGTCACCAAGATTCTTTAAAAACAGCAACGGAAGTTTCACTGAAACGCTGACCATGGATTTAAACGGGCTATGGCAAACCATAGAACCCTTTGATATTGATCAAGATGGTGACGTCGATTATTTACTGGGAAACTGGGGTAAAAATTCAAAATTCGTAGCCTCAAAAGAAAACCCGCTAAAAATGTATTTTTCCGATTTTGATGACAATGGAAGTACAGAGACCATAATTGTCTTGAACAAAGCTGGAAAAGAGTATCCCATCCATGATTTGGATGACTTGGCCTCTCAAATGGTATCCTTAAGAAAAAAATTCAATACTTATAAATCTTTCGCCGGCAAGGAAATCAAAGAGATTTTGGATACGGAAGCCCTTAAAAATGTCCAAACCTTATCGGTCACTGAACTTCGTTCAGGGTATTTGAAAAACGAAGCCGGCACTTTCACATTTGTACCTTTTTCTTTTGAGTTACAGGTTTCACCCATTATGGCCTTTCTTTCGCATGATTTTGACAATGACGGTCATGCTGAAGTTTTGGTCGGAGGAAACTATTTTGGGGTTAAACCATATCACGGTAGGTTTGACAGCTTCCCGGGTGCCTTGATTAAAAATGAAAATAATGTAATTTTGGGCAATCGTCTAGGTCTCGATTTTAATCAAAAATCTTTGCGTCATCTAGGTATTTTACCTTTTAAGGACAAAGAATACCTGCTTGCTGTATTTAATAATGAAAAAGCCCAACTATATCAAATCAACAAATAAAATAAATTGGTTATGAAAAAGAGTTTAGGAACACTACTGATCATCGCTCTTGCATGCTTCTCTTGTGCAAAAAATGAGGAGCCCATTGTGATATCTCCAGAAGATTATCACAGTTCTGTTGACAAAGTGACCGAGGTGATGATCCATGATATTTTTTCACCCCCTGTGGCAAGTCGAATTTATGCATACCCGAATGTCGCTGCTTATGAAATATTGGCTCAAAAAAATGATGATTATAACTCGTTACAAGGTCAGGTTACCGATTTATCTGCCGTTCCGCAACCGGAAAACAAGGCCAACATCAATTGGGATTTGGCAGCGCTTATCGCACATATCGATTTGAGCAAACGTCTTATTTTTTCCGAAGATCGCATTGAAACCTTCCGTGATAGCCTTTATGATAAATGGGAAGACCAAAACCCTACAGAATTTGAAGCTTCCAAAGCCTACGGTTTAAAAGTTGCAGATCATATTGCGGCTTGGATGGACAAGGACAACTATAAACAAACCCGGACCATGCCTAAATTCACGGTAGATTCTGAAGATCCTTCAAGATGGCAACCTACCCCTCCTTCCTATATGGATGGTATTGAGCCGCACTGGAGTAAAATAAGGCCTTTTGTGATTGATTCTGCCAATCAATTTAAACCAACTCCTCCTCCTCCATTTTCAATGGAGAAAGATTCTGATTTTTATAAAGAGGTGGTCGAGGTGTACGATATTAGCAACGAGATTACCGCAAAAGGAGATGAATCTGAGGAAATTCAAATTGCCAAATTCTGGGATTGTAATCCATATGTTTCCGTAACCAGGGGACATTTAATGTTTGCAACCAAAAAAATCACTCCTGGGGCACATTGGATTGGGATTGCGAAGATAGCTGCTAGAAAAACTGATGCTGATTTTGCAAAAGCAGTCTATGCCTATACCAAGACTTCCATTGCGATTGCCGATGCTTTCATCAGCTGTTGGGACGAAAAATATCGAAGCAGCCTTATCCGCCCTGAAACCTTGATTAACGAACATATCGATGACAGTTGGGAACCTGTGCTACAGACACCTCCATTTCCAGAGTACACGAGTGGACATAGCGTAGCGTCTGGAGCTGCGGCGATGGCCTTAACCAGTGTTTTTGGTGATGATTTTGCCTTTGATGACGATACCGAGGTGCCTTACGGGCTACCTGTTAGATCGTTCAAATCATTCAAAGCTGCCGCTGACGAGGCTGCAATAAGCAGAATGTATGGTGGAATCCATTATAGGGCCGCCGTGGAAATAGGGGTCAATCAAGGTCGGTCTTTAGGGCAATTTGTTGTGGACAATCTTGATATGAACTAAAATCTTCAATCCCTTTAAAGTTAGCTTGACAATATGAAAAAAGTTCTTTTGGGCATCTTGGCGATTTTACTGTTGGCACTTTTATGGTATTTGTTCATAAAATCCTCGGATTATACCATACGATTTGAAGCCAAAACCTTTCCTGGAGCCATTAACCAGACCATAAAACTATGGGATCAAACTTTGGACACCATAACACCGGTATCCCAAGAAGGTGATGATATTTACCATTTAACCCAAAGGGTTAAATTTGGTGATTCCACACATATTTATGATTGGGAAATTGAAGCGATTACTGATTCTACGTCCAAAGTCAAGGTCAATATTAGTGATGAACAACATAGTTTGTCAAACAAGATTAAAGTACCATTTTCAGATACAGATTTTGAAAAACGGTCCCGAAGAACAGTCCTTGATTTTATGGAAAACCTGAATGACCATGTCAACAAATTCAAGGTAACCATTGTGGGTGAAGAAGAGATTCCAACGAAGTATTTGGCATACGTTCCACTGAAGGTTACCCAATTTCAAAAAGCAGGTGGAATGATGAAAAATTTGAATTATATCACCCATATTTTATTGCAAAATGAGGTGCAGTTAGATGGTCAACCCATTGTTCAAATCACCAAATGGGATATGGAAAAAGATAGCATTGAATATAATTTTGGGCAACCCATTATCCGTTCCGAAAGATTGCCAATGAATACCGACATTAAATACCGACGTATTTTCGCGAAAAAGGCCTTAAAAGCCGAATATAATGGCAACTATATTACTTCGGACAGGGCTTGGTATGCCCTTTTGGACTATGCAAAAGCCAATAATATTGAGGTTGAGCCAACTCCTGTTGAGGTTTTCTATAACAACCCCAATTTTGGAGGCAATGCACTTCAGTGGAAAGCCGAAATCTATATGCCTATAAAAGAGAGCAATGAATAGGGTTGTACCCATATTGCTTTTACTTTTTGTACAAGCCTGTGCGCAAAAACCTTGGTATGGAGATTTAAAATTTGAAGGTAAGATTCCCTCTAATTTGAGTGAAGTCTCGGGCATGGTGTCGACAAACCCTTCCTCTGTCTGGATTATAGAGGACAATGGAAATAAGGATCATATCTACGCACTTAATCTTAAAGGGCAACTGATCAAAGAATTTAAGGTAAAAAATGCCAAGAACAACGATTGGGAAGATTTGGCCAAAGACGAGGCAGGCAATATTTATATTGGAAACTTTGGAAACAACCACAACGACAGAAAAAATCTTTCCATTTACAAAATACCCAATCCGAACAATGAACCGGGCAAAAAAATTGAGGCGGAAAAAATAGCTTTTCACTATCCCGAGCAAAAGAAGTTTCCTCCCAAAAAATCTAAACTATTATACGATTGTGAGGCTTTCTTTTACCAAAATGATTTTCTATACCTCATCACTAAAAACCGTACACGACCTTATACCGGAAAGGCATTAATCTATAAAATTCCAGCGGTCAAAGGTTCATATGAAGCGGAACTGGTAGGAGAATTTGTTTCTTGTACCGACCAAAAATTTTGTTCCATTACTTCTGCTGACATTTCTCCTGATGGCAAAACAGTGGCCTTACTGGGCTCGGGTTTTATTTGGCTCTATTCCGATTTTGCTGGAGAAGATTTTTCACAAGGCAAAAAACAATTCATTGATGTAAAGCACCGAACGCAACAAGAATCCATTTGTTTCTTAAACGACACCACGCTTTTGATTGCCGACGAACAATCCCAAACCAAGGGTAGAAATCTGTATTCGTATAAGCTTGATTAACACCCTGGATAGAAGTTCGGGAATCTTGAGCTAAAAAGCCATAGCAAATTGATGGATATTGGATATGAATTGTCCCCTTGAGGAGCCCTGAGCGTAGTCGAAGGGTAGGGGTGTTCCATCCTTTCCACCCTGCTTGCAAGATACCTTTCCCTTCCTTCAACAACCTGTCCTCCATACGAGACTTCGGAAGGCAGGAGCTCAGGATGACAGGAAGGTGGATTGATGTAAAGTATCAAGACGGAAGGGATTGTCTTTAATTTTCCCATCACCTAGCATCGAGCATCGGGTATGCTTCTAAAATCCAAAACCAACCCCAAAGGCAAATCGCATTCCGTCCGAACTACTAAACAATCCAAAATTAGCCGAAAGAATATCGGCCCCATTTAAAAAGAAGCCCCCTCCGTAGGAGTTATGCCATTTATCCGAATCATCACCAGGAAACCACACCCGGCCATAATCAAATCCACCATAAATACCCGGAGTAACGGGTAACAATCCGGTTTGTCTGTTTCTAAAGCTTAAGCGCAGATCTGTATTTTGATAAAAGGCTGATTTTCCGGTGAAACGTTCAAAACGGAATCCGCGCAATCCATTATTGGCTCCAATGCTAGCACCTTGGTAAAACTCAAAATCATCTCCAATATTTACATGTCCTTTTAGCTTGGTCGCTAAAACGAGTTTTCCATTGGAGCATAATTTATGGTCTATGGACAGGCTTGGAATAACATATCCAAACGCTCTATCAGAATCTGTCAAATTGGTTTTATACCCGGCTTGCAATGAGAAACTCATTCCCATTGTCGGAAAAGCTTCATTGTCGGTATTGGAGTAGCCATATTCAGCATCCACACCAAAAAAGTCTTGTTGGGTCTCCCTTCCTAAATTGGTAAAGAAGTCTTCTATAAAACGATCTTCGGTTTCCTCTACATCATAGTTTTCATAGGAAACACCCAGTTTCACTTTTGAACCCAGACGTCCTCTCCATACCAAAGAAGGTGCAACTTTTATGGTCTTAATTTTCACCCGGTTAAAATCGAGTTCCAGGGGTTCATCATCGTCATTGTTTTCTGTTTCATTGCCAAAACCAAAGAAGTTGATGGCAAAATTTGGACTGGTAAATCTGGCATCCAACTCCAAATTCACCCCTTCGAACACATTGGCAAACTCTCCCTTATATCCCAAATCAAAACCATTGGTGGCAAAATAATAGGACGCGTTGAATATATGACGCTGCGTAAATGGGTTCTGTCTGAACCCATTAAATAGGTATGTATTGGTAAATCCAATCCGAAAACCATCATCTGGGTTAGCACCAATTGTAGGCAAAAATTGATTGTTACTGGCCTTTATTTTAAGGAATTCATAGGTGTTGGTGTCATAATCGTTTATCTGATGTACGGTGCCGCCAAAAGCTTCGTCATAGGTGTTCTTTTTGGACTTAAAATCGTAGGTGTGCACCTTTCTTGACTTTTCATCGATTTTATAGATATCATTGTTTTGCCCACCAACGATGCGCACCTTAATTTTCGATGTTTTGGTGTTGACATCAAAAACATCATCGTCGTCTAAACCATACACCCAAACTTCCTTGGTAAATTCTGGTTTGTATATTTTTTCGAAAAATTGGTCTTTCTTTTCTCCATTTTTGATGCGATAGCCTCGTACTTCCAAATCTCCATTTGGTGCAGAAACTATATTAAAGTAATCGTCCTTGTCCGTACCAGTGACTACGCTGTATTTGTTGATGACCCCGAAATATTCCCTGGCAGTGCCGACAAGGTTTCTTTTTCTGGCCAAAAGCGTCTTTTTGATTTTATCGATGGTCTCATCCCGAACTTCCTCCGGGAAATTCAATAAGGCATCATCAATTACGGCTTCTGTAATGTGTTGCTGAAGAAATTTTGCCTGTTCTTCCCATGTTTTCATATCGGTTTCGGACAATAGTGCCATATCCAAGGCAAAAGTCCTCGGTGACGAGGTAAATCCTTTTACGCTTCTAATCTCTTCATGGAATCCTTCAAAAATTCGAAGTCCTGGCACTGCCCGTGAACCAAATCCCATGATAAAACCATCTCCCCAAAGTGAATAGGCCTGATCTCTATCTCGTGGGATAGGTTTATAAACTTTTTTACCATCCTTCCCATCAAATTCAGCCCATCGCCATTGATCTACGTGTCTATCCCAATCTCCTATCAACATATCGAACAAACGCGCTCTTGCATAAGTTTCCCCATCCAAACTGTATTTTTCATCCTTGCGCAACTTTTGAATGAAATCATAAGTGCTTTCAATCTTTTTGGTTTTTCCAAAGCTTTCCAAATCAGAATGGCCATCAGAAACATGTTCTTCAATCATGTATAATCCATCACCAAAATCAGTATTAAATCCTCCCAAAACCGATTGTTTGGGAACGTAGAACAGTTTGGGATTGGTATGATAGAGTTTCGCGGCATCAGAAAGTTCTCCGACCGTAAAAGGGGCATACGGATGGGCTCCTGTGTATAAATCCAATAGCAATTTTTCGATAGAAGTGTCATCAAATTGCCCAATAACATAGCGTTCTTGAAAAGCAATAGCCTGTAAATAGCGTTCTGCACTCTTGCGCAAATCGCGCATAACATACTGCTTACCGTCCTTATCCCTTAACCGTAAGGAATTGGATTGGTTTCCACCTCCTTTTCTTACCACGGATAGTCCTCCATAAAGAGTATCCAACAACACGGTGGGTGCTTTTACTTTGGTAGCATAATATTTTCGATAGCGTTCTCCCCAGAGCCATTTGTGAAATCCACTTTTATCGATTTCCTCATCCGTATAGATGGAAGCCGACTTAAATGCCGGAAAATCGCTGCTGTACGATACGCTTTCGGTAGATGTATCTGGCGGAAGTACCTGTGTCTGATATAGCAATTCCTCCGGGCTGTCACCAGCCCCATAAAATTCCACTTCTGACGACCCATCGGTGAAAACGTTCAATACAGCGTAACCTGTTTTGCCGGTGGAGAATTTACTGCCATTCAATAATCGAGTAGCTCCTGTATTAGCTCCAGAGCCACTCACAATCTGCGGTATTCCTTTTTCCTCAATATATTGCAAGGAATGCTCATGACCTGAAACAAAAACCACCTTATCGGAATATTGGGATAATGTGGTTATCCTATTTTTTAAATGATTGTACATTTTGTTGTACAGATCTGTGGTTGATGCGCCAGAAGTCTTCCGTAACAAATTTGCAAGTGAACTAAGCCCAGGTAATGGAAATCCTTTGCCGCTTGGATTCATATGTTCCTTAAACGAAAAATAGCCTCCATGAGATCCATAAGTGAACATAGGGTGGTGCATTGCAATAATGGTGGTCCTATCCACATTTTTTTTGATCAAGCTTTCCAATTCTTCAAACAACCTGCCCCGATCTTTGATTTCGCAATCGTCATTCATTGTGGGGTGCCTATCCCAGTTGGTCAAATACCATTCTGTGTCAATTGCAATCACCAATATATCATCACTGATCTCAATTTTTTCAATTGGACAGCCATTGTCAGGTAAAAACACCTTTTTACTATCCAATGCCTTTTTAATATACTTTTCCTGTCGTTCAAGTCCTTTTAGACCATCACTATACCAATCATGGTTCCCTGGAATGAAAACTGTTTGTCCCTTAAAATCAGTAACTGTTGCCAGTTGAGCATCCAAATGGTTCTTTGCCAAGGCATGACCTGAAGGGTCAACATTCTTGTCTGGTAATCCAGCAGGGTATATATTATCCCCTAAAAAAAGTACGGTGCTGTTCCTGTTTGCTTGGCGCAATCGGTCCTTAAATCGCTTTAAGGTCGCATTCAAATCCCCGACAGGTGATTTACCTGCATCACCGATAAGATAAAAGGTGTGTTCAATTTCTTTGTCAGTGGAAACATCGGTTTTATTGAACGGAGTGGCATACTTTGCTTGGTAAGTTGCACAACTGGTTACTAGCACCAATAAAAGGACAGCTAAGTATTGTTTTTTCATATCACTGAGGTTGATTCCAAAATTTTGTATTTTGGAGAATTCAAAGTACTGTTATGTCGGAAATTTTAGAAAAAGCTGAACATTTTGTCTCCGAAATTTTAGAAAATAAATTGGATCCAAAATTCTTGTACCACAATTTGCGACATACCCAGCGTGTAGTTAAAAGTACTAAAGAATTGCTCAATTTCTACAATTTGGGAACAGCGGAAGAGGAAAAGTTACTATTGGCGTCATGGTTCCACGATACAGGTTATACCAAAGGGGTGCAAGGCCATGAAGAAACAAGCTGCGAAATTGCTGTAAATTTCCTAAAAGAGCACAAGTATGATGCAAAAAGTATTGAAGAAATCAGTGCCAATATTATGGCTACAAAACGCTATTCTGAACCTCAAAATTTGCAACAGCAAATTATCCGGGATGCGGATGCTTCGCATTTTGCCCAAAAGAGTTATTGGGAAACCACTGATTTTTTAAAAGAGGAATTGGAACTTCTTGGTATTGCCAAATATTCCAACAAAGAGTGGCGGGATGAAAACATAAAAATGTTCCGGAATGAACATCAATTCTATACTGATTATGCCAAGGATAACTGGGAAGAAGGCAAAGAGCGCAATCTGAAACAATTGGTGAAAGAGAAAAAAACTGAAAAGGAAATCGCTAAAAAAGAAGCGCTGAAGGCCAAATACAAGAGTGAGAGTCCGGATCGTGGCATTCAAACGCTGTTTAGGGTCACCTTGAAAAATCACTTGACCTTAAGTGATATTGCAGATACCAAAGCTAATATTTTGCTTTCTGTAAATGCCATTATTATTTCAGTTGCCTTGTCCAATCTTATCCCAAAACTGGACAATCCGTCCAACGAATATTTAATTTGGCCCACTGGAATTTTTATTACGTTCAGCGTAATTTCCATGGTTTTGGCAGTATTGGCTACTAGGCCCAACGTAACCAGTGGTCAGTTTACCAAACAAGATGTGGAAAACAAGAAAGTAAATCTGTTGTTCTTCGGCAACTTTCATAAAATGAGTCTTGGTGATTATGAATGGGCCATTAAAGAATTGGTAAAGGACAATCAATACATTTATTCTTCCCTTACCAAAGATTTGTACTTTTTAGGATTGGTCCTGAATCGAAAATATAAGATTCTAAGACTTACCTATACCATTTTTATTATTGGAATAGTTATATCGGTAATCGCCTTTGCGATAGCCTTTAACTTTTTTGGTGGGACAGGACGATTGTAAAATTTAAGATTTAAGCTCTTCCATCAAATCTTCATACGTATAGGTACGCTCAGATTTGGCATCCTTGTCCTTGGTATAGAGAATTTCTGCTCTTATTGCCTTTAACCCAGTAACACCTTGCAACCCTTCCAACTCCACAATCTCAATATTGTTGGTAAAGTAACCTTTGGATTTTAAGAATTTAATGTATCGCATATACTCTTTCTCATCTTTACGCTGACTGTATACAATGGCAAGTTTCCCTTTTTGGGTCAATCGCTCATTGGTTCCTTTAATATAGGATTTGTCGATGCGCTTTTTGATGATCTCGTATCTAGCGTTATATGTACCATCAACATCAAATCGTTTTTCATCCATTCTAAAACGTATGGCAAGGGAGGTACTGTATACTAGAATCAGAGAGGCTACATCTAATTTTACGGGCAGTTTTGGTTTTAGTGCGTAGTATTTATTTTCCATATCGCACATTACCTGTAGCTGCCACAACCGAAGGTTGCTCAAATAAAGCTCGTCAAAATTTCTATCATTGGCGATGGAGCTTCCAATATACATGTTATGCTCTACCCCATCGGTCTTGTAACGTTCAAAATAATGCGGGAACATCTCCTGGGCAGCAACTTGTTTTCTGTCCAACAAGGCGGCTAGTTCCATATTGGCTTCCATTACGCTATTATCGTAATTTCTACGATGGTCATAGTAGGATTCTGTGGTTTCATCTATTTGAGCTTCATAGGTGTCGACCAAAGCGGCCAGCTCTTTATTTTCGAGCCTCAAGTGTTTAAACACAGGGGATATTTCTTCTTTTACAAAATCAAAGATGGCCTGTTCTGTATGGGTGTACAACGCCTCTTTTACCTCATCGAGGTATGTATTCACCCTAAACATAAGCTCTTCATAAATGGGTAGCTTGAATTTTTTGAAAGCTACTTCCAAAACCCCATTAATTTCAGAGAGTTGAATCATCAAATCGCGCTGAATTGAAATGTTTCTTTGTTTTGAAGATTCTTTGATGTCAATTTGACCATATAGCGGGTACACATCCTTGAAAACAATTTCCTTGAAAACTGGTTGGTTGCCTAAAAGCTCATCCGCCATAAAGCGCTTTGCTTCTTCTTGAAATTTCCAATAGACCGAAGAATGCACTGTAGTACATTCGTGTTGAATAATGGCATCAATCAAGTTTTCTTCTTCCTCAATAGATCGGAGCACCGCTGAAATTATAAACGGCATCACATCTTCCAATTTATTGGCATTAACGCTGTTCAGTTCATTTACAGTTTCCGAAACTAGTTCCAAAACACCCAATAGGTTTCCATCACTTGCAATTGGCGCCAAGATGGCGCTTTTTATTCCCTGTTCGTACAGGTTTTTATAGGGTTGTTCCCCATTTGATCTTTTATAATATTTTTCTACATTGGAAATGGCAAAATATTTGTTCTCTTTGAATAATTTTTCATGGGAATAACTACAAAGCATTTGATCACAGGATTCCATATCCTTTCCTTTAAGGATGTAGCTTTCTATGCCCTTACCATAAATTTTTAAAAACCTGTTGGTATTGGAATCATATCCCGCAAAACCAACATTTATTTTTCTAAGATTGAAAAGTGACCTAAAAGTTTCTTGAAAACTGTCCATAAAGTTTTCATTTGCCCTTTTGTTGCTTCCAATCAGGGTAGATTTAATTTCCGAAATAGAGTGTTCGGCAGTAACATCGAACATGTTCGATATCACAAATCCTTTGGAAATAAAACTATTCGGAGGGATTTTCTCCTTCCAAAGATCAATATTGTCAAAATTCTCCAGTAGTTCATCGACATCCGCTTGTGATAGTTCCTTTGCCTTATCAGTTGGAACAATTTCCATAAAGTCGGCGTTGTACAATATGCGATAATGCCGCATTACCCCATTGGAATCAGGAATATCGTAAAATAATGGTCTTCTAAAATCCATTTTAAACCCGTAGTAAAAACTCAGCACCACGGTACAACGCATTATATAATCTACATTCTGAGGTAAATTGCGAATTTGGAGCTCAAATCCATCACCAGCGTTTTTTAAAATATTCTGAAAACGTTCAGATGAATTAAAAACTATAGTTTCAAATGGAGTAGATGCCGTTTTTATCTCGTTTTTGGTGAGAACAGACGAAAACGTATCAGCCAAGATAATACTGATTACATCTTTGTGCTTTTCTAGCAGTTCAAGGTCACTAAAACCCTCCCTGAGTTCAGGGTACGGAGCTTGTGCATCAAGAACATATTTAGCTCTTTCCGCCAAATATTTGTCCTTGCTCTTTAGCTGTTCATCATAGTGTTGCAACAACTTGTTGAAACTAACCAGATGCAACATGGGACTCTCTGCCTGGTAATTTTGCTCCATACAATATAAGTCGAGGTTTAGCCTGTAAAGTTACAAAAAGAAAAAATGCACTCTTGTTAAGGGAATCCTTATGGATTTGTCCGCATTTTTTGGATATTTAATGAAAATTGTTCCATGTCCTCCAATTTTAGGTTAGATCGAGCTTACAAGCAGGCTAAAACCATCGCTTTTGATGACGATTCGAAATTTATTTTCTTTAGCGACTGCCATAGGGGTGACAACAGTTTTGCTGATGATTTTGCGAACAATCGAAACATTTACTTTCATGCATTAAGCCATTACTATCGCGAAGGCTTTCAATATTGTGAGCTTGGTGATGGTGATGAGCTTTGGGAAAATCTTCATTTTGAATCCATTTTTGAAGCCCATAAAAATGTATACCAATTGCTGCGGCAGTTCCATTTAGAAAATCGACTTCACATGGTTTGGGGAAACCACGACATGGTTTATCGTCAAAAATCATATGTGGACAAGCATCTATCCAGCTATTTTGAACCCATTGAGGACAAGGACAAACAACTTTTTGAAGGAATCACCTATCATGAAGCACTTATTCTAAAACATAGTAAAACCGAGCAAGAGTTGTTTTGTACCCATGGGCACCAAGCCGATTGGTGGAACTACGTTTGCTGGCGTATCGGCCGATTTTTGGTGCGAATTCTTTGGAAACCGCTTCAAGTTGTTGGTATAGCAGACCCGACCAGTCCTGCAAAAAATTATAAGGAGCTTATCCGAATTGAAAAAAGAATCAAGCGTTGGATCCTAAGAAACAATCTTCGGATTACCATTGCAGGACATACCCACAGACCGCGGTTTCCTGAACCTGGACAAATTCCTTTTTTTAACGACGGTAGCTGTGTCCATCCGAGAAGTATTACCGGAATTGAAGTTGAAAATGGTGAAATCTCATTGATCAAATGGCAGATTGCCACTAAAGTGGACGGTACTTTACAAATTGTTAGAATCTTATTGGAAGGGCCTGAAAAACTGAGGGATTATATAGAAAAGTAACATGGATGTCGTACAACACGCCATAGATCAAATCCCGGAGCGACATAACCTTGCCTCATACATCATGCTTGCGGGTATCGTTCAGGCTTATTTTTTGGGAATGGTCATTTTTGTTCGTTCCAAAAAGAAATCCGCAATACGCATATTTGGATGGTCCTTGTTGTTTCAGGCCCTAGTCTGCACAGACACCTATTTGTGCTATACCGGACTGATCAAATATCTTATACACTTTAATGATTCCACGGAGGTTTTTGTATTACTGATTGCCCCGACCATCTATTTTTTTGTGTATTCCCTTCTAGAACGAAAACCAATCACTTTTAAAAAGCATTGGGTGCACTTTTTGGTTCCTTTTCTTTACCTGGTTTTCCAAATAGGGTATTTCCTGAATCCCGTCTCCGTTAAATTGAATGCTTATTTGGATGCTTACCATGATGACATTCCTATGGTCGCCGTTCCTGACTGGGTTACCTATGAATACCAATGGATTAAGAATGAGTTCAGATGGATTATGTTGGCAAGCTTTACATTTTACCTAATCCTGAGCGGAATAATCGTACTAAAAAAGAGAAAACAGAAGCATGTACCTACCCAAAAAGTAAAAATGGATAAGTATGCGTTTACACGAAATATGATACTACTGCTGATTCTGTTATTGGCCTTGGTTTTTACTATTTATTTATTTCATGAAGATGATGGGGGCGATCATATCATTGTTATTTTCGTAGGAGCAATTGCCTTTATAAGTTCCTTTTTTGTTTTATCGGAATCCCGTTTTTTTGAAAATTCCTGGATTGCGGATAAATATGAAACCCTTTCAAGTGATTCATTATCCTTTGAAAAAATTGATGCTTATGTGATCAACAGTGAATATTTTCTGGTTCAAAACTCCACATTGAAAGATTTATCAGAGAAACTTGAAACCAATCCAAATTCGCTTTCTAAATCCATTAACCTTGAGACCGGGTTCAATTTTAATGATTACCTCAACCAAAAAAGAGTGGATACAGCCAAAAAAAGACTACTGGACCCCTCTTTTGCCAATTTAACCATCGAAGCTATAGGCAATTCCGTCGGTTTTAGCTCAAAATCAGCATTTTACAATTCCTTTAAAAAACACACGGGATATTCCCCATCTACTTTCATAAAAGAAAAAGTCTAGTTTTTTTCTCCAGAATTACAATTCGAGACGTATCGCGGAACAAAAAGAAGGTTCATTTCATGTTCTTCTTCAATCTTTGCCGAAAGTTTATTCATCATGAGAAAAAATGTTAGGCGTTACGATTTGGATTGGCTCAGAGTCATTGTCTTTGCATTGCTTATTTTCTATCACGTAGGAATGTTTTTCGTGCCATGGGGATGGCACATTAAGAACAATGTCATTTACGATTGGCTTCGCTGGCCCATGCTTTTTTTGAACCAGTGGAGGCTTCCCATCTTGTTTGTTATTTCAGGCATGGGAACTTATTATGCCTTGGGAAAACGAAGTATGGGCAAATTTGTATTGGAACGTTACCTGCGTTTGGGCATCCCGCTTTTTGTAGGAATGCTACTTGTTGTTCCCCCTCAAATTTATTTGGAACGTATCGTAAATGGAGAGTTTGTCGGGTCGTATTTGGATTTTAACCTAGAAAAACTATTTAGGGGAGGAACCTATCCCGAAGGAAATATAAGCTGGCACCATCTATGGTTTTTGCCTTATTTATTTCTATTTTCCCTAATCCTTGCTCCCATTTTTGTTTATCTCAGGAAGCGTCGCAGCAATTTTATTGAATGGGTTAAAAATTGGATTCAAAAACCTTGGGGAATTTATCTTTTTGTGGTTCCGCTCTTCTTTGTAGAATCCTTTATGGAGCCATTTTTCCCGGTCACCCATGCTTTGGTAGGAGATTGGTTTACCATAGCTTTCTATATTATCTTGTTTTTTTATGGTTTTGTACTTATTTCATGTGGAGAGACCTTCTGGAAAATTCTGGATAAAGTCAAACTCAAAGCGCTATCAGCCGGGATACTCGCATTTATGGGCTTGTTGACCATCTGGCTCTTTTTTGAGGACAGTACCTTAATCCATTTTATCGAGGCATTCCTTAAAGTAGTAAACCTTTGGTCATGGATATTGGTGTTATTTGCCTTTGCGTCCCAATTTTTGACCAAACCCAGTAAAGGACTCGCTTATGCAAACAGATCCGTTTATCCCTTTTACATTCTACATCAAACTATAACAATTATTATAGCGTACTTCGTTATGAATTTAGACTGGGGATTCTTACCGAAAGCATCAGTTTTGGTCATAGGAACTTTTGGAATCAGTTGGCTTATTTACGATATGATTATCCTTCGGATACCATGGCTTCACCCTTTGTTCGGATTAAAAAAAGTACAGTAAAATATATAGTTCCTAAGAAATGATCATACTCGCTTGGCCAAAGTTTTCATAGCCTTCACAAAAATGTCAAGCTCTTTTGTTGTGGTATAAATATTCGGGGTAATTCGACAACCAACCACATTGCCTTCGTCAATGGCAACCGTCCAAATCTTAAATTCTTTAAGCAAGGTTTCGGCCAAATCTTTCGGCTTTATGTGCGAGATGCCAACGTTGGCAATGCCACAACTTCGATGTTCTTCCTCCGGAGTATTGATTATTATGTTGGGAACATTACGCAATTGATCTCTCCAATACCGTTGCAGGTATCGAAGCCGTTTTTCTTTTCGATGGATTCCCATTTTATGCAAATAATCCATGGCTTCTTTAATGGCCAAATAAATTTGCACTGGATTGGTTCCAGTGTGGTTTAAGCGAAGAATGTCGTGAGGTTCTTTCCCATGTTCTGCCAATAAGGGCCATATTTTGGGAATGTTCTTTTTTGCCACATGCAACAATCCAACACCCAACGGAGCATTTAGCCATTTGTGAAGGCTTGATCCGTAATAATCGCAATTTAATTCCGAAATATTGACATCAATATGACCTACAGCATGGGCGCCATCTACCATTACCTCCACTCCATGTTTGTGAGCCATATCACAGATTTTACGAATGGGGAGTATGTGCCCTGTAATGTTGATCATATGACAAACCATCAACAATTTTGTTTTTTGAGTTATTTGCGACTCATACAAGGCCACGATTTCTTCATCAGATTTAGGGTGATTTGGCACGGAAACTTCTTTGCAAACCACTCCATACCGATCCTGTATCAGGTAGAAGTGATCCCGCATAGCGCCATAATCCTGATGAGCAAAAATTGCCTCATCCCCTTCCTTCCAAGGGAAGCCTCCAATGATAAGATCCAAAGATTCTGTTGCATTTCGAGTAATTACCAAGGTTTCTGGTTCACATCCTACAAATGAAGCCAATCTATGGGCCACTTGTTCCTTATTTTCCCATTGCACCGTTCGCATATAATAAGAACCCTCATAATTTACCATTTGGGTATGTTCCCATAATTTGTTCAAAACAGGAGTAGGGGTAATGCAGTAATATCCATTTTCTAAATTGATATAGTCAGGTTTCAACTTAAAGTCCTCTCTGATACGCTCCCAAAAACCTTCAACATCTGGATGCGGATAAGGTAACTCATTATAAATTTCTTGACCATTCGCTGTCATCGGCAAAAAGGGTATAACCATGCCAGCTCCGCCTAAATACTTTAAAAATTGTCTTTTTTCCATCTCCAGATCAAGTTTAAAATTGTGCTAAAACTTGTAAACCATTAAGTTACGACATTCCCCTTTTGCTATCCAAGTTTTATCTAAAAGGGAATTTGAGCACCTTCCTAATATCGAAAATGTAACACATTTAACAGCTATTTATCATTGCTGTGGCAAGGTATTTGTTAACTTTAAATCAACGTATCGACCAAGTTGCTATGAAAAATCTTGTTCTGCTGTTGTCCTTTTTGGTCCTTGGAGCCACCGCTTTGCAGGCCCAGGGCGATATTCCCACCACTCGACCTTTAAAGGTCGGGGAACGAAACAATCTGGATATTAAATCCAGTAATCAAGGTACTTCGCTGCGTATTCCCTCCGTAATTGACGAAAATCTAACCTCCAAGAGCAACAAACCTGGAGTAAAAATGTTACCGGATAAACAATTGTTGCAAGCTGGTCACGATTTGGTCATTGACCCCAAAGTAGGGGAAAAAGAGAAAAAAGGGTCAAAAGAACACCATGGCGACCAATATTTGGGTGATATAAAAACCACCGCCAAGTTTATAGGGATTGTTTGCAGAGATCATGAATATGTTGACGGTGATAGGGTGAAAATTTATCTGAATGGGATGGTGGTCGAACCAAATATTTTGCTTTCCGGCACTTTTAAAGGAATCAATATTGATTTGGTTGAAGGTTTTAACAGGCTCGATTTTGAAGCATTAAATCAAGGGTCGTCTGGCCCTAATACCGCCCAAGTTGTTGTTGCTGATGACAAAGGCCAGGTAATCCACAATAATCGATGGAATCTTTCCACAGGTTCCAGGGCAAGTTTAATTGTTGTTAAAGAAGAAGAATAGTTACTCGCCCGGCTTATAGGTTTTAACGGCTCTTTTTAGTACGTCCTCCCTGTAATACGCAGCATCTTTCCATTGTACATCGGCATACATTTCAATTTGATCATCAAAATGTGGTGAATCGGGATTTCCACTTTGACCACCGGCTAAAATAGTCTTGGCCTTGACCTTTTCTCCGAACTCAACAGCGGCTACGAAGCTGTTACCGCGAGTGCCATATATTTTCTTCGTATTGTTATGGTATCTAGCGCCGTAAGCAGCCAAAGCACCCCATCTTCCACTGGCAAATCCGATTGGAATACTTGGTTTGGTATCGTCAAAAGCTTGACGAATATCACCATTCAATCGTTGATATCGATTTACTTCTCCCCAAGGAATATTCCAAGTGCCAAAATCGGCTTCAAGTTTTTCGACAACCTTTTTAAAATGCGCCAATTTTTCTTCATTTGGAGCCTCACCTCCATAAAAAATCAATTTTTCCATTGGACTGGAAAAACTTCTCTCTTCTTTGCTCTCATATGAGAGACAGAAAGTTCCATAAAAATGGGCCAAGGTCATTGCAATGGATTCCTCGGAGGTTTTAAAATCCCAATTTCGTAATATGTCAATCGGTTCTTTAAGACTAGATATCGGATTTTCATCATATGCCGCTATCAATCCTGGAATCAAAGCATCGAAAGCAGGCAAATAAGAATCATGAGCCAATTGAATCAAACTATCTAAAGTATAACCACTTCGGCCTGTCAACAATTCAATGGCATGTACCCCTCTAAAATTTTCTTGATCACGTGACATGTATTTGGGATAATCTCCTCGTTTGGGGCTATATTCCAATGCCGCGGAATAAGGAGTGGAATTGCAGTTTTGAATCCAGCCATTTTTGGGGTTCAACACCAAAATATTTTCATCGACGGTATGTAATCCTTTCCAATCCGTCAGGGGATTATTCCCATCGACTGGTTGGGTAAAATCAAAACTTGTATCCCTTTTGGGAATGAAATTTCCATGGAAATAGGCAATATTGCCCTCGGCATCGGCATAAACCGTGTTGTTGGAGGAATTGGTCCTGATATCCATCATTTTTCTGAAGCCATCGTACCCAGTTTGTTTGGTTCGAATATAGGATTGCTCCAAAGCTTTGACAGGTTCCCACATCATAGCGGATGACGTCCACTGTCCATCAATAGCATGGGTAATGGGTCCATGATGCGTACGATACATTGGGAAAGTTTTTTCTTTGATACCTTCTCCATCTTTAAACTTTAGTGTCACCTCTTTAGATCCAACCAGTCTTAATTCTTCTCCATATTGATAAAGGGTATTATTCCCATTTTTTACAATGGTTTCCTTGAACTCGTCCATAACATCGGTATAGGTTGATGTATGCATCCAACCTGTTTTCTCATTGAATCCTTGATATACAAAAAACTGCCCCCAGGTCACCGCTCCATAGGCATTTAATCCTTCTTCGCTGACTACATGTACTTCTCCCCTAAAATAGAAGGAAGTATGCGGATTGATCAACAGCATGGCGTTGCCCGATTCGGTCAACTTTCCCGAAATAGCAATTCCGTTGGATCCTTGTGGTTCTTCCATTTCCTTTTCTTTTTCCATTTTGAGAGCCTCCATCTTTGGGATTTCCATTCCACTTTCGTAAAATGCTTTGATCTTTGCAATGGAAATCCGCTCAATGTCGCCACCTATGCTTCCTTCACTAAAATACATGGGCATCCAAGGTTCAAATCGAGTCAATAACTTTGGTTTTACCTCTGGATGGGTGTGTAAATAGTAGTTAACGCCATCTGCAAAGGCATCACATAGTTTTTTTAGCCATTCTGGACTCTTTTCATAGTTGGCAATCGCTTCCTCCTGTGTCATGAATAATTTGGCTCGAAGATCACTATATATGGCCTCTTCACCTTCGACCTCTGCTAATCTTCCGGTGGCCCAAATGTAGTTTTGCTCTACACGGTTAAAATCATCTTCGCATTGGGCGTACAGCAATCCAAAAACGGCATCCGCATCAGTTTTTCCGTAAATGTGCGGCACTCCAAAATCATCCCTAATTATGGTCACGTTTTCCGCTTGGGCTTGCCACTCTTCTACTTCGGTTTGTGGTTTTTGGCTACAGTTCACTAAAGTGAACGCTATAATCAACAGTAAACTTCTCATTGGATTTTATGCTTTTTTCAAAAATTGGGTCTTCAATACAATTTGGGATTTTCCTATTCTACACTCGACCTCTTGTGGACTCCCTGTTAAACGAATATTTTTTATCACATTCCCTCTTTTAAGAGTCTTGGACATGCCCTTGATTTTCAAATCTTTGATCACGTGCACGCTATCGCCATCTTCAAGAATATTCCCATTACTGTCCTTGGTATCCATTTATTTATTTTAGACTCTTAATGTACAGCAAATGCCATTGAATTGCTAATTGAAATAGGAAGATTACCAACTACCGCTGGCACCACCTCCGCCCGAACTACCGCCACCTCCTGAAAAGCTACTTGAACTTCCACCGGAGGAGCTGGACCCAAAGGAATGGCTTCCCGAAGAAGAAAAAGTTTTCCTGATATATGTGCTATCACTTTTGAACAATGAAAGTTGAAATTCTTCTTTACCCTTGACAAGAATTTTAATTGCCGTAAGCAGCAGTGTAAATCCAAAAAAGCCGGCAAGAAGATAATACCCCCATGAAAAATCATCCAGCAAATAGGTATACTCTTCGAGGTTGATACCCAAACCAAATATTTCAATGGCAAAAAAAAGTGGCATCAATATAAAAACCATGGAAAAAAGAATTGGAATCATTTGAAAAAGCACCATAAAAGCGCCTTGCAGAACTCCTAGTTTGCCAATCAGCATACCTCTAAAAGCTTCTACAACACCTGAGTAAGTTCGGTAGAAAACGAACCCTCCGGCACCAACAAACATTAGCAGGAACAAGCAAATAAAAATTCCAATTCCCCAACCTATATCGTTTTCAGATTCCAATTCATTTTTAAATTCTTCCAACGCATCTGGATTGTTCAGAAATTCAATGAGTTGATCTGTGGCCAGGTTCAATCCATCAAAATAATTCTCTTCCTTGAATCGCGGAATCATTGAATTCCGAATGATACCTGAGGCCACCGCATCTGTTATATAGGGTTCTAAACCATAGCCAACTTCAATTCTAACCTCTCTGTCAATTTTTGAAAACAGAATTAGAATGCCATTATCTTTTTCTTTTTGGCCCAGTCTGTTTTGGTTGAATGTACCATTGGCATACTCCTCAATGGTTTCATTCCCCAAAGTATTTATGGTCAGAATTACCACTTGATTTGTGGTTTCGGTTTCAAACTGGGTTAATTTTGTTTTTAGCCCTTCCAACTCTTGGGTTGAAAAAATACGGGCACTGTCGTTAACAATTTCCTGCAATTCCAAATAACGCTGCTGGCCAAAAACAATGGAAGAACCTATAAGCAAGAAAATAAAAAGAAGGATTTTTTTCATAACACCTCTAAAATGGAAACCTTTAAATATACGATATGCAAGAATGTTCTTTTCCCACCAATGTACAGAATGCGTAAACGGTTTTATGTCCGTATAATTTCAACTAACTTGTACCTTCTTTTAAAACTCTTTATGTCCGATAAGAAAGTAAGCATCTTAACAGCATTCAAGACCATTATTTGGCCCAAAAGGAAATTGGTGTTTATCGGTTTGTTCTTGATTGCCATAAGCAAAGCGGCAGGTTTTGTTGCTCCAATTGCCTCAAAATACCTTATCGATGATATCATTGTCAAAAAAGACGTGACGATGCTCAAATATTTGGTGGCGGGGGTAATGTTGGCCATTTTGGTTCAATCGGTAACTTCATTTTTGTTGACCCGGATTTTGAGTGTGCAGGCTCAATTTCTAATATCTGAGCTACGGGCAAAGGTTCAAAAACATGTGCTCTCATTACCCATTCGTTTTTTTGATAATTCAAAATCAGGTGCCTTGGTATCCAGAATCATGACAGATGTGGAAGGGGTACGAAATCTAGTGGGCACCGGTTTAGTGCAATTGGTGGGTGGAATCATAACCGCAGTGGTTTCCCTGATTCTTTTATTGGACATCGACATTTTTATGACGCTTTTTACTTTTATTCCATTAATCATATTTGGTTTAATTGCCCTAAAGGCCTTTAAAATTATCCGTCCCATTTTTAGGGAACGTGGCAAGATCAATGCTGAAGTAAAAGGAAGGTTAACGGAGACCTTGGGAGGCGTACGTGTAATCAAGGGATTTAATGCGGAAAAACAGGAACATGAAGTTTTTGAAGTTGGAGTGGATAGATTGTATCAGAAGGTGAAGAAAAGCCTGACCACAACTGCATTTATGACCAGTTCCTCCACATTTTTATTGGGAGTCGCCACCACCAGCGTTATGGGATTTGGTGGTTATATGATTATCCAAGGAGATCTTAGCATTGGTGAATTTGTAGAATTCACCGTTCTACTAGGCATGATGATAGCTCCCATTGTGCAAATGAGCAATATTGGAAGCCAGCTGACCGAAGCTATGGCTGGTCTGGACCGAACCGAAGAGTTGATGAACATGGTTCCGGAATCCGATGAAGTTGAACGATCTATTTCCTTAAAGTCAATACATGGAGATATGAATTTTATGGATGTCTCATTTGCCTACGAAGAAGACAAGGAAGTTCTGCACAACATCAGTTTTAAGGTGAAGTCTGGGCAAGTGATTGCCTTGGTAGGGAGTTCTGGTTCAGGAAAATCAACCATTGCCGGGCTGGCAGCCAGTTTCTTGACCCCAGATTCTGGGACAATCACTATTGATGGAAAAGACCTATCCAAAGTAAATCTTACTAGTTTCAGAAAACATTTGGGCGTGGTTTTACAAGACGATTTTTTGTTTGAAGGAACCATAAAAGAGAACATCTTATTCCCCAGACCTGATGCCTCCGAAGAACAATTGCAAAAAGCGGTAAAGGCTGCCTATGTCGATGAATTCACCAATAGATTTGATGAAAGATTGGACACTTTAATTGGAGAAAGAGGAGTAAAATTATCAGGAGGGCAACGGCAGCGTATTGCGATTGCCCGAGCTGTATTGGCAGACCCGCGAATATTGATTTTAGATGAGGCTACTTCAAGTTTGGATACTGAATCTGAAGCGTTGATTCAAAAAAGTTTGGCCGAACTGACCAAGGGTAGAACTACCTTTGTAATCGCTCACCGTTTGAGCACCATTAGAAAAGCCGACCAAATATTGGTCATTGAAAACGGTCGAATTGCTGAGCAGGGAACTCATGACGAGTTAATCGCTTCCGAAGGAAGGTATTACAATCTGTTTACGTATCAGGCAAGAATCTAAGCTTCTTCGGGAGCCAATTGCACCTCCAAGCCTTCAAGTTGTGGCGTAATATGGAGTTGGCAACCTAGTCTGCTATTGTCTTCCACAAAGAAAGCTTCAGCAAGCATTGCTTCTTCATCATCCGATTTTTCGGGAAGCTCATGGTCAGATTTCACATAACATTGACATGATGCGCACATCGCCATTCCGCCGCAAATCCCTATAGTTCCTTCAGGGGCCAATTCATAAGAACGAACTACTTCCATAAGGTTCATGTTCATATCTGTTGGTGCATCTACTTCATGCAATACGCCATCGCGATCTGTTATTTTAATCTTTATATCACTCATAATTCATCATGTTGTCCCCTTGAGCGGACTTTAGGGGTGTAAAACATCCCCCAACCCCCTTCAAAGGGGGAATCACAGTAAATAATATTATTCAATAGATTTTACTACCGCTTTTGGCGCTTCCTTTTTACTACCATCGAATCCAGTTACTCCGCCAACCGTTGTATACTTCATCACGTATTTTTTATCTGGATAGATGCGTTGATATGCACTTTGGCACATCAAAGTCGCTTCATGGAAACCACATAAAATCAGTTTTAGTTTGCCCGGATAGGTATTTACATCGCCAATGGCATAAATCCCTGGAATGTTGGTTTGATAATCCAAGGTATTGTCCACCTTTATGGCATTTTTCTCAATTTCCAATCCCCAGTCCGAAATCGGGCCCAATTTAGGGGAAAGTCCAAAAAGTGGAATAAAATTATCCACCTCTAGATCAATTTCCTCTGAATTGTCGGTTTTTCTAACAATTATCTTTTCAAGTCTTTCCTCTCCCTGAAGGTCAATCACCTCGGCCGGGGTTATCAAATTGATTTTCCCCTGATTTTTTAGTTGTTGCACTTTTTCCACTGAATCCAAAGCCCCCCGGAACTCATTCCGACGATGTACCAAAGTCACTTCATCTGCAACATCGGCCAAGAAAATGGACCAATCCAGGGCAGAGTCTCCCCCACCAGCAATCAACACTTTTTTATTTCGATAAACCTCGGGCTCTTTAATCATGTAGGCCACACCCTTGTCTTCGTATTTGGAAAGATTGTCCAACAAGGGTTTTCTAGGTTCAAAACTTCCCAATCCGCCAGCAATGGCAATAATTGGGGCATTGTGTTTTGTTCCTTTGTTGGTGGTTACCACAAAAGAGCCATCATCCAACTTTTCAATCGTTTCCGCTCGTTCTCCTAAGGTAAACCCGGGTTGAAACGGCTTAATTTGTTCCATCAAATTGTCTACCAGTTCCCCTGCCAATACTTCTGGAAATCCTGGGATATCATAAATGGGTTTCTTGGGATATATTTCTGAACATTGTCCCCCTGGTTGCGGTAAGGCATCTATTAAATGGCATTTTAGTTGCAACAGACCTGCCTCAAAAACAGCAAAAAGACCCGTAGGGCCCGCTCCAATAATCAAAATATCGGTTTTAATCATTCAGAATAGTTTTCGGATATCCGTGCAACTTAAGTTTTGTAACAGGAAGGGTTTATGACATTTATCAGTCTAACTTACGTTTATGACTTCTTCAATCTGGGGCACATATTTTTTAATGGTCATTTCCACTCCACTTTTAAGGGTCATTTGGTTGACACTGCATCCAATGCAATTCCCTTCTAGCCTAACTTTTACGGAGCTGTCGTTATCAATTGAAATCAACGAAATATCTCCTCCATCACTTTGTAGAAATGGTCTTATTTCATCCAAAGCTTTTTCAACATTGCTTTTAATCTCTTCTGATGTCATGCTCATTTCTTTTTAACGGCAGCACAACCTGCCATTGTTGTAATTTTAATCGCCTCTGTAGGTGGTAGGTCTGTATTTCTTTTTACCAATTCTTGAACTACGTTCTTGGTCAATTCTTCAAATGCCTCTTCAATTGGCGTTGCAGTTTGTAATGCCGCAGGTCTACCCACATCTCCTGCTTCCCGGATACTTTGCACCAACGGAATTTCACCTAAAAATGGGGTGTCCAAATCTTCCGCGAGGTTTTTAGCACCATCTTTTCCAAAGATATGGTATTTGTTGTTAGGCAGCTCAGCCGGAGTGAAATAGGCCATATTCTCAATAATTCCCAACACAGGTACACTAATGGCTTCTTGTTGGAACATTGCCACTCCTTTTCGTGCGTCGGCAAGTGCAATTTCTTGAGGGGTACTTACCACAACGGCACCGGTAACCGGCATGGACTGCATTATACTTAGGTGGATATCCCCTGTTCCCGGAGGTAAATCCAGCAAAAGAAAGTCCAATTCGCCCCAATGCGCGTCAAAAATCATCTGATTCAACGCTTTGGATGCCATAGGTCCTCTCCAAATCACGGCTTGATTGGGCTGGGTAAAAAATCCAATGGAAAGCAGCTTAACTCCATAGTTTTCTACTGGTTTCATCTTGGATTTACCGTTTACGTTGACCGATAATGGCTTTTCCAAAGCAACATCAAACATAATTGGCATTGAAGGCCCGTAGATATCGGTATCCAATAAGCCTACTTTAAAGCCCATTTTTGCCAATGTTACTGCCAAGTTTGCGGTAACAGTAGACTTTCCTACTCCTCCTTTTCCAGAAGCTACCGCGATTATATTTTGAATTCCAGGTATCGGATTTCCCTTAATTTGGTTCACCTTCGGTTTAGCTGGCGCGTCAACTTTTAGGTTGATCTTTATCTTAGCCTTTTGGTAGACTTCTTTATGAATAATCTTTAAAATCTCGACCTCGGTTTTCTTTCTAGCCTGGAGGCTTGGGTTTTTTATGGTAACATCCACTTCAACTTCATCACCAAATACTTGCACATTGGTTACCGCACCACTCTCCACCAAATTCTGTCCTTCACCTGGAGCGGAAATGTTTTCCAATGCTTTGAGAATATCTGCCTTGTTCAGCTTCATCAATCCTATTTTTATTTGCAGTCGTTTAAACTTATTCTAAATTACAAAGATACGGCATGCCGCCTACATTGAGAAGTTTGGGTATTGAAAATGAAGATGATGGGATTGGGTATTACTATTATTGAAAGATGAAAGGTGATTGGGTTAAGGGTGCAAGGAAAAAGGGTTTAAGGTATTGGGCTGGCAGTTATTGCTCATTGTAAATTGTTCATTGAGCATTATTTATTGTTAACCTCAAAGTAATTCTTTCCCAGGATCCCAAAAATGTTTTTGCAAATCGACAATTTGATTGTCTTCTACTTCAATACCTTCGTTTTCCAATAGTTGTTGCATCAAGCTTGTCCCATCAAAATGGTGCTTCCCGGTGAGTACTCCTTTTCTATTCACCACTCGATGGGCAGGAACTTCCTTAGCAGCCGAATTGTTCATGGCCCAACCAACCATTCGAGCACTTCGCGCAGCTCCCAAGTATTTGGCAATGGCACCGTACGAAGTCACCTTCCCAAAGGGAATCAGTTTGGCCACTTCGTAGACTTTTTCGAAAAAGTTCTTTTCTTCCATATCATTTATAGAAAATACGAATCAAAGTAATGACCAAAAGCACCAGCATTAAAGCGCTTAAAATGTAATTGGAGTTTTTGGAGAATCGATTCGTCTTGGTCTCTAGCTTATTAAAATAAAAGGTGTAGAGATATAGCACGGAAAATGTGCCGGCACCTGCCGCCAAAACGAAAGTTGTAATGTCCCATGCTTCAAATTTGATCCATCCTGCCTCGTTCCACATGGCATTAAGCCCACTATAATAAGGTATGGTAAGGAGATTTACAGCAGCCAGCAGCATTCCTTTGAAAAAACTATTTTTTTTACTTACCCCAACTTCTTGCAGGTTCTTTTTTTTGTTTCGTTTGGCCACAATAAAAAAATACACTGCAAAAAAAGCGAACACCACCAACGCAATCTTCAATAACAAATCGATCACATCTGGATTTCGGTATAAAAATTTGGAAATAAGCACCGCAATGTAGGCTTGGATCATAATCATGGAAGAGACACCCAAGCTGAAAATGACACCATTCAGTTTTCCTTTTTCAACACTGGTTTTTGCGGCATTCATATTCAGCAATCCTGGAGGCACCGTTGCCATAAATGCAGCCGAAAACGTGGCAAAGAAAAGTATAAGTACGTGCGTCATTGGTTAGTTGATCCTAAACTGGATATAGGTAATTGGTTTTCCCTGATCAAGATACTGATTTTCATAAAATGTCTGGATTTCCAAAACTTCTGAAGGGCTGCCGGCATTTTTGTAAACATCGTGATTGGAATATATTATTTCGTGTCCTTCACCTTGTAAAAGTCCAAGGGTGTAGCCATGCATAAATTCGCTGTCTGTTTTTAAGTGTACAATTCCCTTTGGTTTTAAAATCTGTTTGTATTTCTTTAGAAATACCGGATTTGTGAGTCTATGTTTGGTTCTTTTGTATTTGATCTGGGGGTCTGGAAACGTAATCCAAATTTCACCCACTTCATTTTCATCAAACAAAAGGTCTATCAACTCAATTTGTGTACGTAAAAAGGACACATTTCCAAGGTTTTCTTCTTGAGCCGATTTCGCTCCCCTCCAAAAACGGGCGCCTTTTATATCAATTCCGATATAATTTTTATCGGGATTTCGTTTCCCAAGGCCAACGGTGTACTCACCCTTGCCACAGCCCAATTCCAATACAATAGGTTGATCGTTCTTAAAAAAGGTGTTCCATTTTCCCTTGAGTCCAAATCCCGAAATTATTTCATCCCTTTTGGGCTGGATCACATTGGCAAATGTTTCGTTCTCCTTAAATCGCTTAAGCTTGTTTTTACTTCCCACCTAATTTGAATTGAGCAAAAATTTAATGTCTCGGCAAAACTAAGGAAATCCAGAAGCAATTTTTGTATGATGTCTATGAAGAATTCTTGATTGCTTTCTCCAGGGTGAATGAAAATTCTGAACCTATCCCTTCCTGGCTTTCTACATAAATTTTTTCATCATGGGCCTCAATAATATGCTTGACTATGGATAGACCCAGCCCTGAGCCTCCCTCACTTCGGCTTCCACTTTGGTCTACCCGGAAAAATCGCTCAAAAAGTCTTGGAATATGTTGTTTCGGTATTCCGTATCCGTTATCGGTGACCCTAATGATCACCTTATTCTTGATTAAATTTTCAACACTCACTTCAGTGGTTCCGTTTGAATGACCATATTTTATGGAATTCACCAATAGGTTGCTGACCAACTGCTGAATTTTTTCTTTATCGGCATTGACGTAGATCGGTTCATATTCCATATCGAAAGTAAGTGCTACATCTTTTTTGGCAGCCTTCATTTCCAATAAATCAAACACATTTTGAATCAATTCAATAATATCAAAATCTTCCCGTTCCAGTTTTAACTCTCCAACCTCTAACTTGGTAATCAAATCAAGGTCTTTTACAATATAGATAAGCCGTTCAACCCCTTTGTTGGCCCTGTTCAAATATTTTTCCCTAATTTTTTTATCGTTCATTGCACCGTCCAACAATGTTAGGATGTAACCTTGAACGGTAAACAATGGGGTTTTAAGTTCGTGGGAAACATTCCCTAAAAAGTCTTTTCTATATTCTTCCCGTATTTTAAGGGTGTCTATTTCAATCTTCTTTCCTTCAGCAAATTTTTCAATTTCCTGAATCAAGGTCTTCATATCAGTGGTAATGGGTTTGGAAGAAAACGAAGAGGATTCGAGAAGCGAGACATCATCATATATTTTCTTGACCCTTCTATATATAAATTGTTCTACCCTAATCTGAATTATGATAAAACAGACCACAAAGCTTATCAACGAATCAAGACCCACAACCAACCAATCCAATTGACCAATTGAATTGAGAAAAAGTGCCAGTAGTGCCGTAAGTATGATGGTGATCAGCAGGGATGACCTTAAGGCAAACTTGTAGGATTTCCTTACACGAACTGCCATTATAGGACAAACTTGTACCCTACGCCCTTAACTGTTTTAAAATTGTCATCCCCAATTTTTTCACGTAGCTTTCTAATATGCACATCTATGGTGCGCCCCCCCACAACAACTTCGTTGCCCCAAACCTTGTCCATGATCACCTCTCTTTTAAATACTTTGTTTGGTTTGGAAGTGAGCAGTGAAAGTAGTTCAAATTCTTTTCTAGGTAGTACAATTTCTTCTCCTTTATTGATGATCTTGTACTCCTCCCTATTAATTATAATGTTGCCGACTTTTATGATTTCTTCGGCTTCTTTCCTTTCTTCTTTTAACCTTCTAAGCAAAGCCTTTACCTTGCTCACAAGCACTTTTGGTTTTATTGGCTTGGTGATGTAATCATCGGCGCCAGCATCAAAGCCCGCAACTTGCGAATAATCCTCTCCCCGTGCAGTTAAAAATGTGATGATTGTGTTTTCAAGTCCTGAAGTATTCCTAATAATCTCGCAAGCTTCTATGCCATCCATTTCTGGCATCATCACATCCAAAATGATTAAGTGCGGGGTTTTCTTTTTGGCTTTAGCGACACCTTCCACCCCATTTTTAGCCGTGTAAACCTGATATCCCTCCGCTGACAAATTGTAGCTCACAATCTCCAGAATATCGGGCTCATCATCAACAAGTAAAATCTTAATATCCTTAGTATCCATAGCTGATTTTTAACTATTGGTAACCCAAAAGTAAAGATAATACTATAACCATGTTAATGCTTAACGTTGATTTAATGTCCTAACGTTATTGTAACAGTTTTCAAATAAACTCTTAACCTGTCGGTAACATCGCTTTTACAACCCGTATCGTTCTTTGCGGCGAATTCAAAATCCAACAGAATACTGATGAAAATTTATTTAATACTTGTCTTTTCCCTATTTACCATAACTAGTTTTACGCAAGAAAATGGCAGTATTGTGGGTAAGTTGACCGATAAGGAGCTTAACAACGACCCGCTTCCTTTTGCCAATGTTTTGATTAAAGGTACCACACAAGGAACAACCTCAGATTTTGACGGATTGTTCGAAATCACAGATGTTGAACCTGGAACCTATACTTTGGTCATTAGCTTTTTGGGTTATGAAACATTGGAAGTCCCCAATGTAATTGTCGAATTGGGGAAAGTTACCGAAATAAATGCTGGGTTGGGCGCCAGTAGTTTTGGATTGGATGAAGTTGTTGTTACAACTTCGGCTAGAAAGGATTCGGAAATAGCATTATTACTCCAACAGAAAAATGCGCTTGTTATTCAAGAAGCCATCAGCGCAGAAGCACTTACATTAAAAGGTATAGACGATGCTGCTTCGGCAGTGGCCCAAATCTCAGGAATATCCAAACAACAGGGATCAAGCAACGTATATGTAAGAGGGCTTGGAGATAGATACCAAAATACAACCATGAACGGTTTGTCACTTCCTTCAAATGATGTAAACAAGAAAAACATAGATCTTGATCTATTTTCTTCCAGCATTATAGAAAATGTGGCCGTAAGCAAAGCTTATAATCCATCTTTTTATGGAGATTTCGCTGCCGGTAATGTCAATATCGATTCCAAAGAATATACTGGCAACGGTTATTTGGAAATTTCGTTGGGAAGTGGTTTCAACAGTAATGCTTCAGGGGAAGATTTTTTCAGAAGTGAGGGACCAAGCAATTTTGGGTTTTATAATAGATACGATAACGACCCCTTTGCTATTGTACTTTCCCATGGTGTTGATCCTCAAGAAGCATGGAATCCCATCAATATTTCCGGAGCAATTGAAGGAGGATATTCGTTCAACTTCAACAATGACAATTCTAGGTTGAGTTTCTTCGGAGCGGCAAGCTTTGACAATGGATATGAGTTATTGGAAGGCCCGGCACGTGACTTTACCAATGTTTTGAAGGTAGATTTCCCGAATGTGCAAGAGTTTAATTATAGCACCACCACTACAGCTTTGGGAAACATCACTTATAAAATCAACAATGAGCACAAACTAAAGTACAGTTCGCTCTTTATCAACAGTTCTTCAGATGCCGTGGGGTATTATGGTATTAATGGGCAAGGAACCAACCGAGACGCAATCATCATTACCGATGAAGGCTTTTATGTAATGAATGTCCAGTTTAACCAAGATATGATTTTTGTCAACCAATTGACAGGACAGCATATTTTTAATGAAAAACTTTCTTTGGATTGGGGAACAGGATTCAACAAAGTGTTTTCTGATGAGCCGGATAGAAAGAGAATCACTTTAGAGAATTATCAGTTAGCTCTGGATAATGATGATTCTACCAACCCTGTTTTCTACACGAATATTCCGTTTGACAACCAACGTTTTTTCCAAAGCATTGAAGACGATGAGCTCAACAGCTTTGTAAATCTGGGTTATCAAGTTACGGAAAAGGTCAAGTTCAACTTTGGATATAATGGTAGAAGAAAAGAAAGGCGATTCAACAGTATCCGTTACGGATATGAAATTCAGGATAGGGACAATACACCGATTACAGACGTAAACAACTTCAACACCATTTTTGATGTCACTAACATCAATATTCCCGATGGTGAAGGGCTTTGGGATTTGCTTGTATTGAATCCTATCAATAACGAAATCGGAAACCGAAATAGGCCTGGTCTTCCAGAAAACACCTATAAAGGTAATTTGAATGTTCATGCAATCCATGCCGCTGCCGAAATCGGCCTGGGGGAAAAATTGGGACTTGTTCCTGGAATTCGATTAGAATCCTATAGCCAAAAGGTGGAATACGATGTCATAAACATCAGTGCGGTTGATCCTGGATTCAGAAATGTTTATGAAAACATATTCTTACCAAGTTTAAATGTTCGCTATGCCCTGACGGAGAACTCAAACCTCAGGTTTGGATTCAGTAAAACAGCCTCTTTTCCAGAATTTAAGGAAGTTGCACCTTTTGTATACGAATCCGTAACCCAAAGAGTCGGTGGTAACCCTGATCTTTTGGGTGGATTGAATGGAAATGGTCCAACATATTCAGACATATTCAACTATGACATAAAATATGAGTGGTTTTTGGAACGTGGTGAGATCATCTCCATTGCAGCTTTTGCAAAGACCATTAAAGATCCTGTGAACAGAGTTGTTGCTGCCGATGCAACTGGTACTCAACGTTACTTTAGAACAGGTGATCAAGCCGATATTTTTGGTGCAGAATTGGAGGTCAGGAAAAACCTTTACACTGATGCTGATGACAATGCCATTGTATCGGTAGGTCTGAACGCTGCTTATACCCATACCGAACAAGATCTTAAAGATATCCCTGGTGGAACGGAAAACACCTTCGGAACTGCTTTTGATCGTGATTCAGATGAGTTGGAAGGGGCTTCGCCTTTTGTTATCAATGCCGATGTCAATTATAGTCCTGTGTTTGGTAATTACAAGCCAAAGGCAACGGTGGCTTTTTCTTATTTCTCCGATCGCATCTTTTCATTGGGTTCCGGAAGCTTGGGCAACATTGTCGAAAAAGCCGTTCCCACATTGAATTTTGTTTGGAAGAACTCCTTCGGCGAACATTTTGAAGCTAATCTATCAGCAAAAAACATCCTAGATCCCAATGTCACGCTCGTTCGTGAGGGAACGGATCTTGGAAACATCATTATAAGAGAGTATAACCTTGGGGTTAACATTGGGCTAACCCTTAAATATAAATTTTAATTTTTTTTAAACTTAAACAGAAATGAAAAACAAGTTTTTATTTTTAGGTATAGCCGCTGCATTGTTTATTGCTTGTGAAAGTGACGATACCTCAGACATTGTCATCAACGACAACAGTGTTACCACTACCAATAATTCAACTGGTGGCGGAGGCGAACCTACTGAGACTACAGTTAACCTAAATGGGTTGTACACTGAAAACCTTACTTTGGATTCCGATATCGAATATATTGTCACCGGACCAGTTTTGATGGCAGAGGGTACTACATTGACTATTCCTGCTGGAATGACCATTAAGGCCGAGTCTATTGGTGTAAATGCCTATATCGCCATTCAGCAAGGCGCAAGAATCAATGCTGTTGGTTCTGCTAGCGAACCCATTATTTTTACTTCCAACGCGACTACTCCTTCTTCAGGTGACTGGGGAGGTTTGGTACTTTGCGGAAGAGCTCCTATCAACTCAACCCCTGATGGTTCGGACGATATTGCTACTTCAGAAGTCGGGGCGTTAGGTTTTGGAGGAAACATTCCAACCGACAATTCTGGAAATGTAGAATATGTAAGAATCGAATATGCCGGTGGGGCCATCGATGGAAATGCAGAGTTGAACGGTCTTTCCGTTTATGGGGTCGGAACAGGAACCACCATTGACTACGTACAAATTTTTGAAGGATCCGATGATGGTTTCGAATTTTTTGGAGGAACCGTAAACGCAAGCCATTTGGTCGTAGTAAATGCTGAAGATGATTCTATCGACTGGACGGAAGGCTTTACAGGTTCATTGACAGATGTTTATGTTCAACACGGAACTTCACATGACAAAGCTTTTGAATGTGATGGATTCAACACGGATTTTAGCGATGAGGCTGGATATTTTTCTGCTCCAACAGTTACTAACGTGACCATTGTTGGAGATGGCATAGATGATAATGATGAAGCGATCCGACTTAGAGCAGGAACTAGATTCACGTTTACCAATATTGTAATCAATGATTTTGATGAAGGGTTTGATTTGGACGATGCTGATACCGGAGCAGGTGTTGTGGCAGATGATTCAAACATAATTGATGTGACCTTCAACAATGTGACCACTACCTTGAAAAATGACACCGGAGCAGCTTTTATTGAGGCAGATGTTATTTCAGGAGTTGGAAACGGAACAGGAACTGATATTGCCACATGGGGTGCTGGATGGGCCAGAGGCATTAACTAAAGAAAAAACAATTCAGCAAAGAAAGCCCTGCAATGCGGGGCTTTTCTTTTACCGTTCATCGAAAAGTGTAGCTTTTTTCCGCCTCTAAAGTCCTCTCAGTCTGCAAATTAATTATATTTGTGGCATAACCTTTGCAACCAAATCTTTTATGAAGCAACTTTACTTCGTCTTTTTCTTTAGTATCTGTTCTCTGGCTTTTTCCCAAAATGCCCAGAAGAATGCAGATATTGGCGGATTTAAGTTGTATCCCAATCCGGTTACTTATGGTAAGGTCTATATCGAGACCAATCTCAATGCACCAAAACAAATTTTAATTTTTGATGTCCTTGGAACCCAAGTACTGCAAACCACCATATTGGGCAAAGAGCTCAACCTTTCCAATCTGGATAAAGGAGTCTATATTCTCCGTGTTTTTGAGAACAATAAGGTTGCTACCAGAAAGCTTATTGTCAAGTAGTTACTTTCCTCACCATATTTTGGGTAAAACACCAACTTTCACACCTTTACATACATAATTCTTTGTTTCACAACATTTTGTAGTCCAAAAAGACAAGTTTGTCTATTTTTATTTTGCTATACCCCAAATCAGCATTTATGAAGATAATCTACTTTATATTCATTATGGCGTTACCTTTTTTCACTTTCGGTCAAGAATTGGTCAGTGTCAATACTGAACAAAAACAAGAACTTAAGGGGTTTAAGATGTACCCTAACCCTGCGTATGGAGATGAGGTATACGTGACCACCGCTTCCAACGGAGCCAAGGAAATCAAAATATATGATGTTTTTGGTGAAGTAGTGTTGACAGACAAAATTTCCACCAATACCTTAAATATATCAAGATTGGTTCCTGGGGTGTACGTACTCCAAGTAACGGAACAGAAAAAAACCATGACCAGGAAACTGGTCGTCAAATAAAAATTGCTGTAAAAAAGGCCTTTCCTCGGAAGGGCCTTTTTATTTTTGGGTACTTTTATCCGGGCATGGACAAGAAACGTATTCAAGACATTTTTTCAATATCCTCAAGACTCCAATTTGAAACTTTGGCACTGGAAGTTTTTCACTTTCAGTATACAAACAATCCCGTTTATAAAACCTACTGTAATCTTCTGAAAAGAACTCCTGAAAATGTTAAGACTATACCTGATATTCCATTTCTGCCGATTGCATTTTTTAAAACCCACGATGTAATATCATCACAAAACAAGCCTGTTGCTATTTTTGAAAGTAGCGGTACCACCTCCAGCAATACCAGTAAACATTTTGTGACCGACATCGGCCTATACCAACAAAGTTTTCGCCAAGGATTTGTCCATTTCTATGGCCATGTTGAAAACTACTGCATTTTAGCCTTATTACCTTCTTATTTGGAGCGCGAGGGTTCCTCCTTGATCTATATGGTGAATGATATGATTCAGAATTCGAAAAACCCTCAAAGTGGTTTTTATCTGAATAATCTTGACGAATTAAAGGGTAAACTTGCACAGCTTCGGGCCGAAAAAACAAAAACCTTATTGATTGGTGTTTCTTTTGCCCTACTGGATTTGGCCGAACAATTTCCGATGTCCTTGGAAAATGTAATCCTGATGGAAACTGGGGGAATGAAAGGCAAAAGAAAAGAACTTATTCGTGAAGAGCTTCACCTCATCCTAAAAAGCGCATTCAACGTACAAAATATCCACTCAGAATATGGCATGACCGAATTGTTGTCTCAGGCATACTCAAAAGGGAATGGTCTATTTGAATGTCCTCCGTGGATGCAAATCATAACTCGAGATACCGAAGATCCCCTTGGAATGCAATCTCATGGAAAAACTGGGGGAATCAACATCATCGATTTGGCCAATGTAAACTCCTGTTCTTTTATTGCCACGCAAGACTTGGGCAAGACGTATCCTGATGGAACTTTCGAAGTATTAGGCCGTTTTGACCATTCCGACATTCGAGGATGTAATCTAATGGCGCTTTAATTCTTGAGATAGTAATATGTGATTTCGTCATCTGCGATCAAAGGCTCATCAACAAAATGTAGATTCAACGAATTTTCTTTAAAGTCGTAAGTATATTGTTTTCCTTCAATTTCGATAACCTCCCCATTATCTGAATACGAATATGTTCCTGCGGGGGCTATAAAGGGATTATCCACAGAATTTTCTATGGTCACTGTTTTTTCAGAGCTGTTGAATGTTATTTTGTGCGTACTAAAATCAAAATCGTCCCCAAAAAAACAAAAACAGATGACATTGTTCAGCACCCAGGTTTGATTCAATTCAGGATTTTCGATTTCATCATCGGAAGAGCATCCAACAAACACCAAAAGAGTTGCTAAAAAGAAAATGGCTTTCTTCATTTTAATATGAAATTGATTCTATTTGTAGACGAAAATTTGAGTCAAAAGTTGCGTTTGCTATTCCACAATCAAAACAAAGTAATTCTTCTTTCCCCTTTGCAGTAAAACGTACTTATCGTTAATGAGGTCCGTGCTCGTAATCTGGTAGTCCTCTTTTACCTTTTGTTTGTTCACCGAAATGGAATTTTGTTTTAATTCCCTTCGCGCCTCTCCATTGGAGCCCAAAAAACCAGTTTTGGCGGCCAAAGCACCAATCATGTCCAAGCCGTTCTCAAAATCATCTTTTGATACTTGGGCTTGCGGAACACCCTCAAAAACATCCAAAAAGGTTTTCTCGTCCAATTGCTTCAAGTCATCTGAAGTGGACTTTCCAAACAAAATATTACTGGCTTTGATGGCATTCTCCAAATCAGTTTTGGAATGTACCATGGTGGTTATTTCTTCGGCAAGTCGCTTTTGCAATAATCTTAAATGCGGCGCTTCATTGTGCTCGGCCACCAACCCTTCTATCTCTTGCTGGGTCAAAAAAGTGAAAATTTTTATATACTTTTCCGCATCCTCGTCCGAAGTGTTCAACCAATATTGGTAAAATTTATACGGAGATGTACGCTCAGCATCCAACCAAACATTGCCACCTTCGGTTTTGCCAAATTTTGTGCCATCGGCCTTGGTAATCAAGGGACAGGTCAGGGCAAAGCCTTTACCTCCACCTATTCTTCGAATAAGTTCAGTCCCGGTGGTAATATTTCCCCATTGATCACTTCCTCCCATTTGCAATGTGCAATTGTGGTTTTGATAGAGATGTAAAAAATCATACCCCTGCACCAATTGGTAGGTAAATTCGGTAAACGACATCCCTTCTTTGGCATCCGAAGAAAGTCGCTTTTTTACAGAGTCTTTGGCCATCATATAATTGACAGTGATATGTTTTCCCACATCCCGAATAAAATCGAGAAAGGAAAAATCCTTCATCCAATCATAATTGTTCACCAGTATTGCTGCATTCGGTTCTTCACTTTCAAAATCCAGAAATCGACTCAGTTGCGCTTTTATGGCTTCTTGGTTATGTCGAAGTGTTTTTTCATCCAAAAGATTACGTTCTGCAGATTTTCCTGAAGGATCGCCGATCATTCCGGTTGCACCACCTACCAAGGCAAAAGGTTTGTGCCCTGCCAATTGAAAATGTCTAAGCATCATTACACTTACCAAATGTCCAATGTGCAACGAATCGGCAGTCGGGTCAATTCCCACATAGGCTGCCTGCATTCCTTCCATAAGATGTTCCTCTGCGCCCGGCATAACATCATGAACCATTCCCCTCCACTGTAGCTCTTGAACAAAATTCTTCACTATCAAAATCTTTTAGAATAGCTGCAAATATAAAATGAAGTTATTACATCGCTGAATAATTCCAATACAATTGGGTACTTTTATCCAATGATTTTGGTAACTGGAGGCACTGGACTTGTTGGTTCGCATTTGTTGTTTCACCTGGCAAAAAATGGAGAAAATATAAAAGCTTGCTATCGCAAGAAGGATTCCATCAACAAAGTTTTGGAAATTTTCGGCTATTATTCCGATGAGCCCGAGGTTCTATTTGGAAAAATAAGCTGGGTTAAAGCAGATATTTCGGATATCAGCTCATTAATGCCATTATTTGAGGATATAGAATATGTCTACCACTGTGCCGCACTCATCTCCTTTAGTCCAAAAGATTACCAAGCCCTTGTGAAAACCAATATTGAAGGCACCGCAAACATTGTAAACCTTTGCTTGGAAAACAAAATCAAAAAACTTTGTTATGTAAGTTCCATAGCGGCAATCGGCCCTAGCACCAATGCACAAATTAAAACGGAGGACAACGAATGGAGCGATACTCATGTTTCGGTTTATGGGCTGACCAAACACGATGCAGAACTCGAAGTTTGGCGTGGGTCGCAAGAAGGACTTTCCGTTGTAGTTGTGAATCCTGGGGTTGTTCTTGGTCCCGGTTTTTGGCATTCGGGCAGTGGTACCTTTTTCAAGTATGTGGCCAAAGAGAAGAAAAAGTATTTCCCAGGAGGAACAGGCTTTGTTTCCATAAACGATGTGACCAGCGCCATGATTTCATTAATGCATTCCGATGTTAAAAGGGAACGATTTATTTTGGTAAGTGAAAACCTTACTTTCAGAGAGCTTTTTCAAAAAATAGCTTCAAAACTCAATGTACAGGCGCCCACTAAATCCATTCCATTTTGGTTGTTGGAAATACTGTGGAGAGTGGATTGGCTGCGTAGCAATTGGATGGGGAAAAGAAGAAAGCTAACCAAAAATGTGGTAAAGGGATTATATCATCAGGAAACTTACAGCAGCGAAAAAATCCAAAAAACCCTCAATTTTGAATTTGAAGCTTTGGATGATGCCATTCAATTTTGTTGCGAAAAGTTTAAGGTGTAGTATTTTTGTCCTTTGCCGCTTCTACTGTGGAATCCCTTTTCTTTTCCTGGGCTTTTCGAACACTATCGTTTCGTTTCTGGGCAATTTGCTCCAAATCGGACGATTTTTTCTCCAGTAATGCCTCTACTTTTTCATAAATGGACTGGTATTGGAGAGGTTGTGACGCATAATACAAGTCGCTCTGCGCAAACTGAGTGCTGTCAATACCGTGTTTTTCGTAAAGAAAGTCCATAATTTTGATCTCATGTAGCTCCAAGGCTGCCTTATAGGATGATTTGGTGGCGTTGAGCAGCGCCAAATCATGCAATATAGTGACCATTTTTTCCTTTGGAATAAGGTTTTCAGGTTCTTCCACAACTTTTTCATTGCAGGAAAAGAATACTAAAGCCATAAAGAACAAAATACCCCGTTTCATCTCTTATCTATTAAAAGTGAGTCGTTTTGCATGTTTTTCACCGGAAAAATTTCCAAGTTCATAGGCCAAATGACCGTTCACAAAAGTACGGGCCACTTCTGACCCAAAGGTAACGCCTTCAAAGGGCGACCACCCACATTTATAGAAAATATTGACTTTTTTAACTTCATTTTGGGTGTTTCGTTTCACTTGGACCAAATCGGCGTAATATCCTTCCCTTATAAAACCTCTTCTATCCAGATCAAACAGTTTAGCCGGGTTATGGCACATTTTTTCAACAATCTTCTCTAGCCCAATCTTCCCTTCTTGTTCTTTTTGCAGCATCGCCAATAATGCGTGCTGTACCAGCGGGCCGCCCGAAGGTGCTTTGGTGTAGGGATTGTCCTTTTCCTCTAAAGTATGTGGTGCATGGTCGGTGGCAACCACATCAATTCTGTCGTCCAGAAGTGCTTCCCAAAGCTTTTCCCTGTCCTGTGCTGTTTTTACAGCGGGGTTCCATTTAATCAATGTCCCTTTTTCCGCATAATCCTCATCAGAAAACCAAAGGTGGTGGATGCATACTTCGGAGGTAATCTTTTTTTCTTCCAACGGAATCTTGTTTGTGAACAAATCCGTTTCTATTCCAGTTGAAACATGAAAAACATGCAATCTTGCTCCTGTTTTCTTGGCCAGGGTTATTGCTTTTGATGAGGAAATATAGCAGGCCTCCTCACTTCGGATAATAGGATGTAGTTCTATCGGGATATTATCGCCATATTTTGCTTCGTACTTCGCCATATTGGCCCTTATGGTAGATTCGTCTTCGCAATGTGTGGAGATGACCATTTCGGTATTGCTAAAGATTTTTTCCAACACCTCTTCATTATCCACCAACATATTTCCGGTCGAAGAACCTAGAAACAACTTCACTCCTGAGCATGCATTTTTATCCAACCTTTTGAGTTCTTCCAGATTGTCATTGGTTCCCCCGAACAAAAACGAATAGTTCGCATAGGAGTCCTTTGAGGCAATGGAAAACTTTTCCTCCAACTTTTCTATGGTCGTTGTCTGCGGATTTGTATTGGGTTGTTCCATAAAAGAGGTGATGCCTCCGGCAATGGCAGCCCTACTTTCGGAAGCAATATTACCCTTATGGGTAAGTCCTGGCTCCCTAAAATGCACTTGGTCGTCGATTATTCCCGGGAGCAAAAGATTTCCCTCGAGATCAATGGTTTTTGCATTGGCATCGGAAATGTCCCCATCCAACCTCGTAATTAAATCACCATCAATCAGCACATCGGTTTCAAAAATCTTGTTCTCATTTACAACAGTGGCATTCTTTAATAAGGTCTTCGGCATTCTTAAAAACTCTTTTTGAAAAATATACTTCTAAATTTCATGGCAATCACGCCAAATATGGCTTCACGGATAATGGCAGAATTCATCTTGGATTTCCCATTGATTCTATCCGTAAAAATGATGGAAACCTCATCGATTCGGAAACCTTTAAGGTAGGCTCGGTATTTCATTTCAATTTGAAAGGCATAGCCAATGAAACGCACGGCATCCAAATTTATCGCTTCCAAAACTTTTCTATGATAACATACAAAACCTGCCGTTGGATCATGCACGCGCATTCCTGTTATAATCTTTACATAAAATGAAGCTCCATAGGACAACAATATCCTGAACAAGGGCCAGTTTACCACATTGACCCCCTTTTTGTATCTAGATCCTACCGCTACATCGGCTCCATTTAAACAGGCACGATGTAATCGGGATAAATCGGCCGGTCGATGCGAAAAATCGGCATCCATTTCAAAGATATATTCGTAATCTCGCTCCAGCGCCCATTTAAATCCGTGAATGTATGCAGTGCCCAGACCAGATTTTTCTTTTCTAACCTCTAAAAAAAGTCGGTCTGCGAACTGTTCTTGTAACTTTCGAACATTCTCGGCTGTACCATCTGGTGAATTATCATCCACCACCAAAACATGAAAGTCCTTCTTTAAATCAAAAACTGTTTTAATAATGGCTTCAATGTTCTCAATTTCATTGAAAGTGGGTATGATCACCAGGCCGTCTGCCATTCGCTAAAGATTAGAAGCGCTAAAATACGGTTTTCTGTTTTGCTAATCTATGTGGATACATGCTTAAATCATTCTACGGTAATTCAATATTTGTAACTTTGCGCCATCTAAAATCCCATTTAATGACCCAAAAGTTTCCCAGACTTTTTCTTATTCTTCTGGCCGGTCTTTTTGTTCTTAATCTTGTACAGAGCCATTTTACAGAGCTCATATTTGACGAAGCCTATTATTGGTATTACGCTCAGCAATTGGATTGGGGTTATTTTGACCATCCGCCAATGGTGGCTTTTTTGATAAAATTGAGCAGTCTTTTTTTTGATGGGGAACTAGGGGTTCGATTTATGAGCTGCATACTTTCTGTGGCGACTTATGTTGTTTTATGGCTTCTTATTGACGATCCTAAAAAGAAGGACTACGTCGTTCATTTTTTCCTGTTGCTGTTCTCAATGACCTTGATGAACGCCTATGGTTTTTTAACCTTGCCAGATACACCCCTGTTGTTCTTTACTGCCTTGTTCCTTTGGTTGTACAAGCTGTTTTTGCAGCGTCCCACCGTCTTGGTTTCAGTTTTTTTGGGAATGGTCATGGCTGCTTTAATGTACAGTAAATACCATGCTGTATTGGTCATTTTGTTTGTGTTTGTCTCCAATTTTAAATTGATTGGGAATGGCAAAGCCTGGTTGGCCGTGATAGTAGCGTTGATATGCTATGCCCCTCATTTCATATGGCTATATGAGCATGATTTTGTGTCAATCAAGTATCACCTTTTTGAAAGACCCAACCAAGCGTATTCCTTTGAAAAGTTCACATTGGGATACTTTATTAATCTAGTGGCGATTTTTGGATTGCTCTTTTACTGGGTTTATTTGTCATTGATCAAAGCCAAATCATCCGATAAGTTTGTAAAAGCACTAAAGTATCTCTCCTTCGGGGTACTTATTTTCTTTTTCATTTCAAGTTTTAACCGACGGGTGCAAACACAATGGATCATTGTAATTTCAATTCCCGTGGCCGTGCTGGCCTTTAACCATCTCTTGGAAAATGCCAAAAGCAGGAAGTGGATGTACCGCATGGGGCTCGTCAGTTTGGTGGTCTTATTGTATGCAAGGGCCTGGCTCGTACATCAACCTTTGCTTCCCTTGTTATTTGAAACCCATGGAAATAAACAGTGGGTGAAAACATTACAGTCAAAAGCTGAAGGAGCTCCTATTGTTTTTGAAAATTCGTATCGAAGTGCATCAATGTATCAGTTTTATTCCGGCAATTCCTTTTCCTTTAATAACGTTTGGGGAGAACGTAAAAATCAATATTCGATAGACGATTCCGAAGAACGTGTGAGGGCCAAAAGAATCTTGTATGTCACCAAATATCGAAAAAGTGGCGACATTTCCTATGCCTACCCAGATAGTACTGTTTTTTATGGGGTCTTTATGGATGATTTTCAATCCTACCGTAAATTGCAGTGTTCAGTAGAACTATCTAGCGATTCAACCGCGCATATATTGAAGGTTTACAATCCCTATGCATTTGATATTCCGTTGGACAGGTTAGATTACAAAGTGGCCTATTCCAATAAGTACAAACAGGTAAAACAACTAATACCCATCAAGGTAAAACCTCTAAAAGAGGGCCAATTCATATTGAAGCCAAAGGATACTGCGTATTATAGGGTTAAATTACCTGAGCCAACTATGGAAAATCCGGGGTATTTTAGAATTGGAATATCAGAGAATGGCTTACTTCCAGGACTTAATGGCAAACCAATTAAACTTGACTAATGGACCCCATTTTTAAGGTAGTGAATTCTTTAGATTGGATGACCATCGTCCTTTTCCTAAGCATGGTTGTTTTGGCTTTGGGAAAATACCTTTTTCAGAATCGGTTTTTAAATTTTATCATCCTCCCTTTCAACAACAAGTATGTGGTCTTGCATAGCAAAAAGGGTCGATTACTAAACTGGTTCCATATTTTGTTGACCTTGTTTCAGTTGGTGAATTTTTCATTGTTCCTTTTTTTGGCCGTGAATACATTTTTAGGGCTTGGTGAGGATACCCAATTGCTCTCATTTTTTGTTATCATGGGCGGTGTGGTACTTTTCCAATTGCTCAAGTTGCTGCTTCAACTAACAAAAGGTTACATATTTAACACTCAAGCACTCATAGCAGAAATCCTTTTTAACAAAACTTCCTACCTAAACTATAGCAGTCTGGTCATGTTTGCGGCCAATGTGATTCTCGTTTACATTGCCAATCACTCGAAAATTGTATTTTATGTTGCATTTGTCTTAATTGTTTTCATAAATGCCATAGGTTTTATCAAGCTATTGAAGAACTATCAAAAAGCAATTGTCCCCAATATATTCTATTTTATTTTGTACCTTTGCACACTCGAAATTGCACCCTTAGTGATAGTTGGAACCTATCTAAAAGATTGAAAGCTTATGAAAGTAAAGACAATTTTGGTTTCCCAACCTGAACCTAAAATCGAAAATTCCCCTTATTCACGATTGATTGAAAAAGAGAAGGTAAAAGTAGATTTTAGACCTTTTATTCATGTTGAAGGAGTTCAAGCCAAAAATGTAAGGCAGCAAAAAATTGACCTTAACAATTTTACCGCCATAATTCTTACCAGCAGAAATTCTGTAGATCATTTTTTTAGGATTGCAGAGGAAATGCGCTTCAAGGTTCCAGATTCCATGAAGTATTTCTGCCAATCTGAAGCGGTAGCCTACTACCTTCAAAAATATGTAGTGTATCGTAAACGTAAGATTTATGTTGGTAAGCGAACCTTCAATGAGTTGGTTCCTCTTATTAAAAAATATAAGGATGAAAAGTTCTTGTTGCCTTCATCCGATACGCTCAAGGTAACAGTGCCCCAGGCTTTGGATGAGCTTCAGGTAGATTGGAAACGTGGAATATTTTACAAAACTGTGATCAGTGATCTGTCCGACCTAAGAAATGTCTATTACGATGTTTTAGTGTTTTTTAGTCCATCAGGAATTGAGTCCTTACTGAAGAATTTTCCTGATTTCAAACAGAACGAAACCAGAATCGCTGTTTTTGGAAACAGTACGGTAAAAGCTGCCACAGAAGCAGGTCTGCGAATAGATATTCAAGCGCCGACTCCCGAAACGCCATCAATGACCATGGCTTTGCAGAAATATATTACAAGCGTAAACAAATAAGTTTGTATTAAAATAAAACAAAAAAGGCCCGATTCAAAGAATCGGGCCTTTTGTATTAGAAAGCATATCGTTGTGGACCGCCCCGCCTAATTTCTTCACTGGCGTAGGCCTCATACTTTTTAAAGTTTTCCCGAAACGCATTGGTCAGCTTAAAAGCTGTGGTATAGTACGCCTCATCATCATTCCAAGTAGCTCTTGGACTCAGCACACTTGTTGGCACACCTGGACACTCTCTTGGTTGTGCAACCCCAAATACTGAATGAATGTGATAATTATCGTAATTGTACAACCCCAGTTCGCCACTTAAAGCTGCACTGATCATTGCACGGGTATACTTTAATTCCATTCGCTTACCTACACCATAAGGTCCTCCGGTCCATCCCGTGTTGATCAACCAAACGTCAACCCCAGATTCTTGCATTTTTTTGCTCAACATCTCCGCATAGGAGGCAGGATGCAAGGGCATAAACGGAGCACCAAAACAGGCTGAAAATGATGGTTGTGGTTCTACAACTCCGGCTTCTGTGCCCGCCACCTTTGCTGTGTACCCAGAAATAAAATGGTACGCTGCTTGTGCTGGTGTCAATTTAGAAATTGGAGGCAGTACACCAAATGCATCAGCGGTCAGGAAAAAGATATTCTTCACATTTTTACCTATGGAAGGAATCTGAATGTTTTCAATATGATGGATTGGATAGCTAACCCTGGTATTCTGGGTTATGGAAGTATCGGCAAAATCAACATCGCCATTTTCATCCATAATCACATTCTCAAGGATAGCGCCCTTTTTAATAGCTCCATAAATTTCAGGCTCTTTTTCTTTGGATAGATCTATAACCTTGGCGTAGCAACCTCCTTCAAAGTTGAAAACCGAATTATCTGCAGTCCATCCATGCTCATCATCTCCGATCAATTTGCGGTTTGGATCAGTTGATAGGGTGGTTTTCCCAGTCCCAGAAAGGCCAAAGAAAATGGCGGTATCACCTTCTTCCCCAATATTGGCCGAACAATGCATGGGCAATGTATTTTTATAGACGGGAAGGATAAAGTTAAGTGCCGAAAAAATTCCTTTTTTAATCTCGCCTGTGTATCCCGTACCACCAACCAACGCAATTTTCCTTGAGAAATTCAAGATTGCAAAATTGTGTTGACGCGTTCCATCTATCGCCGCATCTGCCATAAATTCCGGTGCATTTATCACCGTCCATTCTGGTTCAAAATCGGATAGTTCTTGTTCTGTTGGCCGAATAAACATATTGTTCGCGAACATATTGGACCAAGGGTATTCATTAACCACCCTAATGTTCAATTTGTAATCTGCCTCGGCACATGCGTAGCAATCACGAACAAACAGTTCTTTTTCATTAAGGTAGGCGATAACCTTGTCGTACAATTTGTCAAACTTTTGGGTCTCAAAAGGAATATTAATATTCCCCCACCATACCTTATCCTCAGTTATTTCATCCTTTACAATAAAGCGATCCATGGGAGATCGTCCGGTAAACTCGCCCGTGTTGACGGCCAAAGCACCTGATGAGGCTTCTTTTCCCATTTCTTTTTCAATGGTAATCCGATGTAAATCGTCGGATGACAGCTGATAATGTATACGGTCGTGATTGATTCCGTAAGGTTTTAACGAAATCGATTTCGCAGTTGAGTTAGGCGTACTCATTTAATTAATTTTAAGTTGGTGCAAAGCTAGAAAATCTAGCTAGTTCCACCTTAAAATATTCCTTAATTATCTGATTTTTTGGCTAAAATGTGGTAGCCGAGCAAAGCCCAACCAACAATTAAGATACTACCACCCAATGGGGTTATAAATCCAATTTTTCGAAAATCAATCGAGGTAAGCTCATTTAATGACAACAAGTAGATTGAAAAAGAAAATAAAACGGTTCCAATCCAGATCAATCGGAAAACCAATTTTCGTGGTTTGGCATCCAATCCATCCCAAATTCCCAAAAACAGTAGAAAAAGTGCATGGTACATTTGATAACGAACACCTGTTTCAAAAGATGCAACCGAAGCCTGATCAACAATTTTCTCAAGGCCATGAGCTCCAAATGCCCCCAACATAATACCCGTTAACCCAAATACAGTTGCCGTTACTAGAATTGTTTTGTTCATAACTTTGTATTCTAATATTTTTAGAAATATAACAATTTGATACTTTAGTGTCCGTTTTAATCAAAAGTAAATAAAACGCAATGGTTCGTACTATTTTGGTTCTTGGTGCAGGAAAATCCACTTCCTATTTGTTGGATTACATCCTTGAAAATTCTGAAAAGGAAAATCTTCAGATGGTTATTGGAGATCTCCAGCCAGAAAATATTTCCCAGGATATTTCCTCGCATCCCAATTGCAATGTTGTAGTGTTGGACATTTTTAATGATGAAGAAAGAAGAACCTTGATCAAATCTTCGTCCATTGTGGTTTCCATGCTTCCACCTCGATTGCATATTAAGATTGCGGAGGATTGCATTCATTTTAAAAAGCATTTGGTCACGGCGTCCTATGTTAGCAAGGAAATTGAAGCACTTGATAATGAAGCCAAAAAAAATGGTCTTGTTTTTATGAACGAGATTGGCCTGGATCCTGGTATTGACCATATGAGCGCCATGGAAATTATTGACCGAATCCGTGCAAAAGGCGGAAAAATGCTGCTTTTTGAATCCTTCACCGGCGGGTTGGTTGCTCCTGTCAATGACTCCAATCTGTGGAATTATAAGTTTACCTGGAATCCGAGAAATGTGGTCTTGGCCGGACAGGGTGGGGCCGCCAAATTTATCCAGGAAGGCACCTATAAATATATTCCTTACCAGAAGCTTTTTCGTAGAACGGAACTAGTTGATATTGAAGGCTACGGCTCTTTTGAGGTCTATGCTAACCGAGATTCTTTAAAATATACTGATGCCTATGGACTTCAAGATGCATTGACCTTGTATCGCGGAACAATGAGAAGAGTAGGATTTTCAAAGGCCTGGCATGTATTCGTAATGTTAGGCATGACCGATGATAGTTATACCATTGAAAATTCCGAGGGAATGTCATATCGCGATTTTGTGAACCTGTTTTTACCCTACTCTCCCACGGATTCTGTTGAATTGAAATTGAGACACTATCTTAAGATAGACCAAGATGATATTCGGTGGGGCAAGTTGTTGGAACTTGACCTTTTTAATCCCAACAAAAAGATTCCCATACCGAATGCTACACCTGCCAAAATGCTCCAATACATTCTTGAGGACAGCTGGACTTTGGAAAAAGACGAAAAGGATATGATTGTAATGTACCACAAGTTTGGTTACGAAATAGATGGGCAAAAAAAACAAATTGATGCCAATATGGTGGTACTGGGCGAAAACCAAAGCCATACGGCCATGGCCAAAACCGTGGGATTACCGGTTGCGATGGCAACGCTTCAAATACTGAACAAAAAAATTACTTCTCCAGGAGTGCAAATCCCCATTAGCAAAGAGGTCTATGAACCGATTCTTGCAGAGTTAAAAGCATATGGGATTACTTTTAAAGAGCATTCAGTGCCTTATTTGGGTTATAATCCAGATTCTATAGGAAATTAGGACTTTAAGTATCATATCAGGTCGAGCGCAGTCGAGACCTATTCAAAGAGGCAATAGCATAAAACTTCTCGATGCGTCTTCGACTGTGCTCAGGATGACATCTCGAAGTGACATTTCGATATATAATCTTATTTAACCTCAAAGAAAATTCACTTTTATAGTTTTTCGGTACCTTTAGCTTCAATTTTCAAGTTTAAATATGAAAAATGCTAACAGTTCGGTGAAAATCGACGGAATCGACAAAAAGATACTCAGGTTCTTGATGGAAGATGCCCGTAGGCCCATCCTTGAAATTGCCCGAAACATCGGAATCTCAGGTGCGGCCATTCACCAGCGTCTTCGGAAATTGGAAAATTCGGGTTTGTTATCCGGGTCAAAGTTTATTATCAATCCAAAGGTATTAGGGTATACCACCATGGCCTATATCGGAATTTTCTTGGACAAAGCGATGTCCAATCCCCAGGCAGTGAAACAACTTGAAAAAATTCCGGAAGTGTTGGAATGTCATTACACTACCGGCAATTGGTCTATCTTAATTAAGGTATTATGCAAGGACAACGAGCATTTGATGCATGTACTAAACAAACGTATTCAACAAATTGAAGGGGTTTCCCGAACCGAGACTTTTATTTCCTTACATCAACAAATAGATCGTCAGATTTCCATCTAACCACATATGAAATTTCTCCCAATCGCTGTATTGCTGTGGTTTTTTCATATGGACGCCCTAAGCCAAGATTATGAGCTGAAAAAATATTCCCAGCAGCTTCGTGTGCATCATGATAATGATTTTTTTGTTTTGACGGATCGCTACTATTCCTCAGGCTTGTTCATCTCTTACCAAAAAATATTATCAAAGGGCATTTTCGGTTCAAATGAACAATTAAAGTTTAGATTGGGACAAGAAGTTTTTACCCCATCTCAAACCCAATCCACCAACACCGATCTGTTTGACCGACCTTATGCTGGTTTTTCTGGACTTCAGACCACGTGGTCTTTGGCAGCTCAAAGAGAATTGTTCAAGGTTCTGGCCCTGTTCGGTATTGCCGGAATTAATTCTGGCGCTGGTGGATTCCAGCGTTGGTATCACAGGGCAATTGTTATCTCCGACTCTCCTATTTGGATAGATGAACTTTCGGACAGCTTTCACGCCAATATTTATCTCAGCTACATAAGGGAATGGAATATTTCACCCAATCCGTTCGGGATTAACTTGGCAATCCATCCTAATTTGGCTTTGGGTTCTCGGGATGTTTATACCGAGGCCGAGGCCGTTATTCATTTTGGCAGACGGAACATCATTGGTGAAAGCATTGCTTTTGAAAGGTTGGGAAACAACTCAAGAGAGATTTATTTTGCCCTGAGATTTGCCTACAAACGAGTTTTTTACAATGGGTTGATCGAGGGTAATTTATTCGGAGACAATTCACCTGTCTTGCGGAATACCACAAAAAACCTCCTTAAACTCGGTTTCGATTTTAACCATCGCTTTAACAAGAATGATTATAGGTTTGGGGTGCGTTATAATTCTAAAGAAACTCCCAATTCCAAAGGGCATGCATATATAGTACTATCTTATGGTTTTAGCTGGTAAAAGAAAAGCCCATTCATAAATGAATGGGCCTTGATTTGATTTTAATAAAATTCTTAATCCCGTCCTCCAAAAACTTGAAAAGCCCAATATAACAATGAGGCCAAAGCTCCCAGAGCTGCCACCAAATAGGTTCTAGCTGCCCATTTTAGAGCATCCTCGGCTCCTGCGTATTCTTCTTGGCTTACCATATTCTTTTGTTTCAACCAAGCTAAAGCTCGATTGCTGGCATCGTACTCAACGGGCAAGGTTACAAAGCTGAAAACCGTAGCAAACCCCATCATGATCAATCCGGCTACCGCAATGTAAAATCCAATTCCACCCATAGCTCCAGTTGCTGCCATTAAGGCAATTCCACCAAAAACTATCCAGGTCGACATTCCTGAGGTCACACTTACCACAGGCACCAATTTTGATCGCATGGTCAGCCATTCATAAGCCTGCGCATGTTGTACAGCATGTCCCACTTCGTGGGCGGCAACCGCTGCTGCAGAAGCATTGCGCTGGCTATATACTCCTTCACTAAGATTGACCGTTTTATTTTTTGGATTGTAATGATCGGTTAGCATTCCTGGTGTCGATATCACTTTCACATCCCGAATACCATGGTCATCGAGCATCTTTTGGGCAATTTCGGCACCACTCATCCCATTGCGGAGATGTACTTTGGAATAGTGTTTAAACTTGCTTTTCAATCTGCTGCTTACCAACCAGCTGATCAGTGCAATTCCACCAATCAATATATAATATGTCATCATAACTGTTTCGTTTTAGTCTTATAAATATACCAACAATACTGCAAAAATCCCGCCAATGTAATTAAAGGCAATTTTACTGACAATTTGTACATAAAAGCAGTGAACTGTCCTTCTATGTGCATGCACAAACGCTTGTAAACAGGATAAGGCTATTTGTATTTAAATTTTAGAATAAGCATGAATACGACCAAAAGCCCGGTTATCACATTGGCCAAAATTATGGCTAAACTCTCATACTGGATACCATAGTACAGCCAAAGGAATGTTCCCAACAAGAATACCAAATACATGGTCAAGGAAATGTCTTTTGTTGACTTATCCTTCCAGGTTTTATATACCTGGGGCACAAACGAACTTGTAGTCAACGTAGCTGCTACAAGCCCAATAATTTCAAGGGTTTCCATAATCGGGAATTGATGCGGTCATTAAATCATCAAAATATAGGCAAAAAAAAGCTCTAAAGTCGCCTCGAGGGAACAATTGTGGTTTTACCCTACAATATTTACAATCTTGCCGGGCACCACAATTACTTTTTTGGGTGTTCGCCCTTGTAATTGTGCTTGGGTTTTTTCATGCGCCATTACAGCTTCCTCAATATCTTCTTTGCCCATATCAAGGGGCAACTCAATCTTAAAGCGCATTTTTCCATTAAAGGAAATCGGGTACTCCTTGCTGCTCTCCACCAAATATTTCCCTTCAAATTTTGGGAAAGGTGCTTCGGAAATGGATTTGGAATGCCCCAGTTTCTCCCACAATTCCTCTGCAATATGGGGAGCATAAGGGGATACCAAAATAGCCAACGGTTCCAAAATGTCTCTGCTGGTGCATTTTTGAGCAGTTAATTCATTTACACAAATCATAAATGTGGATACTGAAGTATTGAAAGAGAAATTCTCAATATCCTCTTCCACTTTTTTGATGGTTTTGTGCAAGGTCTTTAGGTTTTCGGCGGTGGGTTCCACTTCGACTCCGCTCACTTCGGCTCCGCTCAGTGACCTGTTGATAAAAGGGGAATAGAGCTTCCATAATTTTTTAAGAAAGGAATGTACACCACTTATCCCGGCGGTGTTCCAAGATTTTGATTGCTCCAAAGGACCCAAAAACATTTCATATAAACGCAATGAATCGGCTCCATACTCCTCACAAATGGCATCGGGATTGACTACATTGTATTTGGATTTGGACATTTTTTCGATTTCTCTTTTTACTTTGAAAGAACCGTCCTCTTGGGTAATAAAAGTACCTTCCTTTGCTTCAGGTCTCCAATCTTTAAAGCCATCAATATTTAATTCATCCGAAGCGTCAACCAATGAAACATCAGCATGAATCCACCTGAACTCAACTTTATCCCAATCCTTTTCAGCAATTCCATTTTGTTTAAAAGCTGCTATTAACTCAACATATTTAGAGTGTTCAGAGGACATATAGTTTGGTCCATTTAATAAATCAGAAGATTCAAAAACATTAATGCTTTTATCTTCAAAAATAGCTTCAGCGACAAACGCACTCGTCCCCGTAATCATCCCCTGGTTGATCAACTTTTTAGCAAATTCCTCTTTGGGAGCAATTCCCATATCAAACAAGAATTTTTGCCAAAAACGGGAATAAAGTAGGTGTCCGGTGGCATGTTCGCTACCTCCAATATAGAGATCCACATCTTGCCAATAACCTATCGCTTCTTGGGAATAGATAGCTTCGCTGTTTTGGGAATCCATATATCGGTTAAAATATTGGGAACTGCCAGCCCAGCCTGGCATGGTGTTCAATTCCAAAGGGTAAATCCCATTATCCTTGTCTGACCCTTCGACTACGCTCAGGGTGACAAGTTCGTTGGAAACCACTTTGCTATTTTTGGCGTCCCAAGCCCAATGTGTGGCATTGCCCAATGGTGGTTCGCCAGTTTCCGTAGGAAGGTATTTTTCAACTTCTGGTAATTCCAATGGCAAATGCTCGTCTGCAATCATCTGCGGCATTCCATCCACATAATACACCGGAAAGGGTTCTCCCCAATACCGTTGACGACTAAAAACAGCATCGCGAAGGCGGTAATTGATCTTGCCTTCTCCCTGACCGATTTTTTCCAATTCTTGAATGACCTTTGTTGTCGCTTTCTTGTACGATAGGCCATTTAAAAAATCAGAGTTGCCAATAATGGTTGTCGCTTTATCGGCAAATGCCTCTTCAGAAATATCCACTCCTTCAAAAATATTTGGAATTGGGATGTTGAAATGCTTCGCAAAATCGTAATCGCGTTGATCTCCGCAAGGAACGGCCATTACAGCTCCTGTTCCATAACTCGCCAAAACATAATCCCCAATCCAAATAGGAATTGGTTCCTTTGTGAACGGATGTTCTGCAAAACCACCAGTAAATACTCCGGAAATGGTCTTTACATCGGCCATTCGTTCTCGTTCCGAACGTTTGGCAGTTGCTTCCACATAGGATTCCACCGCATCTTTTTGTTCTGGAGTTGTGATTTTGGACACCAATTCGTGTTCTGGGGCCAAGGTCATAAAACTTGTTCCAAAAATAGTGTCGGGACGGGTAGTAAAAACTTCGATTTGAAATTGGTGATTGAGCGGAGTCGAAATCACATCTTGGTCACTTCGACTTCGCTCAGTGTCCAATTTATCAATAACATTAAAAGTGACTGATGCTCCTTCGGAGCGTCCAATCCAATTGGTCTGGGAGTCTTTTAGAGGTTGTGGCCAATCTATGGTGTCCAAACCATCCAACAACCGCTGGGCATAGGCGGTGATACGCATCATCCATTGGGTCATTTTTTTCCGGATTACCGGATGTCCACCCCTTTCCGAAACGCCATTGACCACCTCATCATTGGCCAAAACAGTACCCAAAGCAGGACACCAATTCACTTCAGCATCTGCCAAATACGTCAATCGATACTTCAAAAGTAGCTCTTGCTTGGTTTTATCAGTAAAACTTGCCCAATCTTCAGCTGTAAATGTTGGAGTGTCATCATCACAAACAGCATCAATAGTCAAATTGCCCTCTTTTTCAAAAATGGAAATCAAGCCTGAAATTGCTTCTGCCTTATCTGATACTTTATTATACCAAGCGTTGAAGAGTTGAATGAACACCCATTGTGTCCATTTATAATATTTTGAGTTGGAAGTACGCACTTCCCTGCTCCAATCAAAAGAAAATCCCAGTTGATCTAGCTGCTCGCGATAGCGTTTGATATTGGTTTCTGTGGTAATTGCAGGATGTTGTCCGGTTTGGATAGCATATTGTTCAGCAGGCAGTCCAAAAGAGTCGTATCCCATTGGATGCAATACATTAAAACCTTTATGTCTTTTGTAACGAGCATAAATGTCACTGGCTATATAACCAAGAGGGTGTCCAACATGCAATCCTGCTCCCGAAGGGTAAGGAAACATATCCAACACGTAATATTTTGGCTTTTCCGAATCATTATGAGCCTTAAATGTTTGGTTATCTGCCCAATACTTCTGCCATTTGGCCTCTATTTCCCTGAAATTGTAATTCATTTTATATCTTACTCCTTTGATTTGGCAAAAATAGGTTTAATCACGCAAAGCGGAAAAGATAAAATGCGTTGACCTCTAAAGCCTTAAAGAAGTAACCGATTGCGAAAAATAACCCCTATACTTTCAATCTTGTTTGTTTGCTTAGCTGCCTTCCACGCCAATGCACAATTAGGTTTTTGCGGCGGCAACTCCGGAGATGCCATTTTCACGGAAACTTTTGGCGCTGGCACTACCAATGGTCCTGCTCTACCTCCGGGCACTACCACGTATACTTACTCAAATGGCTTACCTGTAGATGGCAGCTATACCATTTCGAGCACAACTACTTATTATGATTGGTTTGATACCGATGATCATACTCCTGGAGATACGGACGGCAAGGCCTTTATCGTGAATGCAAGTTATACTGCCGGAGAATTTTTCAGAAGGACCATAGATGGCCTCTGCGAAAATACGTCATATGAATTTTCTTCTTGGTTGATGAATCTTCATCCCAAACAGGGTTGCAATGGCAATGGCATTCCGGTAAATGTGCGATTTCAGATTTGGGACAGTTCAGACACCAATCTGTTGGCGTCAGGAAGTACGGGAAGTATTTTTGACAAGAATTCTCCAGTTTGGGAACAGTATGCCTTGGTTTTTCAGACCTTACCTGGGCAAAGATCCGTTATTTTAAAAATGCTGAACAATGGTTCCGGAGGCTGTGGAAACGACTTGGCAATAGATGATATTGTTTTTAGAACCTGTGGTGATCGAATTACCTTAACGGATGCCGCCAACAACACCAACATTGTTGGTGTATGCCAAGAAAATGCCCCGACGACCGTTGAACTTACTGCGAACCCAGATTTTTCCGTCTATAGTACACATGCATATCAGTGGCAAGAGAGCCTTGATGGAGTTAATTGGACCAATATTGTTGGAGAGAACAATTCAACTTATACTTCGCCATTGATTTTTGGCACTACTAGATATAGGGTCAAGGTTGCCGAAGATGCGGTGAATCTGGCCAACTCTAAATGCAATGCCGTATCCGACATTTTTGAGGTTATTATTGAGGGAAAGCCTATCGCCCCAATTTCTCAAGGGGATGTTTCTGTTTGTGTAGGTACTAACGGAGGAGTTTCAGTTGCAACTCCCGATGGCATCACTGCTGATTGGTACGATTCCCCTGCGGGTGGAAGTCTTTTAAAAGCAGGAAGCTTGTTTTATGCAACAACCACAAGCGGAACTTATTATGCCGAAGCGGTGACTGAAATTGCAGGTTGTTTTTCTGATACAAGAACAGCGGTCTCCATCCAATATAACGATTTACCTGTTTTGCGGGATGAAAATTTGATTTTATGCGCCGGTGAAGACTTAATCTTGTCTGCTGATTTACTCAATTCCTCTTATTTCTGGAATACGGGGGAAAATACACAGCAAATAACAATAAGCACTCCCGGCACCTATACCGTTAGGGTCACTGATGCGAATTCCTGTAGTGCCGATAAGACCATAGTGGTTACCCAAATAGATAAACCTATTGTGAAAAGTATCGTTTCAAATCATAGGGATTTAACTATCATAACCGAGAATACCGGTGATTTCGAGTATTCGCTCAATGGTTTTACCTATCAGGATAGCCCAAAGTTTGACAACCTCACGGGTGGAACCTATACTGCTCATGTTCGGGAAAAAAATTATTGCGGAGTGGTTCGATTTCCGTTTGTGCATCTGGTCATTCCAAGGTTTTTTACACCAAACGGAGATGGATTCAACGATAGTTTTAAACCAGAAGGCATTAAAGCGTTTGACGATTTTGAGATCAGCATATTTGATCGCACTTCAAGACTCATTGCACAATCTACAAGCAAAGATTACTCATGGGACGGTACTTTTAACAACAAGCCGTTACCTGCTTCCGACTATTGGTACACAGTTAAAATAGGTGATAATCTATACAAGGGCCATTTTGCATTAAAGCGATAGCTTAAACTACTGCACCTCTAACAACTTTGCGCTATACAGCACCCATATCATTGATAAAATGGCAGAGATATTGATGGCATATCCAAAAATAAGCATCTGTTTATAGGTATAAGGTCTGTCTATGAAAATTAAAAATGCATCCAAAATCAACCAAATGGAAAAAAGCATCAGAAAACAGGCCAATACCCAATCCTTAAACCAATAAACAAGTAGAAATGATTCCAAGGTCAACAACACGAGCATTAGGATTTTGGTTTTCCTTCTTCCCAAAAACACCGCTGTAGTCATTTTCCCAGCTTCCGTATCGGGTTCAATATCCATAATCTCTCCTGCAATATGGGCCTGAAAGGCGAACAAGGTCAAATAGATTACTGTTTGCCATGGAAGCGAAGGCAACCCATTTAACTGAATACAAAAAAAGGCCGTAAGCACATATCCTGATTGAATCAGAATTTCAAATGGCGGCCTTTCCTTCAAACGAAATGGCTTAAAATTATAAATAACATTTACCAGGACCATGAGTGCCAATAGGAATAGCATTTTTAAGCCAGATTCAACAGTAAAAACAATAAAAAACGGAAACATGACCAGTGCTATGCGCCACGGGATCAGTTTCAATTGTTCGATATTGGCCTTAGCTCCAAACAGAAAATTTCCTTTTCTATCGTTGATTTTATCCGCATCGAAATCATTGTAATCGTTCAATCCGTAAACCAAATAATTTAAAGGGAATGTTACAAAAAACAATCCCACCCAAAACAAAAAAGAGCTGGTAAAGCCTTCTTGATTGCCAAAAGGAACAAGGTATATCCATATCGTAGGAAACCATAGTCCAGGCCTTGAAATTTTCAAATCGAGTAACAATCTTCCCATATTCTAATTTCAATAGCAAGTTTACCATAAAAATTCAGATTTACTTTTCTATTTTTACGTATTGATTTGATTGTATGGCCCAATATATTGAACGATACCAACGAAGAAGGTTGATTTCCTCTTATTTTTCGGTTGTTTTAAGTATTGCCCTTGTTCTTTTTCTTCTTGGGGTCTTGGGGCTTTTGGTGTTGAACACCAAAAAATTGGCGGACCACTTTAAGGAACAAATTACAGTTTCGGTTTTTTTAAAGGACAATGCCAAACCTGTTGAGATAGAACAACTGCAAAAAAGTTTGGCCATGGCCGATTACACCAAATCTGCCGATTTTGTTTCAAAAGAAGATGCTGCTGAACAATACAGCGAGGATATTGGAGAAAATTTCATTGAGTTTTTGGGATATAATCCCCTAAAAAACTCCATTGACGTCAATTTAAAAGCAGATTATGTGTCCACAGCACAAATTGCAGAGATTGCAGATGAGCTAGCGGGCAAAACATATGTCGATGAAGTAAGTTATGACAAACCTCTTATTTCTTTGCTCAATGATAATGTCAAGAAAATCAGTCTTTGGATTTTGATTGCAAGCGCAATCTTCACATTTATTGCGGTGCTTCTTATTAACAGCTCCATTCGACTTTCCATTTATTCCAAACGCTTTATTATCAAGACTATGCAAATGGTGGGCGCTACCAAAAAATTTATCAGAAAGCCTTTTGTTTGGACGAACATAAAGCTGGGAATGTTAGGCTCGCTAATTGCATTGCTTGCATTAGGAGTTGTTCTTTACTATGTAAACACTAATTTTCCGGAACTGAACATCTTTCAAGATGTAGTGGTTCTAGCAGTTTTGTTTGCGGGTATTTTTGGCCTCGGTGTACTTATTTCATGGTTAAGCACACATATTGCCACACAACGTTTTTTGAATTTAAGGACAGATGATCTTTATTATTAACTTTACAGCATGAGTAAGAAAAATAAGAATGTCCAAAAGCCAACCAAGGAATTTGTCTTTCAAAAGAAAAACTACATCTTCCTTTTTATAGGTTTGGCATTGATTGCTTTAGGGTTTATTTTGATGAGTGGTGGTGGAAGTGATGACCCCAACGTCTTTAATCCGGATATCTACAACTTTAGAAGAATCCGTTTGGCTCCTACCTTAGTACTCATCGGTCTAGGCATTCAGGTATATGCCATTTTGTTGAACCCTAACAAAAACAAAAAATAACATTGGACATTATAGACGCCATAATCCTTGGTATTATTCAAGGACTTACCGAATTTTTACCAGTATCATCAAGTGGACATTTAGAATTGGGAAAAGCCATTTTGGGTGCCGATTCTCTTCCAGAAGAAAGTTTATTGTTCACTGTTGTTCTCCATTTTGCAACCGCTTTGAGTACCATAGTGGTTTTCCGAAAAGATGTTTGGGATATTTTTAAAGGATTGTTTCAATTCAAATGGAACGAAGAGACCCAATTTTCGCTTAAAATCATCATTTCAATGATTCCTGCAGCTCTTGTTGGTTTCTTTTTGGAAGATTTTTTGGAAGTTTTTTTTGATGGTGCAATCATCATTGTGGGCATCATGCTGCTTATCACCGGGTTTCTTTTATATCTCGCCGATTTGGCCAAAACTACCAACAAAGGAGTATCCTACCGCAGTGCATTTGTAATAGGAATGGCACAAGCCGTTGCCATATTACCAGGCATATCACGAAGTGGTGCCACCATTTCCGCTGCTGTGCTATTGGGCGTTGATAAATCTAAATCTGCACGCTTTTCTTTTTTAATGGTAGTTCCTTTGATTATAGGCAAAGTAGCCAAAGACCTTTTAAGTGGCGATATCAATTTTGTCGGTGACCAGGCTGTGGCCATGGGGGCAGGATTTGTGGCCGCCTTTATCGCAGGACTGGCAGCGTGTACTTGGATGATCAAATTGGTTCGTCAAAGTAAGCTTACCTATTTTGCCATTTACTGCGTAATTATAGGACTTATAGCCATTGCATGGAGCATTTGGGGCTAAGTTTAAGTTACAAAACTGCGAATTTTTGAAAACCAAGGAAGATTTTTTAAACGGACAAATTCTGTTGATTGACAAACCTTTGGAATGGTCCTCATTTCAGGCTGTGAATGCATTGAAATGGGCTATTCGAAAAAAATTTGGCCTCAAAAAAATAAAAATTGGGCATGCAGGTACGTTAGATCCATTGGCCACAGGCCTTTTGATTATCTGCACTGGAAAATTCACCAAGAAAATTCCAGAACTTCAAGGCCAGGTTAAGGAATATACTGGAACATTTACACTCGGGGCCACCACACCTTCCTATGATTTAGAAACGGAAGTGGATAACTCCTTTCCAATCGATCATATAACCGAAGAACTTATTAAAAGTACAACCGCACAGTTTTTAGGAGAAATTGAACAGGTTCCTCCGATATTTTCAGCCTTAAAAAAGGATGGGAAACGCATGTATGAACTGGCCAGAGAAGGCAAAAAAATTGAGATAAAGCCTCGAACCATTCAAATATTTGAGTTTGAAATCACCCAAATAAGCCTACCAAAAATTGATTTTAGGGTAGTTTGCAGCAAGGGCACCTATATTCGCTCATTGGCCCATGATTTTGGACAAGCACTGCAATCTGGAGCACATTTATCCGCCCTCAGAAGAACCAAAATAGGTGATTTCAACGTAATTAATGCTGTAAGTCCGCTTACCTTCAAGGAAAATTTGCAGTCCAGCTAAGACTCATTCTCCTTCGGAGGTTGGTTTGGACATCAGAATGCATTAAAATATTTTTGCAAAAAAACGGTTATAATAGGACCATGAACCTAAACAGAAACCAGTTATCGCTTTTAATAACTTTTTTCTCCATGTCCATAATTGTATTGTTGTTGTTCAACATTCATTTAGGAGGCGTTAAGGAGGAAGAGTATGTTATTGAAATGAGCCTGGCAGATGAGGACATTGAAGAACTGCTGGAAGAAGAGGTGAAAAGGTTAGAAGAACTCGTCAACAATGATCCCATTAAAAGTCATTTGGCCTTCAACGAAACCGCCAAACCTTCGGTAAAAAGTCCGGAGCCTTTAAAGACCTTGGAAGAATTGATGGAGGAACGCCAAATGAACAGTGATGCCAGTGAATTTTCTGAAGCCGATGGGGCATTTGCGGAACAACTCAAGGAACTTGCCGCAAAACGCGAAGAAAAGAAACAACAGCTGAGCGAGCGTGAATCCCAAAAAGAGGAATTCACAAATAATTTAAAAGATAAGCGCACCTCTATTTCCTATTCTTTGATTGATAGAAATGCCTATGCGCTTCCACCTCCTATTTATACCTGCATTGAAGGAGGTAAGGTAGTGGTTAATATTAAAGTGGACTCAAACGGTTATGTATTGGAAGCTTCTTTTAACGATAAAAGTTCAGGCACCTCCAATGGCTGTTTGGTAGATAATGCCATTGCCTATGCCTATAAAGCACGTTTTAGTGCAGATACCAAAGCTTCGCAGATAGGGACCATTACCTATTTGTTCCAGAGTAAGTAACAAAGTTGCCCCTTCCCATTTTACTCCATTTGCATCATTTATAAATCCATAGGGTTCATAGGTCAATTTATCCTTGAATCTTACGTTGAATTTCACGAACTTCACTTATCGGTCGCTAAGGAATCATTAAAACGAGCGATATCTTAATCGATAGGTAACCTTCCTAAAAAAGTAGCTCTGTCAAATCCTCCATCGTATTTTGCCCCTTATCCTTATTATACCAAACTTGTAAATCTTGTTTGAATTGCGCATCCAGATGTCCGTGCTCTTCTTTATATTCCTCCACCATTTGGGTAGCTATACTAGGTCTTGGACCCCATTCACCAACCACTTCTTCGGTTTCTTGATCAAAAACAATCAGTTTTGGAATGGAACGGGTACCATTGGTCAGGAATTCGTCCATCAACGTTAAATTCTCATCCCGTAAAATAATTTTAAAGTCGATATTTTGATTCAACTCAGCTATTTTGTTCATTACCGGTAAGCTCGGGGAGGCATCTCCACACCAACTTTCACTCAGCACCAAAAATGTAATCTTGCTATCTATTTTGGCTATCTTTTCCTGTACATCAGTAGGAATCTTTAGAGTTTTATCCCATCGCTTCATGCGGCGGTCGTTCAATTCAGTATAATTGATCAGGGATTCCAACTGCTCTTCGCCCGTGGTTTGTCTGTTCTTGGCCAGGTCGCTTACCAATTCCCGATACTCTTGATAAGACATTCCTTTTGCAATACCTTTTTGAATATATTCCAATTGTTGTTCCGATATGTTTCTTTCTACCACTTCCATGTCAAATTTTCTTCAAAGTTAAACCGCTTACATCTGCTAAAATGTGACTTCGGTCATTGGTTGTTAGAAATGAATAAAACTTACAGAGTAATCTTAGTAGGAAAAAGAAATGAGCAATGATCAATTTTTTAATAGTCTTTTCTTGACCATACCTCCTTTTGTATCATTGATGCTGTTCATTACCACAAAAGCTTTGGGGTCAATCTTGCTGATTTCGATGTTCAGTTTTCTTATTTCCAATCGGGTAATTACCGTGTAAATTACATCATACTCATTTCGCATCCCTAGCTTGCCATATCCACCAGTAGCTTTATACACGGTAAGTCCCCTTCCCAGTTTTTCAGTAATTACCTGTCGAATCTCCTCGCTTTTTTGCGAAATAATGGTCACTCCTGTGTATTCTTCGATTCCTTCCACAACAAAATCCAAAGTTTTGGATGCTGCCAAATAGGTCAACATGGAATAGAGCGCTGTTTCAACCGAAAGCAGGTAAGCAGCTGCCAAAAAAATCAGGATATTGATCAGGATGATGACATCACCAATCTTCACCGACATTTTTCTACTTAAAAATATGGCCAAGACTTCAGTGCCGTCCAAGACACTTCCTCCCCGTATGGATAATCCTATGCCGGCGCCCAGAAAAAATCCTCCAAAAACTGCTACTAATAACTTGTCCTGGGTCACCTCTGGAAACTGTACTAAAGCAAGTACCAATGCCAATCCCAAAATTGCAGCAATGGCCTTTATGGTAAAAGTCTTGCCGATGACCCGATAACCCAATACCAAAAAGGGAAGGTTTACCAAAATAATGAGCATCCATAATGGAATTGTGGTAACTTCAGTTATCAACAGGGAAATTCCCGTGGCACCACCATCGATAAATGTATTGGGCAACAAAAAGCTTTCTAAACCAAAAGCTGCGCAGAAAATACCAACAATTATAAAAAACATATCCCTAAAAAAAGACTTTAGGGTAATCTGTGTTCTTGGTGCCTTGAGCAATCGCCTGTAAATTTTCCATGTTCTGATCTGCGCCTTCATATTTTACAGTATTTGTGGGTTAATGGCCAGACTTTTAAAAAGCATGGCTTTAGTATAAAAGAACTTGTTTTGAACCTCATTCTGCTTTAGGTTGGCATCAATAAGCTTACTTTCTCTGGAATTGATCAAAAACAGGGAACTTTCACCAAAGGTGAACTTGCGCTCTTCGGCTGCGAGTAAAGTACCATAGTCCGCAACAATGCTTTCAATTAATTTGTTTTGGACAGTATACGAATCTAATTCACGATAGATTGCTGATATCTTATTTTGAATTTCGACCTGTGCATTATCTCTTTCAAATTCCACATCCCTAAGCTTGAACTTAGCCAATTTTAAATCACCCCTTTCTTTGCGTAAAAACAAAGGGAACCTAAATGTAACACCACCTTTGAACTCATCCGTTACAAATGAACTTATATTATCTGGGGATTCGGTCAAAAAGTTATATTCCACATCCAGCTTGGGCAATAGTTTATTTGCTTTTAACCGCTTGTCTACAGCTAGTCCGTCAATTTTGTACTCCAAAGATTTTAACTTCGGGTGGTTTTCCAAAGTGAAGCTATCCAACGGGCGTCCTAAAATCTCTAAGGTACTATCAATATCTCTCTCGATCTCCATATCCGGTATCACTTGTTCTTGCAATTCTACCGGCACATTATTTATCCAAAGATAATTGGATAGTTCCAAGGACTTTTTCATCAATTTTACCTTGGCCTGCTCCATGCCCAATATCCTATTTTGCAAGGTAATTTTTGCTTCAACAGTATCAATCGCAGCTATATCACCAGCTTTGGCCCGTTGTTTTACTCCATCAAAACGAACTTTCGCATTGCGCAAAAAGTCTTTAAAGACTTTGGCATCTTGATGTGCCCTTAACCAATCAAAATAAGCCAGTGAGGCTTTATAAAGCACTTCGTTCACCAATACATCTTGATCGGCCTTGGACTGTTCTCTGAAGAACTTGGCCTTTCGTAAGGTTGCCATACGTTCATTGACCCAAAAACCCTGCCCAAGCGACATGGAAATTCCAGCGCTGTACAATCCGTCTGACGGGAGGGTTTCGTCCGGATTTATAAATGCTCCCTGATTCTGCTCGAAGTTGCCTTTGAGTTCTATCCCAAACCATGTTGGAATTTTAAATGTGGTGTTGAGCCGATTCCAATATTCAGTGCCCTTAAATTCCTTTCGGTCATAATCTACCTCAATTTTGGGGTCGAATCCACCTCTGGCCTTCATTAAATTGGCTTGACCCATGGCTATAGTCAGTTGGGCCTGTTTGGCAATAGGATGGTATTTCTTAACATAGCCCAAATATTCCTTGAAATTGAGCACAAGGGTGTCTTGCTGGCCATAAACTTTGTTTATGATTGACAAGCATAACATAATAAAAAGGATAAAAGGGCTATTTTTTCTGAACATCCGCCACTTTATTTTCTGGTTGGTAATAATTAGGAGGGAATCCGTTCAGCTGACGCCATAACTCAAACCAGATTGGAACATCTTCTAAAAGTGCAATGGTATTTGCACCTGATCCAACACGTATAGCTTCGGGCCAGGGTGTATCATTTTTATCTGGGGCCAACAAAATCCTATATTTCCCATTGTCGCTGATAAACGTTTCAATGGCGACCACCTTTCCGCCAAAGGTTCCGAAGGAAACGTTGGGCCATCCGTTAAATACTATGGCTGGCCAACCATCAAATTGAATCCTTACTTTTTCCCCAATATGAATCAAAGGTAGGTCGATGGGATCTACATAAGTTTCAACCGCCATATCGTATTTATCCGGCATTATTCCCACCAAACGATCTCCTTCCTTAAAAGTCTCTCCTATACCAGACTGCAATGCCTTGTTTATGAATCCACTTTGAGGGGCTTTGATATACATAAGGCTATTTCGCATTTCGTAATTGGTGTAGGCATTTTCCAATTTGGTCACCTGAGCCTCCGAATCGAACCGATTGGATTGGGCTGTCAGCATATCGCTTCTGGCTTTCGATATTTTATCGATGTATTCTGCCCCAACCCTACTGATCTCAACTTGTGCATTGATCACCTCATTTTTGCTCGTCAAGAGTTTATTTTCTTGAGATATAAGTTTCGCTTGGGTTTCTTGTAGTTTAAGTTTTTTTTCTTCTACATCGGTGACCGCCTTAAGGCCTTCTTTTTCTAACTGGGAAGTTCTGTTATATTGGCGTTCCGCTATGGAGATGTTGGTTCTCGCTGCTTCCAAATCAATACTATCGCTCTGAACCTTCAATCTGGATTGCAACAACTTGTTGTTAGCCTGTTTCAACTTAAGTTGACGCTCATTGGCAAGCGCCTCAATCTGAACATTTAAGGCCTTTACTTTTTCTTGATAAGAATTGACGGACATAGATTTTGCCTCAATTTGTTTACCAGTTCGAGCAACTAGATTAGGGTCGAAGTATTCACTTTTTATTTCTGAAATATGCAGAATAGTATCTCCTTTTTTTACAAAATCCCCTTCTTTTACAAACCATTTTTCAATTCTACCCGGTATGGGCGATTGTATGGTTTGTGGTCGCTGGTCTGGCTTTAGCGTCGTTAAATACCCTTTGCCCGAAATATTTTGTGTCCAAGGAAGAAACATTACAATAACAACAATTATCGAGAACACGGCCAGCAATCTGTTGAAATGTTTATTGTGCCTTTTTACAAAGACTTTCCGAGCGGCTTTATAACCGCCAAGATCCACTTTTTCATTCAACTTGTTGGGTGATATATTGAGCATGGTATTATTATCTTTCGTTAATCAATTTTCCATTTTCCATGGTAATAATGCGTCCACAGCGCTCTACCCATTTTGGGTTTTCACTTACAATGACCAAAGCCCATCCATTTTCTGGGTTGGTTAAAAAATCCATTATTCTTTCAGCTTCCGCTTCACCAAATTGATCTAGCGGATCTTTAAGAATCAATAGTTTTGGTTTGCTCACAATACTTCGGGCCAACACTATTTTCTTCGATATTGCATAAGGAATTTGTCGTCCTTCCGGATATAGCACCGTATTTAATCCTTGGGGCAAATCTTTAACAAATTTGGTTAGCCCCGTTTTTTCAAGAGCCCAGTAGACATTTTCCATGGTAATTGATTTATCACCAAAGGTGATATTGTTAAGCAGGGTACCTTCAAAAGGGGTTTCCTCGCTAAGGGATTGTCCTAAATGTGAGCGATAGTAATTTAGATTCATTCCTTGAATGGCCACATTATTGACAAAAATCTTGCCGCGGTCTGGTTCTAAAATTCCAGCAATAAGCCTTAATAGGGTAGATTTTCCTGAACCACTGGATCCTTGCAATAAAATGGTGCATGCAGGTGTAATGGTCAACGAAACACTGTCGATAATCTTTTTATCTCTTTCAGGCACATTATAGGACACCTCTTCCAACTCCACCACAAACCCTTCGTTTTTTCCAAACGGTTTTTCTCCTTCCTGAGGCTCTAATTCCTTATCCACAACCTGTCCCAATTTTTCCAAAGAAGTTAAAAGATCATAGAAGGTCTCCAGGCCCAAAATCATTTTTTCCACAGAGCTTATGACAAGGATTATAATAATTTCTGCTGCCACAAACTGTCCAATATTCATTTCCTGGTTCAGTACCAGTAATCCTCCAATTAGTAAAAGTCCGGCCGTTACCAATACCTTAAACCCGATCATTTGTATAAACTGAAGAACCAATACTTTAAAATGCCCTTCCCTTGCATCCAAATAGTCGGCGACAAGGGTATCATTTTTGTCCAGGGCATGAGTGGTTTTACCTGATAATTTGAAACTGACCAGCGACCTTGCTATTTCTTGGATCCAATGGGCCACTTTGTATTTGTTTTTAGATTCATCGAGGCTGGTATCCAGGCCTTTTTGTACCGTAAATTTGAATACAACATAAATTAAAAGCACAAGAAGAATACCGTAAAGAATAAAAAAGGGATGGTAAAATGATAGTAATAAAAGTCCAAAAGCCACCTGAAGAAATGAAGCGGGAAAATCGATAAGAATTTTGGACAATCCTTTTTGAATGGTCAACGTATCAAAAAATCGATTTGCCAACTCTGGTGGATAATAGTTTCGCAGTTCGTGCATTCGTATTTTGGGAAATCGATACGCAAATTCAAATGAGGATCTGGTGAATATCTTTTGCTGAATGTTTTCTATAATCCGCATTTGCATCAATTGCAAAGTCCCGGAAAATGCTACGCCAAGTGTAACCAAGACAACCAAAACAATCCAAGATGTGCTTACTTGGGCTCCTTGAATGAGGTTTATAATTGCTTGAATTCCCAGAGGAAGTGAAAGGTTCACCAAACCCGCGAAAATTGCGTAATAAAAAATTTGAAGGATATCTTTTCTATCCAATGCCAACAGCCCCATAAGGCGCTGCCAAGCCGTTAGAACCATTTCAGCCATAGTTATTGGGGTTTAGCGCACGAAAAACCAAATCGTCAAAATATTGGGTAGGTGTTGTGGTCGTATTGCAATCTGTAAGTTTGGGAAAATGTTCCCTTAAAAAATACTGATGCAACGCGCCTTCCAAAATCGTGCTAGCCAAACTGGAAGGAAAGGTGTACTTGTTGTCAACTGCATTGATCATTTCAGACAACCTGTTCACCAATCTTTTGTAAATAACAAAATATCCATCTTTATTTTCCTGGTCTACCTCTTTGGTAAGGTATGATTTGGAATATTCATTAATTATAATCTTATTGAGCAATACCTCATCGATATGCGAAAAGGACACATCTTGCTTGATAGTCTGGGTCAAAATTGAAATGGCTTTCCTTAACTTTTCGTTCGGATCGGCTATACTATTCGTAGCAAAAACGGTTTTATATTCCAACCAGCCCCAATACCAAGAGGTCAAATACACCAGAAGTTTGTGCTTGTTCTCAAAATATCGGTAAATGGAACTTTCATTGGACTTGATACGCTCTCCCAATTTTCGGAAGGTAAAACTCTCGAAGCCCATTTCATCTATCATTAAAATGCTTTGCTCTATAATTCGTTTTCCAAGATTCGATGATTCTGGATCCTTTAGGTAGATCTTGTCGTTGATTTCTATCCGAATGGACTGCAAAAGTCTTTCCATGATATTGTTCTTTTAGAATTTCATTCAAAAATAACAGTATTACTATCAATATATAATAGTTTAACTAGTATTTAACATTAGTAAATGTTTTAAAAAACTTTTCCCAACCCTCCACAAGGCCTTTTGACACATCAATAATTATGGTAATTTTGAATAGTCAGTCTAACATTAATACCTGGTCCGATGAAATATTTATATACTTTTCTAATAGCGGTTTTAATGACATTTTCCGTTTCGGGACAAAAAAATCAAATGGATGTTGTAGCAGTTGGAGACGAGCTCATACTTGGTTCCCCTACGGGAAACAGGTATACCCATGTTAAAGTTCCTCGTAAAAACTTTATCATAAAACGAGGTGGCTTACCCAACATGGCATCCTTAAAGAATACAGCGATTGTAGTCACGGATGTTGTATATGGCGAAAAAACCTTGATTACTTTTAAACGTACCGATGGAAGAAAGTTCTTTCGAGTGTACAAAACACTTTCTGCAAATTTAGAAGGCGGGATTGATTCCGGGGAATTGATAATTCCGCAATATCGCGAGGAGAGTACAAAAGAATCTGAATAAAGGTTTTAAAAGTCTGCGACAACAAAACGCAGCAAAATTTTATATGAGCAAACATCGCTGTGGTTGGTGCGAAGGTGATTCACTATATGAAGATTACCATGACAAAGAATGGGGTGTGCCGGTAAAGGACGACCCTACACTTTTCGAATTTTTGATTTTAGAAACTTTTCAAGCTGGTCTTAGTTGGATTACCGTGTTGAAAAAGCGCGAAAACTTCAGAAAGGCTTTTGATAATTTTGATTATAAAAAAATTGCATGTTATGATCAGGATAAAATTGACGAGCTCCTTGACAATTCCGGTATCATCAGAAACAAATTAAAAATCAATGCCGCTATTTCCAATGCAAAAGCTTTTATCGAAGTCCAAAGGGAATTTGGGAGTTTTAGCGAATACATTTGGGGATTTGTTGATGGGAAACCTATTAAAAATTCCTTGAAAAATTATAAGAAAGGACCAGCTACAACCCCATTGTCGGATGCTATTAGCAAAGATCTAAAAAAACGAGGTTTTAAATTTGTGGGAAGTACGGTTATTTATGCCCAGATGCAGGCAACGGGAATGGTCAATGACCACGAAGTTAGTTGTTTTAGATACAATGAAGTCTAGGTTCTATCCTCGAAGTATTTCCAAAAACTTCTTTCTTGGGATTTCTTTAGCGCCAAGACTTTCCAAATGATCGGTATGTACTTGGCAATCTATGAGTTTGTAGTTTTTTTCCTGTAATTGTCCCACCATTTTGATAAATGCATATTTAGAGGCATTGGGTACTGTACTAAACATACTTTCGCCACAAAATACGTGTCCCAAATCCACTCCATAAAGTCCGCCGACCAATTTTTCATCTTCCCAAACCTCGTATGATTTTGCAATCCCTTTTTTAAAAAGTTCCAGATAGCCGGATTTCATTTTTGGTGTTATCCAAGTTCCTTCTTGATCTTTACGTTCCACCTTGGCGCAGTTGTCCAGCACCTGCTCAAAACAGGTATTTTGGGTAAGTCTAAACCGGTTATCTCGCAAAACCTTGCGCATACTTTTCGAAATCTTTAGGTTTTCTGGAAAAAGAACCATTCTTGGATCGGGACTCCACCACAGGATCAACGCATCTTCATTAAACCATGGGAAAATTCCATTTTTGTACGCAAGTAGTAGGCGCTCTGGAGATAAATCTCCACCTACTGCCAACAAACCATCTTCATTTGATGTCTCAACAGGAGGAAATTCCAATCCATCTCCCAAAAAGAATAACGGAAAGCTTTTTGAGTCTTTTTCCAAATTGCGGTTTTATCTAAAATTACGCAAAAACATGCTAGAAAATTAGAAGCCCTCCTATATAGATCAAGCTGCCTACCAACATAAATAGTAAGGTATAAGGCAATATTTCCTTGGCCTTGAGCTTGGTGATTCCTAAAAGTGGCAGGGCCCAAAAAGGTTGTAGCATATTGGTTATTTGATCCCCGTAGGCCAAGGCCATCACAGCTTTGGGCAAGGGTACGCCCAACTGTAATGATGATTCTAGCACCAAAGGTCCTTGAATGGCCCACTGCCCCCCTCCGCTAGGCACAAAAATATTGACCAATCCTGCGCTAAAAAATGTGAATATGGGCAAGGTGGTGTCTGTACTTACGGAAACAAAGAAATCAGAAATACCCGTAATCATTCCACTACTGGCCATTATGCCCATAATACCAAAATACAGCGGGAATTGAATCAAAATTCCAGCGGTATCACCAATAGCTTCTTCAACAGCAACCAAAAAACTTTTAAAGCTTCCGTGAAGCACAATGGCCAGTCCCAACATAAAAAAGTTGAGCATGTTTGGAGTAATCTTCAAGGTTTTTATAGCGGGCAAGTATTGCAATAAAAAGGTCACTAAAATCAATCCGCCAAAAATGGTGGCTGCAATTCGGGAATAATCCAATTTTTCAGCTCCCTTTAAATTTTTCTTGTCAATAGACTGAAACTCGTATTCTTTTAGCCCCAAATTATTCGGAGAAGCCTTTTTTCCCAAAAAATACACAAGCACACTTATTGCGATAGCCACCAATACGAACAAAATAAGGTTCCAATTGCTGAAAACGGTTAACGACGAAGAGATAGATTCTGGCAATTGACTGGCCAAACTTAAATTAGATAGTCCACCGACCAACTCTTTTAAATGCCCTGCTTCGGCAACTTTTATTGGGGCAGACCCACTAATTCCTCCGTGCCAAACCATTAGCCCCACATAGCCAGATGCCCCAATCAGCGGGTAATTTATTGGAATGTTGTTCGCATGGGCATACTCGCCAACTTTACGGGCTAAAATGGCTCCGAATATGAGTCCCAAACCCCAATTGAAGAAAGAAACCAACATTGTTGGCAGCGCCACCAAAACGGCCGCATTTGAAGTATTTTTTACAAATTTGGTAATGCCAAGGATCAATCGTTCCATGGGTTTGCTCAATACCAAAACATGCCCAAGTACCAAAATGAGCATCATTTGATAGGCAAAAACCAACAAGCCATTGTTCCATATCCCATTTTCCCAATAGGAAAGAATGGCGACCAAATGGCTTTTTTCTGAAGTATTTTCCGTAAAAACAAGGGCCAAAACAATTGTCAGTAGCGTCAATAGTACCGCAATTGTGAAAGGGGAAGGCAAATACCTTCTAAAAATTCTTTCTATAACCTTAGTTAGGCCCAAAATGCATTAGAATGGTAAATCGTCGTGATCCTCCTCATTGAGGTCATCTGCAGGCTCAAAGGCTTCCATTGGAGGAACCGGGGGCATATTCTCCCCACCTTGTGCCGCTTCCAAGTTTTCAATACGCCATCCTTGGATAGAATTAAAATATTTGGTCTCTCCCTGTGGATTTACCCACTCGCGTCCTCTTAAATTGATACTCACCTTGACCATTTGGCCAACGTTGTACGAATTTAACAGGTCACATTTATCCTGAACAAATTCAACCAAAATATGTTGAGGGTACTGTTCCTCAGTAGTTACTACCAATTCTCTCTTTCTGAAACCATTGTTACCGTAGGTTTTGGTCTCATCAATCATTTTAATTCTTCCTTGAACTTCCATGTATTTTACTTTTCAATAGGCATCAAATGTACATAAAATGACCACCTCTGGTGAAATATCAAATAAAGAACTATCAACAAATTTTTACTTTTTCCGTTATCTTTAAAATCAATTCGCCCAAAAATGAACTTCAGCCCCAAAAAGAAAGCTTCCAATATCATAATGCTGATTTCCGCTTTTGTTATTGTAAGTCTTATTCTTTGGAACACCAACAGCTTTTTTAGGAAGTTTAAAGAGGAAGAACGCCTGAAGATGGAAATATGGGCAACGGCCCAGTTGGAATTGATACAGTCTTCTGTAGATCAAGAGTTGGGCAACCTGACCTTAAAGGTCATGGGGAACAACACTTCTACACCTATGATATTGGTCAATGAGGAAGGAACCATAAAAACACATAACATTCCGCCTGAAAGAGCATCGGATAGTGTTTATATCCAAAAAAAGATAAGACAGTTTAGCAGTGAAAATGAGCCTATTCATATTATCCAAGAGGGGGAGCTTTTAGAAACACTTTATTATGGGAATTCTGAAGTTCTCAATAAACTGAAATACTATCCACTGGCCCTTTTACTCATTATTTGTCTTTTTGGAGCTGTGATTTTCTTTTTCTTCCGAATAAACAAAGCCTCTGAACAAAACAAACTTTGGGCCGGAATGGCCAAGGAAACAGCTCATCAAATTGGCACGCCGTTGACTTCTTTGCTAGGTTGGAATGAATTGTTACGGGCAGAAGACATTAATCAAGATATTACCAAAGAGATTGAAAAAGACATCAATCGCCTCCAGACGATTACGGAGCGATTTTCCAAAATCGGTTCTATTCCAAATCTGGAAGAATACGATATTGTTGCAGAAACTGAAAAGGCATATCAATATTTAAAGCGAAGAAGCTCCAAACTGGTTCATTTTTCTTTTAGTTCCGATATTGAAAAACTACCTGTACTTCTTAATCCCCCACTTTACAACTGGAGCATTGAGAATTTGGTCAAAAATGGCATCGATGCCATGAAGGGCAAAGGCAACATTGCCATCCAAATTGAAAAAAAGGGACAAAACGTTAATATTTTGGTCTCCGACACCGGCCGGGGTATCCCAAAAAGTGATTTTCAAAGCATTTTCAACCCAGGAGTCACCACAAAAAAGAGAGGTTGGGGCTTAGGACTTTCACTTGTTAAAAGAATAGTTGAAGAGTACCATAAAGGAAAAATTAAAGTACTTTCGTCTAATAAAGAAGGAACAATCATGCAAATTTCCTTGAAAGCAAATACGTAAAGTTATGGCTAAGGAAAAACGAGTTGCGATCAAAGAAGCGGAGATTACCAATAACTGTCCTGAGTGCTTTAATCAGGATCTAAAGCTCTCTTTTTACCAAAAACACACCTATAATCCCTTTTTTCATAGAACCACTGGTGAGGTGATACATGAGATAAAATGCCGCAAGTGCTATTCGGTTATTTATCCAGTAAATTGGACGCCAGATATTGAAAGGGTGTTTGATTATTATAACAAATTGGTTACTCCTGATAAACCTTCGGTCAAATTCACTGCCCTGTTTTTTATACTATTGATTCTAGTAATTGGTGCAGTGGGAACTCTTGTCTATCTGTATAAGGAAGGTGTTATTTAAGGCAGCTTCGAATTTGTTCCGCTGTTTTCTCAAACTCTTCGGGGCTTAATTTTTCTTTGTGTTGAAAAGTAGCATTTTTCATGCTGTGAAGTGGAATAAGGTGCACATGAACATGTGGAACCTCGAGACCAATTACGGACATTCCTACCCTATTGCAAGGAACCGCCAATTCGATTGCCTTACCCACTTTTCTTGAAAATGTCATCAATTTCGTGTAGGACTCCTCATCCAAATCCATTATTTTATCTACTTCCTTTTTCGGAACGCAAAGCGTATGTCCTTTTGCATTGGGATTGATATCCAAAAAAGCAAAATTATCCGCGTCCTCTGCAATTTTATAGCATGGGATTTCTCCATTAATGATTTTGGTGAAAATACTCGGCATGTCGGTGTATTTTGGTTTGGTTTGGTTTGGTTTTAATAAAAAATCCCGTTGAGAGACGGGATTAAATATAGCGATTTTGTGAACTTTATTCCCGGGTAATTTCCAATATATCGAACTTTAACGTTCCATTGGGCACCTGTATTTCGGCTACCTCGCCAACGGATTTACCCAATAATCCTTTCCCGATAGGGGAGGTTACTGAAATCTTTCCCGTCTTTAGATTCGCCTCACTTTCAGCAACAAGGGTATATTTCATTTCCATACCATTGGCTTGGTTTTTCAACTTTACGGTAGACAGCACCAACACTTTTGAGGTATCGAGTTGTGATTCATCTATTAACCTAGCGTTTGCCAAGGTCTCTTCCATTTTGGATATTTTAAGTTCCAAAAGGCCTTGTGCTTCCTTGGCCGCATCATATTCAGCATTTTCTGACAAATCCCCTTTATCCCTAGCCTCAGCAATTGCCTGTGAAGCCCTAGGTCTTTCAACATCTTTTAAATGGTTCAGTTCTTCCCTAAGATTTTTTAATCCTTCCGCTGTGTAGTATGATACCTTGCTCATATCGTCATTTTTAAATACAAAAAAGGACATCCAGGAAAACTTCAAAGCTCTCCCAATGTACTTTATCCAAATAGAAAAAATCCTCAACGATCACCATGCATGGCACAGCTTTTTTGCGAGGATTTAACGCAAATATATACAATTTTTGCTCAAATTTGTTGTTGTAAAGCTTTCAAATCCAAACTATGAGGCGCCTCGCAGGGTTTATTTTGTTATTTTTCTTGATTGCTTGTTCTTCGGATAGTACCAATCGCAATCCTTTTCTTCAGGAGGTCAATTTCAGATTTGAACTTAATCTAAACTTACCTCTTTACAACAACCTAAACACCATTGGAAATCCAGTCTATATAGGCAACACAGGGGTTGGAACCCGAGGTGTTTTTGTAATGAAAACCAGTTTGGATTCTTTTTTTGCCTTTGAGGCGAGTTGTCCAAACCATGCTCCCAACAATTGTTCCACGATGATCATAGACGGACAAAATGTGGTTTGTTCCTGTGAAGAATACACCTATAGTCTCTTTACTGGGCAACAGCTAAATAGACCAAATGACGGCAACCGGTATTACGATTTGCTTTTTTACCGAACAACGCAAAGCGGAAATATTGTTGCTGTTTTTAATTGATTCAATTTTACGGGATTCCTAAAATACGGTCCATCACCCAACTTGTGTGCAGACCTGAAATCGCTTGGGAAGGGTGGGGTTTTCCCTCGAAAAGATGTTTTCTTAAGTTCTCCACATGAAATTGTTGAATATGTTCTGGATGGGGAATATCCAAAATTTGATGTCCCTTTTCATTTTCCAATTCAACAGGGGCTTCATCCAATACGGAGAAGGTTATTTTTCCTTCGGAACCGAGGATTTGAACCTTGTCCATACGATGGTAAGTCCCAAAATTCCAGTTCCCTTCACCAGTTACCCCATTTTCATGAATCCAGGACGCCGTAACTGCATCGTAAGCTGAATACAAATTTTGTTGGTTTATAGCTATTCCGCTTGCTAGCTTTATATCTCCAAGTAAATATGTGAAAAGATCCAATCCATGGCTAGCCAAATCATCAAAATAACCTCCTGGTGCTATCTTTTTATCGGTTCTCCAATTATACGTATTACTCAAATCCAAATCACTTGGGGGTTTGGTCTTTTGCCAATGAATATGCCTAGCTGTTCCTATTTCTCCTTGATCCAACCATTCTTTTATTTTATCAAATCTCGGCAATGACCTTCTATAATAGGAAATAAAGAGAGGCAAATCTTTGGCTTTAAAGGTTTCATAGACCTTCAAACTATCTTGAAAGTTAGGAGTCATGGGTTTTTCAATGCAGCAAGGTTTCCCAGCTGCCGCAACCAGAAGTGCATAAAATTTATGCGAATCGGGTGGAGTGGCGATGTAAACTGCGTCAATTTCTGGATTTTCAATGATATCTTCCGCATTGGTTGTCCAATTTGGAATCTTATGTCTCAAAGCATAATCCTTAGCCTTTTCCCCATCTCTGCGCATCACCATATGTACCTCAAATCCTGCTGTCATTTGGTAGGCCGGGACGCTTTTTTTCTCCGTGACACTTCCACAACCTATGACACCCCAACGAATCGGGGTCTTGTCAAAAAAAATGAGGGATTCTGTCATACTTTATAAAAGTACAGAATCCCTCAACAAATGTATTAATCTTGATTCCTGTTTCACATCGACTTCGCTCAGTGACCCAACCGAAATCATCTCCTCTTGTTTAGAAATTAACGGTAGCTCCCAGCAGAAAATTGATCCCTGCTTGCGGATAAAACCCTGCTCCTTCGATAGTAGTGATTGTACCTGGATTTGAAAAATCATCATCAAAAGTGAAGAAATATCCGTTGGAGACAATGTCTTTATCAAAAATGTTATTTACCAAGCCTGAGAATACAATACTCTTTATAAAAGAATTGACCTCAACAGCATATTGAATGTTTAAATCGGTTTGGGAATAACTTTCGAGTATTGAATGCTCTGAATCAATATTTCCCATATACTGCTTGCCTATGAATTTGGAAAGCAACGAAACCTGAAAATTCTCTTCAGGTGAATAAGAAATGATATTGCCTGCCACCAGGTTTGGTGAATAGGCAATTTTGGTATTCCCTAAATTTTGAAGTGTTCCATCTCTTTGAAAGAAGAAATCCTTATTCCGATTATCACTTAGAGCAATATTAGGTCGAATCGCAAATTTATTTCCCAATTGAATGTTGGCATCCAATTCCAATCCCAATCGGTAACTATCTCCAACATTTGCCCTCAAAGGTGCGCCAACATCATTCAATTCCCCAGTCAGCACCAACTGATCCTTATAACTCATATAATATGCATTCGCATTTAATTGAAATGATGGGGAAACATAGCGCCAACCCAGTTCAAAATCGTTTAGACGCTCTGGCTTTGGATTCCCATTTTCATAATCATTTCGGTTGGGCTCCCTATTGGCCACGGCATACGAAAAGTAAAAGTTGTTATTGCGATTCAAATCAAAGGTGATGCCCGCTTTTGGGTTGAAGAAATTAAATGTATCATCCACTAGGCCAGTGTCTTCACCATTGGCTTCATAACCAACTCCTCGGTATTGTAGATCCCAAAAAATAGACCACTTATTGTCCAATTTATAGTTGGCCTTTGCATATATGTTGAAATCGGTCTTTGTTGAATTATCATCATAATAACGTTCACGGATATCACTGTTTGAAGCAAAACGGGCCCAGATCACCTCTCCGAAGTGATCTCCTTTGTACACATTGTAGCCTCCTCCAAAAATGAAATCAAGGTTTTCCTTTTTATGGTTTAGAGATACTACCGCGCCGTAAAAATCATTGTCCAACCATCTTCTTCTGATCAGGTCGGTTGTGTTGACCGTTTCTCCATCAACGATGATGGGTTCAAAACTATAGGTTGCAAAGTCATCCTCTTCCCTAAATTGCTCAAAAAAGCCTCTCCCTCGAGTGTAATGCAGTGCGATATTGGCATTCCACGCAGGAGTAATAGCCTCATTCCAGTGCAGTTGAAAATGATCTTGCTTATAATTGTCAACTTCATTTTCATATGTATAGAAATTATACCTTCTATCCGAATTTCTCAAATTTTCAGCCTGGGCATCCGAAAGGCCATTGTTGATAATAAAATCTTCAATTCCTTGAGCATCATTATTAATTCTGGCTAAGGGAGTCCCATACCAGGCTTGATAGGTAATCTCATGTCCTCCAAAAAACAGTGCTTTTATTAGGGTATTTTCATCTTTGTAAGCTCCCTGTAGAAAATAACTCTCAAGTTCGGAGCTTGCCCTGTCGATATAACCATCTGAAGTGATACGGGACAATCTACCTGAAATTTCAACACTGTTATTGAGCAGACCCGTGCTAAATTTTATGTTATTCCTAAGTGTGTTAAAGCTTCCGACCGATGAAGAAATCCTAGCATAGGCACTTTCTGAAAAAGCATCGGTTAATAGGTTCAGACTTGCGCCAAAAGCACCTGCCCCGTTGGTTGATGTCCCCACCCCTCGTTGAAGTTGAAGACTTTCGGTTGACGAAGCAAAATCGGGCATGTTCACCCAAAACGTGCCTTGTGATTCGGCATCATTGTATGGAATTCCGTTGATAGTCACATTTACTCTTGTGGCATCACTCCCCCGAACTCGGATTCCGGTATAGCCGATTCCCGCACCTGCATCTGAAGTGGTGACCACTGCGGGTAAAAAATTCATTAAAACAGGAATATCTTGGCCCAAATTTCTAGGAGCAATCTCCTCCTTGTCCAAATTGGAAAAAGTAATTGGAAAATCCTTGGTTACCCTGATCGCTTGAACCAGTACTTCGTCGAGCACAATTTTTTTGCCTTCAAGTGAATCTGTTGGTGATTGTTGGGCACTTAGAGAAAGTGCTAGCCCCGAAACGGCCATGATTGTGAATAGAGATGTTTTGTGGCGATGCCTTCCAGTTTTTTTTGGCTCTCGCTTTAAGCTAAATGGTTTCATCCGTAAAAAAATTACGAATAAAAGGGGCCATTATTCTTGTTAGTTAAAATGATTTTGTTTCAATAGAAACGTTGAATTTCCAAGATGCGCTTTGCGCAATCCCTTGGCGGCATTACCCGCCCAGGTTCATTGGGTATAATCTCAGCCTTTATAAATAAAAGCACCCCTTTGAGATGCCGCAAATGTAATACTGGAGAATTAGTTTTCATAGAAAAAACCCAAGAAATGCAAAAGGCTGCCGAAGCAGCCTTTTTATATTGCCAAATCTTATCACCTGTTATGGAGCAAACAGGGTTCAAACGATACTGGCGGTCGTGGATAACGCAAAGGTTAGTGTTTGCATAGCTATCCTACTTTTTTTCTTTTTTCCTTTTTGTATTCTCGATTTAGATGTGGCACCACCAAAAAAATGGCCAGCACAAACGATAATAAACCAAGAACCAATACTATTTCAAAAAGCATATATAGTGTTTCAATTTATTGGACACCATTTTTTGGACTTGGTCACAAAAAAGAGGAGGACCGTGCAAGCACAGCCCTCCTGCCAACCAAAAAATCTAGACACCGACGTCTAGAAAATCCTCCATTTTTTTCTTAATTAGCTCCAATCTTTTCATATTCTATGTAGTAAGACACCAATTTTTATTCAAGGTCACATAAAGGAAAAAGGCCGCACTAAGTGCGGCCTTCAAAACCAAATCAACCAACCAAAAATCCTAGGCTCTCGCCTAGCAAAATCTTTATCTTATTCTTTGACAATTGCATTCACATCCAATTTGTTCATCCTTTTCAATGTATTGGACACCATTTCCAAAAAAAGGTCACAAAAAAACCGCTCAATCAAGTTTTAGAGCGGTTTTATCTAAACAAATATTACAGTTTTACACCTGGTGTGTGGGTTTTAATAGGTCGTTTACAGTTTTGACCGGATTAAAGGTGACCAAGGGCACCTCAACAAAAATAGTGTTCCAAAATGCCATTGCCCCATTCCACAATCCCGGAAGTTCCAGTGCCTTAAGTTCTTTCCCTTCTTTAGTTTTATTGGTGATAAAGCCTTGTTTTTCATCCACAAAATTCAAAAGGTCAAATTTTTCCCCTTTGTGGTTTCTAATGCCACATACCAAATCTACAGGGTTGAAATGAGTCGAATTCTTAAGAATTGACGCTTGTTGCTCATTGGACAGGTCAACTTGGGCCGATTCAATAATTTGAAGGGAAACGTTTCCATTTTCATTACTGATCCAAAAGGGGCCACCTCCAGGTTCTCCTTCATTTTTTACCATCCCGCACACCCTGATAGGACGGTTAAGTCTGTCTGTCAGCATTGCAATTTGTTCCTTGAGTTCAAGGTTTGCGAAGCTGGTTGGGAATCTCACGTTTAATTCTTGCTCCAAGAAATTTTTGATTTCTCCAGCATCTTCGTTGGAAATTGTGCCAGTTTCAATTGCCCCGGCATAACCAAATGCCTTAGTTTGCGCTTTTCTTAGAATCCCGGCCAACATTTTTTTACTATTGGCTACCTCGTTCAAATTGTCATCAACAACAACATTGTCAATATTTTTAATAAAAATGACATCCGCATCTTGGTCATTCAAGTTTTCTATCAGCGCTCCGTGACCTCCTGGACGAAACAGCAATGAACCATCATTAGTTTTGAATGGTTTATTTTCCATATCAACAGCAATGGTGTCGGTTGATGGTTTTTGATTGGAATAGGTTACCTCAAATTTGGTGTTTGTTGTATCTGAAACTCTAGGAGCAGCAACTCCATGCTCCGTTTTAAACATAATATCATGTTGTTCGGAAATGGTAAAATGTAGATTCGCCTTGCCATCGGTTTTGGCATAAAGCGACGCTTCTTTCAAGTGTTCCTCGTATGGAGTAGCGGTTCCAAGGTCATAATTATGAAAAGGAAGCAATCCTTTTGGATAAAAACCGTAATTCAATCCTTGAGCAACCAACATTTCCTTTACAAAAAGGTATACTTCTTCATCTTTGTTTTTTGCTTTGCCCGAAATCCTTTCCATGATCAAATCATAAAAGGGTAGGTTTTCCATATAATCGGAAAACTGTTTTACGGCTGTATCTCCTGTTCGTTCTATATAATCACCTAATTTTTCTTTGGAAGCATCATAGGCTTCCAAGAAATTGAACATGGCCTTGAACATACGCGAAGCTGCTCCTGATGCGGGAACAAATTTCAAGAGGTCAAGTTTCCCTCTTTCATCCTCAAAATATTGGACAAGTTCCTTTTGTTCCTGTTCTGAAAACCTTAAAATGCCATCAGAGACAATAGCAGCTTTCTCTAGTTTCACATATGGAATCCCTGCTTTGAATGTTGCTATTTGATTTTCAACTTTTTCTTTTGAAATGCCCTTTTTTTGCATTTGGGCCAAGTCTTGCTGACTTAAATTGCTCATGTTTTGAGGAGTTTATCGATATGGTTGATTGCGGTTTGTAGTCTTGTTTTTTTATCTCCTTTCAAGATAACGAAATTCCTATCATATTTTTCTAAGGTTTCCTTGAAACACATGAACATTTTTTCCCTTTCATTGGGTTTGTCCCTCAAATCATCTGGTTCCCAGGGTGTATCTATATAGGTCAAAAAGTATATGTCGTAGGTGTTTTCCAGAGCGTATTTTTCAAGAAGAGGGTCACAATGACCAATATAGTACGCTTCGGAATATACCTTTGTTTCCAACAAATCTGTATCGCAAATCAGCAAATCATTTGTTTTCTTTGAAAGTTCATTTTCCAAACGAATCTGCCCTTCTGCTATGGGCAACAAATCTTGGGGTTCGCAGGTCTTCCGCTCATTATTCCATTTATTCTGTAAGTATTCCCGAGCATATTCAGGAACCCAAACGGTGTTATAATGCCGGGCCAGCTGTTTGGAAAGGGTGGTCTTTCCAGTAGATTCGGGTCCAAAAAGGACTACTTTAATAAGGTTTGAGGGCTCTTGCCCAAGCTTTTCTTCCATGCGCTATAACCATATATGGCAATAATGGTGAATAAAAAATATTGAAATGATGAAAACACCAATCCTTTATATAAATATAAAGGCACCGAAATAACATCTCCAATGATCCAGAATATCCAGTTTTCTAGCTTCTTTTTTGCCATAAGCCACATGCCCACAAAAAAGATAGCTGTGGTCACAGTATCAACATAAGCTGTCCACGTATTAAACTTATCTGCTGCAAAATAAACAACCCCAACGAAAACAATGGTTCCCATAAAAAGGAAAACAGCCCATTTTTTTTCGTTTTCAGTGGCTTTTGTAATGGGGACAAAATGGGTTTCATCCACTTTGCGGGTCCAAAGGTGCCAGCCTATAACACTCATTATAAAATAGTAGGCGTTTATAAGCATATCGCCCAAAAGACCATATACCAGTAAAATATAGACGAAAATTCCCGTGCTAATTATGCCGGTGGGAAACACCAGGATATTTTCCCTTTTCGAGTACCATACGCTCAAGAAACCGAAAAACACACCGATCATCTCTAGGATGACCAGGTAGGCAGGTATATCCTGATACTGCGAAAAAATCCAATCAAAAATGTGGCTCATACCCGCTTCGGTCCGATTTAACCAGCTTCATTGTCAGTACTACATGTTCCAAATTTGTGAAGGTTTTCTTTATTTCTGAACTTATCAGCTCCATTACCTCATCATAAGCCCCATATACCTGTGTGCTTAAAGGATTCTCCAAAACCGTTAGCCCGGAAGCTCTTAATTTTTTGATAAAGTCAATGATCGGAGGTTCAAAATCGTCTTGAAGTGGAGTCAACGTAAGCTCAACAGAAATGTTCATGGGCCATGCAAAATTTTCTAGGCAAAGCTACTAAAAAGAAGCATCAACCTCCCATCATTTGGAGCGCATAAACACATGTAAAACCTTCAAACTCTAAAAATTCAACCTCATAATGTGATTTTTTGCCTTTATACAAAATTTGAGCCACGGTTCTTCTGTCATCAAAGGCAAAATCCATCACATCAATATGTTTTAAAAAACTAAGACCTTGCTGTGCATAAATCTTATACAGCGACTCTTTGGCTCCCCAGACAATGGTCAACTTTCGTATTATGGCATCGGTGTTGGCAAGTGTTCTATACTCCTCCAATGGCGTAAATTTGTTGGCAATTCTTAAAATTTTATCACGCTGCATTTCAATGTCAATACCAACCTCATCCGATTTACTAACAATAATGCCCGTAAAATTATGGGAATGAGTGATGGAAATATGATTCCCATCTTTTAAATGTGGTTTGCCAAAATCATCATAATATAGATCATGGTCTTTGTATCCTGCTTCATCCATTAGGTGTCTAATACTCAAAAATGCCCTCCGATGAGTTTCTGATTTCATTCCATCCATGCGATTCTGGCAATGGGATGTAAGTTCAACCCCTTTTGACAATGCTGCTTCAGGTTCGGTAACCTTCCAAATATATACCGAAGTGGTGGGTGAAATTGTTATGGTTTTGTAAATAGGCACGACTAAGAGTTTAGCGATTTCGTATCTTTGCATACGATAATAGCTAAGCTACAAAAAGAAAACGAAGTTAATTATGAGCACAAAGACAATTCCATATGTTCCCTATAAAGTAAAAGATATTTCCTTGGCAGATTGGGGCCGAAAAGAAATTGAACTTGCTGAAGCAGAGATGCCCGGTCTAATGGCATTACGTGAAGAATATAAAAACGAGCAGCCTTTGAAAGGGTCTAGAATTGCTGGATGCTTGCATATGACCATTCAAACAGCTGTTTTAATTGAAACCTTGGTAGAGTTAGGTGCCGATGTCACTTGGAGTTCCTGTAATATATTTTCAACCCAGGATCATGCCGCTGCGGCTATAGCTGCAGCCGGGGTTCCGGTTTATGCTTGGAAAGGGATGACCGAAGAAGAGTTTGATTGGTGCATTGAACAAACCTTGTTTTTTGGCGAGGATAGACAAGCTTTGAACATGATATTGGATGATGGTGGTGACCTAACCAATATGGTTCTAGATCAGTACCCAGAATTGGCAGCTGGAATCAAAGGTCTTTCAGAGGAAACCACTACTGGGGTACACCGTTTATACGACAGGGTTAAAAAAGGAACACTTCCAATGCCCGCTATAAATGTGAATGATTCCGTGACCAAATCCAAGTTTGATAATAAATATGGTTGCCGTGAAAGTGCGGTTGATGCCATTCGAAGGGCAACTGATACCATGTTGGCTGGAAAACAGGTTGTAGTTGCGGGTTACGGGGATGTCGGAAAAGGTACAGCCGCTTCATTTAGAGGTGCCGGTGCTATTGTAACCGTAACGGAAATAGATCCTATTTGTGCATTACAAGCTTGTATGGATGGTTATGAAGTGAAAAAGCTAGAAACTGTTGTAGGCAAGGCAGATGTTGTCATTACCACAACTGGAAACAAAGATATTATCCGTGAAGAGCACTTCAGAGCTTTAAAAGACAAAGCCATTGTTTGTAACATTGGGCATTTTGACAACGAAATCGATATGGCTTGGTTGAACGGTGCTTATGGCAATACCAAGGATGAAATTAAACCACAGGTAGATAAATATACCATTGAAGGCAAAGACGTTATTGTTCTTGCTGAAGGGCGACTAGTTAACCTGGGATGTGCCACGGGACACCCAAGTTTTGTGATGAGTAATTCATTCACCAACCAGACCTTGGCACAAATTGAGCTTTGGAACAACAGTGATAAATACGAAAATGATGTGTATATGCTTCCAAAGCATTTGGACGAAAAAGTAGCCAAGCTTCATTTAGCTCGTCTAGGTGCTGAACTTACAGAACTTAAAAAAGATCAGGCGGATTACATTGGCGTAAAAGTGGAAGGACCCTACAAGCCTGAGTATTATAGATACTAGAAAGGTAAATCCCTTTAACTAAAAAACCCATGGTCTCTCAACCATGGGTTTTTTATTTTTAGTTGGCCTCCGCTAACATTCCCTCTGAGTAGTAACAGATTTTATTCTCTTTTAGAATGGCCAATCCCTCCTCTTTCGAATCCATCGGATTGATTTTCACCTCTGTTCCATTGGGCATGTACACAATGTAAAAACCTTCTTCAAAAGAAGATAATTTAATGACTTCTCCATTGGGCCGGACAGCATTCCACGATTTTTCGTCAGGTTTGTATACCAAATCAATTTTCTTACCTTTTTTAGGCCCCTCAACAACCGTTACTTGAACACGGTTTTTGGTGGCTACCATTTTAAATGTATTCCCATCATGTTCCACCATCTGTGTTTCAGATTCCCCTTCTTTCATGGCAATTGGATTGGATCCCGACCAAAACTCGATAACGTTGAAAATCAGTACATCTCCTATGAAGAACAGTCCATAAACCGGGACAATATTTAAACCCCAGAAAATTAAGTTATCCAAAAATTTACTGTCCGTTGCTCCCTGATTCCAATCCTTCAAATTATTAAACGCCTTAAAAGACCCCAAGCAACTTGAAAACAAAATCGCAGATGACAACATTAAACAACTAATGATTCTTTTCATGATATAAATTTTATAGTTAATGTTCTTAAATCTACAAAAGTTTTTGTCAAAAGGTTTCTATTTCAATAAAGATTAAAGGAATTTCCTAGTTTTAGGAAATCATTTAAAACAATCCTTTTTTGACCAAAGACGAATTACCCTTTCCTTCCTTTTTGGATGTCGAGTTTGCCAAAATTGAACGTTATATTTTGCAAAGGGACATTACAAATCTGAAAGTGTCCAAAGCCAATGTAGCCTGGCACTTGGACCATATGCTTAAGACCATTAATGTTATATATAAGTCTTTGGAAGCATCCAATCCGGAGGCATATAAATCCAATTTTAACCTCACTAGGACATTAATCTACATATGGGGTGATTTTCCTCGAGGAGTGGCAAAAGCTCCTAGAGTGGTGCGCCCTCCCGAAGTAATTCTAACCGAAGATCTTCATCGACAAATTGAAAAAGCCAAGGAAAACTTGAAAAAGATTAAAAATTTAGATTCAAATGCGCATTTTGAACATCCTTATTTTGGTGTACTTAATAAAAAAAAGAGCATTAAGTTTTTAAAAATACATACGCACCACCATTTAAAAATTGTACGGGATATTTTAAAGAAATTGTAAAAGAGCAGATAGGAAAATGAAAGACAATTGGTTCGAAATTAAAAATGTGGATGCAGTAGATTCCCCTTCTATTGTATTGTATAACGAACATTTGAAGTTCAACATTGATGAAATGGCAGCATTGGTCAATAACAAAACGGATAGACTGATGCCTCACATCAAAACCAATAAAATGCCGGAGGTATTGAAATTATTATTGGCTAAAGGTATTTCCAATTTTAAGGCTTCAACCATTGCTGAAGCTGAAATAGCGGCAGAAGTTGGAGCGCATTCCGTTTTGATTGCACATCAATTGGTCGGACCCAAGATGGATCGTTTTCTCAATTTGATGAAGCACTTTTCATCAACACATTTCTCTACAATCGTTGATGATACTGAAACCGCTTTATTGTTAAACAAGAAAGCTCAGGAAAATCAGCTGAATGTCAATATTTATATTGACATCAACAATGGAATGAATCGTTCAGGGATAAAAATCGGACCGGCATTGGATTCACTTCTTTTGGTCATTCGAGATTGTAAAAACCTTCAATTTGGGGGTCTTCATGTCTACGATGGACATTTAAGAGATCCTGAGTTTTCGATTCGGAATAAAAAGATTGAATCTGGCTTTAAGGATGTGACCGTCTATTTTGATGCCCTACAAAAAATATACCCCAACATTGAACTTGTTTGTGGTGGAACACCATCCTTTACCTCACATCTTCTTCGGGAATCTCGAATTACTAGTCCTGGCACTTGTGTTTTATGGGATTGGGGGTATAGTGCGAAGTTGACAGAGCAAAACTTTAAGTATGCCGCCCTTTTGGTTGCCCGGATTATTTCAAAGCCAACGGAGGGTATTGTAACCCTAGATTTAGGGCATAAATCGGTTGCCTCTGAAAACCCAATAGACAAAAGGGTAAAGTTTTTAAATATTGATAACTATGAACTCCTTTCACAAAGTGAAGAACACGGAGTGCTTAAAGTCTCCAATTGGCAAGAACTGAAAATAGGAGACGTATTTTATGGTGTGCCCTATCATATTTGCCCTACCATTAATCTGCATGATGAAGTATCGGTCATTGAAAATGGGCAAAAAATAGCTAGCTGGGAAATCACTGCCCGAAAACGACGGCTTCGGTTTTGATAAAAGAAAAACCCCCACTTTGCAGTGAGGGTCTGTATATCAAAGAAATTGTTTCTTTTTAAGCTTCGAAAGGATCAATGGAAACAAAAGATTTTCCACCAGCTTTCTTTTGAAACTTTACAATACCATCAACTCTGGCATGTAATGTATGGTCTTTTCCTGCGTAAACGTTTTCTCCAGGGTTGTGTTTAGTGCCTCGCTGTCTAACAATAATGTTACCAGCTACAGCGGCCTGTCCACCAAAAATCTTAACACCTAGTCGTTTCGATTCTGATTCTCTACCGTTTTTTGAACTACCTACACCTTTCTTATGTGCCATGATATATAAATTTTAGTTCGTTTTATTTTTTTAGAGCTTCGATAAGGTCAGCTTTCTTCATGGAAGAAATACCAGAGATTCCCTTTGCTTTAGCCAATTCTTTCAACTCAGCTACAGTTTTTCCGCTCAAGTCTTCTGCAACTGCCTTTTTAGGTGCTGCTTTCTTTGGAGCTTCTGTTTTAGCCGGAGCTGCTTTTTTCGGTTCTGCCTCAGGCTTCTCGGCCTTGGCCTTTGGCTTGGCTGGAGCTGCTTTTTTAGCACCTTTGGCTACAATACCTTCTACAACAATCTCTGTTAGATATTGTCTGTGTCCGTTCTTTACTTTGTAACCTTTTCGTCTTTTCTTTTTAAAGACGATTACCTTATCACCTTTAAGGTGTTTCACAACTTTGGCCTCAACAGCCGCACCTTCTATGACTGGGGCGCCTACAGTTACGTTACCTCCGTCATCCAAAAGAAGTACTTTGTCAAAAGTAACTTTTTTGCCTTCTTCTGTCTGCAAACGATGAACGTACACTTTTTGGTCTTTTGCAACTTTAAATTGCTGCCCTGCCATCTCTACAATTGCGTACATAATGCGTTAATTAGATTTATTATTGTCGCTTTATCAAAATTAGCGGGTGCAAATATACTGCTAATTCCTTAATGTACAAGCACAATCAACGCATTTCAAGCGATTATTTTTTAGGATTGTTGGAGGTTTTAAAGAGTTGCATAAACGATAAGGTCAAAACCAAGCTTGTGGCAAAGCCCATAATGGCCACAGTAAAAAAAACGATTCCCTGAAAATTACTGTAGTCTTTGGCCCAAACCTTGGAAAGTTCATCCAAGAACCCTGAATCAAGTTCGGTGGAATAAAAAGCGAAGAATATGGTAAACAACAAGGTGGCCACAAATCCCGTGGTTATGCCTGCCATAAATCCTTTTCCATAATCAAAATCCTTTCCCATCCGCAATTTGGTGTACTTTATGGTCTCATAAATTCCGAATCCCGTTATCACACCATTGAACAAACTATAAAAAACATTGGTGTGCTTTCCCATAAGGGCCAAAATCAAAAAATAGGCCATGAGAATGGCACTGGTAACAATACCAAAACGTATGGGAAGAGATAGATTTTTCATCGGGCACTAATTTTGGATGGATGTATAATTTACTGAATGTTGATGAATTATGCTACAATTTCTTGTTAAAGACTTACCTTATAACCTATAGATTTTTTATTTTTTGCCCTTAATTCAATGTAACATCAATCAAAAGATTGATACTAATTCTATTTATTAAATCATTACAAAACATATGATCATGAAAAGATTTCTACTATCAGTACTTTTCATAATGGCAACAGGGTATATTACCAATGCACAAGAAGTTGCTTTTGAAGAGTACAATCTGGACAACGGGCTCCATGTAATCCTACATCAAGACAACACTGCCCCCGTTGTTACCACAGCAGTTATGTACCATGTGGGCTCCAAAGATGAAGATCCCGAAAAGACAGGTTTTGCCCACTTTTTTGAACACCTTTTGTTCGAGGGCACAAAAAATATTGAGCGTGGCGAGTGGGACAAAATAGTAGCTTCCAATGGTGGAAGTGGGAACGCGAATACATTTTTGGATAGAACCTATTATTATGAAACGTTCCCGTCAAACAGCCTAGAGGTGGGACTTTGGTTGGAATCAGAGCGACTGTTACATCCCATTATTGGACAAGTGGGTGTCGATACCCAAAAAGAGGTGGTGCAAGAAGAAAGAAGACTTCGGGTAGACAATTCTCCCTACGGTGCTTTTTTTGAAGTGCTTTTGAAAAATCTTTACAAGAAACATCCATATCGATGGGGCGTCATTGGGTCTTTAGATCATTTGGCAAGTGCTACCCTTGACGATTTCAAACACTTCAACAAAACCTATTACGTTCCAAACAATGGAGTTTTGGTTGTTGCAGGTGATATTGATGTTCCAAAAACTAAAAAAATGATTTCTGATTATTTCGGGCCAATTCCACGGGGAGCCGAAATCAAAAGAAACCAAATTACCGAAGATCCGATTGTCAATACCATACAAGCCAAATATTACGACCCCAACATTCAAATCCCTGCCATTTTATTGGCCTACAGAACTCCAGGGCAAGCAGAAAGAGACGCTTATGTAATAGATATGATCTCTACTTACCTTAGTGATGGGGAAAGTTCCAAATTGTACAAAAAACTAGTGGACGAAAAGAAGATTGCGCTTCAGATATTTTCCGTGCCTATAAATGCAGAGGATTACAGTTCTTATGTTGTTGGAGGACTTCCGGTTGGAGAAAATTCAATCCAGGATATCAAAAATGAAATCGATGCGGAGATTTTGAAAATACAAACCGATCTTATCTCTGAAAAAGATTATCAAAAACTTCAAAACAAGTTTGAGAACAACTTTGTAAATGCCAACAGTAGTATCTCAGGTATTGCCAATTCCCTTGCAGAAAATTATATGCTGCGTGACAACACCAATTTGATCAATACGGAAATCGATATCTATCGCTCCATTACCCGAGAGGAAATTAGAGAGGTAGCCAAAAAATACTTGAAAGTGAACCAAAGGGTGGAGTTAGAATATTTACCAGAACAAAAAGAAGCCAATTAAGATGAAAAAGTATATTGTTTTTACCGTACTGTCGCTTTTTATGGCAGTCTCACAAGCACAAATAGACCGGAGCAAACAACCTAAACCAGGTCCGGCTCCGGAAATAAATCTAAAAGAACCTGTACGTTTTGAACTTAACAACGGGCTTAAGGTAATGGTTGTTGAAAACCATAAATTACCAAGGGTGTCCATGACATTGACCATTGACAATCCTCCAATTTTACAAGGTGATAAAGCGGGAGTTTCCGCGTTAACATCAACCTTATTGGGAAAAGGATCAAAATCCATTTCCAAAGATGACTTTTACGAAGAAGTGGACTTTTTGGGAGCCAATATCAGTTTCACCGATCAAAGTGCTTCCGCCAGTTGTCTTTCTAAATATTTTCCAAGAATTCTGGAATTAATGGCTGATGCTGCCTTAAATCCAAACTTTACCCAAGAGGAGCTAGATAAGGAAAAGGATAGAATCATTACGGGCATCAAATCACAGGAAAAAGATGTTTCGGCAATAGCCGACCGCGTTCAACTGGCTTTGGCCTATGGTAAGAGCCACCCTTTTGGCGAAATTACCACAGAGGAGACCGTGAACAATGTAACTTTGGTGGATGTACAAAAGCATTACAGGGATTATTTTGTTCCGGCCAATGCCTATTTGGTAATTATTGGTGATATAGATTTTGAAAATGCCAAAGAACTGGTCACCACCAGTTTTACTCCCTGGTCAAAAGCGGTTCCTCCATCTTTCAGTTATGGGAAACCAACTGACGCCCAGTATACACAGATCAACTTTGTTGATGTTCCCAATGCAGTACAATCTGAAGTGGTGGTACAGAACATCACCAATCTTAAAATGAAGGATGACGATTATTTAAACGCACTCTTGGCCAATCGGATTTTGGGAGGCGGATCACAAGCCAGATTGTTTAAAAACTTGAGGGAAGACAAAGGGTATACCTATGGATCGTATTCCGGCATTAGGGCCAACAAATACAGTCCAATGCGTTTTAGCGCCTCGGCACAAGTAAGGAATGTAGTTACAGATAGTTCGGTGGTGGAAATTTTAAAGGAAATTGACAAGATTGTATCCCAGCCGGTAACTGATGAAGAATTGACCAATGCGAAGGCCAAATATGCCGGAAGCTTTGTAATGGCACTTGAAAATCCGTCCACCATTGCCAACTATGCACTTAATATAGAGACCGAAGGACTGCCAAAAGACTTTTACAAAACATATTTGGAACGCATCGAAGCGGTGACCGCAGAAGATGTCCAAAAAGCAGCACAGAAATACTTTTCTACCACAAATGCGAGAGTAGTGGTCACCGGCAAGGGAAGTGAAGTATTGGAAAATCTTGAAAAAGTAAACTTCAAAGGCAAAAAAGTTCCGGTTTTGTTTTATGACAAATATGCTGGTAAAACCGATAAGCCAGATTATGATGCCGCCATACCTGAAGGTGTAACCGCAGAAGCCATTCTAAAGAAATACATCGCTGCGATTGGAGGTCAGGATAAGTTGGAAGGCGTCGAATCCTATGCAATGTTGGCAGAGGCCGAAATGCAGGGAATGAAACTGGAACTGGAGTTGAAAAAAACTTCCAAGGACCAATTTATGCAGGATATAAAGGTGATGGGGAATTCCATGCAAAAACAAGTTTTGGATGGCGACAATGGTTATATGGTCGCCCAAGGCCAGCGCAAGGATCTATCTGCCGACGAAATTGAGCGCATAAAAGAAGAATCAGCCGCATTCCCTGAACTCAACTATTTGGCAGCAGGAAGTATCACCTTGGAAGGTGTTGAGGATGTGGGTGATAAAAAAGCTTACAAGCTTAAAATTACAGATAAAAAATCTGCGTTTTATGATATGGAAACCGGATTAAAACTTCAAGAGGTAAGTATTGAAGAGATGCAGGGTCAACAGATGAACAATACCGTTACCCTAGATGATTATCAGGAAGTATCAGGCATCAAATTTCCTTTCAAACTTACCCAGACAATGGGTCCTCAAAGTTTTGAGTTTGTAGTAAAAGAAATCAAAGTCAATGCTGGTGTTAGCCCTTCTGATTTTGAATAAACCATTCCCCGAATGATTTATTGGAAAAGCTTCTCTTTTATGAGAGGCTTTTCTTTTGGAATAATTTTACCTTTGAAAAAAAACGATTATGAATAAACATCTTATTCTTTCTGTTTGTGCTATAATGTTATTTGTTGCTTCCTGTAAACAAGAAAAGAAGGCCTCTGAAGGCCCAACCCAAATGGAACAGGTCATGGCCATTCATGATGAAGTGATGCCAAAAATGGGCAAATTGGGGAAACTTGTTGGTGAATTGAAGAGCAAGGTGGACACCACAGCCTCCGGCCAACAATATGAAGTTGCTATGAAAGATCTACAGGCTGCCAATAGATCCATGATGGATTGGATGCGTGATTTTGGCCTGCGTTTTGATTCTGATGAAATTTTGGAAGGAAAAGCCTTGACTGAGGAAAAGCAACAATGGTTGAACGAAGAAGAGGTAAAGGTGAAAGCACTTCGTGAACAGATCAACTCCAGTATTGAAAAAGCAGAAGCACTCCTGACCAAAGAATAACCTAATTTTTAATAGGAAAGTTTTCCGACAACATTGGTCTTGCGTAGCATTGGTCAATCCAAATACGTGATAAGTCAATTGAGGGCCATGGCATTTAGGTTACTTTTTACTTTCATCGAAAGTAATCTAAAAATGTACCTATGTCACCTTACAAACAATCAAAACAGATTCTCGATGAATTTCTAAAAACCAATAAGTTAGACGAACATTCAGGAAAACTTGGAGAAGCGCTGCACAATTATCTAGCATATTCCAAAACACCAATAAAAGATGAACACAAAGTTCCATTGGGAGCATCCAAAATTTATGGGTTACCCCATCTGCCAGATTCCATTGAATTTCCAGAAGGATGTGAATTTACTGCCCAATTCAATTGTTCCGAATTAAAACCTTACCAAGAAAAATATTCGATAATTCCAGAGACGGGCATCATTTACTTGTTTACAGATGATTTTTGCAATGCCAAATGCTTTTACTACAATGGCCCAACAGAAGAATTAAAGGTAACTCCATATCCTGAGCAAGAAGAAATGCCATATGGTATGGAATCCGCTATGAAAAATGCTGTTACCATACATTTTGACAAAAACGACCAATTTACAGTCTTAAGGGAAGACATTTATGAAGAGCTCCTTGGTGATAAACGCCAAGAACTTTTTAAAGCACTGGAAACCGATTTGGGTGATAAGATCAAAATCTGCCCTGATTTTAATAATCACTACTTAATCAATAACTTTATTTTCGGCGAGCCCCGCTTTTGGCAGGATGAATACGGTGGTGGATATGAGGATGAAGAGGGTTTTGAAGACGAGGACGGTGAAGGCGGATATGTCACCTATGACCCATTCTACGATACTCTTTTTTGTATGGATTATGGAGAGGGCAACCTCAACTTTTTTGCTACGCAAAGTCCTTTGGACGTGACCAAGGATTTAAACGGGCAAATTGTTTGTATCTATTCGGGTACTTAAAAGGATTTTATCACTCTTTCCAACGCAGGGTTTCCATTATCCTTCGGATATCACTTTGAAGGTAGGCCGCTGCTGGAAGTATGGAATCGAAATTCGGTTTGGCATAAAAATACAGGGAGCCGGTCACAAAGTGGTCAGTGCTATCCGTGACATAAAACTGTGATTGCGAAGCAGCATTCCCACGTACTTCGTAAAACATTCCATAAACTTGCGCATCGCTATTGATATATTCTTTGGGCGCTATGCCATCCGCTTTCACAACATGCTCATAGGTGAGTTTTTGGGCATCTATCAATAGTTCCCGGATATTACCATCCACTTTTTTATAGGTAAGAAAAATGGAGCCCTTCATCATTGGATAGTCCAACACCAAAGAACAATCCTTGTTTTCTTTTATCGTCGACATGGTATTGATTTCGAAAACATAATCACAATCCTCGCTGATTTCTTTATATGTGGGCTCGGGATAATCGAGTCTCAACATCGCCTTGGGCTTTGGTAACATCTCTTCTTTGCATCCAACGAAGAGCATGGTCAAAATCAAACAGATAGATATATTACGTTTCATGGGGTAGGGTAACTTTTATGCGTTTCAACCTTTTCTTGTCCAGACTTTCTACTACAAACTGGTAATTTTTAAAGTGTACTTTTTCTCCGCGTTTGGGAAAATTCCCTGAAATTTCCAAAATAAAGCCTGCAATGGTCTCTGATTCCCCTTTTTGATTCTCAAACTCCTCTTCATCTTCAATCTTTACCACCCGATAAAAGTCTTTCAGCGTAGTTTTCCCGTCAAACACGTAATTATGGTCATCCAATTTGGAAAAAATCAGGTCTTCATCATCAAATTCATCACTAATATCCCCAACAATTTCTTCAATAATGTCTTCCAAGGTTACAATGCCCGAAGTACCTCCATATTCATCCACCACCACTGCCAAATGATTCTTTTTATCTTGAAATTCCAATAGCAGGTCATCCAGTTTTTTGTTCTCGGGAACAAAATAAGGTTCCCTAATCAATGACATCCAGTTGAAACTTTTTCGATCTATATATGGAAGCAGATCCTTTACGTACAACACTCCAAGAACGTTGTCCATGTTCTCCGAAAAAACCGGAATCCTGGAGTAGCCATTTTTTTTGATCTCTTCAAGCACCTCCAGAAATTTCATCTGCTCATTAAGTGCGAAAATATCGATACGTGGACGCATTACTTGTTTGGTATCGGTATTGCCAAAAGTGACTATTCCCTCCAAAATTTTCTGTTCTTCCTTAGTAGTGTCCCCTTCAGAGGCCAACTCCAGCGCTTGCGACAAATGATCTACGCTCAAATTGGATTTTTGTCTTCCCAGTTTCTCTTGAAGAAAGCCAGTGGCAGAACTCATTGGTGAACTAAAAGGAGTGAACATAACACTCAATAATTTTAGCGGCATGGCCATGAAGTTCGAGAACTGAATCTTGTTGCGATTGGCATAAATCTTTGGTAGTATTTCACCAAACATTAGAATAAGAAAAGTTGCAACAATGACCTCCAACAAAAATCGAACAGAAACAATTCCAAAAAGAGTCTGGTCAATTTCAGAGAAAATGGTATTGCCAATAGTACTGAACAACAACACTATGCCAATGTTTATAGCATTGTTGGCAATCAAGATCGTGGCCAACAGTTTTTTGGGTTTCGCAAGCAGTTTAACAATCAAACGGCCTCTTGGAGAGTCATTTTCCTCAAGTTCGTTCAAATCGGTTTGGGAGAGTCCGAATAGCGCTACCTCCGCACCTGAAATCAGAGCTGAACAAACCAAAAGGAGTAAAAGCACAATCACTTTAATGGTGAATATGCCGCTGAAGGTGGTCAAGAAAATTGCCAAACAATAGGGTTCGGGATCCAAATTCTATGGTTTAAACTTACTTTTTAGAATGGTAAATCATCATCTTGTTCTACTTCTTCAACCGATTCTGGACCGGAAGGTTTTGCTGGTTCTTGCTGAGGTGTTGCGACCGGAGCTTGTTGCGCATTGGCCATGCTTTCCTTTTTGGTTGAAAGAAAGGTAAAATCCTGTACATGCACCTCTGTAGTGTACCTTGTGTTGCCGTCTTCACCTTGCCATTGTCTGTTTTTCAATCTTCCCTCTACATAAACTTTATCGCCTTTGCTTAAGTACTTTTCGCAAATTTCGGCAGCTTTGTTTCGTACCACAATATTGTGCCAATCTGTATTTGTGACTTTTTCGCCTGTTTGTCTATTGGTATACGTTTCATTGGTCGCCAAAGGAAAACGTCCGATGCATCCTCCTCCTTCAAAATAGTGTGTTTTTACCTCGTCTCCCAAATGCCCGATCAGCATTACTTTGTTTAATGTACCGCTCATAATTTTTTAATTAATCAAAAGTACTAAATTTTAAATGTCTTGATGAAATCAGCAATCAAAACTGGAACGGCAAAAGAGGTGATTTTGCTCCATGAAATCCCATCATTTAATATTCCTGAAGAATCCAAAATCCAAAACTGGGTATATAGGTGTTGGTGCGATAGTTTATGAATTATAGGTTTGTTATTGTGAAGTACAATTTTCTGAAAGCTTGGCCACTGTTTTTTTTGGCACAATGCATCCTTCAAACTCTCCAAATCAAGTATTTTTTCCGACTCCAATAAAGGAAATTGATATAGGTTTTGCCAAATGCCCTTTCCCATCCTTTTTTCCAATAAAGTATTTCCTTCCACATCCAAAAAGACCATATAATTAAAATATCTGTCTTTGATCTTGGTCTTGTTGATTTTAACGGGGAGGTCAGTCACCTTATTCTTCTGGAGTGCCGCACAGCTTAGATTTAAAGGGCAATGCCCACAGTTTGGGTTTTTAGGAGCGCATTGTATTGACCCAAATTCCATTATTCCCTGGTTATAGTCCCGAATGTTTGCCGGATGCATTACTTCCCTTGCCAGTTCCTTGAAATATTTGATACCAGCGGAGCTATTAATTGGTATTTCTATACCAAAATACCTTGACAGCGCTCGATAAACGTTACCATCCACCACAGGTTCAGGTTCATTAAAACAGATGGATGCTATTGCACTAGCGGTATAATCTCCAACTCCTTTTAACTTAATTAGTTCACTATAGGTGTTGGGAAATTGTCCATTGTAGGTATCAACGATCGTTTTGGCCGTGGCATGAAGATTTCTTGCCCTGGAATAGTATCCCAGCCCTTGCCACAACTTCAAAACTTGTTCTTCTTTTGCCTTCGAAAGTTCAAAAACGGTCGGAAAAGCGGCTATGAACTTATAATAATATGGTGTTCCCTGTTCCACCCGGGTTTGTTGCAGCATAATTTCGGAAAGCCAAATTTTATAGGGGTCTTTGGTTGCCCTCCAAGGAAGATCGCGCTTGTGCTCGCCATACCATTTTAGAATATGCTCGGAAAAAGTCATTCAAGAAAATACTAAGGACCAAATGTATCAGTTTATATACTTAAAATTAAAGGGTTTAAACAAAAGATTAATTTTAATTTTTATATTTGCAAGCCTAAAAAAATAAGAAAATAATAATACGAAATGACGAAAGCAGATATTGTAACTAGAATCTCAGAAAAACTAGGTATAGAAAAAGGAGACGTACAAGCGACTGTAGAATCTTTTATGGAGGAGGTTAAATCGTCCTTGGAGAATGGAGATAATGTTTATTTAAGAGGTTTTGGAAGCTTTATCATTAAGACGAGAGCGGAAAAAACAGGTAGAAACATTTCAAAAAACACTACCATTAAAATTCCAGCACACAATATACCTGCATTTAAACCTGCCAAGGTTTTTGTTGAAGGTGTAAAAAGCAACGTTCAAGTAAAATAAAATATAACTAACACTAAAGGAAGAGCCATATGCCGAGTGGTAAAAAAAGAAAAAGACATAAGGTAGCTACCCACAAGCGTAAAAAGCGCAGAAGAGCTAACCGACACAAGAAAAAGTAGTTGTTGCAACTACTTTTTCATTTTACACACCTACGTTCTTTGACATAGAGATTCAAGTAAAGAATTTCAATCGGTTTATCAGAAACCGATTCTATATATTGTTTAATCATTTATTCTTACTAAATAATAAAGTGGAATAAATTAAAATCGATTCAGGTGAATAGAGAATTAATCGTTAGATCTAGTCCTGATGCAGTCGATTTTGCCTTACTAAAGGATGGAAAACTCATTGAATTACACAAAGATGAGGACGACAACAACTTTTCTGTTGGTGACATATTCCTGGCTAAGATCAGAAAGCCGGTCACTGGCCTAAATGCGGCATTCGTTAATGTAGGTTATGAAAAAGATGCATTCCTGCACTATCATGACCTTGGCCCGCAATTGTCCTCCATGTTGCAATTCATAAAAAAAGTTAGAACAGGGAAGCTAAAAGATTATTCCCTTAAAGATTTTCCATTTGAAAAAGATATAGACAAGAATGGCAGTATTAACGAAGTTATTAAGGCCAATCAGTCATTATTGGTACAGATTGTAAAAGAACCCATCTCCACCAAAGGACCGCGAATAAGCTCCGAGCTTTCACTGGCCGGGCGTTATTTGGTAATGGTTCCCTTTTCGGACCGTGTTTCCGTATCACAAAAAATAGGAAGCAAAGAAGAAAAAGACAGGCTAATACGACTTGTAAAGAGTATTAAGCCCAAAGGATTTGGTGTAATTATCCGTACCGTTGCAGAAGGCAAGAAAGTTGCAGAACTGGACAAAGATCTTCAGAATTTGACATCCAAATGGATGAAGATGTGCAGGAGACTGCAAAAAGCATCCCATCCGTCCAAAGTGTTGATAGAGCTTAATAGAGCCTCATCAATATTAAGGGATGTTTTCAACGATTCCTTTACAGGAATTCATGTAGATGATGAAACCTTGTTTAATCAAATCAAGGATTATTTGCATGAGATCGCACCCCAAAAAGAATCCATAGTAAAACATTACTCTGGATCTGCTCCCATTTTTGAAAAGTTCGGAATTGAACGTCAAATAAAAACCTCTTTTGGCCGAACGGCCTCCATGAGCAAAGGAGCATACCTTGTAATAGAACATACCGAAGCGTTACATGTAATAGATGTAAACAGTGGTAACCGTTCCAACAAGGCCAAAAACCAAGAAGACACTGCTTTAGAGGTAAACCTATTGGCTGCCTCGGAAATTGCACGTCAACTTAGGCTTCGTGATATGGGTGGGATTATCGTTGTAGATTTTATCGATATGACCAAAGGCGATCACAGAAGAAAGCTTTTTGATCATCTGAGGGATGAAATGAAAGACGATCGTGCCAAACACAAAATTTTACCTCCAAGTAAATTTGGACTGGTACAAATTACAAGGCAGAGAGTCCGTCCCGAAATGAACATCAAAACGAGCGAGGAAAACCCTAACGGTTCAAGCACCGAAGTGGAAGCTCCAATTGTTTTGATAGATAAAATCAACGTTGACTTAGAGCGAATCATGAAAGGTAACCAAAAGGATAATGGTATTATTTTGAACATTCATCCTTTTATTGCAGCATACCTAAACCAAGGATTTCCATCACAGCGCTTCAAATGGTTTTTGGAGCATAAAAAATGGATAAAAATCCAACCAAGGGATGCCTACACTTACCTAGAATATCGTTTTAAAAACAAAGACGGTAGAACAATTAGATAATACAAAGCGACTTCAGCAATGGAGTCGCTTTTTTTGTTTTATATATTTGAAAAATGTATTCTTCCAAATCCTACACCCTTACCGAAGCAAAAAAAAAAATGGAGCGTTATTGCGCCTATCAAGATCGATGTCATAAAGAAGTGCTGGGAAAGCTAAGGGACATGCGTATGATTCCCGAGGCCATTGATCAAATTATGGCACATCTTATCCAAGAAAATTACTTGAACGAGGAGCGTTTCGCCAAAAGCTTTGCCAGAGGCAAGTTTTCCATTAAAAAATGGGGTAAAAATAGAATTGTAAATGAGTTGAAACAACGTCAAATTTCAGTATTCAACATTAAGATTGCATTAAAGGAAATAGACGAAGAAGATTATTTGAATACTTTAGATCAACTCGCACTTAAACGACTGTCCCAAATCCAGGAAACCAATGTTCAAAAGAAAAAGAAGAAACTTGCAGATTATCTCCTCTATCGTGGATGGGAGAGCAATCTGGTCTACGAGAAATTGAAGGAACTGTGCTGAATATAAGTCACGTCTACGCTTAACCTGACCAATACCAAATTTTATTTCTGAAGTAACAAACGATTGGTTCGGGCAATTGCCCTTTCATTTTTCCAATCAATCCACTTTTGCCCTTTTAATCGACGCATAAGATTGTCAAAATGCCGCATGAAAAAGATGTTATAGACAGCCTTTCCAAAGTTTTGAGGTTTTCGTGGTATTGCTCTCAAGCTCATAGAAAATCCAGGCGTAATGTATTTCATATGGTGCCAATACCCTTCGGGTATATAAAGCACATTACCATGCTCCAATTGCGCAACATGACCCTTGGCATGTTTTAAGGCCGGCCATCTTTCCAAATCGGGATTGGCAAAATCAATGTCTTCCCTAGTAATAAGAGAATGAGGGATCTTATACAAGAATTTGGTCTCGGATTGCGAAAAAAGGATACATTGTTTTTTGCCTTCAAAATGAAAATGAAAGATATTGGCCAAATCAATATCATAATGCATAAACGTATGCGAATTGCTTCCTCCAAAGAAGAGCATGGGCAAACCTTTCATTAAACGAAGTCCAAAATCGGGATATTTAAAATCCTTTTGAAGTATGGGAACCTCTTTCAAAACATTCCATAGAAATATGCGGTATTTTGTAGGCTTGCTTTTTAGAAGGTCTATATAGTCCCGCATTTTCATTTTGGCATGGGGCTCATTGAAACCCTCATCATGTTTTACAGGTCTATCATCGTACAGCGGAACGGTTTTATCCCCAGCGATTTCCTTTATATAATCAAGGTTCCACTTTGAATATGCTGGCCAATCCTCAATAAAGTGTTCAATGACCACTGGTTTTTGAGGTTTAAAATACTTGCGGACGAAATCTTTCCTGGAAAGTGTTTTTTCCCGCGGAATTTGGTCAAGGTTAAGCTGCAAAATTTCAATGATTTTGAAACAACTAAAATAATAAAAGGTTTTTAAACAGCTTTTGTAGTCCTATTCTTTGGAAACTAGTTTGGATTTTTGCTTGGCCGCCTCATTACGATCTATGGTGTGCTCAGGTCTTGACCATTTTGGTTTTTCACCCAAAGGCTGAAGCTCTGAATCTTTGGCTTCAACGGTTTTAGGTTGCGAAATTTTAGTGAAAGGCTTTTGGGGATTCAAGCCCAAAAGTTTAAACATTTCCATATCCTCATTCACATCGGGATTTGGTGTAGTCAGTAGTTTATCTCCAGCAAAAATGGAATTCGCCCCAGCAAAAAAGCACATGGCCTGTCCTTCACGACTCATGTCGGTTCTTCCTGCAGACAACCGCACCTGGGTTTCAGGCATCACAATACGGGTTGTGGCCACCATTCTGATCATCTCCCAAATGGAAACTGGCTCCATAGCTTCCATCGGAGTACCTTCAACGGCCACCAAAGCATTTATTGGAACAGATTCTGGTTGTGGGTTAAGCGATGCCAAAGCTACAAGCATTCCCGCACGATCTTCCAAGGCTTCACCCATTCCAATGATTCCACCACTACAAACCGTGACATTACTCTTTCGCACATTATCAATAGTTTCCAAACGGTCTTCAAAAGCGCGGGTAGAAATCACATCTTTATAATAATCCTCTGAAGTGTCCAAATTATGATTGTAAGCATAAAGTCCGGCTTCCGCCAATCTTTTTGCTTGATTTTCCGTCAACATGCCCAAAGTACAGCACACTTCCATATCCAATTTATTGATGGTACGTACCATTTCCAAAACTTGGTCAAACTCAGGACCATCCTTTACATTTCGCCATGCCGCCCCCATACATACTCTTGAGCTACCGGAAGACTTTGCACGAAGTGCCTGTGCCTTTACTTGCTGTACGGTCATTAGGTCATTGCCTTCAATATCGGTATGATATCTTGCTGCTTGTGGACAATACCCACAATCCTCAGGACACCCTCCTGTTTTAATGGATAGCAAAGTGGAGACTTGTACCGTGTTAGGATCATGATGTTCTCTATGAATTGTTGCCGAATCATATAACAATTCCATCAACGGCTTATTGTAGATGTCCAAAATCTCTTCTTTGGTCCAGTTGTGTCTTGGTGCAATCATGGGTTAAATCGATTTCAAGGTCAAAAATAGCCCTAATTCCTAAAATGCTGTAATAATTCACCTTAAAAAGAAAAGGTGATGGAAATTATCACCAGCCAGCATAAATTAACTGCGTTTAGAATTTCCCACTAGGATACTTACCGCATTCCCGCCAAATCCTACAGCATTGATCATCACTTTTTGTATTGGCCTATTTACTTCTTGTGCTAAAAACGGAGTTGCTACAAAGGTTTGCTGCTGCAGCATTAATAGAGCCATTTGTATACTCAAAATTCCAGAAGCACCAAAGGTGTGACCTACTTTCCATTTATTGGTTGTAACTAACGGTAGATTGTTTCCAAAAACATTCTGGATGGCTCTAAATTCAGATAGGTCTCCCTTTACAGTACCAGGCGAGTGCATCACAATTACATCAACCTCATCAGGACTTATGTTGCCAAGGGCCATTTTCATGGAGTCTTGAAAGCACTGGGCATCTGTTGATATAGAAATATTATGTTCCAAAGGTTCTGTGGCGTAGCCAATTCCTTCAATAAGTCCCAGGGCATTGGGTTTTTCACCTTTTTCCAAACAGGCCATCCCAGCTCCCTCTCCGAGAACCATGGTATTTTGTTTCTTTTTTAAGTCAAGAGCCTTACATGGGAATTTTCCCGTTTGTTTGGAATATATTTTTAAGGCCTGCATTTGTGCAATGGTAAATGGCGTTAGCGGAGCTTCACTTCCTCCTACTAAAAACTTGTCCGTCATTCCGCTTTGAATCCAAGCGATTCCATTTAGCATGGCATGCAGTGCCGTGGAGCAAGTAATGGAATGCGAAATTTCAGGTCCTTTGGTTTTTAGATCATGGGCAACCCATGAAGATATATTTCCCAAAGTTGTGGTCGGGGACGACAATGTTGATGATTTTCCATTCGTTAAATACTCCTTGTGATATTTTTCAAAGAGTGCTGTTGCCCCTCTTGATGAACCTATATTGACCCCAAAATTATCTGAATCGTTCCAACCTGCTTTTTCGACTGCCTCCCGAGCAGCATATATGGCAAAAAGTACCGTTTCATCCAAAGCTGCATACTTAGAATCCTCATTTCTTAACTTTTGAAGTGAAAATTTAATATCATCTGAAAGCTGAGAGCCCCAAACTTGCTGTCCTGCAACATTGATTTCGGACAAAACATGGTCTGCATCCAAATAGGAGTCCCAAACTTCCGCAGCGGTACTTCCTAATGCCGAAATAGAAGACAAGGCGGTTATGGAAATGGGTTCTTTCAACATATAGAGCTATACAATTTCCAAGGCCGATTGGATGGTTGAGTAAATCTTATCCATTTGTGCTTTGGACGTAATAAATGGTGCCAAAATATAAACAGTGTTTCCCAATGGGCGAAGAAACACACCATTGTCCATAAAATGTTTAAACAATTTATCTCTTAGGTTACCATAACGTTCCATCTTTACATCTAAATCCAAGGCATAAATGACTCCGAGCTGACGTGTCTCAGCCACCTTAGGGTGATTTTTGATTTTGGCATCAAATTCTTGGTGCCATCGGATAATGTTTTGAATATTATTTTGGATTTCCTCTGTTTGCAGCAATTCAACAGCCGACAAAGCGGCGGCACAGGCCAAAGGATTTGCTGTATAGGTATGTCCATGAAATAACCCCTTGGAAATATCGTCGCTATAAAAGGCCTGGTATACTTTTTCGGTACATGTGGTCAGTCCCATCGGGACCAATCCAGCCGTCAACGCCTTGGAAAGGCAGATAATGTCAGGTTTGGTTGTTATATGGTCAGATGCAAAGTGTTTTCCTGTTTTGCCAAACCCAGTCATGACCTCATCGGCAATTGTGAGTACGTTATGTGCTTTCAACAATGCCAAAATTTGATCAAGTCCATCTGCATCATGCATTTTCATGGCCGCAGCTCCTTGAACCAAAGGTTCATAGATAAATCCAGCAATGTCATTATCCTCCAATCTTGACTTTATTTGAGCTAAAACAGCTTCTAAGTTTTCTGTTGTAGGAACCGGTATTCTTTCCACCGAAATAAAGAAATCTTCGAAAGGACCATTGTACACGGAAAGTCCAGAAACAGACATAGCACCAAAGGTGTCTCCATGAAATCCTTCTTCGAAGGCCAATAGAGCATTGCGCCTTTCGCCTTTATTAAAATGGTATTGCAAAGCCATTTTAATCCCGATTTCCGTAGCGGTAGAACCGTTATCCGAAAAGAAGAGTTTCTGCTGATTTTCGGGAAGAATCTTAATCAACGCTTCCGAGAGTTTAACAGCAGGTTCATGGGTAAATCCGCTAAAAACAACCTGGTCCAATAGTTGCATCTGCGCTCCTACCTTTTCCAGGATGTACGGGTGGCAATGGCCATACATGCAAGTATACCAAGATGCAATGCCATCAATGTATTCCTTGCCGTCTTCATCAAAAAGCAAAGCACCTTTAGCTTTAGCTATGGCCAACATCTCCGGATGAGTCTTGTGTTGGGTCAACGGATGCCAAAGATGTTTTTTATCCCTATCCGATAATTTTTCCAATACAACTGGATTAGTCAAATGTTTCAATTTATCTATCTTGCAAAGATGCTAATAAAACGCAAAAAACTCTTTGCCAACCGTGCTTAAAAAAGCCATTTCATATTTTACCCCCAATTATCAAACCCTAAACTGGAAAACAGTTTTCCTGATTCTGTTTTTGATCGCTTTCTTCATCCGGTTTCCTTTTTTCTTTCGGGACTATGTGGATCGTGATGAAAGCACCTTTATTATTATGGCACAATCATGGGTGGATGGTTATTTGCCCTACACCCAACTTTGGGATTTAAAACCTCCGATTACCTTTTTGTTTTTCGCATCGATTATCAAAGTATTCGGTAAAAGTTTTATCGCTATCCGATTTTTTGGGGTCATTCTTGTAGCACTGACCGCCTTATTCACGTATGGCATCGGAAGATGGGTCACCACTCAAAAGGTAAGTTTTTGGTGTGCTGTTTTTTGCGTGTTCCTGCTAAGTCTGTTTGGAAGTTTGCAAGGAGTTATGTCCGAGCATATCTGTACGCTATTTTTTGTAATGGGTATATATCTTTTACTCTCAAAAGAGAGTAAGGGCTGGTATTTGTTGATAGGAATTCTTTTTGGATTGTCCGTAATGTCCAAATTGAATATGGCCTACCCGTTACTTTCATTGGTGATTTATCTGATTTGGGGAGCCTCCATAAAAAGACAGTTTTGGCATAAATTTCAACGGTTGGTTTTCATGGGGATAGGGTTTACGATGCTTGTTGTTTTGACTGCGCTTCCCTATTATATGCAAGGTGAACTACTTATATGGTGGGAATCTATTTTTGTAGCTCCTATTGCATACTCTAGTTCCAAATATCACTCTCCCTTAAAAACCCTTCCTTTTCTACTATTTGCTTTGGCTTTCTTTTATTTCACATTCAAGAAAGGCTTGGTCAATTATAAATCAGTGCCAATTCAAGTACTTTTAATGGTTTTTGCAGGAGTTATGATCTCGTTCATTCAAGCAGGAAAGGTAAACGGACACTATTTGATTCAGTTATATCCCTTTATCCTGATTCCTGTTGGAATTGCATTAAGCAAGCTACCATCTTTAAAGGAGACATATTCTATTATTATCGCTTTTTTACTGGTTCTACTTCCCATGGAAGCTTATTTGGAATATGCCAATGTAATTACCAACAAGTTGGAAAAAGGTTCTTTCTTTAACGGCGAAGGCATTGATGTTCCCAAGTATATTGTTGAAAACAACATCGAAACCAAAAACATCTTTTTTACGGAATACCATATTGGGTATTGGGTATTGGGAGAGCATCCTCCCACCATGGCGGCAACCCACCCTAGTAGCATTGCCCGAGAGGAACTTTTCCCCTATATGAAAAACCCAAGAAAGACCGGTATTGAAGAGTTGAAGTATATCCTGGAGGATATAAGGCCACAAACCATTGTGGCCCGAAAAGGCAAGCGAATTTTTGACAAAAAACTACCTGAATTCAATACTTACATAGATGCATATCTTGCCAATCATTATACATTGATCAAAACCATTGATAGGGGTTTGATTTATCAGCGATTAGAATGAGTTAAGCGTCGCTTTGAATTGTTCAGCATATTTTTTGACCGTTTCTTTGTCGAAACCTTCTTCTTCATTGATTCTTCCTAAAAAAGTGACTCCTGTTTTTTGAAGAATGATACTTTCAGTGGTTTCATGTTCATCACCACTAAAAATAATTCCAATTTCCAGGTTTTTTTCCTGAAGTTTTTCAATGGTCAAAAGGGAATGGTTAATACTGCCCAAATAATGTCTCGATACCACAATGACTTTGTCATTCGGTTGAATCAAATCAAAAATGGTATCCTTATCATTTAGTGGGACCAACAATCCGCCGGCGCCTTCGACAACCAGATGGTTCTTAGTCTGAGGAGGCACAATTTTATCCAATTCTATAGTTATACCATCAATTTCCGCAGCTGCATGCGGACTCATGGGGGTGTTCAGGGCATAGCTGTTCTTATGAATTGTACTCTTATTATTGGAAATCAAGTCTTGAATCTTGTGACTATCCGAATTATCCAAATCCCCAGCTTGAATAGGTTTCCAATAGTCTGCCTCAAGTGCTTCAACAACTATTGCTGAAGCGATTGTTTTGCCGACTTCTGTGGAAATTCCGGTAATAAAAACTCTCATTATTGGGGTTTTGTAATAAAATTACAGTTGGTACAGCGGTATTTTCTAGGTTCAAAAAAGGGAAAGAGCTTATAAAAGATGGTATTTCTCAAAAAGTGCACTTCGGATTTGCTCTGCCCGCAGTTAGGACACTTAATAAGAATCCCATTTTCATCTACAGCATAATTGCGTACCTCATTGAAAATAACCTGCGCTTTTTCCTGATCAGAGCTATATACTTGCAATTTTATACCTCCCAAAGCATTGCTTGCAAAAGGCTCCACACTTACAGTGTTTTCATCTTTTAAAACCACCGCTATCCCTTCAGCTTCAAGACGCCCCTTGATGATTTGAACATCTGCCAAGAATTCAAAACTTCCCAATGTCACCAAATCTTTGCTCATATATGTGTTTTAACTATTTGAAGTAAGTTCGCTATCTCTGCTTTTGTGTTGTACGAATGTAAACAAAATCGAAGTCGTTCCTGCCCTGCCTTTACCGTTGGGGATAGAATGGGTTTCACATCAAACCCTGCTTCATGAAGTTGCTCGGACAATTGCTTTACTTTTTGGTTTCCGGGCACCACGAAACAATGAATCGGAGAGCCACTTGGAATAAAACTATCTGCCAACCCCAATAATTGAATCTGTTCCTTAAAATAATCAATATTGGATCTTAGTTTTTTACGTTGTATTTCACCATACTTCATCATATAACTATATGCAACCAAAACCGAGGCAATGGTATGCGGAGAAAGTGCTGTAGTATAAATCAAGCTCCTCGAAAAATTGACCAGATATGTTTTTAGCTCTTCACTGCATAAAACAGCAGCTCCGTGATTACCCAGCGCTTTACCGAAGGTAATAATTCGTGCAAATACATCTTTCTCAATATTCAATTGAGCAATTAATCCTCGGCCATCCCCAAAAATTCCCGTGGCATGGGCCTCATCAACAATCAAATGATATCCGTTTTCAGCGCAAAAATTGGCCAATAATTCCAAATCTGGAGAATCTCCGTCCATCGAAAAAACAGATTCTGTGACGATGTAGATTTCAGAGTCCTCGACCAGGTCATTTCGACTTCGCTCTATGACCTTTGACAATTTCTCTATATCATTATGACTGAACTTGTAGCTTTTGGCATTGCCCATTTTAATACCATCTCGGATACTGGCATGCACTAATTCGTCATAGTAAATGATATCTCCCCGCTGCGGAACAGAGGAAAAAAAGCCAATATTGGCATCATACCCTGAGTTAAATACCAAGGCCGACTCTGACCTATGGTAACTTTCCAAAAATTCTTCCAGGTCAGTATACAAAGTATGATTGCCACTTAAAAGGCGAGACCCAGTAGAGCCGTTTTTGTGCAATTGACTTAGATTCAATAGTTCATCGGTCGACTCGCTCAACTCAAAATTATTGGCCAACCCTAAATAGTCATTGGAAGAAAAGTCAATCAAGACATGTGATTCCGGAAGTTTCCGTAAAGCATTGTCTGCTCTCCTTTTTTCCAATTTTTGCTCGAGCTTCTTGGGAAATTTCGCCATATGGCAAATTTAGTATTTACTATCCTTAAACATTATATTCGTTCCCAATAAACTATTGAAGGATGAAAACCCCATTTACTTTTTTAAGCTTGATTTTTACTTGCATTGCATTGGGTCAAACCAACACCTACAAAATATCATTTGAAAATGCCGTGCACCACGAAGCCGTCATTGAGGCAACTTTTCCAGACTTGAAAATGGATACCGTTGCATTGCGCATGAGTAGAACTTCGCCGGGTCGCTATGCCCTGCATGAATTTGCCAAAAATGTCTATGGATTTAAAGCCACCGATGGTAACGGAAATCGATTAAAAGTACATCGACCTAATCCCTATGAGTGGGAAATAACGGGTCATGATGGAACCGTGAATATACAATATATCCTTTTTGCCAATCGCGGAGATGGCACATATTCCCAAATTGATGAAACGCATGCCCATTTGAACATCCCTGCAACGTTTATGTATGTTCCCGAATTGGGTGAGCGAAAAATAGAGGTGAATTTTGATGTTCGTGAGGATTTAAACTGGAAAGTCGCCACACAACTACCCTTGGTTTCGGGTTCAACACATATGGCGCCAAACCTGTACTATTTTATGGACAGCCCGACCGAAATCAGTGATTTTACCCTGAAATCTTTTGAATTGGCTGGACAGATAATACAACTGGCTCTACACCATAATGGAACCGAAGCAGAGGCGGATGAATATTTTGAAAGCGTAAAAAAGACCGTTCTGGAACAAAAAGAGGTGTATGGCGAGCTCCCAAATTTCGATTACGATACCTATACCTTTCTGGCATGTTATATTTCCAATGCATCTGGTGATGGGATGGAACATCGGAATTCGACAATTTTGACAAGTACCCGAAGTCTGGCCAACGGAGGGATGAGTCGCAACCTTGGTACTGTTTCCCATGAGTTTTTTCATGCTTGGAACGTAGAGCGAATTCGTCCCAAAAGTTTGGAACCTTTTGATTTTGAAGCTACCGACATGAGCGGGGCACTTTGGTTTGCTGAAGGGTTTACCAGTTACTACACAAACTTAATTCTGTGCAGGGCAGGACTTATTTCTCCAAAAGAGTATGTGGAAGGACTTGCTGGTGGGTTTAATTATGTTTGGACCTCTCCGGCACGTCAGTTTTTCAATCCCATTGAAATGAGTTATCAAGCTCCTTTTGTTGATGCTGCTACTTCGGTTGACCCTGTAAATCGTGAAAACACCTTTATTTCCTATTATTCCTATGGCAGTGTTTTGGGATTGGCCTTGGATTTGTCTTTGAGACGAGAAGGACTGAATCTCGATGATTATATGAAGTTGGTTTGGCAACGCCACGGTAAAAACGAAATTCCGTATACCATCCAAAATTTACATGAACTCCTCAATGAATATGCCGGGAAATATTTTGGAGATAACTTTTTCAATGAATTTATCTATAAAAGTGGAATGCCGGATTACGTTTCACTTTTCGAATCCGTTGGGGTTAGCTTGAAGCAAGATGGTGAAAGTCTATATTTTGGCGCTTCAGTTTCCATAAGTGATGATGGCACAAAAGCTATCGTTCGTAGTAATCCAAAAATTGGGAGCCCTGCTTATAAGGCAGGTTTAGCCCAAGGTGATGCTATTTCCAACATCAACAATATCCCATTTATTATTGGACAAAATTTTGCAGATTACTTAAAGCAATTTACGCAAGGTGAATCCCTAGACGTTAATTTCTCTCGATTTGGAAATACTAAAACAGCCCCGTTGATCTTGGAACCAAGCCCGAATTATTCCATAAACCTGATGGAGGATGCGGCGCAGAAACCTTCTGCCAAAATGTTAAAAATGCGAAAGGAGTGGCTCAAAAGTGAATAGATGATACACTTTACACAGGCTTCAACAACGGATCATCTTGAGCAAATTCTTGAGTTGCAACAACAAAATCTTCCCAAGAATCTTACCGCTAATGAAAAGGAATTGGAAGGTTTTTTAACGGTGGAGCATTCCTTGCCCATCCTAAAAGAAATGAATGATGTATGTGGACACATCATCGCATTGGATCATGAAAAAGTGATTGCCTACGCGCTTTGTATGCATCCAAAATTTGCAGAAAGTATTGAAGTCTTAAAACCTATGTTCCATGAGATCAACCAAGTTGTAAAGGGTAAAAGCAACTATATGGTCATGGGACAGGTTTGTGTAGCCAAATCGCATCGAGGCAAAGGTCTTTTCCGAAGACTCTATGAAACCATGAAGGAAAAATTACCTGATGGTTTTGACTCTATCATTACTGAGGTGGATGCCAAAAATCATAGATCCATAAAAGCTCACGAAGCTATTGGTTTTATCGAGCTAAAAAGGTATAGTTCGGATGGGAAGGATTGGTTGTTAATCGTTTTATGATAAATTATTATTGTTTTTCAATAATTACTGTATATTTGTTATCGTTAAACAATAATTTTATGAAAGACAACACCTATATCCTTAAAATAATCATTTATGGAGTACTGCTATCTTCCGTGGCAATCTTGTTAAATGATTTGCGTGATTTTAATTGGAACCGGTTTGAATCATTTCTTAACTGGAGCAGGACGGCTGACAAAAATGAAAATTGGTTTACTTCCCAAAACGCAATTGAGTGGAGCTACTATGCAGTTAGTGCCATGATATTCTTTTTTAGGGGCTATCTTATCTATGGCTTTACTTATTTTGTCTCTATATTAAATGAGGTTGAAGAGGGAAATTATTTTGGCGACAAGATCATTTCCCATTTTAAGAAGATTGGTAGGATCTTTATTACCTATGCCATCAATATTGTTGTTTTAAAGTGTCTGTTGGTCGCAATAGAAAAGTCAACCTTCAATGTATTTCAGGAAGCACGTAATGAGCTAATGTTACTTATTCCGTGTGGTTTAGGGTTCTACATTCTTGCCGAAATTTTTAAAAAAGCTAAGAACTTGAAAGAAGAAAACGATTTAACTGTCTAGTTATGCCCATAATTGTGAACCTAGATGTAATGCTTGCCAAAAACAAGATGAAAAGTAATGAGTTGGCAAAAAAAATTGGGATTACCACGGCCAACCTTTCCATACTCAAAACAGGAAAAGCCAAGGCAATTCGCTTTTCAACTTTGGAAGCTATCTGTAAAGAACTGGACTGTCAACCGGCAGATATTTTGGAATATCTAGAAGTGACACCCCTATAGTCCCCTCAAAGGGACATTGACTTCTGAAAATAAAAAAGCCGCTGCACTTCGACTTCGCTCGGTGACCGCGGCTTTTTAATCTATATGTTTGAATTGACTAATCTGCCAATACAATAACTTTGTTATCCTTCATTTCAATGGTGCCACTAGAAATGGATAAAACAGTTTCCCCATTTGCGCCTTTGGAAAACTTATTTTGAAAATCTTCTTCAATAGTGATATCTCCCTGCACTTTAACAGCCCCTTCTTGCAATAAGGAAACAATAGGTGCGTGGTTCTCCAACATTTGAAATTCGCCATTGATTCCTGGGACAGTAACCGAGGTAACTTCTCCCGCAAACAAAGTGGCTTCTGGTGATACAATTTCTAAATACATTTTTTCAAAGTATTGAGTATTGAGAAAAAAGTACTGAGAATTTCTAATTACTCACTACTAATCACTCAGTACTATTTACGCTTCAGCCAACATTTTCTCACCTGCCTCAATAGCATCTTGAATGCTCCCTTTAAGGTTGAAGGCAGATTCTGGTAGGTGATCTAGTTCACCGTCCATAATCATGTTGAATCCTTTGATGGTATCTTTAATATCTACCAATACCCCAGGGATACCGGTAAACTGCTCGGCAACATGGAAAGGTTGTGACAAGAAACGCTGTACCCTTCTTGCTCTACCTACTGCTAATTTATCCTCTTCGGAAAGTTCTTCCATACCAAGGATGGCAATAATATCTTGAAGTTCTTTATAGCGTTGCAACAACTCTTTTACGCGCTGCGCACATGCATAATGATCTTTTCCTAAAATCTCCGGGGTCAAAATTCTTGAAGTAGAATCCAATGGATCCACAGCAGGATAAATACCCAACTCAGCAATCTTACGTGAAAGTACGGTAGTTGCGTCCAAGTGAGCAAACGTAGTTGCAGGAGCAGGATCCGTTAAGTCATCCGCAGGAACGTAAACCGCCTGTACAGATGTAATGGAACCTCTCTTTGTCGATGTAATTCTTTCCTGCATCGCACCCATCTCTGTAGCCAAAGTTGGTTGGTAACCCACCGCAGATGGCATACGTCCTAGAAGTGCCGACACCTCAGAACCAGCTTGTGTAAAACGGAAAATGTTATCTACGAAGAAAAGAACGTCTTTTCCTTGTCCATCACCGGCACCATCACGGAAATATTCAGCAATGGTCAATCCAGAAAGGGCCACACGTGCACGTGCACCAGGAGGTTCGTTCATCTGTCCGAAAACGAATGTCGCTTTGGACTCTTTCATCGCTTTTTTATCCACTTTGGATAAATCCCATCCACCTTCTTCCATAGAGTGTAAGAAATCGTCCCCGTATTTGATAATACCAGATTCCAACATCTCACGAAGCAAATCGTTTCCTTCACGTGTTCTTTCACCAACACCGGCAAATACAGAAAGACCACCGTGTCCTTTTGCAATGTTGTTGATCAATTCCTGAATCAATACGGTTTTACCAACCCCAGCACCACCAAACAATCCAATTTTACCACCTTTTGCATAAGGCTCAATCAAATCGATAACCTTGATTCCAGTAAACAACACTTCTGTAGAAGTTGAAAGGTCTTCAAATTTTGGAGCTTCTCTGTGGATTGGTAATCCGTTGTCGCCAGTTTTTGGCAGGTTTTCCATACCATCAATAGCGTCTCCGATTACATTGAACAATCTTCCGTAAACGTCCTCACCTATTGGCATTTGAATTGCACTTCCGGTAGCATGGACATCAACACCCCTGCTCAAACCATCGGTCGAATCCATGGAAATGGTTCTTACCGTGTTTTCACCTATATGGGATTGAACTTCCAACACCAACTTAGTTCCGTCGGCTTTATTGATTTCAAGGGAATCGTAAATTTTTGGGATTTCAACTCCCGACTCAAACTCAACGTCAATGACCGGGCCAATAATCTGGGCAACCTTACCTGTAACTTTAGACATTACTGTGTTTATTTTTAATTGAATACGTGAGGAAAAAACTGCTTTTTTTCCGGCTGCAAAGATATACTATTCAGTTTGTAATAAGAAACTTAAAATTTGTTTTTTTAGCAACAAAAAAAGCATCGAAATTTTCGATGCTTTTGTAATTTCTTTTTACTTCTTGTCTATGGATTAATTGTCCATGAAACGTAATAGATAGATCCTATATTACCTGTACCCACCGCAGTAAAGTATTCATCGCCTAAAAGGTTAGATCCACCAGCCTTGAAAACTGATTTGATGCTAGGTACGGAATAATTGATTTGCGCATCCAACACAGTATAGGCTGGTACGTCGCCGTCAGCAAAAGATGCTTCCCAGAAATAGCTGTCGCTCCATCTGTAGTTAACGTTAAACCCAAAGTTTTTGAATAGTTCCGTATTTCCGAAAGAGGCTTTTACCTTATGTTTTGGAGTGTTAAAGTTTGTTCTGAAATCTGGGAACCTTGCTTCATCAAAATCCAATTCAGCATACGTATAGTTAACACCTAGGTCGAAATTTCCAAGTTTTGTGTCCACTCCAACTGTACCTCCATAGGAGTTAATGTCCACAGATGAATTGGTATACGTCTGGTAGGCTTGAAAATCTCCATTTTGAAGCGCAAGTAGTGATAACGCTCCGTCTCCTGCGGTACCATAAAAGGGAACCAATACGGTGACATTGGCAATGAAATCCTTATAGCTATTGTAGTACCCGCTCAAATCTATGGTGAATTTCCCAATTTGACCTCTATACCCAGCTTCCAGAGCTGTAATTTCCTCTGGTTTGATAAGAGGTGTGTTTACAGCTGTAGGGGCACCTGTTTGAACGGAATTCAATGAGAAAGCATTTTCATAGGCTGCTCTACCAGTAATGTCTACTGTAGATCTACCTATAACACCCTGTCCACTTTGACTCACGTTAAATGTTCTAACATCGCGATCCAAGTTGGAAGGGGCTGATCCAACCAAAATTGCTGCACCGGCGTTCAATCCAATGAACAAATCCTGCGTGGTTGGGTTTCTAAAACCTTGCTGGGCCGATATCCTAATATTATGGTTTCTCTTTTCACCAGCTGTATATCCCAATGAAAGTCTAGGAGAAACAAAGCCATCAAAGAATTCATTTTTGTCGTAACGAGCGGATCCTGTAAATTTCAATCGATCGTCCAAAAGCTTTTTTTGAAGCTGAACATAGGCGCCATATTCATTATATTTAATAGGACCATCTGAATCCGTGAAAATGGTACCTCCTGAATTCAATTCGTATTGTCTGTAAGATCCTCCAATCTGTAAATCAGCCCAATCGTCAATCAAATGTGCCAAATTATAGTTACCATTGATATGGCGGAACTTGGTGTTGTCGATAAACTTTGCCCCGGTTGTTAAATCCCCATCGTTGGTAACGGTATTGAACGCACTCTGGAATGCAGGTGTGCCAGGAATTAATCTACCTGTATCTGCCAACTGCCTGCCTGCGGCATGGGCAGCGACCGAAGCTTGCTCCCTTGTTAATCCTCCTTGCTGAATTCCTGCTAAGAAGGTTGGAATATAGGCGGTGGCATAATCCGTGAACCATGGGACATCATCTTTCCATAATCTATTTACGTTAATCGCAGTAAATCTTGTGTCGTATGAGTCACCTGCATTCTCAGTGGTGATGTATCCTCTTAGGAAGAAATTTTTGTTTCTAAACTCCAACTTATGCTGCTGAAGAATGAAGTTCTTTACGGAATATCGGTTTGCTCCTTGATAGATGGTATTTCCGCGTCCTACCCTTCCGTTATAGATGATTTCAAAATCATCGGCAAACGGTCTGTAGAAAATAGAGAAATCGGTCTTAACACTTTCCGCATCATAATCCAAAAGGTCACTTTCCGCATAACCTGTCCTTGAAATCCGTGCGCTCCCCACCGTGCCAGCTGGAAGTCCTGCAGCGGCATCAAAATTCAGTAAAGTGGAAACCTCGTCACCATATACATTAAGCCCGTTGTAATTTGGGTCGGTTCGATCAGCTCCCGGATTGTTCAAATCCAAAGTGTTCACGGCATGCCAATCCTCACCTTTTAAATAGGACAGATTCGCTTTTAAAGCCAGTTTATCACTAAAGGCATGGGCCACTCTTATTCCAAAATCATAATAATTATTGTCTCCGGCAGCAACTTGAGAAGTTATTCCCGTTTTTCCATAGGCACTTATTCCTTGGAAATCAAATGGACTTTTACTGTTCATAAATAAAATACCGTTGAAGGCACCCGCTCCATAAAGTGCGGAGGACGCTCCTGGTAGAATCTCGATACTTTGCACCTCCAATTCTGACATACCCACAAGGTTTCCTAAAACGAAGTTCAGACCTGGAGCTGAGTTGTCCATTCCATCAACCAATTGCAAAAACCTATTGTTCGCAAAAGTGGCAAAACCTCTGGTGTTAATCGATTGAAAGGTTAAACTGTTGGTATTAATGTCGACTCCTTTGAGGTTTTGTAGTCCTCCATAAAAGGATTCCGCGGTTGTGTTCTTTATTTCTTTCAATCCGAATCGTTCAACAGAGACGGGGGATTCAAATATACGTTCCGGCGTCCTCGAAGCGGAGATTACGATTTCATCCAAAATTGTTGATGCTTCGGAAAGGGTAATGGAAAGGGTTTGATTATTAGAGGTTACACTAGCCAGGAAATCGGAAAATCCTATGCTTGTAACTCGTAGTTGAAAGGGGGGTTGTTCAGAAGTATTAAAGGTGAAATTTCCATCAAAATCGGTAGTGGTTCCTTCTGCCTTTCCTACCAAGATTACGTTTGCTCCTGGTATGGGTTCGTTATTTTGGTCAACTACTTTTCCCTGAACTGTGGTCTGTGCATAAGCGATAACACCAAACAGCATGAGGGAAACAATCATTAATCTTCTCATCAGTTTTGTATTTGAGTTAATTAGTTTAAAGATCTGCTAAGTATTGGAGTCGGAAGATACATTTTTTTTCATTTGCTCACCACAAAATTGAAAAAAATTATGCATGCATAGTAATTTTTTGCTAAAAAAACCACGGTTTATCTATGGTTTTAACAAAAAAGGCATCGAATTCGATGCCTTTTCTTCATTTTATTAATTAAACCTAGTCACTCCACGGTAACCGATTTTGCCAGGTTACGCGGCTGATCTACATTGCATCCTCTCATCACAGCGATGTGATACGACAACAGTTGTAATGGAATGGTTGTCAACAGTGGAGATAAGCTTTCCGAGGTCTCGGGAACTTCGATGACATGATCTGCCAGTTCTTTTACCGATACATCTCCTTCGGTAACAATAGCGATGATTTTTCCGCTTCGGGATTTAATCTCCTGAATATTGCTCACCACCTTTTCATAATGTCCTTTTTTGGTAGCGATAACAATCACAGGCATTTGTTCATCAATCAATGCAATAGGTCCGTGCTTCATTTCGGCTGCAGGATATCCTTCTGCGTGGATGTAACTGATTTCTTTGAGTTTCAGTGCTCCTTCCAAGGCAACAGGGAAATTATACCCTCTCCCCAGGTACAAACAGTTGGTTGAGTCCTTATATATTTCTGAAATGTCCTCTACAATTTGGTTGGACTCCAACATCTTTTCCACTTTAACCGGAACACTTTCCAACTCCGTTAAGTATTCGTGGTATTTTGATTCTGAAAACACTCCTTTTTCATGGGCCAACTTTAGTGCAATAAGCGTGAGTACGGTAATTTGTGTGGTAAATGCCTTTGTTGAGGCCACACCAATCTCAGGCCCGGCGTGCGTATACGCCCCCGCATGTGTTTCACGGGCGATGGACGATCCCACAACATTACAAACACCAAAAACAAAAGCTCCTTTTTCCTTAGCCAGTTTAATAGCAGCTAAAGTATCTGCCGTTTCCCCAGATTGTGATATCGCAATTAAAACATCATTTTCAGTTATGACAGGATTCCTATATCTAAACTCTGAGGCGTATTCGACTTCAACAGGAATTCGTGCCAAATCCTCAAAAATATACTCCGCTACAAGACCTGCATGCCATGACGTGCCGCAAGCAACAATTATGATTCTATTCGCATTCAGGAATTTTTCCAGGTTTTGGTCAATCCCCGCCATCTTGATAATTCCTTGATCCGCCAACAACCGCCCTCGGTAGGTATCTAGAATTGCCCTGGGCTGTTCGTAGATTTCTTTGAGCATAAAGTGGTCATACCCTCCTTTTTCAATTTCCTCAAGGTTCAATTGAAGTTCAAGTATATTGGGATATGCAATGGCATCATCTTTTATCTTTCGCAGTTTGATTTCCTTTCCAATTCGTATAATGGCCATTTCTTCATCTTCCAAGTACACGGCATTGTTAGTGAATTCAATAAAGGGGGAAGCGTCGGAGGCAATGAAATACTCATTTTCACCAATTCCTATAGCTAATGGGCTTCCTAGTTTCGCCACGACAATCTCATCAGGTTTGTTCTTATCAAAAACGGCAATGGCATAAGCTCCAACTACCTGATTCAATGCAATCTGCACTGCTTGACCCAATTTAACACCTTCTTTTTTCTTTACTTCCTCGATAAGGTTAACCAATACTTCTGTATCGGTATCTGACTCAAAACTGTATCCTCTTTCTATAAGTGCTTTTTTTATTGCCTCATAGTTTTCGATGATTCCGTTATGAATAATCACCAAATCTCCTGAATTGGAATAGTGCGGATGGGAATTAGTGTCGTTAGGAACCCCGTGTGTGGCCCAACGGGTATGTCCAAGCCCCAATTTACCTTTGGTATCAATTGTTGCTTCTGATTTTTTCTTTAAGTCTTCGACCTTGCCCTTGGTTTTGGAAAGATGGGTTTCTTCTCCATCGAACAGTACTATTCCAGCACTATCATATCCTCGATATTCGAGACGTTGTAGGCCTTTTATAATAACAGGATAGGCATCCCTGTGGCCAATGTATCCAACAATTCCACACATAAGAAGAGTTTTAAGTAGTTATAATAGTTTGAGTTATCTGCAAATTTAGTATTACCATTGGGATAATTTGTATCACAACGGTTCTACGGCAGAAAAATTCTGTAAATGGTAGTAAAAAGTGTATAATTAGTTGGCTTGGGTGTAATAAATTTCCAATTTCAACTTTTTGTCCTCATTGCCGGGAGCGACGTTGCTTCCAAAAAGAACTGTCCCCAAGGGATTGATATTGGCCATAACCGGAACATCCAAAACTGGCTCTTGGGTTCCAACGGCCTCTGACACTGCTCCCACTCCAATGTTGGAAGTTAAGGTAAGGGCCAGTTTGGCATTTGTGGAATCCCTAATAATGATATTATTGATATGATCTGTAACTCGAATCGTGTATTTCCCTTGATTGTTTTCCTCTTTCAATATTCCATCGTACTCAAGAAAAAGCCCTAAAGGCTCATTAGTCACGCTATTTTCTGTGGCAGGGTTAAATATGAGCTGATTGGTTTCACCATTATATAAATAAAGACGTAGTGGCTCTTCCCCAACTCCAGCCGACTCATCCACATAAAACACCAAATTGGCTTCGTTAATTATCCAGTTATTGGATCGTATCTGGTTTATGATATCGGCACCGCCATTTTCAGTTTCCTCAAACAGTCTGATTTCCGCAAGAGTTCCTGCTCCTTTTACGTATATTCTCGAAGCGTTTTCGCCATTGTCCAACTCATTGGCAATGGGTAAAGGCTCATCCAAAAAAGTATTGACCGCATTTCCAGAAATAATCCCATTGTTATTAACCAAAAGATTGAGCACAAAATCCCGTTCTGCTGTCTCAATAACATCATCAGTTGCATTATAATCCTGAAAATTATATGTAATTGTGATATTTGCCTGTGTCAAATCCAATAAGAACATCAGTTCTTCCATATCGGATTGCCCCGATATACGTATCCCCCTTAAAAAGTCCCTAAAATTGGATTGGCTTAAGAGCTCTGATTTTCCTTCCTTATCCAAAATATTGGCTTGAAAGAAGTCGTTGTTCAAGGGTACTCGGATTCCAGGATTAAGACGAGTTCTCACCGTAGTGGATTCATCTACATCATCGGTATCTGGATCATCTTCATTAAAAAACAACATTTCCTCATCGCCAACAGTCACCGGACCCTCAAAAAGAATCTCTCCTTCAAAAGCAGTGAAATCGTGGTTGGAAAAATATTCTTGTGCTTCTTCGAAATTGGCACTTGGGTCTAAATCCCTCAGAAAGAAGGTACTTCTTGCCACTCTTAAATCAAATTCTCCTTGCCTGTTTCCAAAAATACTATCCAGATCAAATCTGTTTGGGAAAGTATTTGCAACAAAATCATCGCCCGTCCCATCCTCGTTTGCATCAAAGGGATTGGAACCTATAATACGTTCGTCATTGTCACTTACTCCATCACCATCCCAATCTGAATTGGGGTCATTCGGATCATCATCAAGTGAGTTTTGAACACCATCGCCATCATTGTCCCTTAATGTGGCGGGCGGCAATTGAAAGGGTATATAAAGAAATACTTCCTTTACGGTTTCATTTTCTGGGATGGTAGCATCCAGGTCATCTGAATCGGCAGCATCTTCCACATCTTGGGTCGAATCACCAAATCTTGGATCTCCTTGCCCTCCATTAGGCAATGTTAACTGCGATACGATACTGGCATTTCTTCGACCGTAAAATGGGTCATTGAACGTTCCCAATTGATATAGTGGCAACTGATTGGTCTGTACTGTAGCAATACCTTTATTGAACGCAAAAACGTCAAATGACTGTTTTCCCGTTGTAAAAGGTTCTCCTCCTACAACTCCTTCTCCAATAGTTCCCAATTCTTCCTCACAAGAAGTAATGATCAGAAATAAAGCTCCAAGTAAAGTTGAAACTTTTAAAATCCTAGAAAATTTCATGCAATTTATTTTAAAACTTCTGTTTGATAGAAATTTGTGTACGCTTCCTCCGCCTCCTGAAGAGAGACATAGGGCAATACTGGTTTGGAAAGATTTGCAATATGATTTTTCAAGTCCTCCGACACCTCTTCCGAGGCTAAAATAATGGCATCGGAATAATCGGCGGCAACTTTTAACAAATTATTATAGTCAGGCTTTGAAAGGGAAGAAATACTTTCCTTCTCAATACCATCAAAAGCAATTTTATCTATCATACCTTCATCAAGTTCACCTTCATAGGCCCGATCATAAATTGATGTTACTATTTTACTGTCGGCAAACAAGGGTTCATCTGCATAATATTTGCGTAAGTACAAGGGAAGCAATGAAGCCATCCAACCATGAACATGTATAATGTCAGGAGACCAGTTCAACTTTTTTACGGTTTCTACAACCCCTTTGGCAAAAAAGATGGCGCGCTCATCATTGTCCGGAAACAAATTCCCTTCTGCATCTTCAAACGTTGCCTTTCTCTTAAAATATTCTTCGTTATCAATAAAATACACCTGAATCCGCTCCCTGGGAATGGAGGCCACCTTAATAATTAGGGGCATGTCCATATCGTTGATCACCAAGTTCATCCCAGACAAACGAATGACCTCGTGCAATTGATGCCTTCTTTCATTAATATTTCCATATCTGGGCATAAAAATGCGTATCTGGCCCCCATTGCTGTTGACCATTCTCGGCGCTTCGTATGACATTAAGGAAACTGGGTTCTCTGGTAGATAGGGCACTAATTCAGAAGATACAAACAATATCTTTTTACCATTCATAAACACTTTCTTTTGCTTATCTGAAAAACGTAGCTGCAAAAGTACAAAAATTATGTCGATTAGCAGTATTTATAGTATTTTTGCACGCTTTTGAACCTTACTATGAAGGTATTTGATCAAAAAAAGGATTTAATTCCATTTATCTCGGCCCAGAAAGACAAAAATCAAAGTGTTGGGTTGGTTCCTACCATGGGCGCACTGCATCAAGGGCATTTGTCGTTGGTAAAAACAGCTCTTGAACAAAACGAGTTGGTTGTCGTCAGTATTTTTGTGAACCCTACTCAATTTGACAAGAAAGATGATCTGGAAAAATATCCCCGTAGTCTTGATCAAGACCTTGCTCTTTTAGAAAGTGTTTCAGAAAACATTGTGGTTTTTGCTCCATCCGCTGAGGACATCTATGAGGGGGAGGTAAAATCAGAATCTTATCAGTTTGATGGGTTGGACAAAGTAATGGAGGGCCGGTATAGAGAGGGACATTTTGACGGTGTCGGAACCATAGTTGGGCTTTTACTGGCAACCGTTTCACCTCACAAAGCCTATTTTGGGGAAAAAGATTTTCAACAACTCCAAATCATCAGGAATATGGTACGACAAAAGGAATTACCTTATGAAATAATTCCTTGCCCCATAGAGCGTGAACCCCATGGTTTGGCCATGAGTTCTCGTAACGAACGCCTGACAAAAGCAACAAGAAACGAGGCTGGTTTTATTTATAAAACCTTGCAGACTGCCAAATCAAAATTTGGCATAGAAAGTGCTATCTATATTTCAGAATGGGTAAAATCCCAGTTCGACAAAAATGAACTTTTGGAGTTGGAGTATTTTGAAATTTGTGATGAAGAAACATTGACCCCAATTTCAAAAAGGCAAACAAATAAAAAATATAGGGCTTTTATTGCCGTTTATGCCGAAGGCGTAAGGCTTATAGACAATCTAAGACTGAATTAACTAATTTTGCACCATGCAAGTAGAAGTTGTAAAATCTAAAATTCACAGAGTAAAGGTCACCGGGGCCGACCTCAATTATATTGGAAGCATTACCATTGATGAAGATTTGATGGATGCCGCGAATATAATTCGAGGTGAGAAGGTTCAAATCGTGAACAACAACAATGGAGAGCGTTTGGAGACGTACGCAATTCCCGGTCCCAGAGGTTCGGGTGAACTCACCTTAAATGGAGCGGCCGCCCGTAAAGTTGCGGTGGGCGACGTACTCATTCTTATTACCTATGCATGGATGGATATTGAAGAAGCAAAATCATTCAATCCAGCATTGGTATTTCCTAACGAGGAAACCAATCTTTTGAACTAGTTTTGAGCAATTCCCTCAAAAAATTTCTGAAAATTTTGGTGCCCATCCTAATTGGACTGGGATTGGTTTTTTATTCCTACACCTCAACAACCCCAGAAGATAGGGCCAGAATTCTCGAAGCTATCAAAAATGCCGATCCGGTTTGGGTGTTCCTATCCATATTCATTGGAATTTTAAGTCATATCTCAAGAGCAATTCGATGGAACTATTTGTTAAACCCGATGGGCTACAAACCAAAATTGCTCAATAATGTACTCATTATACTTACAAGTTATTTTGCGAATACCCTTGTATTGCGATCTGGAGAATTTCTGCGAGCAACAGCATTGAACACCTACGAAAATGTTCCTTTTGAAAAAGGTTTTGGCACTATTGTTACGGAGCGAATTGTCGACGTAATCATGCTTTTGGCAATAATAGCGGCTGCGCTTTTGGTGCAAACCGATGTGATATTGGGCATTTTAGAAGAAAATGGTATCGGCTTGGTGGGCTCTCTCGTATTGCTTTTAGTTGGAGTGCTTGGACTTTTCATATCTATACGTATTATTAAAAAATCATCGTCCAAGTTAGCGGTGAAAATAAAAACGTTCCTCAACGGTCTTTTAGATGGCGTTCTGAGTATCTTCAAAATGAAAAGAAGTGGTGCTTTTATATTCCACACTTTCTTTATCTGGGCATGCTATATAGCCATGTTTTGGGTGATAAAATTCACGGTGCCCGAAACAACTGAACTCCCTTTAGGTGCATTTCTGGTTGCATTTGTAGCGGGAGCGTTTGCGATGGCCACCACCAATGGAGGTTTGGGACTCTTTCCTATTGTTGTTACCGCAGCTTTATCCGTTTATGGAGTCAGCAAAACATCAGGTGACGCCTACGGCTGGATCATGTGGACCGCCCAGACCTTAATGGTCGTTGTTTTCGGGACAATATCCTTTATCATCTTGCCGTTATTGAATAGAAATCGGTAGACCCCGACCACATAAAACTTTGTCCAATGAAAAGATGTCTATTTGTTTTAATAGGCTTACTGTGCTTCAATTTGGGCGCACAGGTCAAAAAAGAAATTTTTGAATCCTTCAAGCTTCAAGAAAGAAGGGATGTTTCCTATTATTTCCCCGAAGATTATTCCGAAGATCAAAAATATCCACTTTTAGTAGTGCTTGATGCTGAATATCTTTTTGATATTGTGGTAGCCAACGCCAAATTCTATAGCAAACATCACAGAATGCCCCAAGCCATAATAGTGGGAGTGGATCAAGCTAAAAATGACCTTCGTTGGGAAGATTGCGATTTTGAACAGACCACAGGGCTTCCAACAGAGAAAGGTGCACAATTTTATGAATTTTTGGGCACTGAGCTTATCCCATATTTGGAAACCAGTTATAATGTAGCCCCTTTTAAAATGTTTATTGGATATGATATTACGGCAAACTTTGGAAACTACTTTTTATTCAAAGACAGATCGTTGTTCAATTCATACCTGTCAATATCCCCTGTGCTGGCGACAGAAATGGAGAGTAGGGTACCATCCAGATTGTCCGATTTAGATCAACAGATTTTTTACAACATAGTACTGGAAAAAGAACCCACAGAAGATAGGCAGAGAATTCTGCAAATGAACAATGCTATTAAGTCGATAGACAAAGAATCCCTGCATTACTTTTTTGACGAGTATGCCAACGCCGACCATGTTTCAATTGCCGCTTATGGAATAAGCAAAGCTTTCGACAATGTGTTCAAAATCTTTCGTCCCATTACTCCAAAAGAATATAAAACCCAAATTCTCACATCCGACGAACCCGTATTTAAATATCTCCAAGATCGATATGATATGATCGAAAGTCTGCTCGGTTTCAGAAAACCGGTGGAGCTAAATGATATTATGGCCATTTACGCAGCTTCATTAAAAAAGGAAGACTTTGAGTCTTTAAAGCCCCTTGCCGAAGTCTGCAAAAAACAGTTTCCGGGTACCATGTTGGGTTTTTATTTTGAAGGTGAGTATTACGAGCAACTTGGCGAACCCAAAAAAGCATTCAAGACCTTTGAAAAAGCATTTCAAATGGAAGAAATCGATTTTTTGACAAAGGATATGGCACTTGAGAAGATTGATGCATTAAAAGCTGATTTCGGTTACTAGATTACTGAATTTTTAGGTTAGAAGATTGGTTGGCGTCTATTTCCAACAATCAAATTATCTAAAAATCCATTCCTCCAAGAATCCATTCATCCCACCATCAAATTCCATATCTTTAGGCTCTTCTTTTAAAAACGAATGGCCAAGACCAAAACAGCCTTTTTCTGTCAAAACTGCGGTTTCCAATATCCAAAATGGGTTGGGCAATGCTCCTCTTGCAAGCAATGGAACACGATTGTGGAAGAAGTGGTCCAAAAAGAAGAAAAAAGGACTTGGAAAAGTGATTCCTCAGCAACCAAAAAAGCATCCTCACCGCTCCGAATTTCAGAAATAACCAACGAAAAAGAGCTTCGGTTAGATACAAAAGATCAAGAGTTCAACAGAGTTTTGGGAGGTGGACTGGTTCCTGGTTCCTTGACGTTGTTGGGAGGGGAACCTGGAATTGGAAAAAGCACCTTGCTTTTACAGATAGCGCTAAAACTGTCATACAAAACATTATATGTTTCTGGTGAAGAAAGTCAGAAACAAATTAAAATGCGAGCCGACCGCATTCATCCAAACAGCGAAAATTGCTATATCCTTACCGAAACCAAGACCCAAAATATCTTTCAGCAAATTGCATCGTTGGAACCTGACATTCTAGTCATCGATTCCATACAAACCTTGCATACCGATTATATCGAATCGGCAGCTGGAAGCATTTCACAAATTCGGGAGTGCACAGCGGAGCTTATCAAATTTGCCAAAGAAAGTCATACCCCTGTTATTTTGGTCGGTCATATTACCAAAGATGGCACTATTGCAGGACCCAAGATTTTGGAACATATGGTCGACACCGTTTTGCAGTTTGAAGGCGATAGAAATTATGTGTATAGAATCCTTCGCTCGCTAAAAAACCGTTTTGGTTCTACCGCCGAATTGGGTATTTATGAAATGCAGGGAAGCGGACTTCGTGAAGTGAACAATCCCTCCGAAGTGCTCATTTCCAAAAATGATGAGGATTTAAGCGGAACGGCTATCGCCGCGACCGTGGAAGGTATGCGCCCGCTTTTGATAGAAATACAAGCCTTGGTAAGCACTGCAGTCTATGGAACACCCCAACGTTCAGCAACCGGATTCAATGCCAAGCGATTGAATATGCTTTTAGCCGTGCTTGAAAAAAGAGCTGGATTTAAACTGGCTGCCAAGGATGTTTTTTTGAACATTACAGGTGGAATCTCTGTGGATGACCCCGCTATAGATTTGGCCGTAGTTGCCGCAATTCTTTCGAGCAATTCGGACATCCCAATTGAAAAAGGAGTTTGTTTTGCTGCTGAAATAGGCCTTGCCGGCGAAGTAAGGCCGGTTCAACGTGTGGACCAACGTATCCTTGAGGCCGAAAAGTTGGGTTTTACATCAATTTATGTCTCCAAAAACAATAAGATAGGATTAAAAAATACTGCTATTGAAGTGCATTTGGTTTCCAAAATTGAGGATGTGGTTGGCAGGCTTTTCGGCTAGCCCCTAATTTTCTTGCACACTTTTTTGAAGATATTCCGGTAAAAAAGCAAGCATCTTTTCGCGATTTTTATTGTAAACTAGTTTATTGTGGGTGCCATTTTTTTGATAGCTGAAATTATCATACAAATAGAACATGAGTAATCGATTGTAATCATCTAGGTTTTTATCCGATACCATTAGTGGCAACTCATCTTCAAAAATTGACACATCCTTACTTTCGGCTATTGCCCTACCCATTCTTCCTATATTTCCAAAATAGTGATTTTCTGCCACATTTTTGCTCCTGAAAGCCGTTCCAAAAATCAATTCCGGAACATTGATATCCAGTTCTTCAAGTTCCTTGATATAGGTTTGCCTAGCCTCCCAAGCATAACTGCCATCTGAAGCCCTGTTAAAATAATCATTTAGAACATTAAGATGGGCTCTAAGAAAAATGTCCCAGTTCAAGGACTCTCCTGCAAGTTGAGCAATGTTCATGGCATGAATTCTTGGACTATTGTCCATACTACATTGACCCACTACAACCCTATTGCGTTTAAGTTCTAGCGCGTTCTCAGTCGATAATAAAAAAGAAACATATTCCTCGAACTCATTATTGGAGTTTTTATTTTTTAGGGCTTCATTATATGCTTCATTCAACAATTTGCAAAAAATAGGGTCTTTGGAAAGTTCATTTTTAACGAACATTTTTTTTGACTTCTCCCATCGTTTCAGACTGTCAAATCTTGCAAGCATTTCATCCCTTGATAAATCCTCATTGGGATACGTCGCAGGTTTTTCTTTACCAAACCTTTGAAGAATATAGCTATTGAATTTTTCCATTTTTACCCTAGATTCCTTTTTATGTGAAAACCATCGGTTTTTGGATGCACCCTCATTGAAAATTTGACTTGTTGTATCGATCAAACATTCTGAATACAATATCATTCGCGCATATCTGTCGGGCAAATCTTTACTAGAAAATTCTTTTTCCAAATAGGTGACGTACACGTATTCCGAATTGGAAAAATCCCATATCCACAACCCCTTTTTTGACTTTTCGAAAGATGATTCCAATATTTCCAATGTATTACCAGTAGGCTGTTCTCGAATTCCAACTACCTGTTTCCCTTTATAATTCAAGTAGTGGCTTTTGGTGAGAAGTAACGGTTTGAAATTGTTGGAAATTCCATATTTTTTGACAAAGGCATCAACGGAAATATTATTTAACAAATCCGTTTTCAATTGATTTAAACTAGGCTTGGTCAGCACAAAAACCCTCCCTTTGGTCTGTTCCAGTGATCGATACACTTTTGTTAAATCACACACCTTAAATTCCTCATTTTTTTCTCCTACTACTGTCTTTAGCCGCTCCATTGCGTAGGGTGAATAAATAAGTCCATTTTCGTAGGTTTGGAACTCTTGTGAAAATGCAAAAAAGGACAATAACACTAGAACGGTGAATAGACTATTTCTCATCTTGATCGGTTTTTGTGATTCAATATTAGTTCTGACACAACAATTATTCCAATCAAAATGAGGGAAGTGTACTTTTCAATGAGTAATAGGTCAAATCAAGTCTTCCATCAAATATCGTGACAGCAATAATCTTTCTATATTTAGAAAAACATCCGTATGAAAAACTTTGCCTTCCCTGTTTTTCTGATTTTACTTCTTTCCATATCCTGCAACAAAAATGGAAAAGAGTCCATAATAAAGGAATATCACACCACTTGGCAACATTACTTGGGTGACCCTGGAAGATCTCATTATTCAACATTAAACCAAATTGATACGTCAAATGTGACCCAACTTAAGTTGGCCTGGTCCTATAAAAGTGGAGGCGTTGAGGAAGGTCGAACCACCCAAATTCAGACCAACCCACTGATCATAGACAGTATTTTATATGGGGTAAATGCCGCTAACAGCTTGTTTGCCATCAGCACAAAAACAGGTCAAGAAATATGGACATTTAACCCTTTTTCAAAAGGCAATTCAGGAGCTGGGTTAAGTCGTGGATTAAGTCACTGGAAATCCTCTGATGATAATCCCAGTCGGATTTTTTTCTCTTCAAAACATAATCTTTATGCCATCAATATTTTGGATGGAAAACCAATTTCTTCCTTTGGAAATGGTGGCAGCATTGATTTAAGGGATGGGCTTGGCAGAAATGCAGAGCAACTATCTGTAATTACCAGAACTCCGGGTACCATCTACAAAAATTTGTTGATTCAAGGAACCTTGGTCGGAGAAGGTCCTGGTTCTTCCCCCGGCCATGTTAGGGCGTATAATGTGTTAACGGGTAAAATCGAATGGACCTTTCACACCATCCCGCAACCCAATGAATTTGGATACGATACATGGCCAAAAAATGCCTATAAAACTGTGGGTGGCGCAAACAGTTGGGCGGGCATGGCCTTGGACATTGAAAGAGGTATTGTTTATGTCCCCACGGGCTCACCGGCCTTTGATTGGTATGGTGGTGATAGGTCTGGCGCCAATTTATTTGCCAATTCGTTACTGGCATTAAATGCCGAAACCGGAGAACGTCTATGGCATTTTCAAATGGTCCATCATGATTTATGGGATCGAGATTTACCAGCTCCACCAAATTTATTTACAATGGAAAGGGATGGCAAGAAAATCCCAGCGGTGGCCCAAGTGACAAAAAGCGGTCATGTTTTTGTGTTTAACAGGATTACAGGGGAGCCCTTGTTTCCCATTGAGGAGAAACCCTATTCTTCTTCTCCTTTAAAAGGGGAAGAAACCTATAAAACCCAACCGCTACCTACCAAACCAAAACCGTTCGCTCGTCAATTGTTGACGGAGGCAGATCTATATGACCCCAACAGGCCCTCATTTGTAGATGATCTGGTAGATAAAAATCAAAAAACAAACCCTCCAACGGTTCAGGAAAAATTTGTTGAAATCACCTCAAAGGGACAATTTACTCCCATTGATACTACAGGAACAATTTTGTATCCAGGTGCTGATGGTGGTGCCGAATGGGGAGGTGCGGCTTTGGACCCCCGAAGTGGAATAATGTATGTGAATTCCAATGAAATGGCTTGGATAGTTCGTATGAAGGAAATCCAAGAAAAAGAAGGGGAGCAGAGCAATATTGGGCAATCCTTGACGCAAATCCACTGTGCCCGATGTCATGGAGGTGATCTACAAGGACTGGATGCTATTCCCAATCTTCAAAACCTTAAAGAGAAGTTTTCCATAGATTCCATTTCAAGTATCATTGAAAATGGAAAAGGAGCCATGCCAGGAATGCCTAATTTGTCTGACAACGAGGTTAAGGGCATAGCCAACTTTCTTTTAGGAATTGAAGAAGCAACCGATCATAGGGCAGAAAAAACTGATGTTGAAGTGCCATATTCCGTAGCTGGATTTGGTCGTTTTAAAGATGATAGGGGCTTCCCGGTCGTAAAACCGCCATGGGGCACCCTAAACGCCATCGATTTGAATACTGGCGAATATTTATGGAAAGTTCCACTGGGGCACGAAGATGCATTGAAGGATCCCAAAATTCCAATATCAGGAACGGAAAACTATGGAGGACCTGTCATTACCGAGGGCGGAATCCTATTTATTGCTGCAACAAAAGATGAAAAAATCCGTGCTTTTCATATGAAAACCGGTGAGCTGTTATGGGAAGACAAACTTCCGGCAGGTGGTTATGCTACTCCTGCAACGTATACCGTAGATGGCAAACAATATTTGGTTATTTCTTGCGGTGGAGGTAAAATGGGCACTCCGTCCGGTGATGAATATCGGGCCTATGTTTTGGAGTAATTAGGGTGCCGGGTTCGGAATTGCGTTATGAATATCCTCAATTCCTTTTAACACCTCATCAGAAAGTTCAACATCGATACTACCAATGTTCTCTTTTAGCTGCTCCATAGTGGTCGCACCAATAATATTACTGGTCAAAAATGGTCGGGTATTGATAAAGGCCAATGCCATTTGAGTCAAGCTCAAACCATTTTCCTTGGCCAATTGGTTATATTTTCGGGTAGCTTCAGTAGCGGTTTCACCACTGTAACGGTCATAATGTGGAAATAAGGACAATCTTGCCTTTCTTGGGGCTATCTCATCCAAATATTTTCCACTCAACACTCCAAATGCCAATGGCGAATAGGCCAAAAGACCAATATCTTCGCGCATTGATATTTCAGAAAGGCCAACCTCATACAATCGGTTCAATAAACTATACGGGTTTTGAATGGTCAACATTCTTGGAAGGTCTTGGTGCACCTTGCTTTCTTCCAAATAACGCATGGTTCCCCAAGGTGTTTCGTTCGACAGTCCAACATGCCTTATTTTTCCCTCCGCAATCAAATCGCGAAGCGTTTCCAAAATTTGGTGGATATTATCTTCCCAAGGATCTATGGAATGAGCATTGAAACCACGCTGGCCAAAAAAGTTGGTGTTCCTTTCAGGCCAATGTAACTGATACAAGTCGATATAATCCGTTTGCAAACGTTTTAAGCTTCCGTCAACAGCGTCAATTATAGAGTCTTTGCTGAAACCCGTGGTTCGAATATATTTTGCGAAATCTGCCCTTCCCACAATTTTTGTGGCCAAAACCACTTTATCACGATTTCCCGTTTTTTTGAACCAACTACCAATAAATTCCTCCGTAACAGCATAAAGCTCTTTTTTCGGTGGAATAGGATACATTTCGGCCGTATCAAAAAAATTGACCCCTTCTTCAAGAGCATAATCCATTTGTTCATGAGCCTCTTCTTCATTGTTCTGACGCCCCCAAGTCATGGTTCCCAAACAGATTCTGCTGACTTTGATATCGGTATGTGGTAGTCTGGTATATTTCATTTGGATATGCAATTTGAGCTGGCAAAAATACTTAATCCATATTTTAGCTTGCTAAGGCAATTGTTATTTTTCTATCTCGATAAGCACAGGACAATGATCACTATGCTTTGCATCGGAAAGAATTACCGAACGCTTTAATCGATCCTTTAAAGATTCGTTCACCATTCCATAATCCAACCGCCATCCTTTATTGTTGGCTCTTGAATTGGCACGGTAACTCCACCAGGTATAGTTATGGGGTTCTTTATTGAAGTGTCTGAAACTGTCAATAAATCCACTTTTGATGAAATTCCCGATCCATTCGCGTTCCACGGGTAAAAATCCTGAGACATTTTTGTTTCGTACGGGATCGTGAATGTCAATGGCTTCATGACAAATATTATAGTCACCACATACAATAAGATTGGGACGTTCCTTTCTTAAATTGTCGGCATACTTCTGAAAATCTGCCATATAGGTGAGCTTATGCTCCAAACGCGCCATATTGGTTCCGGAAGGCAGGTACATGCTCATTACGGAAACATCTCCATAATCTGCCCGGATGTTTCTCCCTTCAAAATCCATATAATCAATGCCTGTACCATATTCCACATGGTCCGGCTTTTCCTTACATAGCAAAGCCACTCCACTATACCCTTTTTTCTGCGCACTGAACCAATAGTGATGGTTATATCCAGCAGCTTCAAACAGAGATACATCCACTTGCTCCTTCATTGCCTTCGTTTCTTGAATACAGACCACATCTGGGTCTACCGCCTGTAACCAATCAATAAAACCTTTGTTCAAGGCTGCTCGAATTCCATTTACGTTATATGTGACAATTTTCATTTCAAAATTTTCACTAAATGTAGCCATAGTATTTGGCTCTTTAAAATTGATTTTTGTGATGACCGTATCAGCATAAAAGATTGTTAATATACAGTCCTCCAATAGGAATTAAAGGTTTAAGCAGTAAATTTAAGCTTTAGTTTTCCTGAATGACCGCCTTAGTATTGATAGACATCCAACTTGGTCTCCAAGAAACCCATTTTTATGGCTCTGAGCGGAACAATGCAACGGCCGAAACCAATGCGGGTAAAATCTTGGAGGTTTTTAGAACCAGAAATCTCCCGGTTTTCCACATTCAGCATAACTCCACCAACCCAAAATCTCCTTTGTATCCCGGAAAAAAGGGGAATGGGTTTAATCCTGAAGTTATTCCCATAAAAGGGGAGCTGGTTTTTCAAAAAAATGTGAACAGCGCCTTTATAGGCACCCCATTGGAAAGTGAACTCAGAAAACAAAACATCGATCATATTGTTGTGGCCGGGCTTACTACCGAACATTGTGTGTCCACCTCGGTTAGGATGGCTGCCAATTTGGGATTCCGCGTAACCTTGGTTTCCGATGCGACCGCAGCTTTTGACAAAATCGGGGTTGATGGTCAAAAATTCAGTGCGAATCTTGTTCATAATGCAGCCTTGGCCAATTTAAAAGATGAATTTGCAACAATAACCAAAACGAAAACCATACTAAACGACCTTGCTAATTGAACCATGAATCCTTCAAAACATTTTAAAAAGACCGTTTTACAACGATATCTAATTTTTTGTCTCTTTTTGTTGACACTCCCGGTTTTAGCCCAGACTCAGGAAAAACCCTTGCGAGTCGGAGTTGCCGGACTTACCCATACCCATGTGCACTGGATCTTGGGCCGCGAGGACATTGGCGATATTGATCTCGTGGGTATTGCAGAGCCCAATCGCGAATTGGCCCAGCGTTATGCTGACCAACATGGTTTTTCTATGGATTTGGTGTTCGACACATTGGAAGAAATGATTTTCGCGACCAAACCCGAAGCTGTTACCGCCTTTGGAACTATTTATGATCATTTGGAGGTTGTGCAGACCTGTGCCCCATTGGGTGTTCATGTAATGGTGGAAAAACCCCTGGCCGTGAGTTTGGATCATGCCAAGCAAATGGCCGCCCTTGCCGAAGAACACAACATTCACTTATTGACCAATTATGAAACTACTTGGTACCCCACAAACCATATGGCCAAAAATTTCCTCAACCATGGCAAAATAGGAAGGCTTAGAAAAATTGTTGTTCGCGATGGCCATAAAGGCCCAGTGAAAATAGGGGTTAACAAAGAGTTTTTGGACTGGTTACAAGATCCAGAAGAAAATGGCGGAGGGGCCATTACCGACTTTGGCTGTTATGGTGCCAATTTGACCACCTGGCTCATGAACGGAAAGAGACCCAATACCGTTACCGCGATCACACAACAATTTCAACCCCTGAACAATCCAAAAGTGGATGACGAAGCCACCATTCTGCTTACCTACGATAACACCCAGGCAATCATTCAAGCGTCATGGAATTGGCCCATTGGCCGTAAGGATATGGAACTCTACGGATTGATAGGTGCCCTTTATGCCGACAATCGAAACGAACTTCGTCTTCGCATTGCTGAAGGCTACGACGGTTATCACGAGGAAAAATTTACGTTGAAAGAACGGCCATCCCCATACAACGATCCATTTGCCATGCTAGCTGCTGTTGTAAAGAACAAAATTCGGTTACGACCGTATAGTCTCACCTCTTTGGAAAACAATTTGGTGGTCATGGAAATTTTGGACGCAGCAAGAGAAAGCGCCAAACATGGAAAAACAATCAAATTAAGATACTAACCCCATCAATCTCAACTACAACTGAACCCATGATTTATAAAAAAACCCCTAGCATACTAGCTTTCTTGTTTTTTTCGTTTTCATTTTTCGCACAGGAGGTCCAAAAAGATTCTGTGAACCAGTTGGATGAAATCATTCTCATTGAGGATATCACCATTAGGAATGCAATAGGAATAACTCCAAGTTCCAGCATTGGCGTGCAAACCTTTGAAAAATTCAATCCCATTGACATTTCTTCGGCTGTCAATCAAATCCCAGGGGTCTATGTACTTTCAGGGGCGCTTAACACCAATCGAATTACTATTCGTGGTGTCGGTGCTCGTACCCCTTTTGGTACAGATAAGCTACGTATGTATTTTAATGGTATTCCTGTGACCAATGGAACGGGTTCTTCCACTATCGAGGCCTTCGATTTGGAGAATTTGGGCAATATTGAAGTAATCAAGGGGCCTAAAGGCACAGCTTTTGGTGCCAATTTGGGTGGTGCTTTATTGCTAGACACAAAAAGCCTTGAAGAAAATGAAACAAAATTAGCGAGTTCCTTCACCCTGGGTTCATATAAAATGTTGAAGGAGAACCTATCGTTCCAACATTCAGAAAACAACTTCAACCTGACTTTCAATTACAATCATTTTGAAACGGACGGCTATCGCCAGAACAATCGTTTTGAACGTGATGGATTTTTGCTAAACACCAATCTAAACCTCAGCAGTAAAAGCACCTTGGGACTATTGGTCAATTATATTGATTACACCGCACAGATTCCCAGTTCGTTGAACCAGACCGATTTTGACGAAGACCCTACCCGTGCAGCGGGCAATTGGCTGGCTGCCCAAGGTTTTGAAGCAAATAAATATGTGCTAACGGGGTTGTACCACACCTATGAGTTCAACCCTTCATTCGAAAACACCACAAGTATCTTTTACACCTATTTAGATCATTACGAACCCCGTCCTTTTAATATTTTGGATGAGTTCACCAACGGATTTGGTATACGTAGCCAATTCAAGGGCATGTCTGGAACTTTCGAATATACTTTTGGTGGGGAATTGTACAAAGACGAATATCATTGGGGTACTTTCCAGAATCTTTTTCGAGACAACAACGGTAATGGAAGTTTGCAAGGAAATCGCTTAAGCGACAATAGTGAATTTCGGAGACAATTGAATCTGTTCGGTACGTTCACACATGTTTTTGCACATGGATTTTCGGCTCAATTAGGTCTTAACCTGAACAAGACCAACTATAATTTTCAAGATCTGTTCAACCAAGGAGATGCCAATACCTCCGCCAACCGGAATTTTGACGCCATTCTCTTGCCCAGTTTTGGGTTGCAATACCTGTTTGCAGGTGGAAAATTGTTTGCCAATGTTAGTAGGGGCTTTTCCAATCCCAGTTTAGAAGAAACTTTAACTCCTGATGGAGTCATCAACCCAGATATTGCCCAAGAAACAGGAACTAATTATGAGCTTGGCGGAGTGCTAAACCTGCTAAAGGAGCATTTGATTTTAGATTGGTCTATTTACCATATGGACATCAACAATTTGTTGGTGGCCCAACGTGTGGGTGAGGACCAATTTATTGGTCGAAATGCAGGTGAAACCCGCCACCAAGGTTTAGAGCTGAGCGCAAAATCAGTATTTGAGCTTTGCAAAGACCTTAAGGTCTATCCCTATCTCAACTATACCTTTAGTGATCATAGTTTTGTGGATTTTGTTGATGAAGATGATGATTTTTCGGGTAATCCATTGACCGGAGTACCCAAACACCGGATCAGTTCTGGAGTGGATTTCAGGCACACCGCTGGTTTTCAACTGAACCTGGTCCACCAATATGTAGATGAAATTCCATTGACCGATGCCAACAGCTTAAGCAGTGATTCTTTTAATGTGTTCAATGCCAAATTGGGGTACAAAACTAAGCTTTCCAACCATTTTTCCTTGGGATTGAATGCAGGAATCAACAATCTGTTTGATACCCGTTATGCCCAAAGTGTATTGATCAATGCCGTTGGGTTTGGTGGTGCCCTGCCCCGATACTTTTATCCTGGAAATGACAGAAATTTTTATGGAGGGATTAAACTAGGGTATCTTTTTTAAAGCTGCGAATACGGCAATGGTTTTAAAAACACTCGGATAATATCGTTCATGGAATTGGCATATTCTTCCACTTTAATGATTCTTTGCCATTCGGGGTGCGCAATAAACTTGGACCAGCCTTCGGCATGTGCTTCCATATCCTTTAGTGCCAGCATATAGGTGAGGCAGGGCATTTGGCCCCCGGCAATGTTCACCCCAAAAAATAGCATGGGAAGTCCGGCATCCGCAAAAATGGGAAACTCGGCATCATTGAACATCTTCACTTTTCTGCGCAGTGCATCCTCATTGGCGCTCTCGTAGATTCTCAATTCAAAAAGATTGGCTTCGCCACTGGGCTTTATCAAATTTGGAAATCCCGTGGAAGACCGAATTAGACTTGTGGAAATTCGTTTATAGGGAATCACATCATCCCCGGCAACCAGATAATCATGCGCATCTTTTAGATACTGCGCATCTTGGGCCAAGGCGTCCTGACTATCTTGAAAAGCTTGGATATTGGCATAGGCCACCAATAAATATATTTTTTTGGGCAGGGCATCACCTGCTTCCTCAAAGGCACCGACATTTTCAATCCCTTGCCTGTTCAAGGCTGGAATAAGTGCATCCTTAAAATAGTTGTGCAGCACATTTGCCGATCTAAAAAATTCCAGTTCATAGGTTCTGAACTCATACACCTCTTCTTGGGCAGCTATAAATTGTACAGAAACCAGTAATAGAACAAGGGAGCAAAACAGTTTGGATTTCATAATCATTGAGTTTGATTGGTTTTAAGAAGCAATTGATTACCAACAAGATACTAAAATGTTCTTTCCAAAACCTCATGGTTTGGACTTTCTTGTTGGTAGTCCAGAAAATCTTACATTGTTGTTCTCAAACGTTATATTTTACTTTTAAATCACGATTGGATCATGCTACCACGCTTAAAAACTACTTGGGCATTATATATTTTAATCTTGGCATTGGCATGCCAGACCAAATCCAAAGAAAAGGAAGCTGAGTCCGTTGCTGCTTTTGAGCAGCCCAATATATTGTGGTTGGTGGTCGAGGACATGGGGCCGTACATTCCCTCCTTTGGAGATTCTACCGTGGTAACGCCCAATCTAAACAAATTGGCCTCCGAAGGTATCCGTTATACCCATGTATTTTCTCCTTCCGGGGTGTGTGCCCCCAGCAGGGCGGCCATTGCTACGGGCATGTACCCAACCAGTATCGGGGCCAGCCATATGCGCACCCATTCCTATACCGAGGTTACCGGATTGCCCGCATACGAAGCCATTCCCCCGCCACAGGTAAAGATGTTCAGCGAACTGCTGCGAAGTGAAGGTTATTATTGCACCAACAACGCCAAAAACGATTATCAATTTAAAGCTCCGGTGACCGCTTGGGACCAAAATGGCAAAGATGGTCATTGGCGAAACCGCGAGTCGGGGCAACCCTTCTTTTCCATTTTTAATATTGGGGTAACGCACGAATCCGGGCTTTTTGAACCCTATGAAAGGGAAGAAATTATCCCCAAGGATACCCAGTTTCCGATTCCACCCTATTTGCCGGATACCGAAGTGGTGCGCCATGACCTTTGGAAAATGTACAACAACATCGCCTTAATGGACCGTCAAGTAGGGGACATCTTGGATCAATTGGAGGCCGATGGACTTTTGGAAAGCACCATCATCTTTTTCTATGCCGATCATGGTGGGCCATTGCCGCGCCAAAAAAGATTGGTGTACGATTCTGGGCTCAACGTGCCCTTGATCGTACGTTATCCAGATAAATCACATGCTGGAACCATTAACGACCAACTCATAAGTTTTATAGATTTTGCACCTACCATGCTCACTTTGACCGGACAAACACCTCCCGACCATCTGCAGGGCCAAACTTTTGTAGGGGATCAAAAACCAAGACAGTACATTCATGGAGCGGCGGATCGATTTGATGGTGTTACCGATGCCAGAAGGGCGGTGAGAGACCAACGTTTTAAATATGTTCGAAACTATAGGCCGGAGCACGGCAACTATTTGGCCAATACGTATCGGGAGCGGATTCCCACCATGAAAGAACTCCTCCGCATGCGGGACCAAGGGCAACTGAACGAAACCCAGATGTTGTGGTTCAGAGAAAGTAAGCCCAAGGAAGAACTGTATGATTGCCTGAACGACCCGCACGAGATCAACAATCTGGCCCAAAACCCGGAATATGCTGAAAAACTACAAGAATTGAGCGCGGAGATGGACCGTTGGCTGGCGGAAATTGGTGATCAACCCAACCTGCCCGAACGCGAACTGATTGACCAGCTTTGGCAAGGTGCAGAAGAGCAACCCATGACAGCCAAACCTACGGTGATTCAGGTAGGTAACGAGATTGCGATGGAATGTAAGACCAAGGGCGCCTCCATCGGCTACCGAAAAATGGGCGACGACCCTGACACACCATGGAAAATTTATGCAGCCCCGTTTAAAGTGGAAAATGGTACACAACTGGAACTAGTAGCCCATAGAATTGGGTTTAAGCCGAGTGAAGTTATACAGTTTCAAGTGTCGTTTTAACCAAAGGAACTCATTTACTACAGATATCCCTTACAGTTTATAGTGTTTATACGTTATATTTATACAATGCAGTTGTGTTGTATATTTCTGCAAACAAGTTGGGTTACTTAAACATCAAATATGAGCTTGTCAGCAACAAAGATTACGGATAATACCCATGAAATGAGTTTTCATGAGCTTTTTTCACAATCAACTCAGGTACAGATTCCCTTGTTTCAGCGAGAATATGTTTGGACTGAAAAGCAACTCAAACGTATGATAGAAGAAATTGATGTGATTGTCGAAGGTGAAGATTCCAATCGTTTTCTTGGAGCAATAATCGCTGTTAGAAGAAATGCCAATCCTTCTGAACCACAGCCCTATGAGATAGTTGATGGTCAACAACGTTTATCTACGCTATACTTATTTGTTCTTGCGGCAGCCTATGTGGCGGCAAGGAACAAAGAGGACGATTATGCGAGAGGATTGATTAATACAAACCTCATGATTGATTGGTGGCAGAATGGTGTAAATACGAAGCTAGTTCCTTCTTTTGCAGATAGAAATCAGTTCTGCCAAGCATTTCAAGTCCTAATAAATACTGGTAACATGTCTGACTGGCTTGGAGTTAAAGCCAAATTACCAGAAAAAAGCGGACTTGATAAAGGACGTTATTTAGCCCAATTCAATCGCATTAAGTCTTTTTTACAGAAAAGATTCAAGGAATATGGAATAAATCATCTAAAGGAAATTGTAACTACAGCGCAAACTAAATTAACCTTTGTGTTCATCCTGCTTAAGGACCCTTCTAATGCAACTACGGTATTTGAAGGCCTTAATGACCCTGGCATCCCAATCGGTATTGGAGATTTAGTGCGAAATGAGGTGTTCTCCAAAATTAGTGATCAACCTGACAAGGCACAATCAATTCATAGAGATGTATGGTTGCCATTTAGAAATAAATTAGGACCTAATTTTGACAATTATTTCTTCCCCTATGCAATTATCCAGGAATCATCTATAAAAAATGCAGATTTGTTTCGTGGTTTGCGGAAAATATGGGGAGAAACAAAAGAACCGGAGGAAATAATATCACAGCTTGAAGAATATACAGTTCCATACTTAGCTATAAGCGCAGGCCTATATCCAAAAAATTATAATAAAGATGTCAAAGCGGGTTTGGAAAAACTTGTGCGCGCCAAAAGCCCTACTTCAATTTACCCTTTTGTTATGCGTCTTTTAAAAGGGTATCAGGAGGGATCTGTTAGTGAAAAGAATACAGGAGATTGTTTAAGAGTTCTTGAGTCTTTTTTGGTAAGACGCGCGTTATGCGGTATTGAACCAACCGGACTCCTAGTCCTATTTAGAACTGCTTGGAATGTTATGAAAGGTATCCCCACCAAGGAGAATCTTGAATCAACAATAAAAAGAAGAAATACAATTGAGTGGCCAGATGACCAAAGGTTTGAAACTTCCATACTAACCAGAAATATTTACTCAAGTTCTATCTGTAAGTATGCACTTTTGGAGTATGAAGCCAGCCTTGGGTCTGACATTCCAGAAAATGATTTTTGGATTGAGCATGTAATGCCTCAATCTTTAACGAAGGAATGGAAGGAAGTAATTACCCCTGAAGATCATCAAAATGTACTACACACTTGGGGTAACCTCGTTCCCTTGACCAAGGAAATGAACAAAGGAGTATCGCGATCAGTATTTGATAAAAAGAAAGTTCAATTTGAAAAACATTCTGTATTTGCTACAGCTAGATCTATTGCAAAAGAGTTTGATGAATGGAATAAAGAAGTAATCATGGAAAGATCCAAAAAAATAAGTAAGTGGGCTTTAAAAAGATGGGAGAAATAACCAACCCCACAATTCCTATGATGGATTAAATACTATTTTATTAAGACCATTGTCTCAAAACCTCTCCCAACCCTTTTAGTAATTCCACTGCACTTTGCACCTCTCTTTTGGTAAAAACTTCTTCTTCCAAAAAGTGCAGCATAAAAATTAGGTTGTCCAATTGCTTGCTCAGTTCTTCTGGAGAACCATAGGCTTCTTTAATCCACGAGTTTATGTTTTCTAATTGGGTAGGTGTTAACATGGGAGCAAGTTAAACAGCGAAACCCACCTATGTAACCACTAATTAGTAGTATTTTTAAAGTAGCAAAGTCCTAAAAATGACCATCAAACACCTTACCCCAGAAGACTTAACCGTTGACATGGAAAACCAAATGGTAAAGCTGTTTAAGCAGTTAAACCCCGATATAAAACTCAACCCCTTGGCCAAAATCATGGCAAAACCAGACCAGTTGAGCTTGGTGTATTGCCAAGAGGGTGACCAAATAATCGGTATGGCGGCTATGGTTACTTACAGTGTACTTTCAGGCAGCAAAGGTTTGGTAGAAGATGTTGTGGTGGATGTCAACGCGCGTGGCAAAGGCCTTGGCCGTAAACTTATGGAGGAGCTGCTCGATATTGCCGAGCAAAACGGACTGTCTGAGGTACTGCTCTTTACCGGCAACCATAGGCAAAGTGCCATCCGTTTATATACCAAACTGGGGTTTGCAAAATCGGAGAGTGGGATGTACCGACTTCGGTTGGCTACGTAGAAAATCCAACAAAAACCATACCTTTAAAAGGAACATCATTCATCAATCAACATAACACCATGAAGTATCGCCTATCCTTTCTTGCTTTGGTGCTCTCCATTTCCGTGGGGGCTACCGATCTTAAAATTTCAACCCCTCTGCTTTATATTGAGGGCGACCAAGCCTATACCCTATTTAATGTAAGCTGGGACAATGCTTGGTACAACACAAAAAACCACGATGCTGTGTGGTTGTTCTTTAAATCCATTTCGGAAAACGGAGGCTATAAACACATTAATGTGGCCCAAAGTGGGCATCGTGTCGTTTCAGTTTTTTCCAAGGATCCCAATCTCATTTTTGAGGTGCCCAAAGATGGTGCAGGTTTGTTCGTAAAACCCAATAACACCTTCCGCGGCAGAGTGGAGGTGACCCTAAAAGTGGCCTTGCACAAACCCAGCTTTGTAGATGTGGACCAAAGGGGCTGGTACTTTCATGCCTATGGTATTGAAATGGTCCATATTCCGCAAGGAGGCTTTACCTTGGGCGACCCAGACCCCGTAGCCCAAGAATTTGGCAGTTTTTATAAACCCAATAAAAAGGGAAAGCCTTCTGGCTTAGTGAAAATCACTTCCCAAGATCAGGAATTGACCGTTTCCGAAACTGGAGATTTGTTCTATAATTCAGGAGAATACAAATACGAAGGGGATCAACAGGGTCCCATTCCAGCTTCCTATCCCAAGGGTGTTACTCCCTATTATATGATGAAATACGAACCTACGGAAGGTCAATATGCTGAATTTCTAAATAGTTTGGCATCTGATCAAACTCCAGCGAGATTGCTACATCTTGAACGGCAATATAAGGACCACGATGGGACCATAACCCCAAAAAATGATAGGTACATTACCAAATTTCCCAACAAACCTTGCTTGTTTATGGGATGGGATGATGCCATGGCCTATGCCGATTGGGCCGGATTGCGTCCCATGACCGAATTTGAGTTTGTCAAGGCCGCACGGGGAACGGAACCGCCCAAAGCCCATGATTTTCCATGGGGAACCAGCAGCAAAGAAAGGATGCAACGCCTACCACATCCCAATCGAACCTTGATCATGGCCAATGGGTGGGACGAGTCCAAACTTACGGAAGAAACCCGTGATTATTATGGGGCTTCCCACTATTGGGTGATGGACATGGCTGGAAGCATTTGGGAGCGGGTAATTACCTTAGGGCATCCGAATGGAAGAGCGTTTACTGGAGTACATGGTGATGGCAACTTGTCGCCCGATGGGGCTGCAGATGTTCAAAATTGGCCAACGGGTGAATCTGAGGGCGGCATAGGATTTCGCGGTGGTGGATTTTATAGTTATGATCGTGAATACCATGAGTTCAATCCGTTTAGCCCTGTCGCATACCGAAGATATGGCGGGTGGCATGGCCCCATGCGCAACAATGCCTACGGCACCCGATTTGTACGAAGTATTGATTAACTTAGTGCCCCTTACAATCAAAAAACCAAAACATGAAATCTCTTTTTTACATGGCAACCTTTAGTCTATTGTTTGTTTCCGTAAAAGCGCAAACAAAAACCATAGAACTTTCGCACTATGTTTTTCCAAAATTTACTCCGGGCTATGTGCTTATGAAATCGGGGGAAAAGAATGCAGCCTTGCTAAATTACCATTCCATTCTTGAAGAGGTGGTTTTTGAGGATGGCCAAGGTAAGAGAGCAATCGCAGATGCACAATTACCGCAGGTGGACACAGTCTTTATTAAGGGCAGAAAGTTTTTCAGACTTAACGATACATTTGTAGAGTTGGCCCACCAGTCAACCTATGACCTTTATATTGAATACAAGTGCGATGTGAAATATCCCGGAAATGTCAGCGCTTTTGGTCAGACTTCCCAAACTTCTTCCAATCAATCTTTTTCACAAGTGGCCATTCGGGGGACCATGTATGAATTGTCCTTGCCAAGTGGTTATAAAACCAAACCCTACCAATATTATTGGATCAGGAAAGACGGCGAATTGAACCAGTTCAAAAACCTGAATCAGTTGCTAAAACTGTATGATGCCAAAAAAAATGCTGGTAAAACCTTTATAAAAGAGCATAAAATCAAAATCAAAGATCAAGCTGACGTGATTCAATTAATTGATTATTTGGAAACGGATTGAGAAGCTTGTGAAAAATCTACAGCTACAGTCCAACCCAGCAGTTGCTGCGGTTTTTAAACACTATCCAGATAACGTTCGGGCTAAAATGGAGACGCTACGGCAGCTAGTTTTGGAAGTGGCCCAAGAAACTCCCGAAATTACCAAGTTGGAAGAAACCCTAAAATGGAGTGAACCTAGTTACTTGGCTCCAAAAGGCAGTACCCTACGTATGGACTGGAAGGCCAAATCGCCAAACCAATATGCGCTCTATTTCCAGTGCTCTAGTCTATTGGTGTCCACCTTTAAAATGGTATATGGCAATACGTTCAACTATGAGGGCAATCGGGCCATCGTATTTCAATTGGAGGATAAACTCCCGGTGGAGGAACTCAAAAACTGCATTCGTGCTACTTTGCAATACCATAAGGTAAAGCACCTGCCCAGTTTAGGGATGTAACAAAAGGCTTATGTCATACTGAAACGTGTCATCCTGAGCCCGTCGAAGGATTGACACCTCAATACTTTCTACACACTTCGACAGGCTCAGTGTGACTATGCTACAGTTAAGGTCTCCGTCACATCGAGTGGATTTTCTCGACCTTTGGAGAGAAAATTTGTATCGAGATGTTTTTACAATAGGTTCTCGATACACTCCTCCTTCGGCGAAGCACTCGAACAGACAGTTTTATCAGATCGAGCTATCTTAGTCCAATGCAGAAGGTTTATCGTTTAGTTATTCTTGTTTTGTTGATGCACCAATTTATGTGGTCGCAAACTACCGTGTCCTCGGAAGATTTGGTAGAGGCTGCTCTTGAACTCACCCAACAACAGGTGACTTACGATGGCAGTTATTTTTCCATTCCCTACCCTAATGGCGATGTGCCAGAAGGCAAAGGTGTTTGTACCGATGTGGTCATACGTGCCTACCGAAAAATGGGGGTGGACCTTCAAAAAGAGGTGCATGAAGATATGAAGGCCAATTTCAGTGTTTATCCGAACATTTGGGGCCTTTCCCGAACCGATACCAATATAGACCATCGCCGTGTTCCCAATTTGATGACCTATTTTAAGCGTCAAGGTGCTGAAAAACCTATTACCGACAATGCGAAAGATTACCTTCCCGGGGATGTGGTCTGCTGGAACTTGGGCGGTGCCATCACCCATATCGGTATTGTGGTGGATAAAAAATCGCGGGATGGAAAACGACATTTGATTGTCCATAACATTGGTCGTGGACAGGTGATGGAAGATATTCTTTTCGATTTTAAAATTATTGGGCATTATACCTACAAACCCGAAATCTCAAACTAACTCACTATGTCTTTGTACCAAACCTTGATGGATTTCGGTGCCAAATTCTTTAAAAAGAATGTGCTGCTCAAATACGGGTTCAATCTGTCTCCCATGTATCGACGTAGCACTGGCAGAATCACTTTTATTTCTGAAGATCTGTTGACAATAACAATGAAACTTCCCATTACCTACAAAAATCGAAACTATGTAAACACCATTTTTGGAGGTAGTATGTTTTCGGCCGCTGATCCCATTCCCATGGTACAGCTCATCAATCTATTAGGTCCTGACTATGTGGTTTGGGATAAATCCGCAGAGATTTTCTTTAAACGCCCTGCCAAGGAAACCCTTTATGCAGAGTTCCGTTATACCATAGAAGAGTTGGAAGAAATCAAGGCGAAAGTGGCGCAACAAAATGAATTGGAAATCATAAAAACTACTGATCTCACCAACAAGGACCAAAGTAAGGTATTCTGTCAGATCAAGAAGATCATTTACATTGCGGACAAGGCCTATTTTAAACAAAAAAGGGCCAGAAAATGATCTTGAAAACTGTTCCGATTGTAGTATATTGTACAAGCTAACACGGAACAATTTTGTTCCGTTCCGACTAATTCAAAACAACAACCCATGACCGATTTGGAAATTGCCAAAGGCGTTACGCTACAACCTATTTCGAACATTGCAGAAAAATTTGGAGTAGACCCCGATTCCATAGAAATGTATGGCAAGTACAAGGCCAAATTACCGTTGCAAGCCATTGATAAGAACAAAGGGGAAAAGAGCAATCTTATTTTGGTATCGGCCATTTCACCGACCCCGGCCGGGGAGGGTAAGACCACCATGTCCATCGGCTTGACCGAAGGATTAAACAGGTTGGGCAAGAAAACAACCGTTGTGCTTCGTGAACCCTCTTTGGGTCCTGTTTTTGGCATTAAAGGTGGTGCCACAGGGGGCGGATATTCACAGGTACTCCCAATGGAGGATATCAACCTTCACTTTACCGGGGATTTTGCCGCTATTGAAAAGGCGCATAACCTATTGTCTGCGGTAATCGATAATAACATCCAAAGCAAAACAAGGTCGTTACGCCTTGACCCAAGAACTATTGGTTGGAAACGGGTGATGGATATGAACGATCGTTCGTTGCGTCATGTAATCGTTGGATTGGGCGGAACTACTTCGGGTATCCCACGGGAAACCGGGTTTGATATTACCGCTGCTTCCGAAATTATGGCGATTCTCTGTTTGGCTGAAAACCTAAGTGACCTAAAAAAGCGACTGGGAAGTATTTTCATTGGCTATACTTTTGACAAGGAACCTATTTATGCACGGGATCTAAACGCGGAGGGTGCTATGGCCGCGCTGTTGAAAGATGCCATCAAGCCAAATCTGGTGCAGACCATGGAAGGGAATCCGGCCATTATTCATGGTGGGCCCTTTGCCAATATTGCGCAAGGAACCAACTCTGTGATTGCAACCCGAATGGGGATGACATATTCCGATTATACGGTTACCGAAGCTGGTTTTGGATTCGATTTAGGAGCAGAGAAATTCTTCGATATTAAATGTCAAAGTGCCGGATTGAAGCCAAAGGCAGTTGTGCTTACCGCTACCATTCGCGCATTAAAATACCATGGCGGAGCTGACTTAAAATCCTTAACGGAGCCCAATGTGGAGGCCCTTAAAAAGGGATTGCCCAATTTGGAAAAGCATTTGGAGAACATTGCCAAGTTCAATGTGGTTCCCGTTATTTCTATCAACAGGTTTGTTTCGGATACCGATGAAGAAATTGAGGTGATCAAAGAATTGGCAGCATCCAAAGGCGTTCGGGTGGCCTTGGCCGAGGTTTGGGCCAAAGGTGGAGAAGGTGCGGAAGAGTTGGCCCAACATGTAATTGATGTTGTGGAATCTGGCGCTTCAGATTTTAAACCCTTGTACAAATGGGAGTCGAGTGTCATGGATAAAATTGCCACCATTGCCACAGAAATCTATGGGGCCGAACATGTGGATTATACTTCAAAAGCCAAAGCGCATCTTAGAAAAATAGCGAATTTGGGATTGGATCATTTGCCAGTCTGTATTGCAAAAACCCAAAAATCCCTTTCGGACAATCCCAAACTGTTGGGACGGCCAAAAGACTTTATCATCACCGTTCGGGAAATCGAAATCGCTGTTGGCGCTGGATTTTTAGTACCCATTACCGGAGATATTATGCGTATGCCAGGGTTGCCAGCCCATCCTTCATCCGAAGGGATAGACGTAAATGATGCTGGTGAGATTACTGGCCTATTCTGAATTCGAAGGTTTAGATTTTCTGTAACCAATAACGCATATCCACCTCTTTGGAGATGATTTCTTTGACCTCATCCAACTTTACACGTTGTTGCTCCATGGTATCGCGATGACGAATGGTAACGGTGTCATCTTCCAAAGTTTGATGGTCAACCGTAATACAGAAAGGTGTGCCTGCAGCATCTTGACGTCGGTAACGACGACCCACGGCATCCTTTTCATCATAGATGACGTTAAAATCCCATTTCAAATCATCAATAAGCTTATGGGCTACTTCAGGAAGGCCATCACGTTTTAGCAATGGTAAAACCGCAGCTTTTGTTGGTGCCAACACTGCTGGAAGCTTAAGTACGGTTCGGGTAGTGCCATTTTCCAATTCCTCTTCTTTTAAGGAGTTTGAAAAAACAGCCAAGAACATACGATCTAGACCTATAGAAGTTTCGAGTACATATGGTACGTAGCTCTTGTTTTCCTCTGGGTCGAAATACTGCAATTTTTTACCTGAAAATTCTTCGTGCTGACTCAAATCAAAATCGGTACGGGAATGGATTCCTTCCAGTTCTTTAAAGCCAAATGGAAACTTGAATTCAATATCGGCAGCGGCATCGGCGTAGTGAGCCAATTTTTCATGATCATGGAAGCGATAATTGTCTTCTCCCATTCCTAGAGAAAGGTGCCACTTTAATCGTTTTTCCTTCCATTTTTCGTACCACTCTTGCTGGGTACCAGGTTTGATGAAGTATTGCATTTCCATTTGTTCAAACTCACGCATACGGAAGATGAACTGACGGGCCACAATCTCATTACGGAACGCTTTTCCGGTTTGGGCAATTCCAAACGGGATTTTCATACGTCCAGTTTTCTGTACGTTCAAAAAGTTGACGAAAATTCCCTGGGCGGTCTCTGGTCTTAAATACAGATCCATGGCGGAATCTGCTGAAGCTCCCAACTTTGTCCCGAACATCAAATTGAACTGTTTTACATCCGTCCAGTTTTTAGATCCTGAAAGTGGGCAAGCAATTTCCAGTTCTTCAATCAAGGCCTTTACGTCAGCCAAATCTTCATTTTCCAAAGATTTGCCCAGTCGTTTAAGAATTCCATCACCCTTTGCTTGATAATCCAAAACACGTTGGTTGGTCGCCAAGAATTGCTCCTTGTCAAAACTATCTCCAAAGCGCTTGGAAGCCTTCTTGACTTCCTTATCTATTTTAGCTTCAATTTTGGCAACGTGGTCTTCCACCAAAACATCGGCACGGTATCTTTTTTTGGAATCTTTGTTGTCAATCAATGGGTCATTGAAGGCATCTACGTGACCGGAAGCTTTCCAAGTGGTGGGGTGCATAAAAATGGCCGCATCAATTCCAACAATATTGTCATTGAGCTGCACCATGGCTTGCCACCAATATTCTCGAATGTTCTTCTTTAGCTCTGCTCCATTCTGGGCATAGTCGTAAACAGCACTGAGTCCGTCATAAATCTCACTGGATTGGAATACATATCCATACTCCTTTGCATGGGAGATAACCTTCTTAAAAATGTCTTCTTGATTTGCCATTGCGCAAAAATAGAATTTTGCCCAAAAAGAAAAGTGCTATTTCAGCTGAAATTCGGTGGAAGCCAGCAATCTTTCGTCTTCGAACACATTTAGGGTGTAGATACCTTCGGAAAGTGACCCTTCTGGTACGGTTATGGCATCACAAACGCTAATTTCTTTTCCTGTGTAGATGATTTCAACTTTTTTACTATACGTGTTTCCACTTACCGAAATAGTACTTGCATTATCCTCGATAACCGCCATATTGGGGTCTAAAAATTGTAGGTAGAGTACTTTTACATCACCTTCCTCACCTGGATTGGCAAGAATGGTAACACAGCCCCTTAGTTTTTCAATTGTGGAAGCTTTGTTTGTTTTTAAAGGCCTTCCTGCCCTTAGTCTAAAACCGCTCCCTTCTGCATCTTGGAGTTTTAGGTAGCTTTTTATTTTTAGTTCCCTTGCCAATTCCCTATTGGTTTCACGCAGCAAAGATTCGGTTTGCTCCATAGAGCTGGCTCTTCCCTTGGCATCTTCAAGCTGTTTTCGGGTTTCTTCAAATCGGTTGGCCAACAAGCTATTGTTATACCGAAGAAAATTGTTTTTGAGTTTTAAACTATCAAACCTAATCTCTAAAGTTCTAAGTTCTTTTCGGGTTTCCTTCAGCTTGGTTAAACTAAAGTTTAATCGACCCACAGAATCAAGCAGTTCCTGAACCCTGAAGCGGGATGTCTGGAGTTCAATTTCATTTACCTCGTTAAGCCCCGACAAACGATCTACTTCGGCCTTCATCAAGGTCAAGTCCTTTACCAATAATGACTTTTCCTGTTCCAAAAAGGTCATTTGGTTTTGGGACTGCGCATAACTGTAGTAAAAAGCAATGAGAATGCCCACGATCACTGCAACAAGCGCTGCAAAGATGATCTTGTAGTTGAAATTGTTATCTTGGGCATCCATGGGGTCAATTCGGCTTCTGTAACGCGTATAAGACTTGATCGATAAGTTGGCTAAGATACTAAACGAGATTAACACCATACTATTGCCAAAGGTATGTTTTGGATGTAATGCGCAATTATCCAGAGGAGAAAACGTGTTGTGTACCGTTTGTCGACATGAAATGCCACTCACCGATTATAACTTTACTGATGAAAACGCGGTAGACCGCATATTTTATGGGAGGATTCCTATAAAAAAGGCGGTTTCTTTCCTGTATTTTTCTAAAAAAGGGGCCGTAAAGGAACTGTTGCATTATCTGAAGTACAAGAATCAGGAGACCGTTGGGGATTTTTTGGGGGAATGGTTTGGTTCTTATTTGGAAGAGGAGGAAAATCTTAAATCGGTTGATGTGGTCGTTCCAGTTCCACTTCATCCCAAGAAACAAAAGAAGCGTGGTTATAACCAAGTTACCCTGTTCGCGAAGCGCATTTCGGAAGCAATCCAAGCGGAATACCGTGATGATATATTGGTAAAAGTGAACAACACTAAAACCCAGACCAAAAAAGGTAGGCTTTTACGATGGGAAAACGCCCAAGAAGTCTTTGAGGTAAATGCCAATACCAAGAGAGGCTTTCAACATATTTTGTTGGTAGACGATGTTATTACAACTGGAGCCACTGTGGAAGCCTGTGCAAAAAAATTGCATTCCCTGGGCCCAATTTCCGTTTCTGTACTGAGCATGGCGGTGGTGCCCAAGGGTTAAAATTCTATAAATCCTTGGTTTCAATTTTTAAATTAGTTGTTTCTTTGCCCAACACTTGTTTTTCAATGCGGTACTTTAAAAAACTGTTGAGTTTATCCTTTCTTTTTTTAATGGGTTTGGCGCTTTGGCAATGTGCCAAAAGAGGAACTCCCACCGGCGGACCAAAAGATGTGACTCCTCCAGTTTTGTTAAGGACTGAACCTGAGAATTTTTCCACCAACTTTGAAGCAAAAGAGATTCGATTGTATTTTGATGAGTTCATCAAACTCAAGGATGTCCAAAATCAGTTGATCGTTTCCCCTCCGCTAAAATATCCACCAGAGGTAACACCTTTAGGTGGTGCCAGCAAATATATTCAGGTGGTCATCAAGGACACCCTAAAGGAAAACACCACCTACACCTTAAATTTTGGACAGAGTATTACTGATAATAATGAGGGAAATCCAAACAGTTTTTTGTCCTATGTGTTCTCCACAGGCGATTATATCGATTCCTTAACGCTTTCTGGAGCGGTCAAGGATGCTTTAAATCGAAAGGCCGATCAATTTGTAAGCGTGATGCTTTACGAACTAGATACGGCTTACACCGATTCCACCATATATAAAAGCCCTCCCAATTATATCACCAATACGTTGGATAGTGTTCCGTTTTTTGAACTAAAAAACTTAAAGGCAGGGAAGTACAGTTTGATTGCAGTTAAAGACATCAACAAAAACAATATGTTTGATCAACGGCAGGATAAAATTGGTTTTTTGCAGGACACGATTACAATCCCAACAGATTCCATTTACCTGCTCAATCTTTTTCAAGAGCTTCCGGATTATAGCATATCCGTACCAAGTTATGTGGCCAAAAACCGTATCATTTTCGGATACCAGGGCGAACATAAAGATATTGAAATAACTGCGTTGACCCCGCTTCCTGATTCCGTGCAAACAGTAATTTTAAAGGATAGGGAAAAAGATACACTGGATTACTGGTTGCAACCCACAGATATCGATTCCATAATTTTTACGGTGACCAATTCAAAATTGGAACAGATCGATACATTTACAGTAAAAACCAGAAAACTTCCTTTGGATTCTTTGCTCTTGAGCACAAGTATTGGAAGGTCTTTTGGATTTGAAGATACGTTTAGCATTTTGGCCAACACACCTATTACCGAATTGGATTCCAGCAAAATTGCGCTTTTTATTAAGGATTCCATAAGCTCACCATTTTCATTTTCATTGGATACCCTTGAGAACAAAGTTGACTTTGATTTTACCATTGAACCCAACCAAAGCTATTCTTTTGAGTTGTTACCTGGGGCCTTTACCGACTTTTTTGGCATGCAAAACGATTCCCTCAACTATCGGTTTTCTACCCAAGGTTATGCCGACTATGGGAATCTACGCATAAATGTGGGTGGGGCGGTGCGTTACCCGCTTATTGTTCAACTAACCGATGAAGCAGGCGAAATAAAACGCGAGCTTTTTGCCCAGCAGCCCCAACAGTTTGAATTCAATAATCTTGATCCCAGCAACTATGTAATTCGGGTCATTTTTGACGAAAATGGAAATGGCATCTGGGACACGGGCAGCTATTTGAACAAAAGACAGCCCGAAAAGGTAAGTTATTATCCTGATGTTATTGATGTTCGGGCCAACTGGGAATTGGAGCAGACTTTTGTTATTTCAGACTAAAATGATCTCTATCTTCCAAAAACCGTAGCTTTTCTCTGGTTGAAATGATATGTTCCTTATCCAAAGTTGCATATAGGATTTCTTCATTTTCTGAATAGGCCAATTGATTTCCAAGAACGTCATAAACTGCAGAGTGGCCTGAATATTCATAGCCCAATCCATCCTTACCAATACGATTTACGCCAACACAATAAGCCATATTCTCTATTGCACGTGCTTTTAACAAGGTGTCCCACGCTTGAACCCTGGGTCTCGGCCAATTGGCCACATAGATCAAAGCATCATAATTTTCCACATTTCGCGCCCAGACGGGAAATCTAAGATCATAACAAATCAAGGGACATAATTTGAAACCTCGATATTCCACTATTAATTTGGAATTTCCAGCTTTAAAGACTTTGTCTTCTCCGGCCAAGGTGAAGGAATGTTTTTTGTCATAATGCATGCTTTCTCCTTCAGGATGAACAAAAAACAAACGGTTGTGGTTTTTACCTTCTTCAAAGAAAACAATGCTTCCAATTATTGCAGCATTCTTCTCCCTTGCTTTTGCCTGCATCCACTTTACCGTTTTTATGCCCTCTTCCGGGTCAATATTTTCTGGATTCATAGTGAAGCCCGTGGAAAACATTTCTGGGAGTACAATTAAATCCAGCCCTCCTGAAATACCCGCAATTTTTTCGTCAAATAATTTTCTGTTGGCTACCGGGTCCTCCCAAATTAAACGGGATTGGATCAAGGCTATTTTTAATTTTTGATTCATGGCTTCCACTAAAAACATGCTTCGACGAGCTCAGCATGACAATTTAAAGTAATATCAATCAAAATAAACATTAGAAGCTGACGATTTCGCCAATTCATATAAATGCTTTAATTGACTTTCTAAAATTCGTTCTTCGGAAAGTTCGGGTAAATTGTCCAAAGCAAAAAAGTCGGCCCCCAACATATCAAAGCCAGGACTAAGTTCTCCACCAACAATTTTACATAAGAAATTGAGCTTGTATATGTAGTAAGGTTCTGGTGGATGTGGATGCACTTGTTTATCATATACAGCAAGTAGTTTTACCACCTCAACCTTTAAGCCGGTTTCTTCTTCCACTTCTTTGATAGCAATTTCCGAGGGTGTACTGCCAATATCCGCCCACCCTCCTGGAATGGTCCATTTGCCATCTATACTCTCCCTCGCCATTAAGATTTCATCTTTTTCGTTCAGTACAAAACCACGAACATCAACTTTTGGAGTGGGATAATCATCCTGTGGTATAAAGAATTCCTGTAAAACTTCTATTGAGGTATCCCCAATATTGGACATCAATCTTAAACTGATCTGTTGTAGTTCTTCATAACGCTCACGATCATAAAGGTCTTGTGCATACACCAAACCAGTTTCTGAAATTGCCTTTATACGCTTAATCAGGTTCAGTTGTTCTTTTGAATCCATTACGATTTTTGGCTTTTCTGAAAAAGTTCTATCAAAGGTTTAGTCCCTTGCATTTTGGCATGATCCATCGCGGTATTTCCCCGAGCATCTTTTATTGATATATCGGCTTGATGCTCCAATAGCAACTGCGCGATTTCAACTCTGTTAAATGTAGCCGCATAGATCAAACAGGTTGCTCCCATAGCATTTATATGGTTGACATCTGCGCCAGCGTTAAGAAGCAATTTCGCTAGTTTATTAAATCCTTTAAAACAAACTCCCATTAGCGCAGTGTTCCCCGACCCATCTTGCGCATCAATATTTGCTCCTTTTTCCAATAAAAGGGCGGTTATGTTTTCATGATTGTAGTAAGTGGCCAAAATTAATGGCGTAGAGCCCCGTTCGTCTTTGGTTTCCAATAATGCCTTGTCTGATTCCAGAAATTTGGTGGTTGTCTCTACATCACCATTTCTAATTGCATTGAAGAAGTCTTCCTTTTTACTCATAATCTTACGGAAAGTTATAAAAAAACTGCCACAACCTTTGCAGGAAGTGACAGTTGTTGATAGTTAATTTTCTTTTTCTATGCTTTATGCTAAATCGAAACGATCTAGATTCATAACCTTGGTCCATGCTGATACGAAATCGTTCAGAAAACGGTCGCCGGCATCGTTGCTTCCATAAACTTCGGCAATGGCCCTAAGTTCAGTATTGGAACCAAAAATAAGGTCAGCTCGGGTACCAGCCCATTTCACTTCGCCAGAGACACGGTCACGGCCTGCAAAAACGGTTTCATCTTCTGAAGATGCTTCCCATTTGGTACTAAGATCCAACAAATTCACAAAGAAGTCATTGGTAAGGGAACCGACTCTTTCGGTGAATACCCCATGCTGGGATTGTTCATGATTAATGTCGAGTACCCGAAGTCCGCCAAGCAACACGGTCATTTCAGGAGCGGTCAAGGTCAATAATTGCGCTTGGTCAATCAACATTTCCTCTGCTGATACTGTGTATTTCGATTTCATATAATTTCTGAATGCATCGGCTTTAGGTTCCAAAACAGCTACTGATTCAACATCCGTCTGTTCTTGTGTGGCGTCACCTCTTCCAGGTGTGAATGAAACGGAAATGTTTTTACCTGCGTTCTTGGCCGCCTGCTCAATTCCGGCATTTCCTCCAAGCACAATTAAATCGGCCATGGAAACTTTTTTACCGGATTGATTGCTGTTGAACTCTCCCTGGATTCGCTCCAAAGTATCCAACACTTTTGCAAGTTGCTCCGGATTGTTCACTTCCCAATCTTTCTGGGGAGCAAGTCTGATTCGGGCTCCATTGGCGCCCCCTCTTTTATCCGAGCCACGGAAGGTAGAGGCCGAAGCCCAAGCTGTACCCACCAATTCAGCAACTGAAAGTCCCGAAGCCAAAATGTTCTGCTTTAATGCAGAAGCATCTTCTTCATTGATCAAATCGTGATCAACTATTGGAATTGGGTCTTGCCAGATCAATTGTTCTGACGGTACTTCTGACCCCAAATATCTTGAAATGGGTCCCATATCACGATGTGTCAATTTATACCAAGCCCTTGCAAAGGCATCGGCAAACTCATCCGGATTTTCATGAAAACGTCTTGATATTTTTTCATAAGCTGGATCCTCGCGTAAAGACAAATCCGTAGTCAACATTATAGGTGTATGTCTTTTTGATGAATCATGCGCATCTGGCACGCTATTCGCCCCTGCACCATGCTTTGGAATCCATTGGTGGGCTCCAGCGGGGCTTTTTGTCAACTCCCATTCGTATCCGAACAAATTCCAGAAAAAGTTGTTGCTCCATTTGGTAGGAGTTGTGGTCCAAGCTCCTTCCAATCCGCTTGTAATGGTATCTCCGGCATTACCTTTTCCAAAATTATTCTTCCATCCCTGGCTTTGTTCAGTTATTCCGGCAGCGGCAGGCTCGCGTTCTACATATTTACCAGGATCCGCAGCACCGTGTGTTTTACCAAAGGTATGTCCACCAGCAATCAATGCAACGGTTTCCTCATCGTTCATTGCCATCCTACCAAAGGTTTCACGAATGTCGTGTGCGGCGGCAACTGGATCCGGGTTCCCGTTTGGTCCTTCCGGATTTACATAGATCAATCCCATTTGAACGGCTCCCAACGGATTTTCAAGTTCACGGTCACCCTCATAGCGTTTGTCACCCAACCATTCTGTTTCTGCTCCCCAGTAAATGTCCTCCTCAGGTTCCCAAACGTCTTCACGCCCTCCACCAAAACCGAAGGTTTTGAATCCCATGGATTCCAAAGCGCAATTCCCTGCAAGAATCATCAGATCTGCCCAGGAAATTTTCTTGCCATATTTCTGTTTGATTGGCCATAATAATAAACGTGCCTTATCCAGATTCGCATTATCGGGCCAGCTGTTCAAGGGTGCAAACCGTTGGGTTCCTGAACCAGCTCCACCTCTTCCATCTGCAATACGGTACGTTCCTGCACTGTGCCACGCCATACGAATAAAAAACGGTCCATAATGACCATAATCTGCGGGCCACCAATCTTGCGAATCTGTCATTAACTCATATAGGTCTTTTTTAATGGAGTCCAAATCCAAAGATTTGAATTCTTCTGCATAATTGAAATCTTCATCCATTGGGTTTGAAAGTGAAGAATGTTGACGCAGAATATTCAGTGGTAATTGGTTTGGCCACCAATCCCGGTTTGAAGTTCCTCCCCCTGCTCCATGTTTTAGGGCTCCGGTCATAAATGGGCACTTGCTCTCTCCATTTGCATTTTGGCCTTCGGCTGAAGTTGCTGATTTTTTACTCATGATCGTATAGTGTTTTATTATTTTTTTAACCTCAATAAAATTAAGCAAACATCCTATTTTATAATAGATAATTCATATTAAAACATTATAAAAAAATAAACATAATCTATTCTATTCTTTCAAAAACCGAACCTTTAGCGGAAATCCACATTTATTTTGGCACATATGCCCCCTTTTATGGTGTAAATTTACATTAACTTTGAAGTCGGACCTTTAAGGTATGATTTTACCAATGTCCAATTTGAAGTTTTCTAAACGTCAGTACACAGTAACTATAGCTTATACAATTTAATTTAAACTTTAGCAGTAATGAAAAAATTGATTTTACCCCTGATTGCCTTGGTTCTTTTTAGCTTCGGCATGGATACGTTTAAACTATCAGATGATGATCGTAAAATGGCAGTAAATCATTTGGAAAAAACACGTGATGAAATGTCCAAAGTGCTCCGTGGTCTTTCCGAAGAACAATTGAACTTTAAATCGGAAGAAGGTTCTTGGTCCATCTCAGAATGTGTTGAGCACCTGACCATCTCCGAAAATGCCTTTGGTGGATTGATCCAAAAAACCGTTGCGGCAGGTCCGAACCCTGCACTTAAGGATTCTGTAAAATTCAAGGATGACCAACTCTTGGGGATTATTTCGGACAGATCAAAAAAAGTTAAGACGCGTGAACCTTTTGAACCATCTGGAAAGTTTGGTTCGCACGAGGCGACCGTTCAAGCTTTTATCGCCAAAAGAGATGAACATATCAACTACATTAAAACCACGGATGACGATTTAAGGAATCGCTACAATTCTGATCTCCCCTTCGGAACAGTTGATGGACTTCAAGTTGTACTCTTTATGTCTGGTCATACGGAGCGACATGTAAACCAAATGAAAGAAATTATGGCGCACAAGCTTTTCCCAAAGGGGAAATAGGTAAGTGTTAACATTTATTGGCAAACCCTTTCCGTATTGGAAGGGGTTTATTTTTTAATTTTAGCTGTACTTTATAAAGAAGAGATTATATGAAAAAAGGTAGATTGCTGGTAATGATTTGTTTGATGTTTGCCACTTCGGCAACCTTTGCCCAAAACAAGAAGGACAGAAAAATAATGAACGATGCCAAAAAGGCCAAGAAGACACTTTTAAAGGCCGATTCGGGGCTGGAGCGATTCTTTGATAATTCCGCTGGCTATGTACTATTTCCTAATGTAGGAAAAGGTGGTTTTATTATCGGCGGTGCATCCGGGAATGGTGTGGTCTATGAAGGTGGAAAAACCATTGGAATGGCCGGTCTTAAAAAATTGAATATTGGATTACAAGCAGGCGGGCAGGCCATAATAGAAGTGATTTTCTTTGAAACCTCGGTGGATTTGCAACGCTTTAAGGAGGGAAAGTTCGCTTTTGCCGCAGAAACCTCCGCAGTAGCTTTAAAGTCTGGAATCGCATTTAATGCTAAATACAAAGATGGGGTTGCGGTTTTTGCATTGCCCAAAGCTGGTCTTATGGCCGATGCTTCAGTGGGTGGGCAAAAGTTTAGTTTTAAGCCGTTTTAAAGTTTTAGCCTCAATTCCTTTGCCCCGGAGTAAAATCCTCGGGGGCATTTTGGGGTAGTTTTGTGGTGCCCGAATCTCCGGTATCGTTAAGTATTGTCCACTCGGAAAAAGTGTAAACTGGATTGCCTTTGATAATTTCAAACCTCCGAATTGCCCTTCCGTCCTCAAACTCATGATTGGTACCGGAACCATCTTCTCCGACAATTCCAAATACGTCTATGACGGTCCCAAAAGGGTCCACCAATTCCAAATTATCATCTCCATTGGAATCCGCAGGACTGTTGGTGGAGACGCCCATGTCTGGTGGAAAACCATATACCAATTCAAACTCAGCGGCATTGGGAGAAATCACCAGGGTACTTTGCGCTTCTACAATAAAACCTGAAAGGTCAATGGTGGAGCTTACCTCGGTCTTATCATTGGTATAGCGCCTCAAGGTCCATTTATTCAAATCCAATGGTTCGGAAGCTGAATTGAAGAGCTCTACAAACCGGGCTCCGGAATTGTTATCGGGGTCGGCCAATTCGGAAATTAAAATATTGGTAGACGTAAATTCAGTAATGATTTCCGGACAACGTTGATTGACCAAATCCATATCCTCTAAATCACGAATGACCAATTGATATTGCTTTCCATCTTTCTTTAATATTCCTGTTACCGAACCATTGCCCTTCGGCAAAATTTCAGTTTGAAAATCAGAAAAGCCACTGTTCAAAAGAAGCACCTCATTTTCCGCACAATCTTTTAACCGATATTCGGTGTCCTCCCCTTCAATGGCAAATGGATTACCCAAGTGTTCTTCCACAATTTCCAAACTATCAATTTTAACAAGGGTGTTTAAGGCGACACTATCCAATGATGGAATTGATATCGTGGTAGTACTTAATTGATTAAAGGCATCGCAGGCCTTAAAAATATGTTGCTTAACCTTGTGCGTGGGCAATCTCCCCACCGAAACATTTCCGAAGGAAGAAAATGTACCTCCGAGCTTTAATGTTTCTCGACTTTTGCCTAAAAACAACCCTTTTAACTTGATAAAAATCTTGTTGCCAACTGGGTAAAAAAGATGGGATTCCCTTAACTCAATTTCCAATTGAATGCCTGCAGTTGGATTATTGGGCAAATCTTGAATGAAAAGGACATTGTAAAAATTTCCGGCCTTGTCCGAAGAAATCACAAAACCTTCTATGACCAAATCCTCTTGAATCTGAATGGTCTCCCCTGTGAACAAACTTTCCAATTCCGTAAAACTAGTATTCGCCAGTAGATTAGAATCACAGTCTTGTTTTGGAACATCAAACTCTGCATTTTCCACACAAGACCATGCAATTACCAGTATACAATACCATCTGATCTTCTTACCAATTCGCATATTATTCTTTTTGATTTTTATTGAACGCTTATTAGAAACTCACTGCCAGATTTAAAAAAAAGGTGCGCCCGTAACCATACCAATATTTTGGCCCAAAAGACGGTGAACCACTTAAATTATCCTGATACAATTGCCCATAATTCCCATTTCGACCTTGTTCATATCCACCACTTTTGAAAACCTCATCAAACAGGTTGTTTACACTTATAAATGCACTGACATATTTTTTCCCCACCAACCAAGATTTCCCTCCAATTAAATTGAGAAGGTAAAATTTGTTCAAAGGCCGTTGTTTTAAAATGGCGCTCACATTTTCGTCGGTGGCGTTGGGGAATCGCTCTCCGGTTTCGGGATCCAAAAGAAAACTATTGGTATGCCGAATGGCGGATATATCAATGTAGCTATTGGCCAGATGGTTTGCAGTTGCTCCCATCCACCAGTATCTAGGGCTTCTATACTCCACTCCAACTGTAAAAGCGGTTTGAGGTCCCTGGGCCAACTTCAACCCTTTTAGCTTTGCTATTCCCAAATCCTGACTTCCTTTCGTGCTAATAAGGTCTTCATCCGCAGCGGCGGTATCAAAATTTATCTGTACTGAGGGATCACTGGCGTAAACATATGCTCCCAAATTGCCAGCCATAGAAACTTTGACGCTGGACGAAAGTTCATATTGTAATCCAAATTCAATTCCTTTATGAAGTTTGTCCAATCCCGTGATCGCCTCTTGAACAAAATCAGAGCCCAAACCAGAATCCACATAGAAGAAATTAATATCGGTGGTGTTCATAAACCTGGTATAGAAAGCACTGATCCGTCCGGTTAAATCCGGCAATCGAATATGGTAATTGATGTCTGCCGTGGTAATGGTCTCGTTTAAAATTTCTGGAACAACCGCATTATTTTCTCTTGGATTGATGAAGATATTTTGAATTGTGGGTGGCCTTTTCACCAATGCTCCGTTTGCAGTAAACCAATGCCTGCCTGAGAGAAAATATGTTGCTCCCGCCTTTAATTTCATATTGGAAAAGTCGATTTTATCGCTTTTACCCAATGAGTTATCCAAAAAGCGTTCATTTTGAAACAAACCCTCCCGCTCTGTGCTGAAATTGCCAATGGCTGCGGAAACGAATCCACCCATTTTTTCAAAATCCAGTTGTACTTGTCCAAAACCTTCCCATTCCGATGCTAGTAATTTGTAATGGTAATTGAATTTTTCTCCCTCAATTTTGGTGGGGTTTCCATTCAAATCGTTTTGAGTATCTGAAAAAGTATCCATGTCGTCATGGAAATCGGCTCCCATTAAGTCTTGAATTTTTGCATAGTTTTCAGATGTCAGCGCTTGGTAGCGTATCCCTCCGCCAATTTTTATCTGTTCTTTGATATCCCAATTGAAATTGGTCGAGGCTATGATTCGTTCATCTTGGGTCTGGTCATCATAAAAAAGATAGGCCGCTTTTTGGTTGGCGTTGGCAACGTAAAGGGATTCCCAATGCATTTGAGGTTGATCTATAAAGCCTTGCCTCGCAAGTGCAGCATTATTGAAATCGGCACCTATTGGACTGTTCAGATAAAAGCTTGGTAAATAGCGATAATATGTTGGGTCCGGACTTGAGGCATTGTAGTATCCCATTCTGCTTCGGACCGTGGAACCAAATTGATAGGCGATCCCGGTATTCCAATTCCAGGTGTTGGATTTTGCATAATGATTGAATAAAAACAAGGGCTCAAATATCTGACGCTCCCTGGAGTTTCTCATTTTTCCATCTTGATTCCCCCAATATGGATTATACCTACTTCCCACTAACTCAAAAACTTCCTCCGTTAGCGCAGCGAAACGCCCACGTCGGTTTTTGGCCAAAATCGAGGTGAGAACAATGCTATGTTTTGGGTTTAACTGATATTCCAAAGCGCCAAAAAAGGAATAGGCATCGTACAAGGTCCCTTCTACATAGCCCGAATCCGACCACCTTCTTGAGGAAGAAACGGTATAGGCCAATCCACTTTCCTTCACCCCAGAACTATAGGTAGCCATTAGTCGACCTCCATAGGTGCGGTTGGACGCAGAACCTGACAGCCGCATTCCGGGTCTTGAACCGGATGGACGTGTATCCATATTGGTGTTCCCCAAAATACCTCCAAAAGTATATGGGTTTGGATCAAGTGCGTTGGTGAACTCCTGATTTCGGGTTGCATCATTGAGTCCGCCCCAATTATTCCAATCGGGTCGGCCATTAAAAAGTTTGTTCATAGGGATTCCATTGATCATGACCATGCCATTGCGTGAATCGTACCCTCTAACTCTAAAAAAGGCCTGTCCAAAATCGAAAGCTGCCTTACCCAGAAAAATATCCCTAGTGGATTGTAGCAAACCAGAAGAGCCGGATAGGGTTTCACTGTCATTGGAAATATCATTTTCCGTCAGCGTGATAAGATTATCCGTTTTTTCGATGGTAATATCTTGCTCCAAAAAAATATCGCCCAAATTCACAGGTCCACCATTCAAAAAAATGGGAATACGTTTCAGCAAATAATCCGAAGATTGGACAATCAGGGTTTGTTCCCCTTCCAATACCGTTGAAATATTAAAATTACCATGGTCATCGGTCAAGAATTCTTTGGAAGTACCACCAATACGAAGTACTGTCCTCGGTATTGGGTTTCGTGTGACCCGATCATTTATTGTCCCGGAAATTAGAGTGTGCTGTTGGCCATAACTTATTGTTGCACAACATATCAGCACAAAGAACAAAGCTGTTCTCATAAGCTTTAATAGTAGGTTAATTAATAAGATTACGGGGTTATTATCTTTCTTTTTTGTAAGAAAAGTGAACAATCTTACTTATTTTCGAGCACAAATCAAAACCCAAATGAAATTTTTAACCTACCTACTCCTGTTCTGTGTGCTCTCAATTTCAGCCCAGTCCCCTAAAAAATACAAGCTAAGAACCATCGCTTTTTATAATGTTGAAAACCTTTTTGATACCACCAACGATTCGTTGGTTTTTGATGATGAACGGACTCCTGAAGGAAAATACCAATGGACCACAAATCGATATCAAAAGAAAATAGAACACATATCCAAAGTGCTTTCACAAATAGGTGTAGGCACTTCCAAAACTTCACCAGATGTTATTGGATTGTGTGAAGTAGAAAACAAATCTGTAATAGAAGATTTAGTACATCATTCCAACCTCATTCATAAAGATTATGGCATTGTTCACATCGATTCTCCAGATGAACGTGGGATAGATGTGGCACTATTATATAAAAAATCAGCCTATCTGCCGTCTTCGTTCAAAAGTCATCGATTACTGTTGTTCGATGATCTTGGAAAAAGAAATTATACCCGTGATCAATTGGTTGTTGGGGGTATGTTGGATGATGAAGAATTTTATTTTCTGGTGAATCATTGGCCCTCGCGAAGAGGTGGGGCTTCCAAAAGCAAACCCAACCGAATTAGGGCGGCTTTGCTCAACAAGCGGATCATCGATTCTGTGCAAAGACTAAATCCGGATGCCAAAATCATTAGCATGGGCGATTTAAATGACGACCCGCGGGACGATAGCCTAAAAAAGATTTTACACACAAAAGGAAAGATAAACCAACTGGACAGTACCTCACTGTTTAATCCCATGGAAAAATTGTACAAAAAAGGGATTGGTTCCTTGGCCTATCGTGATAAATGGAATCTTTTTGACCAGTTTTTTATGTCGACAAATTTGGTGCAAAAGGATAAGGCACAATTCTCCTTTTGGAAAGCTGGGGTTTATGCTCCATCCTACTTAAAAACTTCACAGGGGAAATTCAAGGGATACCCATTGCGAACCTATGCAGGAGGAACTTACACTGGTGGTTATAGCGATCACTTCCCAGTATATCTTTTTTTGATTAAAGAAATGGAATGAGATTCCCGCTTTCACGGGAATGACAATATTAGTTTTAATTAAACCACTGCCCCCAAGGGATACGGCTTAAAATCAATAGCAGTCCTAAACCATAAAAAATGGCAATACTCTTGAATTTGGCAGTACTATCCTCCTTTTTCTTATGACGTGACCATCCAATAGTAATCAAAGCTATGGCCAAAATATTGGTAAATGGATGTTCCACGGCCAACAATCGCGCTGCGGAATTCATACCTCCCATTCCCAAAGTTTGGATGGCCTTAAGGCCATTGGCTGAAACAAAGAATACAATAAGCCCAATCACCAATTGTAAATGAGACAAAATAAGAGCAAAAAGGCTAATTCTCAAATCTTTGTGCATGGTGAACTCCTTTTTGCCCAACCAGCCCATTAAGGCGTTGAACACTGCAAAAATGAGTAGAATAAGTACTATGTATGCAAAGTAAGAGTGAAGTGTACGTAAAATTTCCATTGGTATAGTTTGAGTCCTAAAAGTAAGGATTTTTACCCATAAAAAAACCCGCCTATCGGCGGGTTTTTCAAAATATGCTTTGTGATAACTTAGAAGTTATACCTCATGCTAATATTCCATGTTCTTCCAAAACCAAAGAATACTTTGTTTCTGGTATTTAACCCTCTAAAGGTTGCATCATTACCTTCTGCAAATGTGTTTGTCAATGATTCTGCGATATACTCAGTATCAAAAACATTGTTTACGTTGGCGGCCACACTAATCGCATTGCTGCCACCAATATTAAACTTGTAATAAGCACCTAGATCAAACAAGCTGTAGCTTGGCAATCTCAGCGACCCTTGGTGATCAGGATCAGCAAAATCTTCAGCATTGATTTGCGCAAACAATCTTGAAGCTGAATAAAGGTTAGCGCTCAATTTCAAGTTTTCAACTGGCCTCACAATCATTTCTAAATTTGTGGTGAACTGTGCTGCATCCCCAACTTTTACTTCGTCCAAATACAAGGTTACTTCCGGGTCGATTACATTTCTGTCCTGATCCAAAGCAGCCCCTGTTGCGTTACCTCCATACTCCCAATTACCCATAGAAAGCATTCCTCTGAACTGAACCACTTCCGAAGCTCTATAGTTGGCCTCAAGCTCAAATCCTGAATGGATTTGTTCAACCCCATTAATGTTGGCAGTTCCTTCAGCACCTTCGTCCGTTTCTATATCTAAATCCTCAAACCTGTCTTTCCAAGAAGTTCTGTAGATATTGATTTTGGCCCTAAAATCTCCAAGGTTGATTCCGTAACCAGCCTCAAGACCTAAAATCTTCTCATTGGTCAAATCTGGGTTCAATTCGTTCGCAAAATTCAAGTATACAGCGTCAAACAAAGGTTGCTTGGAATAATATCCTGAATTAACGAACACATTGTGGGCTTCGTTGATGTTATAGTTGATTCCTCCTTTGATATTTCCGCCCAATCTATTTTCAAAATCTGTTTCTTGCTGTGGGTCAGAATCCAAATAGGTGAAATAGTCAATACGTTTGAATCCTTGTTGCGACACACCTCCTTGAAGGAAGGCGGAAACTGTACCATTTGAATATTCAATTTGCCCAAAGGTTCCTAACCATCTTACAACTCCATCATTGTAGTAGTCTATTTTCTCGTCGTCGTCAATACTTCTAAACACATTCCAAAGTCCTGACAAATCAGATTCCACCTCTTGGGTAACAATGTTAAATGGATTGTTTACATCGTCATTATCACGGTACCCATCAGCACCTAAAAGATTATCAACCCTTCTGTAGTGGATTCCTTTATAACTTCTAGCATCTATTCCAATATCCCAGCTCCATTCGTCATTGATTTCAGTATGCAAGTTGGCAATAAGTCCAAACCAGTTATGAGAGTTCATAGATGCTCTTCGGATGGCACCATTTCTTCTTTCCACTCCATCCAATCTGTCTGCTGGATTTCTAAATGAACTGAAGCCACTATAAATATCAGCATCGTTTACAATAAATGTCCCTGTTTGAAAGTCTGGTACATTCGCATATGTAGAACCATTGGAGAAAGTACCTCCTGCACCTGAATTCGCAGCAACAATCTCGTTCCATAGTACTTGACCTGTTTCTGTATCCCTAAATCTACTGGAACTTGCAAAGCTGCCATCAAGACGACCAATGTCGCCAGTTCCCCCACCTCTTCCTACGGACGCATAAATTGAGGTGGAAAGTGTAGTCTTATCATTAAACTTTCGATCCCAATTCAAGGAAGCAATTGGTTTGTGGTAGAAGTTTCTTCTCCATCCAAATTCCTCTCCATTTAAGAATCCATGGTTAAAGTTATATCTAGCTCCATGTTCCAAGTGATCCTCTATAGTAGCCACATTGAAAAAACTTGATGTTCTTTGGTTGTGTACCTGTGGCGCACCTGTTAGGATAAATTGGAAGTTGTTCTTGTCATTTGGCTCATATCCCAATCCGATAAAGTAGTTATATCCTTCAAATTTGGTCCCTTCCACATATCCGTCCCCGGCAGTTCTACCTAATAGGATTGAAGCTGCAAAGCCGTTTTCAGATTTTCCAGTATTATAGGAAGCTGTGGTTTTCAAATAGCCATCATTTCCGCCTCCAAAACGAACGGAACCTCCTTCTTCTTTATCTGTAGACTTAGTAATAACATTTATGGTTCCACCAACAGAGCTAATGGCCAATTTGGAAGACCCAAGACCTCTTTGTACCTGCATCGCAGTGGTTACATCACTAAGTCCTGCCCAGTTACTCCAGAAAACTCTACCATTTTCCATATCGTTTACCGGAATTCCATTAATCATGATCGCAGTGTTCTGGGAATCAAATCCTCTCACGTTGATTCTTCCATCACCAAATCCACCACCCGTTTTGGTAGCGTAAATTGATGGTGTCGACTTTAATACTTCAGGTAGTTCTTGTGAACCGATTTTTTCCTGAATATCGGCAGCTGTGATGGTTGACACAGCGACAGGTGTTTCCCTGTCCTTGGCAATATCCAAGATTCCAGTTACAACAACGCCTTCCAATTCTTCGGCATCAGGACTCAAAGTGATAGAGCCTAAATCTCCATAAGAACTGAAAGAAATTCTTTTGGTCACAAATCCAATGTAGGAAACTACAAGCGTCCCAGAACTGTCAGAAACCTCAAGGGAAAACTTCCCATCGAAATCGGTTGATGCTCCATTGTCTGTTCCTTGAAGCACAACGCTGGCACCTGGAAGCGGGCTTCCAAGGTCACCATCCATTACGGTACCTGAAACCGTTCCTTGTGAAAACATAATCGCAGAGCTGAATAGCGCCACGATCAATACATACAGTTTTTTCATTTCAGTAGTGTTTAAGTTATTTGAATAGCATTGCAAAAGTCCCGTTTTTTAACATTCAAAATGTTAAGTTAACGTTAAGAAAACCAAATATAATAAATATCAATGACTCCTTACTTAGCTGAAAAACAGCAAGTTACAGGTTATTCAAATTTTAAGAAACCTTAAATCATTTCTTAAAAAACTGCAAAAGATTCAGGGTAGAACTGTCATGTTTGCCAATTTCTGAACTTTCGATGTCCTGCAATATATTTTTAGCAAGTTGCTTCCCCAATTCCACACCCCATTGATCGTAGCTGAAAATGTTCCAAATAATCCCTTGAACAAAGATTTTATGCTCATAAAGTGTAATCAAAGATCCTAAAGTTTTTGGGTCAAGTTTTTCAATCAAAATGGTATTTGTGGGCTTGTTCCCTTCGAATACTTTAAAAGGAAGTAGGGAATCTATCTCATTTTGGGAAAGTCCTTGTTTTTCCAGTTCATATTTTACCTCAGCAGCAGTTTTCCCGTTCATCAAAGCTTCGGTCTGGGCGAAGAAATTTGCCATAAGCTTGTTATGATGATCCTTGTCACCATGAAGTGACTCTTTAAATCCAATAAAATCGGCAGGAATCAGTTTTGTGCCCTGATGGATCAACTGAAAGAATGCATGTTGGGAATTTGTGCCTGGTTCTCCCCAAATAATAGTTCCGGTTTCATAGTTGGCTCTATTCCCCGAACGGTCAACACTTTTCCCGTTACTTTCCATTATACCCTGCTGTAGGTATGCGGAAAAGCGGTGTAAATATTGGGTGTATGGAATAATGGCTTCTGTCTCAGCACCAAAGAAATTATTGTACCATACACTAAGTAAGGCAAGAACTACCGGAATATTTTGCGAAAATTGCGTTTCCTTAAAATGGATGTCCATCTCATTGGCCCCATCCAACAATGCTTCAAAGTTTTTGTATCCCACCGATAACGCTATAGAAAGCCCAACGGCGCTCCATAGCGAGAAACGTCCACCTACCCAATCCCACATGGGAAATACATTTTCATCGGCAATGCCAAATTCTTTTATTTTCTGAGTGTTCGTAGAAACTGCCACAAAATGTTTGGCAATATCTGATTGGGAAGCATGCTCCAAAAACCATTTTTTAATGGTCATCGCATTGCTCAATGTCTCTTGGGTGGTAAAAGTTTTAGATACTACCACAAACAGGGTAGTCTCTGGGTCAAGGTCTTTGATCACCTCGTGCACATGGTCTCCATCAACATTGCTGACAAAGTGCATTTTTAAATGATTCTTGTAGAATTTAAGTGCTTCGGCCACCATTGCTGGGCCCAAATCGGATCCCCCGATTCCAATATTCACTACATCTGTAAATGGTTTGTTTGTGAACCCTTTTTTATCTCCTGAAATTACGGTCTCGGTGAAAGCTTTTATCTGCTCGCGGACTTCGTACACCTCTGGAACAATATTCTTCCCGTCAACAAAAACCTTATCTCCTTTTTTAGCTCTAAGCGCGGTATGGAGTACGGCCCTACCTTCGGTCTGGTTAATGGTCTTTCCTCCAAAATAGCTCGAAATGGCTTCTTTCAATCCAATTTCATCTGCTAAATCCAGTAGTAGGGAAAAAGTTTCCTCGGTAATCCTGTTTTTGGAGTAATCCACAAAGAAATCATTCCAAACCAATGAAAACTTTTGCCCTCGATCCATGTCGGAAACGAATAATTCCCTTAAATGTTTGTATTGAGTCTCTTTATGGTGTTGTAAAAGTTTTTTCCAGCTTTTTGTATTCGTAGGGTTGGTCGTGGGCAATGTCATTTTATGGGTTCAGTGTTATTTGGTCCTCCTGCTGAATGTGTATTGGTCCTCTTTCCAAGAACTCTATACAATCCAATTGGGTTTTTAATGGGTCAATGTGAGTGAGATATTCCACTCTTAGTGAATCGGCAATGGGTTCGGCTGCTGGTAGTTTCTCCCGTAAAGGGTCTACTTGTCTACCATTTTTCCAAAATCTGTAGCATACGTGGGGCCCTCCCGTATTTCCGGTCATTCCTACCCAACCTATAACATCACCTTGTCGCACAAATTCGCCTCGCTTTACCTTCTGTTTTTTCATATGAAGGTATTGGGTACTGTAGGTTCCGTTGTGCCTAATTTTTACATACCGACCATTTCCACCTCTTCGGGTTGATTCGGTTACGGTACCGTCTGCTGTAGCGATTATCGGGGTTCCAACAGGTGCAGCATAATCCGTTCCTTTATGTGGTCTAACTTTATAACCGTAATATGCAATCCTCCTTCTTAAATTGTATCTTGAGGAAAGTCGATACCCAAACTTTATGGGCGCCCTTAAAAAAGTACTGCGCAAGTTGTTGGCGTCTTGATCGTAAAAATCCAAAATGTTCTTCAGAGAATCCGTTACATAGGGAAATGCGTAAATGGGCGTGCCCTTATGTTCAAAAAGTGCTGCTTTTATGGCTCCTCGACCTGCATAAATGGAGTCGTTAATAAAGTATTCATCATAGATGACCTTGAATTTATCGCCTTTTTCCAACCTGAAGAAATCGATTGTCCATGCGTAGATTTCAGAAAGGTCAATGGTGACATTGTAATCCACCCCGAGGTTGTCAAGTGTTTCGGAAAGGTTGTTTTCTATGATTCCGGCAACCTCTCGCTCGAGGGACTTCACCTTCCTCTTTCCTTTGTAAGCATTAGCCGTACTATCTCTAAAATCAAAAACCGTGTAATTGATCTTGTCGTTTTGATAAATAAAGACTTCAGCCGTTTCGGAGGTGTCTTTTGATTTTAATAGCACATATGGTTTTCTATCTATCCTACGAATATCAAAAGTGTCTTTATACTCCTCCGCAATATGAATTATTTTGGGATAATCTACCTTGTTTTTGAGCATGAGCTCTCCAAAGGTCTCTCCCTTTTTAATGGTATCGTAAACAACGTTGTAGTCGTCCAGATTGAATCCAAATCGTTTTACAATAGGCTTTTCAACCGGGTTTTTAGGTTCCAGTTGTTGCACCAATTCTTTTTTCTCCTTGCACGACACCAAAACCAACAGTGCCAAGATTGCCCCAAAAAATCTTTGCATTTTATTTATTTGTTAGCGGGATTAAAAATGTGGTCAACCCATTGTTTTCCCCATGTATCCAGCTCTTCTTCAGAGTACAAAGTTGGGAAAAATATTATTTTCTGAAAACTTGGCGGCAAAAAGTCTTTCCAATTTGTGCCCCCAGTGGCATCGACCTCCTTGTTTTCCTTGGCCAAATATCTATAGGCGGAACCCATATGCATCAAGGGCCAATTAACATTTGCGTTCAAATCCAAGTCTTTTAATGATTTAATCAAAGTCCCATCATTCCTTGAAGCTTCTGGAAGCTGAAGATATTTATGGTAGATGGTGCTAGTCTTCACCTGATTTGATATTCTTAGTAGTCTTGGTGTATACCTGAACTCAAATTGTTTAAGGGTCAATGTTTTTTCGCCAGTGGTAAGATCGGTTGCTCCTTTTTTCCAATAGATATGTTCAAAAAGTTCTTCTATACCGTCTTTTGCCGAGTAATTGTCACGCTCTGAAAAATGCACAAGATTTTCCAAAGGAGTAGCATAAATCTCAATCATTCGGTATTGTGCCGATTGAAATCCACTTGCAGGCAACAAGGCCATTCGGTACCTTAAAAACTGCTCTCTTTCCATCCCTCTTATCATAATACTAAAGGACGATGTGAGTGCTTTAAAGTAGTTGTTGATTCGATTTACTTTTTCGATAAAAAAAGTAAGATCTTGGGATTTATCCTCTACTATTTGTTTTTGCTCATGTAGAATCAGCTTAAAGTATAGCTCCGTAATTTGGTGGTACATGATGAAGATTTCTTCATCGGGAAAATGGGTTCGTGGCACCTGAATGCTCAGCAGGGTGTCTAAATGGATATAATCCCAGTAGGTAAGGTATCGTTGATAAAGGAGTCCGTCTAGGTATGAACTTAAATCCTGTCCTGAGTTTTTGTACTTTTCTTCAAGCTTATTGATTTGGGACTCAATTCGCTCATCATTCTTCATTCAAGCTATTTCATTATTATTTTAAACTGGTTTCTTAGCCCATTGTAGGCATCTAAATCTGCTTTCAATGATCCAACCGCTAAATCTGCTTTAATTCGAACTGGAATTTTATTCAAATCGTTCGAAACCCAAAGGGTAAGGCTTTCTTGTTCTTTAAAAACACGGCCTGATTGAACCACGGGCCTAAATTTAAGACATTCTACTTTGCCGAACTTGGTTCGAATGATTTCTTTTCCTAAAAACTTTAATTTGAATTTATATACTCCATCATCATCATAAAGCATATCCATTTCCACGGATTCTCCAATCTCGAAATCATCAAGGGCGTATTTGTTTCTTAAATAGTAGGATGATGACAACAAATCTTGAATACCATCATGCACGGGAATATCCATTTGCTTCCCATTTTTATTGTCTTTTAAAACGGCCTTGTCTTGATCGTAGTAAAAATCGATTTCAATGTCCTTGGTATATCCTCCTTCAGATATTTTTCTGATAAAGCGATGTGGTCTGCCATCCTTTTTTCCGAAATAACTTTCATAAGTGTCATCCACTTTAAAAAAGATACTTGCAAAGCCGGTTGTTTTGCCCCTGCCGACCACATGGTACACCGGAGTATTGTCTATAGTGTCATTGCTAAGTTGAAGGGTAGCGTAGCTGGCATTTAAAAACCCGTAGTGTATCCTGAATTTTAGCCATTCTCCGGCCTTAAATGCGGGACGAACGTTTTGCGCCATTAATGGCGTGATAAGTAGGAAGGCAAATATGGTAACAATCTTTTTCATAATCTTTATGTCGGTATAAAATTACTAAAATCACATCTCGGATTCAGCACTTTACATATACTTAACAAAACTTGTTCCAAAATATTATATACAAAAAAAGCCCAGTCTTAAAACTGGGCTTTTTCTAAATAACCAACCAAACTTTAAATTATGAAAAACCAATACTTAAAGTTATAAGGGAACCACCCCTTATGTGATACAAAGATACATTAAGACATCACAGAAATGTAAGTTTTAACGTACTTTAACTATCTTTTTAGCAAATAGTGAAGATTTGGCAATTAATTAAGAAAAATTAGGGGTTTTGTGTCAACTTTGTTCCATATTTCTCCTACAAATATTGGGATTATCAAATTGTGTTTTTGCTGTTGATTAGAACCAGTATCCCACACTAAAGAACACATTGCTATTATCACTTTCCGGAGACCATGAATAGTATATTTGTACCGGGCCCAAAAAGGATTCCAGTCCATAGCCAAGTCCATATCCTGAGAAGGTTGGTTCCGAAAACCATTCGCCAGTTCTGAACAAATCGTCGTCTACATTTGCAAAATTGGCCGAAAACAAAAAGTGGTTTTTGTCTGCAAATTCATAATCAAACCTACCGTAGGCCTTTACATAACTGTTACCGGGGAGGCTCAAAAAATCGTAGCCCATAAAAGGGGTGAAATTGTTGACGAAGTCATTACCAAAGCCGCCCAATACAAAATCAAAAGAGGTTACCCCAGAGGTGCCCAGTTTAAAACCACCTTCTGTTTCCAAGTTAAGTGTTAAGTTTTCAAATAGGGGGAAAGCGGTTCCAATTTTAGCTTTTCCAATGGAAAATTCCTTGAAGTTATCGTTGAAATCGGACGAAAAAAGATACAAATGAAAATCACTGTCAAAAAATAGTCCCTTAGTAGGAAAGTATTTATCGTCATAGGTATCCAGGGTGATCTTACCATAAGCGCTAAAGTAATTTGAATCGTCAAAAATTGTCCGATCCGATGATGACAGTTGCAATGCCGCTTCAGGAGCTTCTTCAAATTGGTTCAATGTTCGGGTGCTATATCGTAACAGTTTGTGCTCTGCACCCAAGGTAAAGGCAAATTCTTCCCTCAAAACTGTTTGCAAATATATTTGATTGGTCCAATCGGTGACATCGAGACTGATTTCCCGGATGTTTGGATCATTGGGCGCATCAAAATTAGATCGTATAAGTTCAAAATCGATTTCTTCATCAAAGTCGGTAAACCTTGAATTTACCCCAAAGCTCCAGTAAAAACCTTTATCAAGATAGTACTGCATATTATATCGAATATGGTCCCCCAGAATGAAATCGAAAGAAGCCACATCATCTTTTAAAAGGAAGTTCTTTTTAGTGAGATTGATCAATGCTGAGCTCTTATAAAGATCATCATAGTGGGCCGCCATTTTAATGAACATCTTGGTGGGATTTTCCTTTAACTTTAAAACAAGGTCTGTTCCCAATCCGTTGGATATCAACTCATATCTTATGGCCTTAAAATTCCCTGTAGCTGAAAGGTTGTTGATTCCCTGCTTTAACTTTTCAAATGGGATTTTCTCCGCTAGATTAAATCTTAGTTTTCCCTTGATATAACCACGGGTATACTGATCATTTCCTCTTATGATCAATCGGTTTATGGTCAAACTATCCATGGGGTCAATGTTTTGGCGAACCATGGGATCGGCACTCTGTTTTTGAGCCAACTCTTCCAGCCTTGAAATGATAGCCGAAGCCGCTTTCTCCCCACTATCCATAATTTCAGTGCTACGGTCAAAATCGATAACAGAAAAATCATCGATATCCGGTCGAATATAAATATCCGTTTTTTCTGCTTTGACCTTCATGTCATTCACTGTTCGATAGTTGTTGATCTGCAAAAGAATTTCCGTCGCCGAAGAGAGGGACTCACGAGTAGATAAACCATGTTGTACATCAACTCCTATAATAAGGTCGGCTCCAAGTGCCTTTACCTCATCTATCGGGTAGTTATTGACCACCCCGCCATCAATCAAAATTTCCCCTTCTATCTCCGCTGGCTCAAACAGCGATGGAAAAGTGCCACTTGCCATAATAGCTTCTGGTAAGTATCCTGAATCCAACAACACTTCCTCTCCGGTCTCCACATTGGTCGCAATGCATAGAAATGGAATAGGAAGTCTTTTGAATTCCTGAACATCTTTTACATGAAAAAGAAGTCGGACCAGTTCATTATAAATGTTCTGTCCACCCGAAATCGCCTGCGGGAATGATACGTTGAAATTGGTAAAGGGGAGACTTAGTGCATAGCGCTCTGAATCTTCCTTCTCGTAAAATGTTTTAGCTCCTCTAGGCACGTTATCCTGGATGAGTTTTGAAAAATCGGTCACCCTAAAAATAGAATCCAACTCCTCTCCAGAATATCCTGATGCGTATAAGGCCCCAACTATGGCACCCATACTTGTTCCTCCAATATAATCGATCTTTATTCCTGCTTCATCAATAACCTTCAACGCCCCAATATGGGCCAACCCTTTAGCTCCGCCTCCACTTAAAACCAATCCAACTTTTGGGTTTTCCTTATTAGTTAATGTTTGCCCCCAGCTAAAGGTCACCAACAAACCAAATAAGACCATTAATATTATCCTTTTGTCACCCATTTTCTAGTGGAACGATTTATAAATTTTTTTTGCTTTGGCCATACCTATAGATTGCGCTAAGGTCTCAATGGTTGCTTCCTTTATTCGCTTTACCGACTTAAATTCCTGCAAAAGTTGCTCCGCAGTCTTTTTCCCAATTCCTTCAATATTCTCCAATTCAGAATCTATAGCGGCTTTGCTTCTTTTGTTCCTGTGATGTGTTATCCCAAATCGATGTGCTTCGTTTCTTAGTTGTTGTATAATCTTCAGGCTTTCTGATTTTTTGTCCAAATACAATGGAATGGGGTCTTCAGGAAAGTATATTTCCTCTAGTCGTTTTGCAATACCAATAATGGCAATCTTTCCCCTAAGTCCTAAAATATCCAAGCTTTTTACAGCACTGGATAGTTGGCCTTTTCCCCCGTCTATTACAATAAGTTGTGGCAATGGCTGCTCTTCATTCAGCAATCTTCTATATCTCCTAAAAACCACTTCTTCCATGCTTGCAAAGTCGTCGGGCCCCTCAACAGTTTTAATATTGAAATGACGATAATCCTTTTTAAAAGGTTTTCCGTTCTTGAAAACAACACATGCCGCCACTGGATTACTTCCTTGTATATTGGAATTGTCAAAACATTCGATATGGGTGGGTTCTTCAGAAAGTCTTAAGTCAGCTTTCATCTGAGCCATTATTCGTTTGGTATGCCGATCAGGGTCAGTTATTTTTATCTGTTTAAACCGATCTTGCCTAAAGAACCGTGCATTACGTTCAGAAAGCTCCAAAATCCTTCTTTTATCCCCCAATTTTGGCAGGGTGACCCTCAAATCTTCTTCCACGGTAACAGGAAACTGAAGATAAATTTCCTTGGATTGGGATTTAAACCGCTGTCTAAGCTCCGTTATGCCCAGTTGCAATAGTTCCTCATTGGACTCATCCAGTTTCTTTTTTATCTCCATAGTATGAGACCTTATTATGGCGCCATGTGAAAGTTGTAAAAAGTTGACATAGGCATGGGTCTCATCAGAAATGATCGTAAACACATCAACATTGTTGATTTTTGGGTTGACCACTGTGGATTTGGCCTGATAATTCTCCAAAATCTCAATCTTGTCCTTTATCCGCTGTGCCTTTTCAAACTCCATTTCTTGGGCCAAGGCCTTCATTTGTGATTTGAATGACTGCAACGAATTCTTGAAATTTCCTTTAATAATCTGTCTAATGTCCTCAATTTGCTTTTGATAGTCTTCTTCGCGCTGCAAACCTTCACAAGGGCCCAGGCAATTTCCCAAATGATATTCCAAACAAACTTTGTACTTCCCCGCTGCTATTTTTTCTTCTGACAAATCGAAATTGCATGTTCGCAGGGGATACAGGCTTCTCACCAAATCCAATAAGGTCCGCACGGTTTTCATGCTTGTGTATGGCCCATAATACTCCGAGCCGTCCTTTATCAGTTTTCTTGTTGAAAAAACTCTTGGAAAACGCTCCTTCTTTATGCAAATCCAAGGATAGGATTTATCGTCCTTTAGCAAGACATTATATCGGGGCATCAATTTTTTGATCAAGTTGTTCTCCAATAGGAGCGCATCCGATTCTGTTGCCACCACTATATGTTTAATGCTTTCAATTTTTTTTACCAGCACCCGTGTTTTCCCATACTCTTGCTTTTTATTGAAATAGGAGGATACTCTTTTTTTCAAATTCTTGGCCTTTCCCACATACAGAATTTTCCCTTCGTTGTCATAAAATTGATACACCCCAGGATTATCGGGGAGGGCACTTAGCTGAACACTAATTGAAGGAGTTTTGGGCATAAAATTTCCAAAAATTGAAGCTTTTACAAAGGTATACCTTAATAATAGGGTTTTTTTGTTAAAATTGATAGGTGATTATTCTGCCTCATTCCCACATGCTTTGTTGTTTGGTACGTACACAGAAGGGTTACAATCCACTGAAAAATGCTCTTTTTTGTTAAGCTGTTGCTAAAAAAAGTGTATTTCATCGATTAAAAATGCATTTCATGGTAAAATTTCCAATTCTTTTACCTATTTTTAAAGCATAAATTACAACCTCAATGGAGAATTACATTATCGTTTTGGGAATGTATTTGATCTTGATGCTTTTCTTCAAGATATTTTTCTCTGTTTCAACAAGAACAGAGTAGAAAGTTTCCCAAAAAACAACCCCAAAAATTTCAACATTTAAATGTTGAAACATGAACTAAGAAAAAAATACAAAAATCTGAGGGCGGAGCTCGAAAGTTCGCATATTTCAGATTTGAGTATCAATTTAGCGAATCATGCACTTCAAATCCCTATTTGGGATTTTTTTTATTTCCATATTTTTCTCAGCATTGAAGAAAACAAAGAAATTGACACTATACCCCTGATTACACTTTTGCAGGGAAGGGATAAAAATGTCGTTGTCCCAAAAATAAGTGGTAAACAATCCATGGAAAACTATTTGCTTACCGACAACACCGTCCTCAAAAAAAATAAATGGAATATTCCTGAGCCTGTAGACGGGATTCTTGTCCCCGAAAATAAAATAGATGTGGTTTTTTTGCCATTATTGGCTTTTGACAAGCAAGGCAACCGTGTAGGGTATGGTGGAGGATATTACGATGCTTTTCTAGCCAAGTGCAATGAAGAAACCGTAAAAATCGGGTTGTCATTGTTTGAGGCCGAAGATGCTACAATAGAAACACATTCCAACGACGTGAAGCTCGATCATTGCATAACCCCAACAAGAGTTTATAGTTTTTAGCTTTTAGATTCTTCCTGCTCGGGTTTTGGAAAAGCTTTTTTATTGAATACAATCAAAATACCAACCCCTGTACTGATTGCCGTATCGGCTATATTAAAAACAGGTTCGAAGAAACGGAATCGATTGCCTCCAAAATAGGGCACCCAATCTGGCCACGAAGTATCGATCAAAGGAAAGTATAGCATATCCACCACTCTTCCATAAAACAAGCTTTCGTAGGGTTCTGGAGAGAACAATGTGGCCACTTGACCATTACTGTGGTCAAATATCAACCCGTAGAAAACAGAATCGATTATATTTCCCAAGGCTCCCGCAAAAATCAAGGAAACTGCCAATATCAACGTTTTTGGAGATTGTTTTCTGATAATGTCCCAAAGCCAGTAACCGATTCCCATTATCGCGAAAAGTCTAAAAATCGTTAATATCAACTTTCCTGTTGATTCAGATACTGGAAGTAGGTCGCTTAGCTTGGTTCCCCAGGCTGCACCCTCATTTTCAATAAAAAGAATTTTGAACCAACTAAAAACTTCATTGGATTCTCCAAGAAAAAAATGGGTCTTCACATAAATTTTGCTGATTTGATCAATTAAGAGGACCAATACAATGATCAATAGGGACTTCTGTAATTTCATGTCTTTAAAAAGATTGCGCAAAAATATGGATATTATTTTGTTTTCTTCAGATGGATTTCCCCTTCTATAGTATTCAATGTAAATTGATTATCCCCATTGGGAATGTCTTCTTCAAATATTTCACCATAAGTGCTTTTTGCAAATATATTTCCTGAAGGAACCGTTACAATGATATCTCCTTTTTGTGTAGTAACCTCCACCGTTTCGCTCACATTGACAAGAGTGCATTTCCCGTCAGAAAGTTTCGCCTTAAGCCTTTTGTACTTTCCTATTGCGCTAAGATTGCTGTTTGTTCCATAAACAAATACATCTTTATACTCTGGCAGATTGATCTCCAACGCAATGGAAATGACTTTGTGGGCACTCAATTTGTCGTTGGGATTGATAAAATTAGGTTGAAATCGAGTACTTATTAACATTGTAGCTCCTTCCTCTTCAATGCTAACAACCAAATCCTTGGCATATTCACCCTCCATGGTCGCTTTGACAACAACTTCTTCTGTTTTGGAGGTAAGGAGGTTTACTTGATAGCAAAACTCAGCGTCTATTTGAATATACTCTGTCGTGTTGCTCAAAGCTTTTTTTACCAACTTTTGTCCTTGCAGATTAGCAAATGAAAAAAACCAGAGGGTCAATAATAGCATCTTCATAGCCAAAATGGTTTTGCAGAATCTGGATGTCACATCGAGCGCGGTCGAGATGTTCATCACATTTCCATTAAATACCATAAAGAGTTCTCGACTGCGCTCGAACTGACAATTTGTGCTCTCTGGAGTAGATTATTTCTGCATGTTCTTTGCCTCTATGCTCAAGGTTGCATGGGGAACTAATTTAAGACGTTCCTTATTGATAAGCTTTCCTGTGACCCGGCAAATTCCATAGGTTTTGTTCTCTATGCGAAGTAACGCATTCTTAAGGTCCCTGATGAACTTTTCTTGACGAATGGCCAACTGCGTGTTCGCCTCCTTACTCATGGTCTCGGAACCTTCTTCGAACGCCTTGAACGTCGGAGAAGTGTCGTCTGTTCCGTTATTTCCATCATTCATATAAGAACTTTTTAAAAGCTCCAAATGACTTTTGGCCTTTTCTATTTTTTCTTCGATTAGGGTTCTGAATTCCTCTAGGTCTTTATCTGAATATCTTACTTTTAAATCTTGTGCCATTTTTTAATGTTTTTGGATAAACAATTTTGTGTTCACTTCATCGAAGGCAATCGCAATGCCTTCATCTAATTTTTCTTCGAAATTGAGCTCAGCGGTCAAAGTCTCTGTTTTAATGTACTCTTCATTGCTTGTTACAGCGTTTTCCACAAAGCCATCCTTCAATATTTTGATGTCGATTTTATCGGTCACTTCAAATCCAGATTCTTTTCTGAGGTTCTGAATTCTGTTGACCAATTCTCTAGCAATTCCCTCTTTTCTAAGGTTGTCATCAATGGTAACATCCAAGGCCACGGTGAGCGAACCTGAGGTGGCCACCAACCAACCTTCAATATCTTGGGAACTGATTTCTACATCAGTTAACTGTAAAATAATACTTTTATTTTTCAATTGCAGCATTAATTCTCCATCTCGTTCAATTTTTTGGATATCCTCCTGCTCTAATTGACCAACAGCAGCTGCAATATCCTTCATATCCTTCCCAAATCTTGGGCCCAATACCTTGAAATTTGGCTTTATCTGTTTCACCAAAATTCCGGACGCATCATCCAATAACTCAATCTCCTTTACATTCACTTCGGATTTAATCAAGTCTGAAACTGCTTCAATATCTTCTTTCTGTGCATCATCCAAAACAGGAATCATGATTTTTTGTAATGGCTGACGCACTTTTATTTTTTCTTTTTGACGAATGGATAAGACCAGCGAGGACACTTTTTGTGCCAATTGCATTTTTCGCTCCAACTTTCCATTCACCATGCCCTCATCAAAAGTTGGGAATTTGGCCAAATGCACACTTTCAAAACCTTCTTTTTGGGTAATTGCGTCCAAATCTTTGTACAATCGCTCCATATAAAAGGGCGCAATGGGTGCCGAAAGTTTTGCAACCGTCACCAAACAGGTATACAACGTCTGGTAGGCAGAAATTTTATCTTGCTGATAATCCCCTTTCCAGAATCTCCTTCTGCTCAAGCGCACATACCAGTTGCTCAGATTTTCTTGAACATAGTCCGAAATCATTCGAGCAGCCTTTGTTGCCTCATAATCTGCATATGCTTCGTCAACCCTTTGAATCAACGAATGCAATTCTGATAGAATCCATTGGTCAATCTCCGGTCTTTCGTTTAAAGGAATGTCCGCCTCTGCATAAGTGAATTCATCAATATTGGCATAAAGTGCCATAAAGGAATAGGTATTGTATAACGTTCCGAAGAACTTACGTTTTACCTCAACAATGCCTTCAATATCAAACTTAAGGTTATCCCAAGGGTTTGCATTCGAAATCATGTACCACCGAGTGGCATCTGCTCCATGTTTGGGAAGCACTTCAAACGGATCAACGGCATTCCCCAAGCGTTTGGACATCTTCTTTCCCTCCTTGTCCAAAACAAGTCCGTTGGAAACTACATTTTTGTAGGACACAGTATCAAAAACCATGGTGGCAATGGCATGAAGGGTGTAGAACCATCCTCTTGTTTGATCTACGCCTTCTGCAATAAAGTTGGCAGGGAAAGCCTCTCCATTATCTATCAATTCCTTATTTTCAAAAGGATAGTGCCATTGGGCATAAGGCATAGAACCGCTATCGAACCAAACATCAATAAGGTCGGCTTCGCGTGTCATAGGCTGACCCGAAGCAGAAACCAAGGTAATCTGATCTACAATGTTCTTATGCAAATCAATTTTGTCATAGTTTGCCTCGCTCATATCTCCAACCACAAAATCCTCGAAAACATCCTTTTCAAGAACTCCAGCTGCAACCGCTTTGGCCATCTCTGATTTTAGTTCTTCAACCGAACCAATGATCATTGTTTCCTTGCCATCCGCAGTGCGCCAAATGGGCAACGGGATGCCCCAATATCGGGAACGTGAAAGGTTCCAATCATTGGCATTGGCCAACCAGTTTCCAAAACGGCCCTCTCCGGTAGCTTTGGGTTTCCAGTTAATGCTCTGGTTAAGCTCGAACATTCGGTCCTTCTTGTCAGTCACTTTAATGAACCAAGAATCCAAAGGATAATATAGAATAGGTTTATCGGTACGCCAGCAGTTGGGATAACTGTGCACATATTTTTCGACCTTGAAGGCCTTATTCTCTATTTTTAGTTTGATAGCGATTTCAACATCCACCGACTTTTCGGGGGCCTCACCATCGGCGTAGTATTCGTTTTTGACATACTTGCCGCCAAATTCTTTCATCTCCAGCCTAAACCTGCCTTGTAAATCCACTAGGGGAACAGGGTTGTTATTCTCGTCCAATACCAACATTGGTGGCACTTCAGGCTTTGCCTGTTTTGCGACCAAGGCATCATCTGCTCCAAATGTAGGGGCGGTATGTACAATACCGGTACCATCTTCAGTGGTCACAAAGTCCCCGGCAATCACACGGAAAGCATTTTCTGGATTTTGATAGGGCTGGGCATAATCGATTAGCTGCTCATATTTGATCCCCAGCAAATCTGCTCCCTTACATTCTGCAGCAACAAGGAAAGGTATCTTCTTGTTTTCTTTGGAAAAAGAGGAAAGTACTGAAACATCATCGGTTTCTTCATACTTGCCACCAAATTGTTTTCCTACCAAATTTTTAGCAAGGATAACATGTACAGGCTCAAAAGTATATTGATTATAGGTTGCGACTACCACATAATCAATCTTAGCGCCTACGGTCAAAGCCGTATTGCTCGGAAGCGTCCAAGGTGTAGTGGTCCAAGCCAAAAAATGTAAATGGTCAAACTTTTTTAAGAACTCTGGGACTGTACTTTCAACAGCTTTAAATTGAGCAGTAACGGTAGTATCAGTAACATCTTGGTACGTTCCTGGTTGGTTTAACTCATGGGAACTTAAACCAGTACCTGCCTTTGGCGAATAGGGTTGTATGGTATATCCCTTATAAAGAAGTCCTTTGTCATAAATCTGCTTGAGCAACCACCAGACCGATTCCATGTATTTGGATTTGTAGGTGATGTATGGGTCATCCATATCTACCCAGTACCCTACCTTTTCGGTCATATCGTTCCAAACATCCGTGTACCGCATTACCGCTTTTTTGCAGGCTGCGTTATATTCTTCAACAGAAATCTTTTTCCCAATATCTTCTTTGGTAATGCCCAATTCTTTTTCAACACCGATTTCTATCGGCAAGCCATGGGTATCCCATCCGGCTTTACGCTTTACCTGAAACCCTTTCATGGTCTTGTACCTGGGGAAGATATCTTTAATGGTACGAGCCATTACATGATGAATCCCGGGCATGCCGTTGGCTGAAGGTGGGCCTTCGTAAAATACGTAGCTTTCTCCTCCCTCTCGCGTAGAGACACTCTTTTCAAAAATCTGGTTGTTTTTCCAGAAGTCAAGAATCTCTTCCGATACTTTGGGCAAGTCCAATCCTTTATATTCCGCAAACTTCATATCTACTGCTACTTCGTCTAGATTTCCAAGTTTGCAAAATTATAAATTTAGATGGAATAATCCTGCTGTAAACAAGGTATTTGGGTCAACGTAAATTGCTTACCCTAAATATGATATCACAAAAATGATGCTTTCCGTTAAATTCCATATCTTAACAGCTTTAACACTAAACCATTTTATAATGAAAAGAGTATTGATTGTAGCGATTGCATTGTGTTTTTCAATGTCAGCAACTATTTCTTGTAAAGAGTCGGCGGATAAAGCCAAAGAAGCCACCGAAGAGGCGGGAAAATCCCTTGAAGAGGCAGGAGAGGATTTAAAGGATGCGGCTACTGACGCCGTTGATGCTGTAAAAGATGCTGGCGAAGATGCAATGGAAGCCGGAGAACAAGCACTGGATAGCATCAAAAAAGCTGGTGAAGATGCCGTGGATAAGGCAAAAGAGATGGGAGAAGATGTAAAGGATGCTGTGAACGAAACTGCTGACGACCTTAAAAAAGCCGCAGAGGAACTAGATCATTAAATTCCACTTACCGAATTAAAGAGGCTTGGAATGTTCCAAGCCTTTTTTGTTAGAAGCTATATCCCAATCCTAAAATTAGATTGGTTCCCGGAGCGGAAATCCCAGACGAATAGGTTCTGTACCTTTGGTTGGTAATATTTTCAAGATTTATAGTGGCTTTGAACGCATTGGAAATTTGATATTGAGACCTAAAGTTCAATGTATACCAAGATGGAGAAAATGGATTTCCATCAGCATCTAAATCATAGATATAAGCTTTGCTTTGCTCGGTGAGTGCCAAGTTGTTATTACTTATTTCCCCATTATAATTCAAGAACAGGTCTGTTTTTAACTTTTGATTTTGCCAGATTAAGTGAAAATCGGCAAAGGTTGGAGCAGCATGCCTTGCCGGGGTATCCTCGCCACTGTCATCTTCTTCGGTGCCTTCTGTAATGGTTAGATTGGAAGTTAACGACCAGTTTTTATCTAAAAAGGCTTCCAGTCCTAATTCAAAACCGTACACGTATGCTTTTGCTGCATTCTGAATCGCCTGTACATTGCTCAACTCCCCATTGTATAAAATCTCTCTTTCCCCGTTAAAGGTAAAATCCCTTCGCACCAAGGCATCGACCAAATAGGTGTAAAACGCGGCTCCTTTTAAAACCACTTTATCATTGAAGTTCTTTCGAACGCCTATTTCTGCATTGTAGGCATATTCAGGCTCCAATTCCGGATTGGGCACCACCACCGAACCTGGTTCAGATTCAAACACCTTCCCAATATCATCAATATTGGGAGCTCTAAATCCTGTGGAACCATTAAGTGTAATCTGAAGGTCTGCACGTGGGAACCAACTAAACCCAAGGCTTCCAGTAAATGCTCCAGTAATCAAATCGGCCTCATCAAAAGGGAAAGAAAAAAAGGTGTTTTCGAACTGGGCATCCACCCAAACCTGGCTGTAACGTGCTCCAGACAGTAAAGTAAAATTTGGCATCAGTTTATATTCCCCATTGATGTATCCCGCAAAGGTTTGCCAAGTGGCCCCATCCGGGTAGCGCGAAGCCGCATCTGTAATGGTATTGGTCTCAATATTGGTTTGGGTTCCTTCGGAGTTGACCTTGTTGAAAATATATTCAGCGCCATAGTACAGTCGCAAATCGCCAATCTTTTTGTTTTCAAAATCAAGATTTATTGATATTGCATCAACCTTTTCAACCGTTGTAAATCTGTTGGGATCTTGAAATAATCGTTCATTTCTACTTTCTTCAAAATGTTGATAGGCTGCAGTCAGTTTTACCCCATCATAAAATTTGTTCTTTCCTTGTTTTGTGACCTGAAAATTTCCCATCAACCACTTTTGGGGGCCATAAAACCATTCCGCAGAACGAAGTCCATCCCCTGTGCTATTGGGTCGAATCAACCTATCGTATCTTGAAAAATCCGAGGTTTCGGAATAATACAATCCCAAGTCATAATTCCAGGTTGTGTTAGGTCGATAAGTAAATTTTTGAAGGAAATTTATTTGATCATATCCCGATGAAACTTGTTTTCGAGGGTCAATGTTTGACATTAAAACATCCGTACCATTTTCACGCACAACATAGTTGTTTCTTCGGAAGGAGTCCGGACCATTTTTACCCATTGTCAAGTCGTCAAAATCGTTATAACTGAAACTCGTATACGAAGCCCACTTTTGTTGTCCGAGGTTAAAATCTACATGTGTTGTGCTCTCGTTATTGGCCGACGCAAATCTGTAATTAACATTACCAGAAAATGTAAGGCTGTCAGTAAATGAAAAGCGCGGTTTTTGGGTGAAAAAATTCATAACCCCTCCAATGGCATCACTCCCATAAATGACCGACCCAGGGCCAAAAATCACTTCGGTATTCTTCACTGTGAAAGGGTCTATGGAAATCACATTTTGCACATTCCCCCCTCTAAAAATAGCATTGTTCATTCGGACCCCATCAACGGAAAGCAGCAGTCTGTTTGTTGCAAAACCTCTGATCATGGGACTTCCTCCTCCCAATTGGCTTTTTTGCATAAAAACTTTTCCGCTACTCTGTAAAAGATCTGCTGAAGTCTGGGGAGTGGTAAATGCAATTGCCCGTGCATCGATAGATTCTATTTTCTGGGGAACATCTTTTTTTTGTTGCTCCCATTTGGAAACTGACATTACAACTTCTTGCAATTCTTCGGGTTTCAGGTTGAGATAAACCCGATTGCCTTTTCGGCTTAGCTGTGCTTTGGTGGTACTATAAATTTCATAGCTTATATGGCGGAAAGTAATGCGCTCATTTCTAGCAAAAACATCAAGTTCGCTAGACCCATTAATATCGGTTACGGCCGTTTTGGATTTGTCCTTGTTGTAGATGGCCATATTGGCAATAGGAGTGCCTGTATCGGCATCCAACACAGTAATTTCCTGGGCGGACGCAGCTACATAACCCATCAAAAAAAAGAGGACAAAACCTATGGTTCGCATACTATTCAAAAACTGCATTTAAAACAGCCAAGGACTTGGGTTTTCTGAATCCGTGCAAATGTAGTTCAAAATACAGAATAACATTCTTTAAGAGTCCTTGTCTTTGGGGCTTGTTCATTCGTACTGTTGGAAGTGCATCAAAATTTATGCCCAAAAGCTTCTTGAAGTACTCTAAATCATCTCCCTGAATCAAGGGATTCAAAGATGGTTTTTTGTAAAAACTCCCCTCCAAGAGGTCAAAATAGGGTTGGTTTTGAAACGAAGTATCTGGATAAAAGCCCAAATATTTAGTCAGGTTGAGCAAAAACAGCGTATGGAAATTTGGGTTTGGTGGATACACATCGAGCCAATTAAGTGCATATTCCAAATAGTTGAACAATCCTTCATTCTGTTCTTCTTCTTGTATGCTGTTGGACAGCATCTCCGCCAAAAAAAGTACCATGCTGTTCTTGGCAATATCGGTATGCACCGTTTTGTACGGCAAGGCCACTTTGGCTTCGCGAATGCTTTCAAGCGTGCCTTTGTTTTTGTGTACTGCTATAATTTCGAGCTGCATCAAGGGAAGGAAATAGGCCGCTTTCAATTTCCCTTTTCTGGAGGAAAGCACGCCCTTAAGCAAGTAGGATTTTAGACCATCAGAGGCGGTAAATGCTTTTACTATAAGACTTGTATCCCCATATTTAATGGAAGAAAACACTATGGCTTTGGTTGTAACTTGCATAAAATGGTATAGCCTCTTGTAAAAACACCCCTAAAGTCCCCTCAAGGGGACATTATATGACTGATGAAGATAAAAAAAGTGGGCGATTATAAACTAACCGCCCACTTTGTAGTTTATTAATTCGCTTAACGCCTAGATAACTCCTTGTGCTAGCATGGCATCGGCAACTTTTACAAAACCGGCAATATTGGCTCCTTTTACATAGTTACAATACCCACCATCTTCTTTTCCATATTCGATACAGGAGTCATGAATATCTTCCATGATGCCTTTTAATCTATCGTCTACCTCTTCTCGTGTCCAACTGATTCGAAGTGAGTTTTGCGACATTTCCAATCCCGAAGTGGCAACACCACCCGCATTGGAGGCTTTTCCAGGTGCAAACAAAATTTTAGCTTCATGGAAGGCATGGATAGCTTCTGGTGTTGAAGGCATATTTGCACCTTCAGCAACAGCCATACAACCATTCTTGATCAGCTTGGCCGCATCATCACCATTAAGTTCGTTCTGCGTTGCACATGGAAGGGCAACATCACATGCCACTTCCCAAGGTGTTTTTCCTTTATGGTACTCTGCTGATGAATATTTATCAGCATATTCAGAAATTCTTCCTCTTCGGTTATTTTTCAAATCCATAACAAAGGCAAGCTTTTCTGCATCAATACCGTCTTTGTCAAAAATATATCCGCCAGAATCGGAAAGTGTCAATACTTTTCCGCCTAAGTGCATTACTTTTTCAGCAGCGTATTGAGCTACGTTTCCTGAACCGGAAATCACAACATTTTTCCCTTCGAATGATTTTTCCTGGGTCTTTAGCATACTATCTGCAAAGTAAACAGTACCGTATCCGGTAGCTTCCGGACGAATCAATGACCCCCCCCAAGAACGACCTTTTCCAGTCAATACGCCGGTAAACTCATTTCTAATTTTTTTGTACATCCCAAATAGGAATCCAATTTCTCTGGCACCAACACCAATATCTCCAGCTGGAACATCGGTATTCGGCCCTATATGCCTGTTCAGTTCCAACATGAAAGCATGGCAAAAACGCATTACTTCATCGTCGGATTTTCCTTTAGGGTCAAAATCGGAACCTCCTTTACCACCACCCATTGGCAAGGTTGTCAAGCTATTTTTGAAAACTTGCTCAAATGCGAGGAACTTTAGTACACTGGCATTCACTGTTGGGTGAAAACGAAGTCCTCCTTTATAAGGACCAATTGCGGAGTTCATTTGTATACGATATCCACGGTTTACGTGAATCTCACCTTGATCATCTACCCAAGCCACTCTAAACGAAATTAATCGCTCTGGCTCTACCATCCTTAAAAGGATATTTTTCCCATGGTAGATGTCGTTTTTTACAATGTAAGGGATAACAGTTTCAGCTACCTCTTGTACCGCTTGGATGAATTCGGGTTCATGGCCATTGCGGGCAATGATCTCATCCATAAATGCTTTGATTTTTGCTTCCATAAAACGGATTACTGTTTTAGTGTCCCCAGTTTCTCAAAAGGGGTCAATTTTATTGAATTAGGAATTAGACGGCAAAATTATGGTATTTACATAATTTAAACCTCTGTTTTTTAAAAATTTTTCAAAAACAGTTTATCCGATTGCCTGTTCCAGGTCAGCTATCAAATCACCAACGTCTTCGATACCCACACTAAGTCGAATAAGAGAATCGACCACTCCACTTTTTTCACGTTCTACCTTAGGGATACTTGCATGCGTCATGCTTGCAGGGTGACCCGCCAAACTTTCCACACCACCTAAGGATTCAGCTAGGGTGAAAACCTCTAATTTCTCCACAATTTTAATGGCTTCTTCGTAGCTGCTGCCTTTGGGAACAAAAGAGATCATTCCACCGAAATCATCCATTTGAGCCTTGGCCACATCATGGTTGGGATGGGTTTCAAAACCGGGCCAGTACACTTTTTCAATCTTCGGATGCTTTACTAAGTACTCCGCAATTGCTTTCCCATTGTCACAATGGCGTTGCATACGCACATGTAAGGTTTTGATACCACGAAGCGTTAAAAAGCTATCCATCGGTCCGCACACTGCACCGCTTGCATTTTGAATAAAATAAAGCTGGTCTGCCAAATCTTTATCCTTTACAACCAAAGCTCCAACAACAACGTCACTGTGCCCTCCTAAATATTTAGTAGCTGAATGCATCACAATATCAGCACCCAAATCCAAAGGGCGTTGCAGATACGGGGTTGCAAAAGTATTATCAACAGCCAAAAGCAAATCATTTTTTTTGGCCAAATCGGACACTGCCTTGATATCGATTACATTCATCATGGGATTGGTCGGAGTTTCCACCCAGATCAATTTGGTTTTATCATTGATTTGCTCTTCAATGGCAGCAATACTTTGCATCCCCACAAAATGAAAAGTAATTCCGTATTTTTCAAAAACCTGCTTGAACAAGCGATAACTACCTCCGTACAAATCATTGGTAGAAACCACCTCATCCCCAGGATTCAACAATTTTATAACGGCATCCATGGCAGAAAGTCCACTTGCAAAAGCAAGTCCGAAATTGCCATTCTCAATGCTCGCCAAGGAGTTTTCCAAAGCTGTTCGCGTAGGGTTGCCACTCCTCGAATATTCAAAACCCATATGTCCTCCAGGTGTAGTCTGCGCATAGGTTGAAGTTTGATAAATCGGAGGCATAACAGCTCCATAAGCTTTGTCTGGATGCTGCCCTCCGTGAATGGTCTTACTGTTGAATTTCAAATCTTTTTTGCTCATCTCGTATTAATCTGGCTACAAATGTATTGTTATCTTTTGGAGTAATCAATGATGTCTTATTTTTGAAGACCCTAAAACCTCAGCTTATGAAAAAAGCGTTCCGCCTACTCCTGCTATTTCTGCCCCTCCTTGGTTGTGAAAATGATGAGAAACTTACTTTTGAACCTATACACTTATCCAATGAGACCTGCGAAGGCTGTCCAAAAATTGACATAGCCATTCCCAAAGCTTTGGACGAAACCATTCTGTCCAATCGGATAAATACGGCTTTGGAAGAAGAAATTATTTTGCTTTTATCGTTTGATGAAGAACAGGAAATCACCACTATCGACAATGCCATAACTTCATTTACAACTAGTTTTAAGGAGTTGAAATCAAAATTTTCTGATGAAACGATGGGCTGGGAAGCTAAAGTAGAAAGCGATGTCTCCTATGAGGATAACGACATGCTAACTTTGTATTTCAATGCGTATTCTTTTACTGGAGGAGCGCATGGTTATGGATCCACTTCTTTTTTAAATTTTGATAAGCGAAAAGCAACTGAACTAGAAAATTGGGAACTGTTTGACGATTTGGAGGGCTTTTTAAAGTTCGCCGAAATCAAATTTCGCATTCAGGAAGATATTCCTCAAGATGACAACATCAATGCAACTGGGTTTATGTTTGAACGAGATGCCTTCCATCTATCTGAAAATGTAGGTTATACCAAGGAAGGGATTACACTCTTATACAACCAATACGAAGTAGCCTCTTATGCTGATGGGCCAATTACTTTGACCATCCCTTATGCAGAAGCAAACAAATATCTCCGGCGAAAAGTTAAACTTTAAGGTACTTTTGCCCTTTAAAATACTAAATCGAAGTTAAAACATATCTATATTTTTAGATATGTCAATATTTGTATATATTTGACGCATGGATATTGTTGAAATTAGTAAAGTGCTGTCCAATAAAACCCGAGTCAATATCTTAAAATGGCTTAAGGAGCCAGAGGTAAATTTTCCTCCGCACCAGGATATTGATCATTTTAATGATGGGGTTTGCGTGGGATACATTCAAGACAAAACCGGATTGTCCCAATCCACCATTTCAACATATTTAAACTCCATGCAAAATGCCGATTTGGTCATTCCAACCCGGCATGGAAAGTGGACCTATTATAAAAGGAACGAAAAAGTAATCAAAGCTTATGTAGAAAGCTTAAAGAACGATTTATAATTTTTTAACTCCACATATCGATAATTAGCGAAATATAAATTTGAAACTCATGGAAAATTGTATCAACTGTAACTGTATCGAAGAGGTTGTGGCCCATCAAAAGGCAAACAACAATTTTATTGAACGAATAGTGAACTTCTTAAGCAACTTTACCATTGAAGGAGCAGAAGATATATCAAAAATCAAATAAAAAAACTATGAAAACCATAGGTTTAATTGGGGGAATGAGCTGGGAATCTTCAAAGATCTATTACCAACATATCAATAAAATGGTTCGCGAAAAACTTGGTGGTTCCCACTCGGCCAAAAGCATTCTTTCTTCCGTTGATTTTGAAGAAATTGAGCGTCACTCCTTCTCTAACGATTGGAACAAAATAGGAGATATCATGGCTACTTATTCGCAAAATTTGGAAAAAGCTGGTGCGGAGATGGTCGTTCTATGTACAAATACCATCCATTTGGTAAGCGATTCCATAACCAATGCAGTGAATGTTCCTTTTTTGCATATCGCCAACGCAACGGGGGAGGCAATTCTAGCCAAAGGCATAAAAAAAGTAGCGTTATTGGGTACCAAATTCACAATGGAAAAGGATTTTTATACCAAAATTTTGGAAGAACAATATGAGTTGGAGGTTTTGGTTCCCAGTAATGAAGATATGGACATTTTACAGGATATCATTTACAACCAATTGGTCAAAGGAATCTTTACTGAAGAAGCCAAAAACACCTGCATAAAAATCATTAAAAAGTTGGAAAAACAAGGGGCTGAAGGGGCCATTTTAGGATGTACGGAGTTACCTATTTTAATTCCTTCGGAAGAAGTGGATATCCCAACATTCGACACCGCAAAAATACATGCGCAAAAAGCTGTTGCTTTTGCACTTTCATGATGTAAATTCCATCCAATTCTAAATTCCTTTCTTGCTAAATTTGCATAGCGGAATACAAATCCTAAAAGTATCATGAATGCAACGCTATAACCTAAATAACAAGACTTTTTTGCTTCTTGAAAATTCTGAAAACGGCAAAGTTACTTCAGATACCGTTTTTAGATACCAACAAGAAGGCAATCTTATCACTGCAGAGTATGATGGGGGTACTATTCGCTATGGAAAAATAATTGCCAAACTCCACGAGGATAAAATGGAAATGTTGTATCAATGCATCACCATGGAAGGGGAATTGAAAGCTGGAAAAGCCAAGGCACGAATCCGTCTTGATGCAAACGATAAAATCCATTTGTATTTGGATTGGGAATGGCTTGGTGATTCATCAAAAAAAGGAACTTCCGAATACATCGAAAAATAACTCAAATCACCATAATTAATAAAACAATCAATGAAAAAAATCTATCATCTAGGAAGCTGCTCAACTTGCCAACGGATACTGAAAGAATTGGAGCCCTTAAACGGGGTTGAATTGCAAGAAATAAAGACAGAATCCATTACCTCGGAACAACTTGAGGAAATGAAAAATCTGGCCGGAAGCTATGAAGCTTTGTTCAGTAGAAGGGCTATGCTTTTTCGTCAAAGAGGACTTCATGAGCAGCAGCTGTCAGAAGATGATTATAAAAACTTGATTCTTGAGCATTACACCTTTCTAAAAAGGCCCGTGACTATCATCAATGATCAGATTTTCATCGGAAATTCAAAAAAGGTGGTTGAAGCCGCAAAAGAAGCCCTTCATTCATGAGTAAACGAACCCTAGCCATGCTTGCGGCACTGGGTGCCACTACTATCTATGCCATAAACCATACCGTGGCCAAGGGTGTTATGCCCAATTATGTAGGTGCTTTTGGTTTTATCATGCTGCGTTTGGGTGGGGCTACCATACTTTTTTGGATAATTTCCTTTTTAGGTCCAAAAGAAAAAATCGAAAAAAAGGATTGGGGGCGGATTTTCCTATGCTCCCTACTAGGAATGGCCATTAATATGCTTGCCTTTTTTAAAGGACTTGAGTTGTCGACCCCCATCAACAGCTCCGTTTTGGTCACTATTACCCCCATAATTGTAGTGGTGCTTTCCGCACTATTTATAAAAGAGCGAATTACATTGAACAAGGGACTGGGAATTTTCTTGGGATTTATCGGCGCTTTGGGATTAATCCTTTTCGGCGCAGAAATACGCCAAGATGCCCCTAACATCCCTGTTGGCAATATGCTTTTTGTTCTAAACGCCACTGTTTACGGATCCTATTTGATCTTGGTAAAAAAGTTGATTGAAAAATATCACCCGTTCACCATGATGAAATGGCTCTTTTTAATTGGACTGGTCATTGCCTTTCCGGTAACCTATCCAGAGTTTTCACAAATCGACTGGATAAATATGCCCTTGTGGGTTTATGGGGTTATCGCCTTTGTGGTTATTGGCACAACTTTTTTAACCTATCTCTTTAACGTTTTTGCCCTTACACAACTAAGAGCCTCTACGGTAGGCGCCTTTATTTACTTACAACCATTGCTGGGCATTTTGTTTGCTCTTTTCTCGGGCAAGGACCAGCTTACCTCAGTCAAAATTATTGCAACAGTTTTGGTGTTATTTGGGGTTTATCTTGCTAGTAAAAGGCCGAAGCTGAGCCCTTGATTTTATTTAATTTACTGCATCGTGTTCAGGAACTGTTTCGGGAACGACATCATTAGGGCTTGGATTGCACGCTGCCAAATCTATTTGATACTTCGTATCAAAAGCAATAGCTAAATCCATTGGGAAGGATTTTTTATACAGTCTATAAAGAAAATCCTGTTCTGAATCTAAAAGCTCTTTTGTTTTTTTATTGATGGACAGTTCTGTCATAAACGCTAAATCCAAATCAATACTATTTTCCGCTCCATTGGTGTCAAATTCCTTCAAGATTTCTTCTAATTTTATCTTTTCGGTTTTATTTAAATTAATCTGAATCTCCTTGGTCGAATTTGTTTCAAATTCAAAGAAACTTGAATAAACCTCATCGTCAAGATACGCGATACTTGCAATTATAGCAGGCTTTCTATTAGGAATCAACATTTCTCTTGAATTTTCATTACCGACAAAAAAAGTTTTGTTATCCAAGGAATTAAGTCGATATAGGCTTTTAATCGATTTATAAAAGATATAAGTGTGCACTCTATCATAGAAATCACCATTTTTAACTAACACTTCCAACCTTTGAGATTCCCAGTCTTTTTCCCCAGCTCCTCGATCAATATTTACCCAGCCTAATTCAGTTTGTAGAAAACCATAGGTCTCCATTCTATGTTTTTCTCTTTTCTTTAGAACTCTACGATATGCTTCGCGTATTTTCTCTTTCTTTTTTTCTTCTATTTTTCGACTTTGTTCCAATTCTTCAAATATCTTTCTGGACTCTGCCTTAATTTGTCTTAATCTTTGCTTGTAATATTCATTTAGAATTTGAACATTCTTATCCGCTCCTTTAATTTTTGTTTTTCGTTGTCTGGAAAACTTTAAAAAAACATCTTCATATTTTTCTCCTCTTAATATTGTTGCTACCAAACTATCAAGTTCCCACAAGTTCTTATCCAAATTGTTTACATAGACATCCAAAATATCTGGTCTACAGGTTTTAAACATTACTTGTAACCTTTCCTCAAATTCTCTTGTCGCAATCAGGGTGTTTTGAAATTCATCTGATTTTATTGCTTTAATCTTCCGTGGATCTACACCATATGTAGTATACAACGTGTCTTGAATATCCTTATTAATCAAAACATCAGATTCTTCAGATTCAGATACTATGGAATCAACTTCGTCTGATGCTAGTATGGAATAGAGGTATCCTTCATTTTCGGTAGCAGATAGGCGTTTTTTCTCAATAATATCATCAACGTAGACATTACCATAATAGTACAAGCTGTCAATAGCTTGAGGTGTGGCCTGTTTAAAGTTTCTAAATGGCAATCCTTTTTCAACCTCCTCTTCAAATCCCTGTGGTAAAAAATTTAAAGAAAAAACATCGATGGCCACTAACGAATTCTCCAATTTTTTGGGTTGCACCCAATTCATGTTTCCACTTTCATCTCGAATGCCTTTATACACCATCATATCAGATTTGATCTCATCAGTGGGAATTTCAACGTAAATAGGAATCTCCGGATTTATTGATAGCTGTTTATTTTCGGTTGTGGCATTTAAATAAATCATTCCATCGGTCTCTAAAGGTTTCCCATGTGAAGTGGTGGTTAAATTTGAAAGCAACATTTGGTCGAGAGATAAAGCTTCCGCAATTTCAATTTCGATATTTTCAACTGCGGCGCTTCCATTAGAATCAATAAAGCACCCCTTAGGAAGAATGACAAGAGTTCCTCCCTCAGCTTCAATTATATTATCAGTCTTTCCAGAAATAGTAAAGAATTGACTTTCTACAATAGATTTTTCAAATGGGTCATCTTTCGAGTTTTTCATTACGGAAGAAATGTTATTCTGAAAACATCCCATTAAAGAGAAAGCAGCAAACAAGCACAAAAGTAATTTACATAATTTCATAAGCTGATATGGTTTTGCTGATAAACTACAAAAATCAAACCATATTGACTGTTTAGTATTTCTTTAAATCTCGTGGCACCTGAACAAACTTTCGAGTATCCTCTTTGGTCAGGACTTTAAAATTTTTGCCTCTTTCCATTTGATCAAAAGCATCCAAAAATTGTTGAGGTAAAGCAGTAAGTTTTCGCTCTTTTAAATCTATCCAAGCGCCCATCATATGGCAACGTGCAAAGTTTTTACCATTACTGTCATAAAAATCGTGATGAAACTCAAAGAACATTCCATTCTCACTCATCCCTTTAAAATCCAAGGAAACTTTTACCGGTTTTCCAGGGAACACTTCTTTAAAATAATACATATGCTCATAAAAGACCACAGGGCCAATACTGTGCTGCGCCATCGACTTTTGATTAAACCCCAGCTGACCTAAATAGGCCATACGGGTATGACTCATAAAATTGATGTAAGCCGAGTTGGCCAAGTGGCGATTGGCATCCAAATCGCTCCATCTGATATCAAATTCTTTAAAAAACATTGGCTGTTAATTTGTTATGCGTGCATAATAATTGTAAAATTACCATAGTTTTGAAAACAGACCGCATTCGAGTACAATAATTACCCTATTTTTAAATACACTTTAACAGAAAACCCATGAGCGACAAAGCCGAATTCATCAAAGACCTTTCCCTCCCAGCCGTAGCTGCACCCATGTTTCTTATTTCAGGGCCCAAACTGGTGGTCGAATGCTGTAAAAATGGGATCGTAGGAACTTTTCCTGCTCTGAACCAGCGAACCAGTGAAGGTTTTGAGGAATGGCTTATCCAAATAAAGTCGGAATTGGAGCAATTTGAAAAAGAAACAGGTAAAAAGGCCGCGCCTTTTGGTGTTAACCTTATCGTGCATCCGACCAACCCCAGATTGGAGGCCGATGTAAAACTTTGTATGAAACACAAAGTTCCTTTGGTGATAACCTCCCTGGGGGCCGTTAGTATGGTTGTAGATGCCATTCACAGTTATGGAGGTTTGGTTTTTCATGATATCATTAAAAAAAGACATGCAGAAAAAGCGGCAGAGGCAGGTGTTGATGGTCTTATTTTGGTGTCAGCAGGTGCGGGAGGACATGGTGGCAACCTAAACCCCATGAGTTTGATTGCCGAGGTGAAAAAAATATTCAACAAAACCATTTTGCTTTCTGGTTGTATCAGCACAGGAAGAGACATTGCTTCAGCCATGCAAATGGGCGCCGATTTGGCGTACATGGGAACCCGGTTTATCAATGTTGAAGAAAGTAAAGCCCCAGAAGAATATCGAAAAATGATTATTGAAGCTGGTGCAAATGATATTGTCTACACCGCTGCAATTTCAGGAGTTCATGCCAACTTCTTAGCAGCAAGTCTAAACGCTGCTGGAATTACAGAAGAAGATCTCAAAAAAGAACATAAAGTTGATTTTGGAAAGGAATTGGATACCGAAGTAAAAGCCTGGAAAACCATTTGGTCCGCAGGACAAGGAGTCACCACCATCGAAAATGTAGTACCCGTTTCAGAGTTGGTAAGCACTTTAAAAACCGAATTTAAATCGGCAATTGAGGAACAAACTGATCTTTTGAAAACCTTCCCTAAAGAATAGTAAGCTTTTATTCTTTACTCATGCCGTTGATTTCTTCAAATTATCACCCGCCTCGATTTTTCAGAAGTGGTCATTTGTCCACTATATATTGTGGACTGTTCAGAAGGGTCAATAATCTTGTCCAAACCCGGGAAAGGATAATTTTATCCGATCATGATTTTTTGGATTTGGACTGGAGTCATTCCACCACATCTACCAAAAAATTGGTTGTCCTGCTGCACGGGTTAGAAGGAGATGCCCAACGACCTTATATCACAGGCAGCGCCAAATTGTTCAATAAAAATGGTTTTGATGCCTGTGCGGTAAACCTTCGGGGCTGCAGCGGAGAACCGAACTTACTTTATCGCTCGTACCATTCCGGCGCGACCGAAGACTTAAAAGAGGTGCTTCACCATATACTTTCAACCAAGGATTATTCAGAAATATATTTAAAAGGTTTCAGTTTGGGTGGAAATCTTGCACTAAAATATTTGGGTGAGGACAATGCTACTCCCAAAGAAATAAAAGCTGCAGTTGCCGTTTCCGTTCCTTGCAGTTTAAAAGATTCTTGTGATCAATTGCTGTCGAACAAAAATGTATTGTACGCCAGAAGGTTTAAAAAACATTTAATTTCCAAATTGAAGCAAAAGCAGCCCTTATTTTCACATCAAATTTCCGACAGCGATATAAAAGCGATAAAAACACTAAAAGATTTTGATGATATCTATACGAGCAGAGCACATAATTTTAAAGATGCCCTAGATTATTACACCAAGTGCAGCTCACTTCAATTTCTGCCAAACATTACGGCCCCAAGTTTGATCATCAATGCCAAAAACGATTCATTTTTAGGAACGGATTGTTACCCCGTAGCTGAAGCGGAAAAAAATAAGAAACTCCTTTTAGAAATGCCTAATTATGGCGGACATGTCGGTTTTTGGGGTAAAAACAATATATCTTACTCTGAAAGAAGGGCCCTGGAGTTTTTTATGGATAACTAAATTTGATGCTTTTGTTTTGAATTATTAAACGAAAAGGTTTTCGCTCCATAAATCAGCTCCAAACCGGGCTTATCATCCATTTTACTATCAATATTTCGCTATATTAGTAGCTTCAGTTAGCTACAACTAAATCATCACCAATGAAAAAGCTGGTATTGTTTATAGCCTTGGGTGCGTTTATCGCAAGCTGCGGCGGAAAAAAGGAAGAAAAAAAAGAAGGTTTTGAAGTAAACAGAACCAAAAAAGAAGATAAAAAGGCACAAGCCAAAGAAGCCGTTCCTGTGGACTTGGACAATGATGGTGTTGGCCCAATCAAAGGCTTTGAGTTTCCATCTGATATTGATGCCGAGATGGCAGCACGCGGAGAGGGTAAATTCAATTCCATTTGTGTTGCCTGTCACATGGTGGATCAACGTATGATCGGTCCTGCGATGAAAGGGGTTTATGAAAGACGCAGTCCAGCCTGGGTAATGAACATGATTCTAAATCCTGATGGGATGCTCAAGGAAGATCCGATTGCAAAAGCATTGCTGAAAGAATACAACAATGCCATTATGCTCAACCAAAATCTGACCGAAGAAGAAGCTCGAGACGTCGCTGAGTATTTGCGTACTCTTTAAAAGCGAAAAATGTTTCATGTGGTGCTGTTATCCTTCCTTGGATGATGGCACTTTTTTTTTGCGCTCATTTGAATAACTTTATCATGATAATTCAATTCAAAAAAAATAGCTCCAAGCCAAGTACCTTAACTTGTATTAGAGCTGATGGTTCTAGAACATGGGATAAATTGCAGATAGATTTTGAGTTACATGATCTTGCACATTTTGCAATAGAAACGGAGCTTGGTTTTACAAATGCATTTTACGGATTACTGTCCAAGGGATATGATATTCAGGATTTTGCGCTCCCAATTGAACAACGCCCTAAGGAATTGATTTCCAAAAACCTGCCTCCCGAGTCCTTACAAACTGAGCATATTGCGAATTTGCTGTTGATTGGTCATTATCAAAAAAATATAAGTTCTGATTTCATAAATCAATTAAAAGGAATATTAAGGGAAAATGATTTAGCATTTCCCGAAGTCCTAACTCCTGAGAGATTAAAGAAAATCAATAGTCATTTCCAAGAATTAATATTGAAATGGAATGCCTTGGAAGAAGGAGAAATCCTGGAATTGCTATTTAGCCCAACTAAATGTTAAAAGCAACTTTAGTTATGAGGGCTTGGGCTTCAACTATTATTTTTATCTTTCAAAACTAATTGCCTCTGGCCGGATGTATCGAAATGCCCGGGGTTCAATATTAAGAGGAATGAAAGTATTTCTTGTTACACTTTTAGCACCATTGCTTCTGCTCTCCCAAGAAGAATCAGATAAAAAAATGCACTTTATAGCCCTTTATACCCTTGGTGAAAGTTGGGATATGGAGAAAACTCCTAGCGAACAAATCTATTTTAAGGAGCATTCCGCCTTTTTGTCCAAAATGCGAAAAGAGAAAAAAATTGTCTTGGGGGCTCGATATGCTGATACTGGAATGATCATAGTACTGGAGGACAATCTTGATGCTGCCAAAGAAATGCTGTCTCAGGATATCGCTTTACAACAAAAGCTTTTCAAAGTAGAAATCCATCGCCTAAATGCCTTCTATAAAGGCTGTATAGAATAACAATTTGTATGAAAAAAAACATATTTTTCGGCCTCATTTTCATTTTAGCATTAAATATGCAAGCACAAAAAGAAGAACTTCCATATTATCAAATTCCAGAATATCCTGAAAATTATGGTTCAGGTAATGTGGTTGCCCGTATGATTGATGGACTTGGTTTCCGCTATTATTGGGCAACAGAGGGCTTGTCCCAAAAGGATTTGGAATATAAACCTTCGGAGGATGGAAGAACCATAATGGAAACCTTATTTCATATTTATGGGATGTCTGAAATGATAAAAAATGCTCCTACTGCAACTCCGAATGTCCGTCCAATGGATATTGCTTCACTTACCTACGAGGATTTACGAAAAGGGACTTTGGAAAATCTTAAAGCAGCCAGTGATTTAATGAAGGGAACTAACGCAGAAGATTTTGAAAGTTTCAATGTCATTTTTCAACGTGGCGAAAAGCAAACTCCCTTTCCGTATTGGAATATGATCAATGGCATGCTATCGGATTGTATTTATCATGCAGGGCAAATTACAATGCTGAGACGTGCATCGGGTAATCCCATAAATCCTAAAGTAAGTGTGTTTAATGGGAGGTTAAGGGAATAGGTCCCGTTCTTTCGTTTGTAACAAAATCCGGTTTCTGACTACCCATAATTAAAAGGTTATTAATATGGGTTTCTCAAGTCATGCAAAACTAGTCCTTAAGCAGAATAGAGCTTTACTCCGTAAAAGAAAGAGCTACAGCGATATTCGCGAAGCCTATGAAGGGTATACCAATGACACCCAGTTACATTTTAATGAACTTACACCTTTTGAACAAAAGAAAGTTAGGGATAAAATTATTGCCCAAGCAAAAAGAGATCGCTTGCTTGAAATAAGAAATTACCTTGGTGCTTTTGTGATTTTATGCTTCTTGGTTCTTGGTGGCTATTTAATCTTTACCAACTAAATAGGTCTATTTTCATTGCACCTTATCTGCAACAACCTTATAGGTTGGATCTTCAAGCACATTTACCTCGATGATATCTTGGGCATTTTTTAGTAAACGAATGCAATCCCTACTTAAATGTCGTAAATGCACCTTTTTCCCAGCCTTTTTGTAACGCTCGGTAATTTTATTTAAAGCTTCAATACCTGACATATCTGCTACACGGCTTTCCTGAAAATCAATAATTACTTCGCTTGGATCATTTTGAACATCGAATTTCTCGGCAAATAAGGTGGTTGACCCAAAAAATAAAGGTCCATAAATTTCATAATGTTTAACCCCATTCTCATCCACATGTTTTCTTGCGCGAATCCGTTTAGCGTTTTCCCAAGAATAGGCCAAAGCAGAAATAATCACCCCGAGCAAAACTGCTATGGCAAGGTTGTGGGTAATTGCCGTAATCAAGGTTACCAAGACCATAACGATCACGTCAGAATTGGGCATCTTTCGAAAGGTTTTAAAGCTTGCCCATTCAAAAGTTCCAATGGCAACCATAAACATTAAGCCAACCAAGGCAGCCATAGGCAATTGTTCGATTAAGCTGCTGCCGAACATTATAAATACCAAAAGCATTACAGCGGCCGTAATTCCTGACAGCCTAGCTCTAGCACCTGAAGAGGTATTGATCAAACTTTGACCGATCATGGCACAGCCGCCCATACCGGAAAGGAATCCGGATAAGATGTTTGCAGTTCCTTGGGCCACACATTCCTTATTTCCGCTACCACGGGTTTCGGTAATCTCATCAATAATATTTAGGGTCAAAAGGCTTTCAATAAGTCCAACCCCGGCAACAATTCCAGCATATGGTAATATTATTAGAAAAGTTTCCAATGTAAATGGAATATTTGGTATTGATAGTGGAGGAAAGCCTCCTTTTATACTTTCGCCCTCTTGCATGGTATCTGCTACAGTTAGGGTATCTATGCCAAAGCCTAGAACAATTGCAGAAACAACAATTATGGCCAATAAGGAAGATGGAATCGCTTTTGTTATTTTAGGAAATCCCCAAATAATAACCATGGTCAACAAGGTGAGGCCAAGCATGGTATAAAGCGAACTTCCGGATAACAACTCCTCCGTTCCTTTTTCATAAAAATTGGGAAACTGCGCCATAAAAATGATAATCGCCAAGCCGTTGACAAATCCAAACATAACCGGATGCGGGACTAAACGGATAAACTTACCCAAGCGCAATACTCCGGCCAGAATTTGAATCCCCCCTGCAATGATGACCGTAGCAAAAACATAGTTCAATATTGTAGTCGGTTCTATCCCTGGAAAGGTATTTTTCAGCTCTAAAATCAACCCAACAAAAATGACCGCCACTGCACCGGTAGCACCTGAAATCATCCCTGGCCGACCTCCCAAAATGGAAGTCACTAAAGCCAACACAAAAGCAGCGTACAGTCCTGTTAAGGGTGAAAACCCAGGAATCAATGCAAAGGCTATTGCCTCTGGAACCAAAGCAAGGGCAACGGTCAATCCCGATAATACTTCAGTACGATAGTTGACTTTCTGTGAGAAATCAAAAAGATTCAGGTACTTCTTCATGGCTTAACGTTTGAAGCCGGCAAAAATACCAATATTCCCTAAGCAGACCATAACTTTACTGATTTTTAAGGATTTGGCAAGATTACCAGGGCTTTAGCCCCAATAACTTCTCTCCCAGTGGGCTTAATTTTGCAGTTTCGTATTTGTCTCGTTCCCAGTTTCTTGGGTCGCCGGGGAAAGCATAACCTTCTGGTGCAATTCTGTTCTTCCAGGAATTGATACGCCAGTCTTTTAGTTGAACATTGTCTTCCTCAGCCGGCATCATGGAAATATACTGGGCGATGCGTACTTTATCTTTTGATTTATTGGGTCGGATTCCATGGGGCTCCGTACTGTTGAAAATCAATAAATCCCCTGCATTCATTTTTACTTTGACAATTTTATCTTCCAGACCTTTGGTGTTGGGTTGAAATCGGTCTCGGTCCTCGGGCTGTGACAATTTCCAGGTATCGTAATTGCGATAGAGCCAAGGAATGCATTGAAATCCACCCATATTTTCATCGGTTTGGTCGGCAAGTGCCAACACCCCTTGTACGTTTTGTGGACGAGTTTCTGGATCATAATCCCAATGAATAAATCCCTTTTGCTCAAAACCAGGTCGATTTGGAAAGTTGAGATTTGCCCGATCAATGGTCACCCATAATTTCTCCGTTCCCCAGATATCGACAAAGGCATCATAAACGCGTTGTTCCTGTCGGTTGTTCCATAAATGTTGATGATTGTACACCTCAACCATTCCAGTGCCAGCAAGTTCTTTCATTTTCATTTCCGCCCGTGGTGGAGCATACCAGGTTTCAAGATCAGAAGGGTCTTTTTCTTCAAATTCCCACAGAAACTTGGCTGTATCTTTTGCTTGATCAAGAGGAACAGCATTCTTTATAATAATATATCCATTATGCATCCAAAATTCCCAATCCTCATCAGACAATACGCGTAGCGGTTTTCCATTGGATCTATCATTCAATTGTATCTTGCTACTGGTCGCTGTGGATGGATTCCCCGGAATCTCCTCATGCGCCTTATTGGCCATTTCAAGTTTATCTTCTTTCTCCATGACTGATTGTGTTGTTTCTAATTTCAATAAGGTAAAACTAGTACTCAAATAAAATCACCTCAACCTTTATATTGATCAATATTTGAATTATTTTGATATTTTATATCATTTTAGGTATTTTATGAAGCATTAAAGTGAAAATTGAAGATTCAATTAGAGACCATAGCGCCAAATACCAAGAGCCCATTCCGGCTTTTGCATCTTCCGAGGCTGAACCATCTTTTTTATTGGCATTTTCATCCTGAATATGAACTGGTGTACATTGAAGGTGCCAGTGCAACCCGGCATGTTGGCGACAATATTTCCAATTATGAGAAAAGCGATTTGGTATTTATTGGCTCAAATATTCCGCACTTAAATTTTGATTATGGAGTGCAAACCGATTACATCAAAGAAGTTTTACACATAAAGCCAGCTTTTAAAGAAAATGTGCTGGGCAATATCCCTGAACTTGAATCCATTTTGAGTCTTTTTGACCGATCAAGACATGGCATTGTGTTCACAAGGGAAACTAAAAAGCAGGTTGGCGAGCGATTAAAAAAACTGTATGGACTTTCTCCTTTCGATTTGTTTATGGAATCTATTCAAATACTTAAGGAGTTGGCAAATAGTAATGAGTACTTTTTGTTGCATGATCGTCCGTTTGTGAATCGATTTAGAAAAAAAGAACAGGATAGGCTTAGAACTATTCATGAGTTTGTAGATCAAAATTACCAACGAAAAATTGCGATTGACGAAGTTTCCGAACTGTGTAGTTTGGGAAAAGAGGCTTTTTGTCGGTATTTCAAAAAAACTACCGGTAACACCTTTACCAACTTTTTGAATCAATATCGCATCAGTCAAGCCAAGAGACTTTTGCTCATGGGAAAAAATGTTGGTGAAACTTGTTATGCCTGCGGATTTGAAAGCCTTTCATATTTCAACAGAACCTTTAAAAAGATTAGTGGTGAAAATCCTTCAGACTTTAAAAAACAGTATTTGGAGCATTTAAAAAAAGGAAGGTATGCTTAGCAAATAGCCGGTATCTATTCTGTTCAAATTCTTCTATAAAAAAAGAACCGCCCCAAGTTGAGGTACTTGAAGCGATTCTTAACTAAATAACCAACCAAAAAACTTATATACGTAGTCGAGGACCTTATTTTATCCTTACATTTTTCTTTGTCTGGACACGTTCATTATGGAATTTTTAACTTTTGAACGTTTTTTCCCCGTTGTTTTTCCTGTTTTTAAATATTGAATGTATCCCCTTCCCTTGAACTCATAAACGGTTTCACTGGCTACATGGTACAATTCAATGGTACTATCATTAATAACGTAAAGCTCAAAATAATCATTGCCCAAAAAGTCGTAATCCAGTGTTAAAGTTTTGAGCGATGCATCGTTGGCCACATCAAATACTTCAAAATTACCTTCGTAATCCCAAACCAAATTAGAAAGTGATGTGCCTATCGCGTCCACCGATGACCTAAAACTTTCGTCAGAGAAAAACTGAAGATGGTTTTCCTCATCAAAATCATTAACTGCGCCAACTTCACTGGTATAGGTTTTTTCCCAAGCTTCGTACTCCTGCAAAAAGTAGTGTATGTTGTCGTAAAAGACCATGTCATAATCAAAATTGTTTTTGTGATACCCACGTAGCACATAAGAGGTGTTGGAACGGGAATCAAACAATTCCAAAGTGTTATTGTTCAACGCATAAACATCCAACAGCCAAAGTCCATCCACGTCATGATCTATTTCGACCACTCCATTTAGGGTTGCGTAAGATCCTACATCAATTCCCAATCCATTGCCGGTTTTCCCTATTCCGACCATATTGTTGTTGGCATAAATAATTCCTCGGTCAAATGAAATGGTAAAAGCTCTTTGTAGATACGGCACTTCACCATTCCCTTTAGTTGCATTGATATCGATATACCATAAATCGTATGACTCTAAGGCCAAGGCCGTGTTAACGGGTGATGCTTCGATAAAGTCATCTTCCAATACAACTTCCGTGTAGCAAGAGCTGACCAATAATCCTAGAAATAATATTCCAAAAAGTAGTTTTCCAAATCTCATAATTTAAGTTTTTTGATTCATCTAGTTAAAACCAAGCATTGTGCCAAAAAACATAATGTTCTATTAATCAGCTACTTGCATATTAAAAATTAGATTGTTTAGTTTTACGCCATAAATTTTATCAATGATTGACAAACCTCGATTTGGTGTATTGGGCGGAGGCAGCTGGGGAACTGCGATTGTAAAAATGCTCTCCGAAAACCTAGAAAGTGTTTCATGGTATATGCGCAGCTTGTATGCAATTGAACACTTAAAAAAAGAGGGACATAATCCAAACTATATCAGTGCTGCGGAATTTGATATTTCTAAGCTGGAATTGAGTAACCACGTTAACGAGGTTGTTGAGAATTCCGACATCCTGATTTTTGCCATTCCCTCAGCATTTTTACATGGAGAACTTGAAAAGCTTACTGTTTCTCTAGAAGACAAAATAATTTTTTCAGCCATCAAGGGTATTGTCCCTGAAAGTGGATTAATTGTTGGGGAACATTTCCATGATGTCTATAATATTCCGTTTAAAAATATTGGTGTTATTACGGGGCCATGCCATGCCGAAGAAGTTGCATTGGAACGTCTGTCATACCTAACCATAGCATGTGCTGATGCCGCAAAAGCCGAAATGGTTGCCAGCAAATTGCAAAGCCATTACATCCGCACGAAGATTTCCGATGATATTATTGGAACTGAATATGCCGCCATGCTTAAAAACATCTATGCGATTGCTGCGGGAATTGCGCATGGTCTTAGATATGGTGATAATTTCCAAAGTGTTTTGATGAGCAACGCCATTCGCGAAATGAAACGTTTTATTGGAAAGGTGTACAAAATGAAGCGCAACATCAACAATTCTGCTTATTTGGGAGATTTATTGGTTACGGGTTATTCCACTTTTAGCCGAAACCGTATGTTCGGAAATATGATCGGCCGTGGATATACCGTAAAAAGCGCCATGATGGAAATGAATATGGTGGCCGAAGGGTATTATGCTACCAAAAGTGCCCATTTGCTTATGGAAAAATTGAAGAGAAAATCCAAAACACCCATTATAAATGCGGTCTACCAAATTCTTTATCAGGATAAGAATCCAAAAAAGGTCTTTAAAAAATTGACTGAAAAATTAGATTAACCTTAATTCAACAAGACCTCGTCGCTAATACTCTTTCCTCGAGGAATGGAATTATCTTGAATATCTATGGTCATGGCATCATACGATTTTATATGAACCTTGTTCACAATGTAAGATTTATGCACTCTTCTGAAATTATCGGGCAACACTTGCAATGCCGATTTTATACTCCCATAACTGGTAATCTTTGATTTGTCGGCTAAATGATAGGTTACGTAATTTCCAAGACCCTCCACAAAAAGAATATTCTCAAAGGGTACGCGATGAGTTTTTCGGTTAGAGCGAATTTCCAAAATTTCAGTCTCCAAACCTTCGTTCTTTTCATGCTCAATAGCCCATAATTGGAACAGTTTTGCGCCCAGCACCAACAAAACCGTGGTGTTTATCAAAACAATGGCCCTGACCAGCATCATTATGCTGAACAATCCAGAACTTGAATCGTTCAACAACAATTCTTCATAAAATAGATGGATAAAAACACGTTGTAGTATACCTCCCAAAAGCAGGGTAACTGCATATCCTGCAAAAAACTGCTTGAATTTTCGCTTCAATAAAAAGCGGGGCAGCAAAAAATAGATGGTAAAGTAGACCGCTAAAATGCGAATGGGCAGCAAAATAAATTCCAAATAAAAAGACGCCAAATAACCTTCCTTGCCAACCCAAATCAATCCAAAAAGTACATAATACAACGTCCAAAAAATGGCATGGGTGGCTACTCGGGAATTAAATAGATAAAAATTATTGGTCGATTTCACGTTCTCTAAATTTCAAATCATTGTGCGGAGTCTGTTGACATAAAAAACAGTTGTCTTCGTATAAATTGTCCCTCATCTAAAAATAGGCAATCTAATTTTAAGGAAAACTTAAATCATAAGCATGAAATCAAAAAACGGATTATTTATACTATGTGTTTTCACCTTATTCTCAACTTTGACGGTCAGTTCCCAAATTTTAGGAAGAAGAAGCTCATGGGAAGCCAAAATAAAAGGGCCGGAAGGAGGCCTTCCAGGTTCCAAAATAGTGGATGTAAAAACTAATTCTCCACTTGGAAAAGCCGGTTTTTTGGCCAATGATGTTATTATCGAAGTGGACGGAATTCCAATTTCCAATGGAGAAGTTTGGAGTGAGGTTTCCTATGGTCTTAGGGCGAACAAACCTGCCAAAATCAAAGCCGTGCGAAATGCTGAAGTGGTGGAGGCCACAGTCACATTTAATCCTTTGGAAAGGGAAAATCATCCCGGATTGGACACTTTTTATGAAGAAATCACCAGTCCCTACGGGATTACGCAGCGCATCATCATCACCAAGCCAAAAAAACCAGGAAAACAACCAGCAATTATTCTAATTGGGGGTTTAAGTTGTTCTAGCATTGAAACCTATCCGGGCAGAAGGGGAAATTGGGTGCAAACCATAAAGGATTTGGTTGAAAAATCGAGCATGGTTGTTATGCGTATAGAAAAACCTGGTGTGGGCGACAGTGAAGGCGATTGTAGCCAGTCCGATTTTAAAACGGATATCGAAGGCTTCCGAACTGCAATTAAAAAACTGAAGACAAAACCGTACGTGGACACTTCCAGAATCATTGTTTACGGTTCAAGCATGGGCAGTGCTCTTGCACCTCTTTTTGCCAATGAATTTGATTTGGCGGGAGTTATTTCAGATGGCACTTTTTTTAAAACCTGGTATGAGCATATGCTCGAAATTGAACGCCGCTTACTACAGTTCAGAGGTAATACTGAATCCGAAATTGTGAAAAAAATGAACAACTATTATATCCCATTATATTATGGAATGCTTATTGAAAAAAAGACGTATCAAGATGTAGTTGATGCCTATCCAGCCCTTGCTGAGTACAACTACCACTCAGCAGCACATATGTACGGTCGCCCAGTGGCCTATTACCAGCAATTACAAGACTTTGATTTAGCAGGACAGTGGGAAAAAGTAAAAGTTCCGGTAAGGATTTTGCGTGGGACCAACGATTGGATCATGTCTTCGTTCGACAATAAAATGATCATTGATGTTTTGGAACGAAGTGGTCACAAAGACCATCTTTTGTATGAATACCCCGGTTTAGATCATTGGAATACCATTCATGAAAGTCCAAAAAACTCTTTTGAGGGAAAGCCCGGAAAATGGGATGAGGGAACCATCAACCTTATTATTGAATGGGCTCAACAAATGGCCGGTTTAAAATCTTAATTTCTATCCAATGAAAAATGGGAGTGGGAATCCAATGCGGACAGGAGGTTTTCCTTGAAGGATTGGATTTCCTTCTCGTTATAGGCGCATACTTTTTTAAATTCTTGCAGCACGGGATCCATATAATCCCGAACACTGTCAATATCGAAATATAATCTTCCCGTGCGACGGATAAAGAAATCCATCGGATTGATGGCCATTTCATGAGCAATGGTAAACTGCGTTTCTGCGCATATCATCCGCTCATGTACGTTTTCTTGCTCCAGCGAGTTGTAAATTTCCAAAATAGTATCGGTCTGCTTACCGTATGTGGTGACCAAATACCATGCATCATACTCTGTAAATCCATCTTCCTTGATTAAGTCGAACACCTGGGAAATATACCTTTTTACATGCTTGTGTTTTTTAAAATCACTTCCGCACAGTCGAATTTTATCCGTCACACAAGGTTCAACTTCAATGCCATGGTCTTCGTCCATTTTTGTTGCGATTCGATTCACCACTCGTTCTGCCATTTTTCTATAGCCCGTTAGTTTTCCTCCGGCTATGCTCACCAATCCCGAATCAGATGTAAAAATTTCATCCTTGCGTGAGAGTTCGGATGCTGATTTTCCTTCTTCATGAATCAAGGGACGTAATCCAGCCCAAGAGGAAACAATATCATCCATTTCTAGATTGATGGAAGGAAACATATTGTTCACCGCAGAAATCAAATAAATGGCATCGGCCAAATCAACTTGGATATCATCCTTATCGGAATTGTAATTGGTATCGGTAGTACCCACATAGGTCACCTTGCCCCTTGGAATGGCGAACATCATTCTTCCATCAGGAATGTCGAAATAGACAGATTGTTTTACGGGAAGTTTTTCCTTCGGAAATACCAAATGTACACCCTTGGTCAGATGTAAGCGTTTCCCTTTTTTGGATTTGTTTACACTTCGAAGCTCATCTACCCAAGGTCCGGCAGCATTTATCACATACTTGGATTTTATAAGAATCTCATCTCCGGAAACCTCATCCTTTACCTTGACACCGCACACTTTTTCATCCTTGTAGACAAAATCAACAACCTTGGCATAGTTCAATGCCTTTGCCCCAAACTGAAGACTGGTTTTAATATTTTCTATGGTTAGTCGTGCATCATCCGTGCGATATTCGGCATAATATCCCGCTCCGTTCAATATCTTTTTAGGTAAAAGTGGCTCAAGTTTTAACGCTTCTTTTTTCTCCAACATTTGACGTTTGTCATCCCCGGTTACTTGGGCAAGAATGTCATAAACTTTTAAACCAATGGAAGTCAACCATTTGCCGTAGGATCCTCCTTCAATAAGTGGAAGCAACATTTTTTCAGGCAACACCAAATGTGGGGCCAATTTGTGCACAATGGCCCTTTCAGAACCTACTTCTTTTACCAACCAAAAATCGAACTGCTTCAAGTATCGCAGTCCTCCGTGAATCAATTTGGTTGATTTACTACTGGTTCCCGAAGCAAAATCTCCCTTTTCCAATAAGGCCACTTTCAAACCTCGCGAAGCCGCATCCAAAGCAATCCCACCTCCGGTGATTCCACCTCCAATGACCACTAAATCAAACGCTTCTTTTGAAAGGTTTCTAATGGTTTCTTTTCTATCTAGATTGGAAAATCTCACGTTCTCTTTCATAGCTGTAGTATTGAACAAGAGGAAAAGATAAGCAAAAGCCCGTTTCTGGGTAAACAGGTGAAATTAAGTTTGCATTAATTCTTCTTGGTGAACTCATACTCTTTTTCCACCAAACAAATTCGAACCTTGTACCATGAATACCAGTCCTTAATCCCTCTTTTTTGTGCAACTTGGTGGTCCATATTAGCTTTCCAATTGGCAATGGACTGCAGATCTTCCCAATAACTTATGGCAATGCCAAGGCCGTCACGCGCACTCTCAAAATCGATAAACCCAGGTTGCTGGCGGGCTAATTTCTCCATGTCATCGGCCATTTGGCCATATCCGTTGTCACCTTGGGTTCGAGTATTGGTGAAAATTACCGCATAATAAGGTTTCTTTAGCTCCATCTAGTTAATGTATTGTTTCTCCAAAAAATAGTGAACCAGTGCTTCCTTCATCAAAATTGCTTGTTCACCAGCCTTTAACGGAGGTAATTGCTCCTTTATCTTATAATGCGGCCAACCGTCCTCATCAAAAAAATCAAAATCATAATACCCGTAGGGTTCCAATAACCTACAAATAGCAATGTGCATTAGATTGACCTTTTCATCTTTTTTAAAGCTTTTATGAAGTTTTCCCAATTCTTGCACCCCCACCAAATAGATGATTCCATCCAAATCCAAAGTATCCCCATCCGCAAATTGAACGGATAATTTCTCCACCAAAAGTTCCCATCTTTCTTTAAGTATATCGTCTCTGGACATGAATGTTTTTACGAGTTCCAAAGGTACAAATCAATATCCTATATTTGTTTAAAACAGGGGTATGGAGTTTTTGGATATTGTAATTGGTGTGCTTTTGGTATGGGGGCTGTACAAGGGACTAAAAAATGGGCTTTTTGTTGAAATTGCTTCCTTAATTGCCTTGGTTGGCGGCCTGTACGGGGCCATTCATTTCTCATATATTATTGGAAATTATCTTGCCGAACGCTTTGATTGGAGCGAAACCTATATCAACATCACCGCTTTTTTGATAACTTTTTTTGCTATTGTACTATTGGTTCACTTTGCAGGAAAGTTTTTGACAAAAATTGCAGATTTTGCCATGCTTGGTTTTTTAAACAAACTTGCGGGTGGGGTTTTCGGAACTTTAAAAGTTGCCATCATAATAGGAGCATTGCTCATCTTTTTTGAGCGCCTTACCGATTCTTTTAACTTTGTAAACGAGGAAACCAAGAAGGAATCCATCTTCTATGAGCCCGTTAAGGAAATAGGGGCATTTGTTTTTGACCTTGTTTTAAAGGAAGAAAATAAAACCCCAGATTCAACCGAAGAATAACCTTACATATCAACGCTTTAGCGGTAGTAAAATACTTTTTTGGCACTATTTAAACGGTACGTTTTTCCCGATGAATGGAATTAGCTACGTCGTACTTTTTGGTACTTTAATGGAGTTTAGTGCAACTCAACGGATTAATTGAACCTCCCATGGAAATTTTATGGCTTAACCCCCTGCTCCCAATAGCTTAGGCAGCGAGAACACAGGGGAACTTAGAACACTCCCCGACAACCACCCCCGAAAATGAAAAAAATACGTTACACTTTTGTAGCCGTAGCATCGTTAATGATGTTATATGCCTGTAGTAAATCGACCCCTTTGGAGGAAGAAATTGATTTGACCGGGTCCAAATTGGTTATTGATGCTTCGGAACTGGAACAGCAAGTGTTGGATATGGTGAACGAGCATCGTTCATCAATCGGAGCTTCTGCATTGGTTTCAAGTCCTTCATCTTATAAATATGCGCAAGACCACAATGCTTATATGATTTCCAAAAATAAATTGAGTCATGATAATTTTGATGCCCGAGCTTCAAGCATTGCTTCTGAAATAGACGCTGTTGAGGTTGCAGAGAATGTAGCAAGGTTCTATTCATCTGCAGAGCTGGTTGTAGACGGGTGGCTTAAAAGCGCTTCGCATAAAGAGACCTTGGAAAAATCATTTACACATACCACTTTAAGTGTACAATTGGATAAAGAGGGAAGGCCTTATTTTACGCAAATATTCATGAAGGTAACATCGAACGTTCAATAATTTAGTTTTAATATTAGTGCTAAAAAGATCTGTAACTTGCAGGTCTTTTTTGTTAAAGGCTATGTGGCAAAAAAGGTTTTTTATACCTTTCACAAAATCATTTAAAAAATGCCCATTCAACCCCCTTTTAATCTTAATAAGTGGATAGAAGAAAACCGGGATAGTTTAAAACCTCCGGTCGGAAACAGAAATCTTTATAAAGATGCCGGGGATTATATTGTGATGATCGTAGCCGGACCAAACGCTCGCAAGGATTATCACTACAATGAGACCGAAGAGCTTTTTTACCAACTTGAAGGAAACATAGAAGTTCATATTCAAGAAGATCGCCAAAAAAAAACCATGAAATTAGGGCCGGGCGATATGTACTTGCATCCTGCCAAGGTCCCACATTCTCCGGTTCGGCATGAAGGTTCCATCGGTTTGGTAGTGGAAAGAAAACGGGCCGAGATGAATGTTGACGATGGTTTGCTTTGGTTCTGCGACAACTGCAATCATAAATTATATGAAGCCTATTTCACACTTCATGATATTGAAAAGGACTTTTTAGGTCATTTTGAACATTTTTATGGTTCGGAAGAACTCCGTACCTGTAACAATTGTGGCACCGTTATGCCCGTGGATAAACGTTTTATAGCAAAAAACCAATGATACTAATAACTGCAAAATTCTTTATTGTATTGGTTGCAATCTTGCACCTTTATTTTTTATGGTTGGAAATGTTTGCCTGGACCACCAAGGCCAAGAAAGTATTTCGCTCTTTTCCCGAAGATCTATTCGAACCGACCAAAACCTTAGCAGCCAATCAAGGGTTGTACAATGGTTTTTTAGCAGCTGGATTAATCTGGTCTTTATTGATCCAAAATCAAGAATGGCAGCTTTATGTGGCCTTATTCTTTTTAGGATGCGTTGCCATTGCTGGAATATATGGAGCGTTGACCGCTTCCAAAAAAATATTCACCGTACAGGCGCTTCCTGCATTGATAGGAATTGTGCTCTTGCTATTATCCCATTTCCTTTAAAAATCTTAGTTTCGCTCTCTCGTATTATTCGTAGTTTTGAAAAATATAACAATTCACAATTAAAAAGTTATAAATGTCAAAAATTGCAGCGGCTTTTGGAATAGCCGAAGCCCTAAAACAACTTGGGCTAACAGAAATAAATAACGGAACCTCAACAGGTTCGGAAAACTTTGGTTCAGGTGATATCATTGCGTCTTATTCTCCAGTGGATGGTGCCCTTATCGGTAAAGTAAAAACCACGACCAAAGAAGATTATGAAAAAGTGATGGATGCCGCCACCGCAGCTTTTGCAGAATGGCGTTTGGTTCCCGCTCCCCAAAGGGGAGAAATAGTGCGCCAATTTGGCGACAAACTTCGCGAACTAAAAGAACCTTTGGGAAAATTAGTTTCTTACGAAATGGGAAAATCCTATCAAGAAGGTTTGGGCGAAGTACAAGAAATGATTGACATCTGCGATTTCGCAGTTGGTCTTTCACGGCAATTGCATGGCTTGACCATGCACTCTGAAAGACCCGGACATAGAATGTACGAGCAATACCATCCTCTTGGCATTGTTGGTATTATTTCCGCCTTTAACTTCCCAGTTGCCGTTTGGGCGTGGAATACTGCACTTGCATGGATATGTGGTGATGTTTGTGTTTGGAAGCCTTCCGAAAAAACTCCAATGTGCGGGGTGGCTTGCCAAAATATAATTGCTGATATTCTAAAACAAAATAACCTTTCTGAAGGCATTTCTTGTCTTATCAACGGGGATTATAAGGTAGGGGAATATATGACCAATGACCGCAGAGTTCCCTTGGTTTCGGCCACTGGTTCCATTCGTATGGGAAAAATAGTTGCACAAGCTGTTGCGGCAAGATTGGGAAAATCCCTTTTGGAACTTGGTGGAAATAACGCCATCATTGTTACTCCTGATGCCGATATAAAGATGACCGTCATTGGTGCGGTTTTCGGTGCGGTAGGCACAGCCGGCCAACGTTGCACTTCTACCCGAAGACTTATTATCCATGAATCTATCTATAATCAGGTGAAGACCGCTATTACCGATGCTTACAAGCAGCTACGAATTGGTAACCCTCTTGACGAGAATAATCATGTCGGTCCGCTTATCGATACCGATGCAGTAAACATGTATACAAAAGCATTGGGAGAAGCCAAAAAAGAAGGTGGTAAGATTTTGGTTGAAGGAGGAGTATTATCTGGTGACGGCTATGAAAGCGGTTGCTATGTAAAGCCCGCCATTGTTGAGGCCGAAAATTCTTTTGAAATTGTTCAAGAAGAGACTTTCGCTCCCATTTTATATCTGTTGAAATATTCAGGAGATGTAGAAAATGCCCTTGCGCAACAAAACGGAGTGGTTCAAGGTCTTTCTTCAGCGATAATGACAAACAATCTTAGGGAAGCAGAACGCTTTTTATCAGCTTCAGGAAGCGACTGTGGTATCGCCAATGTGAATATTGGTACATCAGGAGCTGAAATTGGTGGAGCTTTTGGTGGTGAAAAAGAAACCGGTGGCGGACGTGAAAGTGGTTCGGATGCCTGGAAAATTTACATGAGAAGGCAAACCAATACCATAAACTACACAACAGAACTTCCGTTGGCCCAGGGAATTAAGTTTGACCTATAAAAGAAAAAGCCGCCTACTTTCGACGAACTTGAAAATAGGCGGTTTTATAAAACCAACTTAACTAACTCAAACTTAAATAAAAATTAAACCCTACTTCAATGCCGGAACTTCGTCGGGAGAAATAGGGTTCCTTACCTAATATATTTATCAAATTTCCACATAATATCCCTATTTCAAACAGGTCTTGGTATCACTGGTCATAAAAATTGTATGATTGGTTGCTTTTTGTGCATCATTAGTTAAGGTGCAATCCGTGGGGCCATTGGGTTTATTCTTAATAGGCTCACATTCTTGAGGTTAAACTCTTTTTTTTAGCATTTTTTTAATAATTTGTAGGGGCAGACAACTAACACTAACGCTATAAAAATGGATTTTGAGCATATAAATATTTGGTATTGGGCCCTTGTGATCTTAGTTGGATTAATGGGCGGAATTATTGGTTCTTATTGGGGAAAGGGGCAAAATTCTTCAAGTGAAGAAATAGAGGCACTGCAACAAGAGTGTGAAGACCTTAAAATGCAGTTGGAAGCTTGTCAAAAGCAGCAATCCCAATTAGTTGCCCCGTCAAAAATTGAGGCAACTGTAAAAGCAATTAAAGATGGGTTCAATGCCGAAGCAGCAAGAGCTGCATTCGGTAAAAAAATAAAAGAAGACGATCTCACTCTTGTAGAAGGAATTGGTCCTAAAATTCAGGGGTTATTCCATGGTTATGGCATCAAAACTTGGAAAGATCTTTCAGAGACTTCAACTGTGAAGTGCCAAGAGGTTTTAACTTCTGGAGGAAAAAGATACCGCATCCATGATCCTGCTTCATGGCCCATGCAGGCCAAAATGGCCTATAAAGGGCAATGGGAAGAGCTGGCTAAATGGCAAATCAAGCACAAATCAGGAAAATTCTAATTACGCCCGTTTTCCCCTGGATAAAAAATATGGACTGGGTCACTTTGCCAATATTCCTTCGTTTCAACATCCATTAGGGTTAGTTGGCCTTTAAAGGCCGCTCCCGTATCAATATTCCAAACATTGGCCCCTTTTTTGGGAACCGAAATTGTTTTCTTAGAAATTGGTGTATGACCGATAAATATCTCTTTGTAATGTGTCAACCTTTTTGGAAAATTAGGGTCTTCGGGTTCCAACAATGGGTCTAAGGCCCTTGCCAATTCCCACAGTGTACGATCCCAATAGAACAGCTGGTCAAAATATTCATATTCAACTCCTTTTAAATTGGTATATCCAGCATGCAAGTAGAGTCGATTGTCCTTATCCAAAAAATAATTCTGTAACCCGGCATAGAATTCAAGATGCGAATCCCAATTTTTCCTTTGGGCATTCAGGTAGGAGTCTCGCGTTGCAGTCCCACCGTGTGCAAGCCACTGCGGATTTTCCTCTTTTGTCAACAACCAATGCCTGCAAAGTTCATCATGATTCCCTCGGATAAAGGTACAGTTGTGGGTCTTATCCAATTCAATTAAAAAATCTACAGTTTCCACAGCTGTGCTCCACCCATCTACATAATCTCCCAAAAATATAAGATGGTCCCCGGGTTCAACCCTTGCCTTTACCAAAAGTTGTTCAAATGCCCTTATGCCTGAATGCATATCCCCGATAACTAATGTCCGCATGTAGTTTTTTTTGCAATGATAATTACAAAGGAAGTGCAATATGACAAATTAATGTAAAGTTTAAAGTACTTCGTTTTTTTGGTTCTGGTATAATTTTCTATGTACATTGTAGTATTCCAATCAAAAAAATGAAAAAAGTATTCTGTGTAGGGGAGTTGTTGATTGATTTTGTAGCTGAAAAACAGGGCAGCGACCTGTCAAAAGCAATTACATTCACAAAAAAAGCTGGCGGCGCCCCCGCCAATGTAGCTTGTGCCATCTCTAAACTTGGTGGAGCAAGTTTTTTTATAGGCAGTGTGGGCAATGACCCTTTTGGTCAATTTTTACTAAACGTTCTCAAAGCGCAAAGAGTAGATGTTTCAATGGCCCAAACCAGCGACACCTTTACCACTTTGGCATTTGTTTCCCTGGCAGAAGATGGAGAAAGAGACTTTGTGTTCAATAGGGGGGCAGACAGGGAATTGACCTATGACCCAGCACTTCGGAAAAATTTTAAAGGCAATTTGATGCATTTGGGTGCGGCAACCGCCCTTTTGGGTGGTGATTTGGAAAAAACCTATGGCAAGTATTTGTTTGATGCCTTGACCAAGGAAATGTTCATCAGTTTTGATCCCAATTTTAGACAGGATTTATGGAAAGGCAATGAGCAGCAGTTTATTAAGAAATGTATGCCATTTGTTGAAAAATCCCACCTGTGCAAATTCAGTTTGGAGGAAGCCCAAATTCTCTCCGGGAAACAAGATGTGCACGAAGCCTGTGAAACACTTCATGATATTGGGGCCCAAATTATCACAGTTACTTTAGGTAAAGAAGGGACCTTATTAAGTTTGGACGGTTTAAAAACAATGGTACCCAGTATTTCCGTAAAACCAGTAGACACAACTGGTGCTGGCGATGCATTTATTGGATGTCTTTTATACCAAATAGCCAATTTGGATAATTTTGACCAAGTACTGGAGAATCATGATCTGTTGGTTAAAATGGTTGAAAAAGCCAACAAGGCAGGAGCTATAACCACAACAAATTATGGAGCGATTGTGGCGCTACCCACCAAATCCGAACTGGAGGCCTTATGAACCAGGCAAGTTTACATAGGTTGCTGGCCTCTAAGGGCAAAAAGAAAGGCCCAAAAGAACTTTTCGAGCTTCGCTTGGCTTCAAACCTAGGTTTAATACAGCGATTGTTTCATCAACTTTATCCGACAGAGCAAGCTTCAAGCAATCCATTTCAAAAGCTACTTTTGTTGCTTCCCAAACTTTTTGATACTAGGTCTGATCAGTTGAAAATCCAAGACATCAATCGTCTTGAGCACGGTAATTGGTATCAATCTGAAAAAATGGTGGGCATGCAGCTCTATGTGGAGCATTTTAATAAAGATTTGAAGGGGCTCCAATCCAAATTACCCTACTTAAAAGGTTTGGGCATCAATTTGTTGCATTTAATGCCCATCACCGACCGGCCAAAAGGTGAAAATGATGGAGGTTATGCTGTCAATAAATATTATGGTGTGGCAAAGCGGTATGGGTCATCCAAAGATCTTTTAAATCTTACTCAAGAACTCCGAAGACAGGAGATGTTCTTAATGTTGGATTTTGTGGTCAACCATACCTCCAACGAGTATCCGTGGGCGAAAAAGGCCAAGGCAGGAAATAAAAAATATCAAAATTATTATTACACCTACTCCGATGATACGGTTCCAAAAGAATTTGAAAAATCATTGCCGGAGGTGTTTCCAGAAACTTCCCCAGGAAATTTCACCTATGACCCTGAAATGAAAAAATGGGTCATGACCGTTTTCAATAGTTATCAATGGGATTTAAACTATGCCAACCCAGATGTGTTTTTGGAAATGCTTACCAATTTGGTCAAAATGGTCAACCAAGGAGTAGATGTGGTACGTTTTGATGCTTTGGCTTTCCTTTGGAAAAAAATGGGCACCATTTCACAGAACCTTCCCGAGGCCCACTTGTTGATTTCCTTATTTAAAATGTGCCTTCAAACCATAGCTCCAGGTGTAATTTTTTTGGCGGAAGCTATTGTCGCCCCCACGGAAATTGTAAAATATTTTGGAGAAGGCGCTAGAGAAGGCAATGAATGTGAAATTGCATATAATGCCTCATTGATGGCCCTCTTATGGAATTCTATCGCCACCAAAAAAACATTGTTGCTGTACAAAAGCCTTACCAATGTACCCATCAAACCCAAAGACTGTACTTGGATAAATTATATTAGATGTCATGACGATATTGGTCTAGGATATGAAAATACGTTCATCGAACAAGTTGGGTGGAATCCCCAGATGCATCGAAAATTCTTGTTGGATTATTATTGTCAGCGGTTGAATTGGTCCACGTCTACAGGGTTACTTTTTATGTATAATCCAAAAACAGGAGATGGAAGAATAACCGGAAGTGCAGCTTCATTATTGGGATTGGAAATGGGTCTGGAAAAAAAAGATCCTAATCTGGTCAAGGAGTCCATTTCCAAAATTATATTGCTCCATGGCATTATCTTGTCGTATGGTGGAATTCCCTTAATTTATGCAGGAGATGAGATAGGCGCACTCAATGACTACTCATTTTTGGAAGATGCCGCTAAAAAAGATGACAGTAGATGGGTCAATCGCCCTAAACAAAATTGGGATGTTGTTTCACGTTTGAAAGATCAAAAACTTCCACAATCACAAATATTCCATGCCATAAAAAAATTGACGGCTATCCGAAAAAGACATCCCGTTTTTGCCGACAACAATAATCTCATCATCCATTATACAGGAAATGACCATGTTTTTGCCTTTGAACGAACAGGAAATTCGGAAAGTTTATTGGTTTTAGCCAATTTTGATGAGAAAGAACAGGTTGTGCAGTCACGATGGATTACCAAATTGGGATATTTTACAGAGGGAGAGCCAAAAAACTTGGTGTCTGATGATATGATAACTCTTAATAGTGGACTGTTGAAATTAGGGCCATATGACTTATTATGGTTGTTAAAAAACTAGTTATAGCGCACCTTTCTAAGTATTCGTAATGATTCTTTTAAAGAACGATATACCTTTTTATGGTTCGCTTTTAATATTGGTCTTGCCCGCTCCAATTGCTCCTTTGCCTCTTCAAATCCGTTTAGATAGCAAATGAGATATGTGGCTGGCAAGTGGTTCAAATCCTCGACCTCGGTTTTGTTCAGTTCAATCCTTTTTTCTAGCTTTTGTACAATTGAATTATTGGAATTAAGTACATGGTGCAAGGTCTTTCTGTCGTATTGGGGAGGTTCAAAAACCAATTTGCTATCAATACTATACTTTCCATTTTCAAAAAAGGTGATCACCATTTCTTCCAACGGGTAATATTTTTGTTGTGCGCCCAATCCTAATTGCACAAATTCCATCATGCTAAACGAATCTTCATTGTAGGTAATTGTAATTTCATCCAATGCAGAGTAAAACAGTTTTACCTGTTCATTGATCAGTTCAATGTCTACCCTAGAATAATAAATTTTATCCTTTATGGTTTTCTTGTTCCCTGCCCAACACACCACAAATTGTTCCTTAAAAACTTTATAATCACTAGTTAAATCGGCATGCCTAGTGTTGATAAAATTGATTACTGCATCCAAAGTCAATTCAATATTGTTTCGGGCATGCTGTTCAATAGTTGCAACAGCTTCTGAGTTGATGTCCTTCAGCTCAATATCAAATGCTTTCGGAAGACTGATGCTTCCCTCCCTAAAAAACACCGCTCCGCCATAGTACTTCCAGATGTTTTTTCGAAGAGCACATACCTTACCATTGGATTTAATGGTCACCAGCCCCACAACCTTACCTTCGGGCAAATGCGGAAATGGGATGTTTTCGTAAGAAATAATAGGAGGGTTATCCAGATAGGCGTTCACCAAGTTTTGAATCTTACTGTCGTCAAAGAAATCAACCCCAACAATTTCATTGTCGGCATCTTCAACTCCAATAACAATGAAGGAGTTATTCTTGGGATTACTGTTGGCCAATGCGCAAACGTGTTTTAAAAATTTGGCCTTGCCCTCCTTTTCACCAATGGAAATAAAACGCTTTTTGTCATAAAAACTGTTTTCGTCATTATGTGCCAAAAGATTTTTTACCAGCAAGCGTTTATTGATCATGGTTCCTTCTTCACAATGGTACTGCTAGCCTGGGCCGTTGGCATCACAACCAAATCGGCAATGTTCACATGATACGGTCGGGTTATGGTAAAATGGATGATTTCGGCGATATCCTCAGGTCGTAATGGTTGATACCCTTGATATACTTTTTCGGCCTTACCTGAATCTCCCTTGAATCGTACATCACTAAATTCAGTTTCCACTAAACCGGGGTTGATTGCTCCTACCCTGATTCCATGTTCGTTCAAATCGATGCGCATTCCCTGATTAATGGCATCCACAGCATGTTTGCTTGCACAATATACGTTGCCTTTGGGGTAAACTTCTTTTCCCGCCGTTGAGCCAATATTGATAATATGTCCTGCTTTTCGCTCCACCATTTGAGGCAAAATAGCTTTAGAAACATAAAGTAACCCCTTTACATTGATATCCAACATCGCATCCCAATCGTCGGTGCTTCCTTGGTCTATAAAATCCAACCCGTGTGCATTTCCCGCATTATTGATCAAGATGTCTATTTGTGAAAAATCTGGAGGGAGGCCTTCAATTGCTTGATGCACCGCTTTTTTATCCCTAACATCAAAATTCAAAGTTTGGACATTCGCGGTTTTGCCGAATTGTTCTTTTAAAATAACGAGCCTACTTTCTCTTCTACCGCACAAAATCAAATTAAATCCATGTTTTGCGAGCAGTTCGGCTGTAGCTTTGCCTATTCCGCTTGTCGCCCCAGTAATAAAGACTGTTTTTTTCTTGTTCATTCTTATGTTTTCAATGGAACACTAGAATCTAGCTATATTTCTTGAATAATTATGCGTATGTTGCAGATTGAGTGAAAATATAAAATTAAACCCTTAAATCCTTCACAAAACTGGGGGTTCAGCGTTTTTTTTAACCATTAATTAACAGGTGAATTTTAAATAAATTTTCATTTTGCACTTCTTAGAAAAACACTGACATTAACGTATTACAATTATAATTTGTATGGAAGAAAACACTACTATTGATATTAGTGCTGTGAATGAAAAAATCGCCAAGGAAAGTGCTTTTATTGACCTCCTTACACATGAGATGAACAAGGCCATTGTTGGTCAGAAACATATGGTGGAACGCTTGCTCATCGGTCTTTTGGGAAAAGGCCATATTTTGTTGGAGGGTGTTCCTGGGCTTGCAAAAACCCTGGCAATCAATACACTGGCCAAAGCGGTAAAAGGTGATTTTAGCAGAATTCAGTTTACACCGGACCTGTTGCCAGCAGATGTGGTCGGAACCTTGATCTATAATATGAAGGAGAATGATTTCTCCATTAAAAAGGGGCCTATTTTTGCAAATTTTGTTTTGGCGGATGAGATTAACCGAGCTCCAGCTAAAGTGCAATCGGCCCTACTTGAGGCCATGCAGGAAAAGCAAGTAACCATTGGGGATGAAACTTTTAAATTGGAAGCTCCATTCTTGGTAATGGCTACCCAAAACCCTGTAGAGCAAGAAGGGACCTATCCATTACCCGAGGCACAAGTTGACCGTTTTATGCTGAAAACGGTAATTGATTATCCAAAAATGAACGAAGAGCAGTTGATTATCCGACAAAATTTGGGTAAATCTAACGAGCCCGTTAAACCTGTGGTTACCTTAAAACAAATTTTGAGTGCCCAGGAAGCCGTACAGGATGTTTACATGGATGAAAAAATTGAAAAATACATTTTGGATTTGGTATTCGCTACCCGTTATCCGGAAAAATATAATCTTGAAAATTTAAAACCCCTAATCAGTTTTGGTGCCTCTCCACGAGGAAGCATCAATTTGGCTAATGCCTCGAAATGCTATGCTTTTATTAAAAGAAGAGGATATGTTGTCCCAGAAGATGTCAGAGCGGTAGTTCATGATGTGCTAAGGCACCGTATTGGGATAACCTATGAAGCCGAAGCTGAGAACATCACTTCAGAAGAAATCATAAATAAGATTGTAAACGAGGTAGAGGTACCTTAAAATCAATGTGTAATTAACAATGGACAATTGACCAAAGGGCTCAAAAGCCTAATGTGAAGAATTGAACATTGTAAAATTGTTAATTGAACACATGGATACAAAAGAGCTACTTAAGAAAGTTCGTAAAATTGAGATAAAGACAAGACGTCTTTCCGACCATATTTTTGGTGGGGAGTACCATTCTACCTTTAAAGGTAGGGGTATGACCTTCAGTGAAGTTCGCCAATACCAGTTTGGCGATGATGTTAGAAGCATCGACTGGAACGTAACCGCCAGATACAACGAACCTTATGTAAAAGTCTTTGAGGAAGAACGTGAACTCACCATGATGTTGATGGTCGACGTAAGTGGGTCAGAGCTCTTTGGAACGGCAAATCAATTCAAAAAAGAGGTCATTACCGAAATTTCGGCCACCTTGGCTTTTTCGGCCATGCAGAACAATGATAAAGTGGGCTTAATCCTATTTTCTGATGAGGTAGAACTCTTTATTCCACCAAAAAAAGGAAAAAGTCATGTGCTTCGGATTATTAGGGAACTCTTGGAGTTTTCACCAAAAAGTAGTGAGACCAATATTGCCGAAGCCCTAAAGTTCTTGACCAATGTGATGAAAAAAAAGGCCATTGTCTTTGTCCTCTCAGATTTTATTGCTGATGATTATGACAACACCCTACGCATTGTGGGAAACAAGCATGATGTAACTGGTATCAGAATCTTTGATGAACGGGAAGAATCCATTCCGAATTTAGGTATGGTACAAATGCAAGACGCAGAAACTGGATTGCTTCAGTTAGTAAATACACGTTCCAAAAAAGTACGCAATGCCTACGGTAAGTTCCATCAAGATAAAGTGGACTACTTTCAAGATTCATTTACAAAATCCGGGTCGGGGATAATCCATTGCAGAGTGGATGAAAGCTACGTGAAAAAATTGTTGGGCTACTTTAAACGAAGAGGATAATGGAAGTTGAAAGTCTAAAGTTAAAAGTTAAAAGTGCGAAAAACTGTGTGGCAATTGTCATTGCAATTTTTCTATTACCTTTTGTTGGATTTTCACAAGACGATTCCAAAGTTTCTACGCAAATTGATACCACCTCCATTAAAATTGGAGAACAAATTCAATACACCATAACGGTTGAAACAGATTCGTTGAATATTGTCCATTTCCCAGAGGGACAAACATTCTCACCCTTAGAGACTGTAGAGGCCATCATGAAGGACACCATTAAGAACAAAAACAAGGTTACACTTCAAAAAGTATATGCCCTTACACAATTCGATAGCGGTGCCTATACCATTCCACCACAGCGTATCGCTATAAACGAACAACCTTTTTACACAGATTCTTTCCATATAAAAGTGGCCGACGTGGTGGTTGATACCACCAAACAGAAAATGTTCGACATAAAACCGTTGATCCAGGTGGAAAAAAGCTATGCCAAAATGTGGCTGTGGATTCTTATTATCTTGTTGTCCCTTTTAATAGTTGGTGGACTGATCTATTGGTTCTTTCTACGAAAGAAGCCGTTGACAGAGGAAGAAAAAGAAGCTTTATTGCCCCCTTACGATCGTGCGCTGTTAGAGTTAAAACGCTTGGAAAACTCTAGATACCTTATCCAAGATGAGTATAAAAAATATTACTCAGAGCTTACCGACATTGTGCGCTCATATTTGGAAGAGGACGTACATGTTTCCGCCTTGGAAAGTACAACAGGGCAATTGATCACCAAATTGGAAATGCTGAAAGATGCGGGTGAGCTTAAATTGGAGGATGAGACCATAATCCAATTTCAAAAAATATTGGAAACTGCCGATTTGGTTAAGTTTGCCAAATCAAAACCGCCTACTTCCACTGCAGAGGAAGACAGAAAAATGGTAGAGCAGATCGTGGTCAAGACCCACGATGCACTTCCAGAACCCACCGAAGAGGAGCTAATGTTGACCGAGGAATATCTGGAAGAGCTTGCCAAGAAAAAACGGCGTAAAAAGATTTATTGGGCAGCGGCCATCTTTGCAGGAATGCTGTTTTTGGGAGGGGCCTTTTCTGTAGCATACTATGGCTTTAAGGAAGTGAAGGACACTGTAATTGGGCATCCCACAAAAGAGCTTTTAGAAGGAGAATGGATTGCAAGTTCATACGGTTATCCCCCCATAGATCTGGAAACTCCCGATGTGCTTGTTCGACAGGAGGTAGAATTACCACAACAGATTTTGGACAGCATCCAAGACATGCAAACCTTTACCTATGGAAGTTATATTCAACATTTGTCAATAAGTAGCACCTCTGTAATCTTCAAGAACAATCAGAGTAATCCCGATTTTGAAGGTGCCATTGGTTCCGCGCTGGGTATTTTTGAGCAGGTGGGCATTAAAAATATTATAACCAAACAGGAAGAATTCACTACTAAATCAGGTGTTGCAGGAGTTAAAATGTTTGGTTCCGGGAATTTTAAAAATCCGACAACGCAAAAATCGAAACGATTGAAATACAACATTCTTTTATTCGGTGGTCAAGGGTTTATTCAGCAGATAGCATTGACCTGGGAAGATGGGGATGATTATGCCGAGAAAATAGTCACAAGAATATTGAGTTCATTGGATGTAAAAACACAAGTATAGATGTTTGAAAATATAGAATTCGCAAACCCACAGTTTTTTTGGTTGCTCCTATTGCTTCCGGTGGCTCTGCTATGGCATTTTTTCAAACGGAAAGAGCAATCGGCCTCTTTAAAAATATCCAGTATCAAAGGATTTACGGTAGGCAGTCTGGCTGCTAAACTTAAACCGCTGTTGTTTGTGCTCCGTCTTTTGGCTTTGGCTGCCATTATCACAGCTTTGGCCCGACCACAGACCGAAGATATCTCAACCCGAACCAAAACCACAAAAGGAATAGATATTGTCATGGCTATCGATGTCTCTTCAAGCATGCTCGCCAGGGATTTAAAGCCAAACAGACTTTCAGCATTAAAGGAAGTCGCTGGAGATTTTATCAAACAACGGCCCAATGATCGCATTGGACTGGTTGGTTACGCCGGAGAAAGCTATACCAAAACCCCAATTACCAGCGATAAATCTATTGTTTTAAACGCCCTTCGTGAAATATCGTATGGCGAACTGGAGGACGGCACCGCAATCGGTATGGGCTTGGCCACTTCGGTAAACCGATTGAAAGAGAGTAAGGCGATTAGCAAAGTTATTATTCTTTTAACAGATGGTGTCAATAATTCTGGTTTTATTGAACCCTCAACCGCTTCGGATTTGGCCGTTGAGTTTGGGATTAAAACCTACACCATTGGACTTGGAACAAATGGCAATGCACTATCCCCAGTGGCCTATAAAAGAGATGGGACTTTCCGATACGGCATGCGCCAAGTAGAAATCGATGAGGAATTGCTCAAAGAAATTGCTAAAGTAACTGGCGGAAAATATTTTAGAGCGACCGACAATGAGAAGTTGGAAGAAATTTATGATGAAATCAACAAGCTCGAAAAAACCGAGATTGAAGAATTCAAATACTATAAATACGAAGAAAAGTTTAGACCTCTTATTTTATTGGCGGGAGTTTTATTATTGTTGGAATGGGGGTTGAGAAACTCAATTTTTAAAAGTTTTATATAATCTATGATTCAGCTTGACGAAAAAGCATATTTCTATTTGTTGGCCATCATTCCGGTAATGGCCCTGGCTTTTTTCTTTCTTCAAGTTTGGAAAAAAAAGACACAGCGTCAGTTTGCCGATGCCAAATTGCTGAGGCGATTGGCTCCAAATAAGTCCATTTTCAAATCCGCGCTGAAATTGATTTTTCTTTTGTTGGGGCTCACTTTTCTCATTCTGGGATTGGTCAACCCAAAAATTGGCACAAAATTGGAGACAGTTAAACGTGAAGGGGTTGATATTGTATTTGCGGTAGATGTTTCAAAAAGCATGCTGGCCGAGGATATTGCTCCCAACCGCTTGGAAAAGGCAAAAAGATTGGTTTCGGAAATCATCAACCAACTGGCCAGCGACCGAATTGGAATTATAGCTTACGCTGGGCAAGCCTACCCGCAGTTGCCCATAACAACGGACTACGGAGCTGCAAAAATGTTTTTGCAGAGCATGAACACCAATATGCTGTCCTCCCAAGGAACCGCTATCAATGCAGCTATAGATTTGGCAAGTACCTATTATGATGATGCCGAGCAGACCAATAGAGTACTGTTTATTGTATCAGATGGCGAAGATCATTCAGAAAGCTCTACCATTGATGCCGTGGAATATGCCACACAAAACGGAATCCGTGTTTTTACAATTGGTGTAGGAAAACCTAAAGGAGCTCCAATCCCAATCAAAAGAAATGGTGTGGTCGAAAGTTTGAAAAAAGATAATCAAGGAGAAGTGGTCATTACCCGTCTCAATGAAACTATTCTATCTGAAATAGCCAAAGAAGGGAATGGGGAATATATTGATGGAACCAATACGGAAATGGCGGTTGAATATATCAAAGAACAATTGAACCAGATGGACAAAAAAGAGTTCGAGGCCAAGCAGTTTGCTGAATATAAGGACCAATTTCAATGGTTCTTAGGCATAGGTCTTTTATTTTTATTTTTGGATGTTTTCCTTCTGGATAGAAAAACACGATGGTTGAAAAAGCTAAATCTTTTTAATGAACACGATGAAGCATAGCATAAGATTGATGTTCGCCGTGCTGATTTTCTTTGGACTAGCTGCACGAGCACAAGATGATAAAGCGGCCAAGGAAGCTCAACGGGCATTGCAGAGTTCTACCGATCTTACCTATGAAGCCAACAAGGAGCTTACAGCCAATGATTTTCCAACAGCTGAATCCGATTACAGAAGGGCCATATCAAAAAGCGGTGAAAACACCGTGGCCCCTTTTAATCTAGGAACTGCATATTACAATAGGGAAAGTTACGGTGAGGCATTTGGAAGATTTAAGCAGACAGGTGAGAAAAGTACCAAAAAGCCCCAAAAACATAAAGCCTATCATAATTTGGGTAATGTGCTCATGAAAAAGAAGGATTACCAACAAGCAGTGGATGCTTACAAGCAAGCCTTACGCAACAATCCAAATGACGATGAGACCCGTTACAATTTGGCCTTGGCCAAAAAGATGTTGGAAAAACAGCAAAACGAACAAAACAACCAAAACCAGGACAACAAAGACAATCAGGATCAACAAGATCAGAAAGACCAAAACCAGGATCAAAATAACGAGGGCGATAAGGAGAAAGAAAATGAAGGTGAGCAAAATGAAGATGAGAACAAGGATAAAGGAGATGAGGGTGATAATGGAGAAAATAAGCCTGAGGAAAACCAAGAAGGGGACGGAGATAAAAAGAAAGAACAGGAAAAAAAGCCTCAAGAAGGTGATCAACCCGAAGAGCAAAAACAGCAACCAAGACCCAATCAACTTTCAAAACAACAGATTCAAAATCTGTTAGAAGCCATGCAAAACGAGGAAAAAAAGGTGCAAGAAAAGATGGAAGCGAGAAAAGTAAGGGGCAAAAAAATCAAAAACGAGAAAGATTGGTGATGAATAATTCTTGGGGCAAATTATTGATACTTCTACCTATGTTCCTTTTGTTGGGAACCTACTCCCATGCACAGGAGGGTGAGGTTTCTTTTGAAATGAAACTGAGCAAGGAAAAATTGGGCATCAATGAGCGTCTTCGAGTGGAATTTACAATGAACAAGGATGGAGATAATTTTAATCCTCCTCCTTTTGAAGGCTTTAAAGTGGTCATGGGGCCTTCACAATCCATAAGTTCCTCTTGGGTAAATGGAAAGCGAAGTTTTTCAAAGTCATATTCCTATATATTGGTGCCAACCGCCAGAGGTAAGTTCAGTATAAAACAAGCCACTATAGAAATTGATGGTGAAACCTATAAAACCTTGCCGAAAGCCGTTGAGGTCACTGCAGCAGTGGACAAACCCAACGATTCCAAAACCGTTGATGACATTGCTGATGAAAATCTTCATTTGGTAGCCGAAGTTTCCAAATCCAATCCATACCTCAACGAAGCCGTCACGGTGATTTACAAGTTATATGTAAGTCCTAATATAAGCGTGACCAATTATCGTCCGTTGGACAACCCGAAGTACAACAATTTTTGGAGTCAGGATATTCCTGTAACAAAACATACCGCCCAAAATGGCACCTACAAAGGTAAGCCCTACCGTTATGTGGTTTTAAAAAGGGTGGTGCTCTATCCCCAAAAATCTGGAAACTTGGAAATAGAACCGCTTTCCCTAGAGATTTTTGTCGATGTCCCTACAAATCGTCGCGACTTCTTTGGTGGCCGAATTTATAAGCAAGCAAGTAAAACAGTTTCAGCCGGAAGGCGGACCTTATCGGTAAAAGCACTTCCAGAGGCAGGAAAACCTGCCAATTTTGGAGGCGCAGTCGGGGATTTCGAATTTGCGGTATCCGCCAGCAAGAAACAATTAAATGCCTCAGAATCATTGCAAGCTATCGTAGAAGTAAAAGGAAAAGGAAATTTGAAACTTTTTCAATTACCTGAACCCGAGTTGCCAAGCGCACTTGAAGTCTACGAACCAGAATATGACGAGAAAGTGCGAACACTCAGTACGGGAATGGAAGGAAAGGTTACCAACAATTATACTATTGTGCCGGCTTACAGGGGCAAGTATCCTATTCCAAGTATTTCGTTCAGTTATTTCAATCCAAAAGCAAAAAAATATGTTACTCTGAACTCGGAGGAAATAAACATAGAGGTTTTGGAGGGGCCCGTTGGATCTACTTCAGATAACAGTGTAGCTTCCAATACCAACAAACAATTTGTTGTTCCCACTGGCAAGCAGTTTCATTTTATAAAGATCAAGCCCAACCTTACTAAGATGGAAACCAAATACTTTTTTGGTTCAAACAAGTTTTATCTTTTGCTTTTTGCCCCTTTGTTGCTGATTCCAATCGCCGTTTTCTCATTCAAGAAAAGAGAGGCCATTGCAAGTGATGTTGTTGGCAACAAAATAAAAAAGGCCAATAAACTGGCCAGAAAGTATCTTTCCACCGCAAAGAAAGAACTGGGGAATAAAGAAGCTTTCTATGTAGCTTTGGAAAAAGGACTCCATAATTATCTTAAGGCCAAATTAAAGATTGAAACCTCTGAATTCAGCAAAGAGAAAATAACAGATATCCTAACGGAAAAAGGTGTGGATTCAACCTATACAGAAGGCTTTATAAGCTTGCTCAAAAATTGCGAAATGGCCCGTTACAGCCCATTTTCAGATGTTCAAATGCAAAACGATTATGACAAAGCAAGTGAAGTAATCTCCAAAATGGACAAACAATTATGAGCATGAAAAAATTGGTTCCCCTAATTTGTTTTTTCTCCTTCTATTTTGGATTGGCCCAAAACACTGCGCTTTTCAATCGAGCTACCGACCAATATAACAGCGGAGAGTATTCAAAAGCTATAGAAAATTACCAGCGAATTCTAGAGAGTGGAGAACATTCTGCTGAGTTATATTTCAATTTGGGAAACTGTCATTATAAACTTAACGCTATTGGCCCAAGCATTTATTATTATGAAAAAGCCCTTTTATTAAAACCAAACGATAGTGAAATACTGAACAATTTGAGCTACGCACAAAACATGAGGCTTGATGCTGTTGAGGAAATGCCCAAGACTGAAATAGCAAAGGCCTATGAAAGCCTTGTCAACTTTTTCTCTTTTGACCAATGGGCTTATTTGGCTGTCTCATTGATCGTTCTGTTTGTTCTTGCCTATCTGGCCTATTTCTTTTTTCGCTACGCTACGCATAAGCGTATTGCCTTTATCACGAGTGTTTTTTCATTGATTTTGGGTGTAGTATGTGTGTTATTGGCCTATTTGCAGTATCAAGATTTTGAAAATGACAATCCCGCTATCATTTTCAGCAAGGAGGTCAAAGTTACTTCCGAACCCAACACAAATAGCGAAGCGGTCTTTACATTGCACGAAGGAACAAAAGTCAATGTTCTGGAAAGCTTTAACGATTGGAACAAAATCCGAATTGCCGATGGACAAACAGGTTGGATGCTTCGCAATAATCTTAAGCCCTTAAAGGATTTTTAGAAGTTCTTTAACACTAATTCTTCGTTCTACGTTTATTTTTGTTTTTTTGCTTAAAACTACAACTTGCTTAAAACTATCGCCTTTCCCTTTATTGCCCTAGTGCTCATATTTTCAATATTGGCACCTTCCTTTATTCCTTTACTTGATAAGGATTGTGAGGTTGTCGCCATTGCCGACCCAGGGGAGGAAGAAAATAACCAAGAAAAGGAGTCAGAGAAAAAAATTGACGAGAAGGATTTGTTTGTGACTTACTTATCTCCTTCCCATCATTTCGGGGAACAAGGCAGTAAGCTTGAGGTTTTAGGATATTTGTTCGCCAATTCGGATTTTAAAGAGGATATCCTCCTTCCCCCTCCCGAAGGTCATTTTACCTAATATCGTCATTGGTCCATCAATTCAGTGGCCTATTACTTTATAATCACATTTACATTCGTTTAACCAACATACCTTTGGTATGTAAATACTATAATATTATGATTTCAAAAACATTGGATAAAGCCACTCAATCTTCATTGACCCCAGAGTCAGTTCTTGAAGATTTAATGACCGGAAATAATCGATTCACAGCCAGCAAAATGGAGACCAGAGCGTATCAGGCACAACGCGAAAGCACAGTAGCAGGACAATTCCCCAAAGCAGTGGTCTTGTCTTGTATCGATTCCCGTGTCCCTGTTGAAACCGTATTTGACCAAGGAATTGGAGATGTTTTCGTAGCGCGTGTGGCGGGTAATTTTGAAAATACCGATATCTTGGGGAGTTTGGAGTATTCCTGCAAAGCAGCTGGAAGTAAGCTTGTTCTTGTTCTTGGCCATGAAGCCTGTGGTGCTGTAAAAGCAGCTTGTGACGGTGTGGAACTAGGCAACATTACTTCAATGCTAGGTAATATTCTGCCCGCTGTAAAGCTCTCTTCGGAGCAGGTTGATGGCGAAGCAAATTCTTCAAATGCCGAGTTCGTTGCAAAAACTGTGGAGAACAATGTCAAATTGACCATAGATCGAATTCGTGAAAAAAGTCCAATTCTCAAGGAAATGGAGGATAATGGTGAAATAAAAATTGTGGGAGGTGTCTATTCCCTTTCCACCGGTGCAGTAACCCTAGTTTAATAATTCAAAATCACTTATCATGTTTAAACATTTTAGAGGAGATTTATTTGGTGGTATCACCGCAGGTATTGTTGCATTGCCCTTGGCACTTGCATTTGGTGTAAGTTCAGGTTTAGGTCCAAGTGCTGGACTTTACGGTGCTATTTTCATAAGTTTTTTCGCTGCACTTTTTGGAGGAACCAACACGCAGATTTCAGGGCCTACAGCGCCAATGACCGCTGTAAGTATGGTGATTATTGCTGGAATTTTAGCCGTAAATGATGGAGATGTTGCCAAAGCGCTTCCCATAATTCTGGCTGTTTTTCTCTTGGCCGGATTAATGCAGATCGGATTGGGTCTCATAGGTCTGGGAAAATATATTAAATATATTCCCTACCCTGTGGTCTCTGGGTTTATGACAGCAATTGGTGTTATTATTCTGGTAACTCAAATTTTACCTGCTGTTGGTTACTATCCAAAAGAAGATGCCGAATATGTAAGCCAGTTCAAGGCCCAAGCCGAAGAAGAAATTCTCGAAAATATCTTAAAAGAAGAAGCTGGAGAAGGTATTCTGGTATTGGAAGATTTTGAGGAAACCATTGAAAGAGCTAGCAAAATCACTCCTGCCGACATGCAAAAAGAAGCCAAGACTTTGGCGGGAAAAGATGCCTCTGGGGTTTTAGGGACAATAAAAGTTCTACCACGTGCCCTGCAAAATGTCAATTGGTTGGAGTTGGGACTGGCCTTGGCCACCATCATTATTATTTATGGCTTTAAACGCATAACCACTGCTGTACCAAGTACACTTGTAGCATTGATTGTTGTATCGGGAGTAGCCGTTGGATTTGGCATGGATTATCGTCCCATTGAACAAATTCCAGAAGGACTTCCAATTCCACAACTCGAGATTTTTACGGAATTTAAACTATCAGCACTGACCCCATACATATTTACTGCACTTACACTTTCGCTTTTAGGAGCAATTGACTCATTATTGACTTCGGTTGTAGCAGATAATATGACCCAGACCAAGCACAAGCCAAACAAAGAATTGGTAGGACAAGGGATCGGTAATAGTATCGCAGCCGTATTTGGGGGAATCCCAGGTGCCGGTGCTACCATTAGAACCGTAGTTAATATCAACTCTGGAGGTAAAACACGTTTGTCCGGTATGATTGCCGGTATACTTTTACTTGTCATTTTATTGGCGCTTGGGCCCATTGCCTCCCAAATTCCTGCAGCTGTTTTAGCAGGAATCTTGGTAACTGTAGGTATTGGGGTTATGGACTACAAAGGATTAAAAGCTATCCCATATTTGCCCAAAGACATCAAACTAGGCCCATTAAAGTTGAGTTCAGAAGTAATCATTATGCTTACAGTTTTGGTACTTTCTTCTATTTGGAACCTTGTATATGCGGTGGGCATTGGATTGGTAATCGCATCATTGATGTTCATGAAGAAAATTGGTGACCTTACCGCTAAGAGATCCGATGTGAAACCTTTGAAGGAGGAGCTTTGGGCCGATGAGAAAAATTTCCCTGCCCGGCTTAGAGAGGAAGTCTTTATCAAACACATTAAAGGACCTTTGTTTTTTGGTTCAACAAGTGATTTTCAGCAATTGGCAGAGCAAATTCCAGATACAGCATCAACAGTCGTCATCAGATTAGATCGTATGCAGTATATGGATCAGTCCGGCTTGTATGCCATGGAAGATGTGTTACAGGATTTGAACAAAAAGAATATCAAGGTTTTATTTGTGGGTCTTCTTGATCAACCCAAATACATGATGGAACGTATTGATATCATACCCGATTTGATTCCACGAGAGGATATTTACGAAGAATTCCAATCCTGCATGGACTGGATCAAGGAAAACATCGAAGATACCCATTAACAATTTTTAGGCTCAATACCGGGCATTTGCACTGATCAGTGCAAATGCCCGGTATTTTTTTAATTAAATCGAGCAAATACCCCCCATTGACCATATTCAATCACAATTTGCTAAATTTGTCGGCCAATAGCGCAACCGATAATGATTGATACTATTAAAGAACACTTGGTCGAAGTTGAAAAGTTTGTTTCAACCTCCAAAGACGAAATAGAGACTTTCCGAATTAAATATTTGGGAAAGAAAGGTCTTTTGAACACCTTCTTCGCCGAGTTCAAAAACGTACCAAATGAACAAAAGAAAGAATTTGGTCAAATCATCAACCAACTCAAAGGCGCTGCTACCGAAAAAGTAAACACCCTCAAAGCCTCGCTTGAAAATCAGGCTGATGCTATTGGGAAATACGGTGATTTAACACGCCCCGGGGAGCCCATCGCACTGGGCGCAAGACATCCTATTTCCATTGTAAAGAATCAAATCATCGACATTTTTTCCCGAATAGGTTTCAACGTCTCTGAAGGTCCTGAAATAGAGGATGACTGGCATAATTTTACAGCCTTAAATTTACCAGAATACCATCCGGCAAGGGACATGCAGGACACCTTTTTTATTCAGACAGATCCCGATATTTTATTGCGCACACATACCTCTTCGGTACAAGTTAGGTATATGGAAGAAAACAAACCGCCAATCCGAACCATATCCCCTGGAAGGGTATACCGTAACGAGGCTATTTCAGCGCGTTCGCATTGTTTTTTCCATCAGGTGGAAGGGCTTTATGTAGATAAGAATGTTTCTTTTGCTGATTTAAAACAAACGCTGCAATATTTCACATCGCAAATGTTTGGAAAATCAAAAATAAGACTTCGTCCATCCTATTTCCCGTTTACAGAACCTAGCGCAGAAGTTGATGTCTATTGGGGATTAGAAACTGAGGCGGATTACCGCATGACCAAAGGTACGGGTTGGTTGGAAATTATGGGATGCGGAATGGTTGACCCAAATGTGCTGAAAAATTGCGACATCGACCCAGAAGAATACTCTGGTTTCGCCTTTGGAATGGGAATTGACCGAATTGCCTTGCTCCTACACCAAATTTCGGATATCCGCTTATTGAGTGAAAACGATGTGCGGTTTTTGGAACAGTTTAAATCTGCCCTTTAAATACCTGTTTCTGGTTATATTTATCGCAAGTTCGATTTATGACATCATAAAATATCAATTTTCAATCTATTTATAAATTTGTCAGGTCGAGTGTCATCTTGAGCTTGTCGAAGGGCGAGACCTATTAAAAGGTTTATTCTAGAGACTTCTTGACAGCGCTCGAAGTGACACTTTCAGTTTTTACATTGAATCCTTGTTAATTAAGTTGACGGGGTTAATTTACTTTAATACTACTTGTATGATCTATCGTTTCCTCATATTGTTTGTTTCCATCGGAATGGGATTTACCCACGCACAAAAATCAAATATAAAAGTCAATCAAAATCGACTTGAAAACCGAATCTTTGAACTAGCAAAATTTGGACTCCAAGCAAATGGTGAAACCGAAAGAGTTGCTTTTAGCGATGCCGATATCGAAGCTCGGAAGTGGATTATTGAAACGTTGGAAAAACAGGGTCTGGATGTGTCCATTGACCTCGCAGGAAACATTGTAGCCTTAAGAAAAGGAACAGAAAAGAATGCCAAACCCATCTCTTTTGGTTCCCATATTGACCGTGTTCCAAATGGAGGCAACTATGATGGTTGTGTAGGTTCCATGGCAGCTTTGGAGGTTATTGAAAGCCTGAATGAGAACAATATAAAGACCAAACATCCGCTGGAGGTCATTATTTTTTCGAATGAAGAAGGTGGGGTTATGGGCAGTCGGGCCATGTCGGGCCATTTGGGAAAAGGTGCTCTGGAGGTGGTGAATTCCACCGGATACTCCATGGGGGAAGGCATAGTACGATTGGGTGGTGACACAACCAGATTGGCCGAGGTACAACGGAAAAAAGGAGACCTTGCCGCTTTTTTGGAACTTCATATTGAGCAGGGTGCAATTCTTGAAAAAGAAAACCTGGATATAGGAATTGTGGAAGGGATTGTTGGACTACGTTGGTGGGATGTAGTTTTCACTGGTTTCGCGAACCATGCCGGCACCACACCTATGAACGCAAGGCAAGATGCTTTATTGGCGGCAGCCAAATTTGTAGTTGCCGTAAACGAAATCACCAACAGCTTTGAAGGCGCCCAAGTTGGAACCGTTGGAAGGATAAAGGCAGAGCCTGGAGCCCCCAATGTTATTCCCGGAAAGGTCGTAGCAAGTTTGGAAATTCGGGATCTATCTTCTGAAGTAATTGAAAAAGTATTTAAGGCCATTAAGAAAAAGGCGGAAGAAATTGCCGCTGTATCCAATATTTCCATTGAATTCAGGCGGTTGGATACCACTGCGGCACCTGCCTTGACTGATCCCGTGATTCAAAAGGAAATTGAAAAATCCTCTTCAGAATTGGGACTTACTTTTAAGTATATGCCCAGTGGGGCTGGACATGATGCCCAAGATATGGCCACCATAGCTCCCACGGGAATGATTTTTGTTCCGAGCAGAGGAGGTATAAGCCATTCGCCAAAAGAGTTCACCTCTGCCGAAGATATGGCCAATGGAGCCAATGTTTTGCTTCGGACAATTTTGGCGTTGGACAAAAAATTGAATTGATCTTATTTAGCCTCTTAATATGGAGAGGTTACAAAACAAATTACATGTCTTTATGGTTTTGAGAAAATAAAAAGAGGGGCATATGCCCCCCTTCCTTCGTAACACCAATGCCCTTCTTTTAATTGAAGCACATATCTTCCAATTCGATGAACTCCTCATCGCTGTTAATTTCTTTTTTGGATCCGTCCTCCAACAAGATGTTTATTGGGTAAGCAATGTCAAAATAGTCCTCTTCGCCGAGTTGATCCAAAAATGAATCAAATTCCTCATCGTTGTTGACGGTTGTGGTTGTTGCTTCTTCATTCTTTTTAAGGTTGATGGGATAGGTGATGTCATAGCAAATTTCACCTTCATTTATAAAACAGTCCTCAAAAGCACTTTCCATTTCTTCCTCTGAAGTTATACTTCTTTCGGTTCCATCCTCGTATACGATATCGATAGGGTATTTGAGCTGTCCATCTTCATCATCTTCCAAAGAAACATAGAAATCGATTAATTCGTCCTCAGAGCTCACTTGCGTTTCCCCTGAATTGGATATTACCGTAATGGGAAACTTAATTTCGAAACACTCGAAATCATCATGCCCCTCAAAATCGTCAAATCCATAACAATCCAAATAAATGGCGTCAAACTCATCATCATTCTGTACGGTAACTTTGCTTCCATCTGTTGCAAGTGTCACCGTAAAAGGATAGACAAATTCTGGAGATGCGTCCTCAGGCAGATTTAAATAGAAGTTGTCGAAATCCGTTTCACCATTGATAACGGTCTCTGTTCCCAGCCCATCCGACACCGCAATTGGAAAATCGAAGGCAAAACACTCTTCTTCTCCAAAACACTCCGCATAGGCGCTGTCAAGTTCCTCGACATTTGCAATGCTTTTTTCGGAACCATCCTCATAACGTACGGTAATAGGATACACCATGGGATCATTTTCTTCAAAAAAATCTTCGGGTAAGGAATCATAAAAATCCCATAATTCTTCTTCACTATTTACTGTGCGCTCATTGTTATCGGCATCCTTCACAGTTATTGGGAATACATATTCAAAACAATCATACGCTGCTATACATTCGGAAGCAAGGTTTTCATCGCTTGTACTTGGGGTTTCTGAATCATCCCCGACCGCCTGGGCAGCGACCTGTTTCAATCGTTGTTTAATATTCGTCTGTTCTGGTTTTGCTCCTGGGGAATCTTCTTCCTTATCGCAAGAAACCATAAACAGGGTTAGGCAACACAACGCTACTACACTTTTGCTAATTGACTTAATCATACTTTTTCAATTTAAATTTTGTTAGACATACTAGCACAACAGGTGTCTTATTGATTACCCTATTTTTTTGCGGTTTTTATTTCTGTTTTCGTTTTAAGGCAGCCTTCGGCCACAACCGAACACAGGTAAAATTAAATCTGTAACGAATCCTGAATTGATCTTAAAAGAAGTGGGCTCCTACTTTTTGGGATCCAAAAGGGAATAACTTGCATTTGTGATAAGTGAAATGCTCAGCCAATAGGTACTTAATATTATAGGGCCTGATAATTTGAAAGGAGTCTTAAACTTGTTTATGGCAATCATCGTATCCGAAAACATAAACAACAAAACCGCTATCGCAATCAATGCATAGATCCTGGAAGAATTTCGAATAAATAGGCTTATACCCTGCCAAGCCATAAAAACGATGACCATAACGTAGATTCCAACTGGCAATTCAAAAGCGTCCAAATCGGGTTGTAGCCAATAAAAAATCCCTCCACCTATACCTGCAAGGATGAAGAATGATAACCAATTTGGACTAAAGCCTTCAAGTTTAATAAATCCTGTTGCAAAAAGTAGATGGCCTATTAAGAAAGACCCCAGTCCAAAAACAAAGTATTCGTCTTTTAGCAGGAACACATCCCCAATCAAACAAAAAACCAACGCCGCAATGATGATATTCCTATACTTGGACAATTGTGGATTTTGTACAAAAAACAACAAAGACAAAATCAAAATTGTGGTCAGTGGTTTAAAAATGGAGTAAAGCAGGGTATTGTTGAAAAAATCGAAAGTGATTGCCGCTATGGCCGAAATCGCACTTAGCAGGTTGATCGTACTTCTATATCCTGACTTTTTCATTACCATATTTTAAATGGTTTTTTGCTTAATTGTGAGTTATAGTATTGGACTTCTCCTGTAACTTCTTTACCCAACCAAGCAGGCCTTTCAAATGGTTCGTCCTCGTGCTCCAATTCTATCTCTGCTACAACAAGTCCTTTATTTTCACCTAAAAACTCATCCACTTCAAAAATATGGTCTCCACAGGGAACTTTGTAACGCATTTTCTCCAGGATTACCTCCTCGCAAAGATCGATAAGATTTATAGCTTCGGGCACTGCTATTTCCGTTTCCCATTCAAATCTTGTGGTTCCAGATGCATTGCTCATTCCCTTAACGGTCAAAAAAGCCTTATCGCCCTTTATCCTAACCCTAACCGTCCGCTCTGGATGCGTATTCAAAAATCCTTGTACAATTCGGGTTTGATGGCTTGCTTCCTGTTTATAGGCTTCTGACCTAACCAAAAACTTTCGTTCAATTTCCAAGTGTTCCATCAAACTAAATATACCCTAAATTTGAGTATGGACTTCAATTTTCCCTTACGAAAAATCATACATGTGGATATGGATGCGTTCTACGCCTCCGTAGAGCAACATGACAATCCCGATTTGAAGGGGAAGCCCATTGCGGTTGGTGGAGGATCCAAACGTGGGGTTGTTTCTGCGGCTAGCTACGAGGCTAGAAAGTTTGGGGTACGAAGTGCCATGGCCGGGTATATTGCCCGAAAGAATTGCCCGGACCTCATTTTTGTTAAGCCTCGTTTTGACAGATACAACGAGGTTTCTAAACAAGTTCGGAGTATTTTTTTTGAATATACAGATCTTGTTGAGCCACTATCGCTGGATGAAGCCTATCTGGATGTGACCGAAAACAAAAAAGGGAATCCTTCAGCTACCTTAATTGCCAAGGAAATTCGCAAGAAAATATTGGATGCGACTGGTTTAACCGCTTCAGCGGGAATTTCCATCAATAAATTTATTGCCAAAGTAGCTAGTGACTATAACAAACCCAACGGACAAAAAACAGTTAATCCGGAAGAGGTAATTCAGTTTTTGGAAGATCTTGATATTCGAAAATTCTATGGAGTTGGTAAAGTAACAGCTGAAAAAATGTACAAACTAGGCATTTTTACAGGCAGTGATTTGAAACAAAAGTCCGTGGAATTTTTGGACGGCCATTTTGGGAAAAGTGGAAAATTCTACTATAATGTTGTTCGTGGAATCCATAATAGTGAAGTAAAACCTCATCGCACTCCAAAGTCCGTGGGTGCCGAACGAACTTTTTCGGAAAATCTGAGCAGTGAGATTTTTATGTTGGAAAAGCTCCAAAACATCGCGAACGAATTGGAAAGAAGGCTTAAAAAATCGGAAATAGCGGGAAAAACAATCACCTTGAAAATCAAATACAGCGATTTTACATTACAGACAAGGAGTAAAACCCTTCCGTACTATGTTGCGGATAAAAATCTCATTTTAGAAACCTCAAAGGAATTGTTGTACCAGTCTGAACTCTATAATTCGGTTCGTTTATTGGGTATTTCCCTTTCTAATCTCAACACCGAAAAGAAAATAGAAAAACCAATGGACGAATCCGTTTCGGTACAATTAAAATTTGATTTTTAATCAAGCTGTTTTCGAGCACCGAAAGCCCACAATCATATCTTGTTCACTGAAACGGCAACCGTCCAAACAAATACCGATGAGATAAAAATACCAATGGTATTCGCCATAAATGCCTTCTTTTTTTCAATTCCGAACAAATAGGTAGCTATACTTCCGGCATATACCCCGGTGCCTGGTAATGGAATCATTACAAATAACATTAGGCCAAAAAATCCAAACTTTTCAATTTTCTTTCCTGAACCTGTCTTGGCCCTTTTGGCGATATAAACAGCTGATTTTTTATAAGGTCGCCATTTTATCAGATAGCTGTTGATGTGCTCCAGGAAGAATATCATCAAAGGAAATACTGCAACATTTGCCAAAAAACAGGCGACAAAGACCAAGTAGCCATTAAGCCCTTTCATAATGCCATAAGGAATGCCTACTTTGGCCTCACCAAAAGGAGATAAGCTCCATAGCATTGAAGTCAATAGGTCTAACATAGCAATTTTTGAACTTGCAAAGCTACATGAAAACCATGGTCTTTCTTAGTTAAAGAAACATTAAACTCTTTCTGCCGCAAAAAAATCCGTCGACTTGCAACGAACAATAAAAATATGCTGATTCTATTTTGCAGACAAGAAGTAAATCCTTCCGTATTATGTTGTGGATAAAAATCTTATATTAGGAACCTCAAAGGAACTGGTTCCAATCCAAATGCTATAATTCGGTTTGTTTATTGGACATTTCCCTTTCCAACCTCAGCACCGGCAAGAAAATCAAGAAACCAATGGATGAATTGGTTTCCGGACAATTGAAGTTTGATTTTTAATGGTAACTAACCCTTTTCAGAATTATTTTTAATATGCAACGCACCCAATTGCATCAACACATCATTACCACCGCGGGAAATCTGTTCTATACCCAGGGGTACAACACAACCGGAATTAACGAGATCATTGCAAAATGTGATATTGCCAAGGCCACACTTTATAGTCATTTCAAATCCAAAGAAGACATTTGCATTGCCTATTTGACACATAGACATGAAGATTTTTTGGCATCCTTAAGGAATTATGTGTCCAAACGCAAAAAAGGAAAAAACCAGCTACTGGCCATCTTCGATTTTTTGCGGGATATGTACCGTGAAGAAGATTTTAATGGTTGTTGGGGGCTGAAGACCCTTGGGGAGCTTTCTCCAAAACAAAGAAAGCTTTTAGGGGTTATCCAAAAACAAAAGAAAGAGTTTTTATTGTACTTGGGAGAGGTGGTCAGTGAGAACATTATGAACATTTCCAAAGCAGAAACTGAAAAAATTTCCGGTGGGCTCTATCTTTTGTACGATAGTGCAATTACGGAAAGCTACCTCTTTAAAAATGATTGGCCCATTTACATGTCCCGTAGCATTGCGCCATCGCTTTTTACCGATTCAGAACTGGCATAACCAAAAAAGAGCTCCCAAACTTTAAGGAGCTCTTTGTAAACAAATCTATGTCTTCCTACTTATTTTACAACCAAGGTGTTGTCCGTTGAAGTTGGATTTAATGGGCAAAAGTATACATACTCGCCTTTTTCCAATTTAGTAGGTTTTGACGTCTGTGACGTTCCTGTTTTAACCGGTTTGGTCACATAAGCAGTTTGAATATGGTTTTCAGCTTTGCTTACGTCTTTACCTTTTTTAACCAATACAAAACCTACATCATGTCCAACTCCATTGTTGGTAATGTCAAAAACATATGTTCCTTCAGAAACTGTGATCTGTTTTTGGGTGAACTCACCAGCGGTTTGTTCCAACGCCAAGGTTTTAACCGGCGCATCCTTCATCATTTTATCCTGAGCGCTTGTTGAAAACACCACGCCAACGGCCATTACTAAAATTGCAATTACTTTTTTCATTTTTACTTCAATTAAATTATTAGGGTTTTTATTTTTATTAGGCTTCAACAGTCTGAAGCGGTTGTGCTACTGGAAAATCTACAGGAATTTCTGTGGTATTGTTGATGTAGTTGGAGATGGTCTTATCGCCTACCAAAACAATAGTATCAATCAAGTTTTCTTTTGTCCATCCAGCATCAAAGAAATTCTGTACTACTGCTGCATCTGTTGCTCCTCTGTTTTCCGTAATATTTCTTGCCAATCTGGCCAAAGCGTCCAACTTGCTATCGAATGATGCCCTACCTGATCTTAATTCCAAGATCTGGTCTTCTGTGAAACCGTTCATTTTACCAATTGCAGTATGTGCCGACAAACAGTACAAGCATCCATTTACTTCGCTTACTGCCAAGTTAACTGCTTCTTTTTCTTTTGCTTTCAAAGAAGTCTTTGCATTTGCAAAGTTCAAATAGTTGCCCAAGGCATTTTCTGAATAGGCATAGGTGGCATAAAGATTGGGAACAAAACCAACAGCTTTTTCCAAGTTGTCAAATATGGCCTGGTTAGCTTCGCTAACTTCTTCTCTTTTGGGTACATTAAATGTGCTCATAATTCTAAATATTTATGTTATTGTTATATGGATTAAAAATTCTTTACAAATGGTTTTTCTGCATCACAGTAGAAGTCATGATGATGTTTTTGATCGCAATGCGCTTCAGATATGATGGGTTGGGGAACAGTTCTTTTCACCGTCCTGAAAATCTCGATGAGATTAAAAATTGATTTTTCCTTCGCTTTCATCTTTATCTAGTTTTAATTACACTGCAAAGATGTTGCAGAAAGGGAGGGGAGTGTTAGCAGGAATTTCCCGATGGCTTGCCTAAATTTCCTTTAGGCGACCTCTAAAGTGTTTTCGCGGTATTCTGAAGGAGTCATTTGGGTCATTTTCTTAAAGAAACGGCTAAAATGTGCTGGATCATTAAACCCAAGATCGAAAGCGATTTCCTGATTTTGCTTATCGGTAAAATGAATAAGTCGCTTGGCCTCCAGTGCAAGTCGTTCCAAAATAACCTGCTGGGGTGGTTTTTGATTGTAGATGGAGAACAGATTGGACAATGTTTTAGGTGATTTAAACAGCATTTCGGCATAATCGCTCACCTTTCGTTTTGTTCTGTAATGCATGTCCACCAAATAGTTGAATTTTCTAATCACATCTATCTGGTCGTTCTTAAGGGTTTTTACTATAAGTTGTTCCTTGGCCAAACGGGTACTCATTATAATCAATCTTTTCAACAACATTTGGAGCATATCGCCCTGAATATTATCCGGAGTAGAGAATTCCTCCACAAAAACATCGAACCATAGGTTGAATTTTTTCAACTGATCCGCCGGAACGGAAATGATGGGCAAATCCTGTGTCCCAAAAAAAAGAATTCCGTTGCAGGAAACCTCACTATCATGATCTGAAATACAATAAAACTCTCGATTAAAGAGAATGGCCGAAAGCGGTAAATCCGTTTTGGAAAAAGAAACATGCTGTAGATAAGTAACCGTGACCAATTGATTTGGCTCCAATTCCAATTCCAAATCATCAACAATAATTGTCAAAGGTTCCTTATTTCTGTTCCAAAGAAATTTGATGGTGTTTTCCGTAGAAGTAAACCGTAGGTTATCGTTTTTTATATCATTGGTCAGGCCAAGTATAGATCCTAGTTTTGGGTCTTTATATTCGTATCTCATTGGATCAAGCTTTCTTGTAGTTGAATTGAAAATAGCTGTTTTCGCGAAATTAGTCCAGATATTTTGTTGATACTTACATATGGTTTATGGTTGAATATCGGACTAATCTTTAAACAATACTGTTAATGTCAGACCCAGATTTTACCATAAATGGGACTTTTTATAGTATTGGGTATGGAAAAGTTGAAATATTACGACGAAGCCGTAAACAATTTCTATTCAAATATGGAAATTAAAGGTTACACGATAAGTTCTCTTGATTTTCATGCTCCCCATTTCGACAAGGTTTGTGGAAGTCTGAGCGATATTAAAAACTTGAATGCCCTAGCGAATAAATCAAAATGGAAGGGAAAATTACCTTTTAAAAGCCAGATTTTGGACAAGGAACATGTAGTAGTGGTAACCGACCCTTTTCTCAATATTGTATATGCTTCGCAAAATATGCATGGAATGAACGGGTATCATCCAAGTGAAGTGCTTGGGAAAAAGCCCAGAATGTTCCAAGGTGAGCAAACCTGTAAAGAAACCAAAAAAGAGATTTCAGAGGCTGTTCAAAAGCACAAGCCTTTTGAAGCTATTCTAGTCAATTATCGAAAAGATGGTTCCACTTATAAGTGCTGGATACAGGCCTCTCCGGTTTTAGATGTAACCGGTAAGGTGGTCAACTTTATTGCTTTTGAAAAAGAGGTCGCCTAACAATTTAGCTTCTTACCTCTAAAAACTGCAAGTTTCAATTTCCGTTACCCGAAGGGTATTCACCATCCCTTTTTCCTTAATGGGCATTGCCGCCAAACTGATCAACATATCCCCTACATCCAAAAATCCTTTTTTGCAGGCAATTTGGTTTACATCATCAATGGTTTCGTCGGTTGAAACATAGCGATCATAGAAAAATGCCTTTACTCCCCATAACAGATTCAGTTGGGTAAGAATTCTTCTGTTTGAGGTAAAAACAAGAATATGGGCACTGGGTCTCCAAGCCGAAATTTGAAACGCGGTATAGCCACTATTGGTCAATGTTGAAATGGCCTTTGCCTGAATCTCATTGGCCATAATGGCCGCATGGTAACAAACCGATTTTGTAATATATCTTTTAGTTCGGATGTGGGGTGGTGTCTGTGGAACACTGATTAAACTGGAACCTTCTACACTTTCCAGAATACTAGACATTTTTTCAATGACCTGAACGGGGTAATTCCCAACCGAAGTTTCACCAGAGAGCATCACTGCATCTGCACCATCCATAACGGAATTGGCCACATCGTTCACCTCCGCTCTGGTCGGGGTCAGGCTAGTAATCATAGTTTCCATCATTTGGGTGGCTATAATTACAGGTATTCGCGCTTTTTTGGCCCTAAGTACCAGTTGCTTTTGAATCAATGGCACTTCGTGGGCGGCAACTTCCACTCCTAAATCTCCCCTAGCAACCATCAAACCATCACAATAGGCGACAATCTTGTCAATGTTCTCTACTGCTTCTGGTTTTTCAATCTTGGCGATAATCGGAATCTTATGTTCTGTATGCTGGTTTATAAGATTTTGAAGATCCATAAGATCCTGGCTGTGGCGCACAAATGAAAGTGCAATCCAGTCAACCTCTTGGCCAATGGCAAATATGGCATCTTTGATATCCTTTTCGGTAAGTGCCGGCAATGAAATTGCAGTATTTGGAAGATTTACTCCTTTTTTGGATTTTAAAGGTCCCCCTTGAATTACTGTAGCCTTAACTTCGTCTTTCCCATTGGTGGACTTTACTTCAAAAATCAATTTTCCATCATCCAACAATATCCGTTCCCCCGGTTTTACATCCCGAGGAAAGTTTGAATAATTCATATACACCCTTTGTGCACTCCCCTCAAAGGGTTCTCCTGTAGCAAATGTAATTTCGTCACCAGGTGCAACAACAGCCTCGCCCCCCATGACCCCTACTCTTAACTTTGGGCCTTGAAGATCCGCAAGAATGGATGTGTTGACCTCCATTTCTTCATTGAGCTCTCGAATCATTTCGATTCGTTTGGCCACATCATCATGTGAGGCGTGTGAAAAGTTTATACGAAACACATCGACCCCTGCCTCAATCATTTTTCTGAGTACATCCTTGGTGCTTGTTGCAGGTCCTAATGTTGCTAATATTTTGGTTTTCTTCCTAGTTGGCATTATTAAAAGATTAGGTTTCTTTTCGATTTTAAAGTTTGCGTATCAACCTGATAGGTGGTGATTACGCTTGGTATTTTGTTTATAGCCTTCACATATGGTTCAACGACCAATTCATTTCCTGCATCCACTTTCAAAAAATAATCCACTTCCCTTTTTTCCTTGATCAAATAATCTGTTCGAACGGAAGTGTTGTTTTCGAATAGTCCGGTGGATGGCATTATTTCCATAATTGCGCATTTATTCGCAATAAGTGTCCAGTAGTTGTCGCTTAATCCATCTTCCCATTCAAATATTGAAAACGAAAGGCTCTGGTTCAACTCAAGGTCACTTTCCATCCGTTTTAATCGCAATCCACAAATGGAGTTGATTGCATATCCCATCGCGTAGTCTTCCAAACCACAATGAATGGCGATAAGCTGAAAATTATCGTCATAAAAGTCCGCAGATATCTTGTGCGTTGTCAACATGTTTCAAAAGCGAACCGTAAATATAGTCTTAATCCCCTTTCTAGCCTAGTTGAAAGAAAACAATACACCACAAAACCAAACGAAAACGTTTGAGTTTACACTTATTTAATGCTGCGGGTTTTCAATTTTGCTCTGAAGTGCAAAATATGCTCTTTTTGAAGCTTTTTCCTCTGCCTTTTTTTTGGAGGTGGCCCGGGCTTTTGCAGTAATCTTATCTCCTATTGTGAGTTTTACCGCAAAATGCTTAAGCTCGTCATTTCCGGTGTCCTCATAGACCTCATAATGGAATGTTTTCTTTTGTTTTTGGCACCATTCGATCACCAAGCTTTTATAGCTTATGACCTTGCCTTCCAACTGTTCAATATCCACATAAGGGTCAATTACCTTGGCATTGATAAATTTTTCGCAATATTGATAGCCCCTATCCAAATAAATGGCGCCTACCAATGCTTCAAAAACATTTCCATGAATGTTCTCACCGAAATGGGACTTTGGTATTCTGCTTTCAACGTAATGAAGTAATCTTAAATCCTTGCCCAACTCGTTTAAATGCTTTCTGCTCACAATTTTAGAGCGCATTTTTGTCAAATACCCCTCATCACCTTCGGGAACTTCATTATAGAGGTGCTTGGAAATGATGGTCCCCAACATTGCATCTCCCAAAAACTCCAATCTTTCATAATTCATTGGGTTTCCATCAGCATCTCTTTTATTGACCGAGCGATGCAAAAAAGCTTTTTTGTAGATGTCAATGTCCTTAGGTTTGAAGCCAAGAATCTTTTTGACGCCCCAAAAAAAATCCCCATCCGTTTTCGGATGGGAATTGAATATTTTGGAGGTAAATTTCATTATACTACAAAACTACCCTATTTTTTTGAACAATACACAAGCGTTATGCCCTCCAAAACCGAAGGTGTTGCTCATTGCTACGTTCACTTCCCGTTTTTGAGCTTTGTTGAGCGTCAAATTTAAAGAAGGATCAATATTTTCATCCACAACGCTGTGGTTAATGGTTGGTGGCACCAAACTGTGCTCCATGGCCAATATGGAGGCAATTGCCTCTATGGCTCCCGCCGCACCCAATAAATGGCCGGTCATGGACTTGGTAGAATTGATATTGATATTTGGCGCATGTGAACCAAATACTTTGGATATTGCCTTTAATTCTGCAACATCGCCAAGTGGTGTGGATGTTCCGTGTGTATTGATCGCATCAACATCTTCAGGATTCATCCCGGCATTTTGCAAACAGTTTTCCATTACTTTGACCACTCCTATCCCTTCGGGATGTGGCGCGGTCATATGGTGCGCATCACTTGAAAGACCTCCACCCAAAACTTCGGCGTAAATTTTTGCTCCACGTGCTTTTGCATGTTCATATTCTTCAAGAATAAGAGCTCCTGCTCCTTCTCCGAGAACAAATCCATCCCTAGTGGCATCAAAAGGTCTTGATGCTGTTTCGGGACTTTCATTTCTTGTGGAAAGGGCATGCATGGCATTGAATCCGCCCATACCTGCAATGGTCACCGCAGCTTCGCTTCCGCCGGTAACAATTACATCGCAATGTCCAAGTCTGATGTAGTTAAGGGCATCTATCATTGCATTTGCAGAGGATGCGCAGGCCGAGACCGTTGTATAGTTAGGTCCCATAAATCCATGTTTAATGGAAATGTTTCCCGGTGCTATATCTGCAATCATTTTAGGAATAAAGAAAGGGTTAAACCTTGGTGTTCCGTCACCACCGGCATACCCGATCATTTCGTTTTGGAAAGTTTCAAGCCCTCCAATTCCAGCTCCCCAGACAACGCCAACCCTAAACTTGTCCACTTTTTCTAGATCAAGTCCTGAATTTTTGATTGCCTCATCTGATGAAACTAGGGCATATTGGGCAAACCTGTCCAGTTTTCTGGCTTCTTTTCGATCAAAAAAGTCTTGAGGCTCATAGCCTTTGAGTTCGCAAGCAAACTTGGTCTTAAACTTTTCCGTATCGAAGTACGTAATGGGAGCACAACCGCTCTTGCCATTCTTAAGTCCTTCCCAATAAGCCTCTAAATTGTTGCCAATGGGTGTAAGCGCACCCATTCCGGTAACCACTACTCGCTTTAACTGCATTGAACTATTTTTTACCCTTTAGAACCTAAATTAAAAAAAAATTATCCATGTGACGATCATCACATGGATAATTTAAAATCTTTAGTAAAATATCATATATATTACTTCGCTTCTTCTATATAGCTAATGGCTTGACCAACAGTTGCAATGTTTTCTGCTTGATCATCAGGGATTTGAATATCGAATTCTTTTTCAAACTCCATGATAAGCTCAACAGTATCCAAGGAATCCGCCCCTAAATCGTTGGTAAAGCTCGCCTCAGCTACTACTTCATTCTCATCTACACCCAGTTTATCAACGATGATAGCCTTTACTCTTGATGCAATGTCTGACATAATTATATCGGTTTTAAAAATTTAATCGGGGCAAAAATATAAAACTTTGGATTAAATACACCATTTGTCGATAAAATGTGCCTCAAATTAAACATCTTAAGGCTCAGTACATTACTTTAGCTCTATAAATTCAGTTCCAAATCGAATCTTTTTTTTTAAATGAAACGAGTTGTAATATTAGCCTCGGGCAGCGGTTCAAACGCCGAAAACATCTTCTCTTATTTTAAGGGAAGTAATAAAGTAAAGGTTGTTGCCGTACTTACTAACAAGAAAACCGCCAAAGTTTTGGATAGGTGCGAAAAGCTTGGGATACCAGCTTATTTTTTTAATCGCGAAGCTTTTTCTGGCTCAGGTAATTTTGTTGACATCATGAAAAGTTTTCGGCCCGACTTGATTGTTTTGGCCGGGTTTTTATGGAAAATCCCCTCTTCCTTTATAACTGCTTTTCCAAATAAGATCATTAATATCCACCCGGCACTGTTACCCAAATATGGAGGTAAAGGGATGTACGGAAATAAAGTGCACCAGGCAGTAAAAGAAAATTCAGAGCCAGAAACCGGTATCACCATTCATTATGTAAACGAGAATTATGATGAGGGTGCGATACTATTTCAAGCTAAAACAATAATTGAACCTTCTGACAGCGTAGATGATATTGCGCAAAAAGTACATCGATTGGAATATGAGCATTTTCCCAGGGTCATTGAAAAATTGCTGACATAATATGGGTGCCAAGAAAAAGTTTTATGTAGTTTGGCAAGGTAAACACCCGGGCATTTACGAGTCATGGGACGATTGTAAAGCACAGATTGAAGGTTTCAAGGGAGCCCAGTACAAATCCTTTTCTGAATTTAAAGAAGCGAAAAAGGCCTTCAACAGTAATTATTTGGAGTACAAAGGAAAGTCCAAAAAGAAAAAAGAACTATCTCCGGAAGAACTTTTAAAAATTGGAGATCCCAATTACAATTCTATTTCGGTAGATGCCGCGTCAAGTGGAAATCCGGGTAAAATGGAATACCAAGGCGTGGACACCAAAACAAAAAAACTGCTTTTTAAACAAGGCCCTTTCCAAGAGGGCACCAATAATATTGGTGAGTTTTTAGCATTGGTACACGGATTGGCCTTTTTAAAACAGAAGAAAAGTGATCGTATCATTTATTCTGATTCAAGAATCGCAATCGGTTGGGTCAGAAAGAAAAAATGTGGCACCAAACTGAAGAAAAATGCGAAAAATTCGGAGCTGTTCGAACTGATAAACCGGGCAGAAGAATGGCTTAAAAAGAATAGATATAACACCCCAATTGTAAAATGGGAAACTGGGGCTTGGGGAGAAATTCCTGCGGATTTTGGAAGAAAATGATTCCCTTAAACTCTATTTTCTGATCTTTCTCTTAAAAACAACCACAGTTGATGTAAATGGATTGGCTAAAGTGTATATTTGCAGCAAATTTCAGGAATGGGCAAATTGTTAATTGTTGGAACCGTAGCTTTTGATGATATCGAAACTCCTTTTGGCAAGAGCGATAAAATACTTGGCGGAGCGGCAACTTTTATAGGTTTGGCGGCTTCTCGGTACAATTTGGAGTCAGCAGTGGTTTCTGTAGTGGGCGACGATCTTCCACAAGAGTACATTGACCTTCTTAAGGAACGTAATATAGATGTTTCGGGAATCGAAATTGTAAAAGGAGGCAAAACCTTTTATTGGAAAGGGAAATACCATAATGATCTTAACTCAAGGGATACCCTTGTTACCGAATTAAATACCCTGGGAGATTTTAATCCAATAGTTCCTGATAGTTTTAAAGATGCCGAAGTGGTCATGTTGGGTAATCTTCACCCAAATATCCAAATGAGTGTAATCGATCAAATGGAAGAGCGACCAAAACTCATTATTCTCGACACCATGAATTTTTGGATGAACAACACTTGGGATGAGCTAATGAAGGTAATCGAACATATTGATGTGATTACCATTAATGATGAGGAAGCACGGCAAATGACCAATGAGTATTCTTTGGTAAGGGCCGCGGCCAAAATTCAGGAAATGGGCCCCAAATATGTGGTGATCAAAAAAGGAGAGCACGGCGCTCTTTTATTTCATAAAGATCAGGTATTCTTTGCTCCGGCATTGCCTTTGGAAGAAGTTTTTGATCCAACTGGAGCAGGAGATACATTTGCTGGTGGCTTTGCAGGTTATTTGGCCGAGACCAAAAATATTTCATTTGAGAGCATGAAGAATGCGATAATACATGGCTCCAATTTGGCATCGTTCTGTGTGGAAAAATTTGGTACGGAGCGCATGCTGACGTTAAAAAAACAGGAAGTGGACAACCGCTTGTTGCAGTTTAAGGAATTGACACAATTCAATATAGAATTAACATAAATACCTGCCCTGAAATATCAGGGCTTTTTTATTTTGGTTTGTTATGAGTGATGCGATTAAGCACGAATGCGGAATATCAATGATCCGTTTGCTTAAACCTCTTGAATACTACAAGGAAAAGTATGGTACTGCTTTCTACGGCGTGAATAAAATGTACCTGATGATGGAAAAACAGCATAACCGAGGTCAAGACGGTGCTGGTTTTGCAAGTATTAAACTCGACATGAATCCTGGGGAGCGGTACATGAGTAGAGTACGTTCTGCTCAGCAGCAACCCATTCAGGATATTTTTGCCCAAATCAATGAACGCATCAATAGCGCCATAAGCGAAAACCCTGAATACGAGAACAACGTTGCCCTTCAAAAGAAACATATCCCATACATAGGCGAATTATTGATGGGTCATGTACGGTATGGAACCTTTGGGAAAAACAGCATTGAGAGTGTCCATCCTTTTTTACGTCAAAACAACTGGATGCATCGTAACCTGATTGTAGCAGGTAATTTTAACTTGACAAATGTCCACGAACTTTTCAACAATTTAGTGGAATTGGGACAGCACCCAAAAGAACTGGCCGATACCGTTACCGTAATGGAAAAAATTGGTCATTTTCTAGATGATGCCGTGGCCAAACTCTATAAGCAAATCAAGAAGGAGGGTTACAACAAAAGGGAAGCATCCCCTTTAATTGCAGAGCGATTGAATGTTGCCAAAATTCTTAGAAAATCATCCAAAAACTGGGATGGGGGTTACACTATGGGTGGTCTTTTAGGTCACGGTGATGGCTTTGTGGTAAGAGATCCAGCAGGTATACGCCCTGCTTATTATTATCAGGATGACGAAATTGTGGTGGTTGCTTCAGAACGTCCGGTGATACAAACGGTTTTCAATGTTCCTTATGAAGAAGTTCATGAGTTAGATCCTGGTCATGCCTTGATCATCAAGAAAAATGGTAGCACACATTTTGAACAAATTAAGGAACCTGTAGAACGAAAAGCTTGTTCCTTTGAGCGCATTTATTTTTCGCGTGGCAGTGATAAAGAAATCTATCAAGAAAGGAAACTGTTGGGGAAACTGGTTTTTCCACAGATATTAAAATCCATTGGCGGCGATTTGGCCAATACAGTTTTCTCTTATATTCCAAACACTGCTGAAACCTCTTTCTTTGGAATGGTAAAAGAGGCACAAAACTATCTCAATAAACTAAAGGAAGAACAAATCTTGGCGCTTGGTCCAAATATCACAGGAGAAGAACTCCATAGGATCTTGGATGTTAGGCCCAGAATTGAAAAAGTGGCCATTAAAGATGCCAAGCTCCGTACTTTTATTACACAAGACAGTAGCCGGGATGATTTGGTGACCCATGTTTACGACATTTCATATGGCTCTGTTGAGGAAAACGACAATCTGGTCATAATAGATGACAGTATAGTTAGGGGAACGACTTTGAAGAAAAGTATCCTTAAAATTCTTGACAGATTATCTCCAAAAAAGATTATTGTTGTTTCCTCTGCTCCACAAATCAGATATCCCGATTGTTATGGCATAGATATGGCCAAGTTGGAAGATTTTGTGGCCTTCAAGGCTGCCCAGGCCTTGCATGAAGAGCACGGTTCTACCCATATCATTAAGGAGATTTATGAAAAGTGTCTAACACAAACAGAAACCGCAGATTCAGAAGTGGTGAACTATGTAAAGGAATTCTATAAGCCCTTTTCCGCTCAGCAAATCTCTAAAAAAATTGCGGAGATTCTAAGCCCCCTGGATATCAAAGCAGAGGTGGATATTATTTATCAAAGTATTGAAAGTTTACATACGGCCTGTCCCAAAAATCTTGGCGACTGGTACTTCACGGGGAACTACCCAACCCCAGGTGGAAATAGGGTTGTAAATAGAGCTTTCATCAACTTTTATGAAGGAAAAAATCAAAGAGCTTATTGATTAATCCCATTTGGGTAAAATCAATAGTGCATTTCGTCGATGAAATATGCAGGTTATCGGCTTTTTGTACAATGGGCAAATGTCGAGCCTACTTTAGTATTGCCATAGCATAAGTAGGTTAAGTTCATGGTAAGATTTGGGGCAAAAAAGGTGGAAGCTATTCCACCTTTTTTATTTTATAGTAATCCCACTTAAGCTCTTCGTAATCCTTTTCCTTAATAATAGTACTCCCCTCTAACAAGGTTAGCAATTCAACCAAATAAAAGGGGTTTCGTCTAAAAGCTTATCCAACAAACACGGCCTTGGTGTACATTTGGAGGACCATAGCATAAGTAGGTTAAGTTCATGGTAAGATTTGGGGAAAGAAGGCGGAGGCAACTCCGCCTTCTTTATGTTTGAGCCCCAACCATTTATCCAATTTTCACAATCAAAATCACCTTTGCTTTTATTTTTAAACGCAAAAATTTCCCCAAAAACCTTTGTTATTTCTCACAATACCAGTAATTTAGTTTTGCCATAGCATAAGTAGGTTAAGTTTATGGTAAGATTTGGGACGAAAAGGGTGGGGGCTTCCCCGCCCTTTTCTATTATATAGGTTTTATACAACAAAAAGGCCGGGCACCATTTGGTACCCGGCCTTTTAACATCTATTGTTTCTTAACTATTTATTGGCAGCATAGTTTTCCGCTACCTTGTCCCAATTGATAACATTGAAGAATGCCGAAACATAGTCCGGTCTCCTATTTTGATAGTTTAAATAATATGCATGTTCCCAAACATCCAATCCAAGAACAGGGTGTCCTCCACATCCAATTCCGGGCATAATAGGATTGTCTTGGTTCGGAGTCGAACAAATTTCAAGCTTACCGCCCTTATGTACGCACAACCAAGCCCATCCAGATCCGAATCTGGTTCCGGCCGCCGTACTGAACTGCTCTTTGAAGCTTTCAAAAGAACCAAAAGCGTCATCAATAGCCGCTGCTAAATCTCCGCTTGGTGTGCCACCTCCGTCCGGAGACATGACCTCCCAAAATAGGCAATGGTTATAGAACCCGCCGCCGTTGTTTCGAACTGCTCCGTTAGACATGTCCAAGTTGGAAAGGATGTCCATAATCCCTTTTCCATCCAAATCGGTTCCAGCAATTGCACCATTCAGTTTAGTTGTATATCCATTGTGATGCTTGGTGTGGTGTATTTCCATGGTTCTAGCATCTATATGTGGCTCCAAGGCATCATATGCATAGGGCAAATTTGGTAATTCAAAAGCCATAATTGTGTTGTTTTTAAGTTATTAATTGTTCGGTAAAAATACGGTTTTAAGACATATATTCCTGCAAATCCTTGTTAAGTTCAGCAAGGTAATCCGTAATTTGCCATAAAAACTTTTTGGAGGTTTCCAACTTTAATATATATAACGCCTCTGCTGGCTCTGGCAAGACATATACCTTGTCCAAAGAGTACTTGAAACTGCTGTTGTCAGATGGTTATCCTTTAAGGTTTAGACAGATTTTGGCCATTACTTTTACCAACAAGGCGGTTGCCGAAATGAAGAGTCGTATCCTACAAAATCTTTATGATTTCGGTAAGCCCAACAATCTTGAAAATGGAAGCCATCTTTTCTACGACCTGTGCAAAGAACTTAACATTGAACCGGTGCAACTTCAGCAGCGTGCCAAAAATGTACTCAAAAGAATATTGCACAATTACTCATTTTTTGAGATTTCCACAATTGATAAATTCAACCATAAAATCATAAAGACCTTTGCCAGAGATCTACAACTCTCGCAAAACTTTGAGGTAGAACTGGATACCGGACTTTTACTGCAACTAGCTGTGGGGCAATTGTTGGAACGTGCTGGAAATGACCGTGAACTTACCGAGACTTTGATCGCTTTCTCATTTGAGAAAATCGATGAAGACAAAAGTTGGGACATTGGCCATGATCTTGTCGAAATTGGAAAATTGCTGTTTCAGGAAAACCATGCTGAACATATTAATAAGTTGCGCACAAAGTCGATTACTGAGTTAGAAGAAGTACAAAACAGTATTCTTCATCAGATCAAGGAGCTTGAAAAAAACGTGTTGGAAAAGGCCGAAGCCATTCTTAAAGAAATTGGAAGGTTAGGCTTTGTTAATGAAGATTTTCCACGGCAAACCTTACCTAATCACTTCAAAAAAATCATTGATAAGGAATTCAATGTTAGAACGTTGTACAATAACAAGCTCGAACAAAACTTGATTCACAACAAGATTTTAAAGGCCGGTGATGGTAGAGACCCATCCCTGCTCTCCCGTACTGTTTTGGAAACTTATTCCAATATCAAAAAACATTTATACCAGCGCGTTTATCTCAAAAATATTTATGGCAACATGGTTCCTTTAACAGTGTTGAACGAAATTGCCAAAGAGGTCAAAAACATTGAGCTTGAAAAGGACATCATTCCTATTTCAGAAATGAACACTTTACTTTCCAACGAGATCAAAAATCAACCTGTGCCTTTTATTTATGAGCGATTGGGAGAAAAATACAGACATTATTTTATCGATGAATTTCAGGATACTTCACAGATGCAATGGGAAAACCTGATTCCTTTGATAGGAAATGCTCTTGAAAGCGAAAATGAGAAAAAAGAGCTGGGCACCCTTTTTTTGGTCGGGGACGTAAAACAGGCCATCTATAGATGGAGGGGTGGAAAGGCAGAGCAGTTTTTGAATCTACTAAACAATAATGCGCATCCTTTTGTAGTACATCCCAAGGTGCGAACATTGGACACTAATTGGAGGAGTTATAGTGAGATTGTCCAATTCAACAACAGTTTTTTTACCGCAATAGCTCCATTTCTTAAAAATCAGGATTATCAAAACCTGTTTTTGAAGAGCAGGCAACAAAATCCCAACAGCAAATCAGGGGGTTTTGTACAACTTTCCTTTTTAGACCATACCAAAGAGCATTTAAAAGATGCACATTGCTCCGAAGTATTGCATGCCATAAACAAGGTAAAAACCAAAAACTATGCTTATGCTGACATTTGTGTTTTGGTCCGGAAAAATGCTGATGGTATGTTGTTGGCCAATTTTCTTTCTCAAAATGACATCCCTGTAGTTTCTTCGGAATCATTATTATTAAAAAACAGCAGCGTAGTTACTTTTCTGGTTTCGATTTTGAAGGTCGTTGAAAATGAAATGGACAAAGCGGCCGTATTTGAGGTTCTCTCATTTTTGGCCAAGAGTGCACACGACCAGCACAACTTTGTAAAAAAACACCTCAACAATATAAAAGAACTCTTGCACGAAGGTTACGGGTTTAATATTGGGGAAAAGAAAAGTCAACCTACATTGACCATTCTTGAATCAGCAATCATCCAATTTGATTTATCCCAAAAAGCTTCGGCCCATGTTACTTTTTTAATGGATGAAGTCTTGGATGTTGAAAAAAGGGAGGGAGCGGGTACCCATTCGTTTTTAAAGCATTGGGATCTAAAAAAAGATAATCTTGCCCTGACTGCCCCAGAAGCCATAAACGCGGTGAAAATTATGACTGTTCATAAGGCAAAGGGGCTCGAATTTCCAATAGTGATCTTTCCATTTGCCAATGCGGTCATTGATGATAAACGCAAGAAGAAAAAGTCATGGATCCCCAAAACCAATGCAGAAGACTTTTTGGACTTGGATGAGTTTTTGGTGAACCATAATAAGGACCTGTTGGATTATAATGCGATAAGTGCATCTGTGTATCAAGATGAAGTAACCAAAACTGAATTGGATGCCCTCAATGTCTTATATGTTGCCCTAACCCGGGCCGAAAAAGGGTTATACATTATATCAGAAACCACCCGAAATACTCCTACGCTTGGAGATGCCAATTCTTATTCGGATTTGTTCCAACATTTTTTGACCGAAAGCAAAATTACAGAGGACACTGCCGGATCATTCACTTTTGGCAAACTCATGGAGCAAGATGCGCATACTTCCACCTCCTCTTTCAAAAACATTCCCATTCCCTACACAACTCGACAAAAAGATGGGGAAGGTTTTACAATTTCCACTAAATCCAGTCGATTATGGGATGATGAGCAACGTGACGCAATCCAACTTGGAAATTTGATTCATTTTGCATTGAGTTTGGTTAAAATGAAGGACGATATTCCCATGGTTTTGGAAGAGCTGAAAGCACAGGGCCATTTGATGGAAAATGAGACGGAAAATGTTTCCAACATCTTAAATTCGGTGGTATCGCATCCCAATCTTAAAAAATATTATGCTCCTCCCTATCAAATATTGAATGAACAGGACATTCTGTTAACTGATGGCAGTTCCATTAGACCAGACCGCCTGGTTATTTTGAATAATGAAGTTACCATTATTGACTATAAAACCGGAAAACCATCACCTTCACACAAAGAACAGATCTTAACATATTCTGATGCTCTAAAGGATATGGATTTTACAATAAAAGATTCGATAATTGTCTACATTGCAGCCGAAATAAAACCCCTTTTTCTTTAAACAAAGACTATGTACGGAAAAATAAAAGAACACCTTACACAAGAACTTGAGGCCATTCAGGAAGCAGGCCTTTTTAAAAAAGAACGCATCATTACATCTCCGCAAGATGCAGTCATAAAAATTTCAACAGGTCAGGAAGTCATTAATTTTTGTGCCAATAATTATTTGGGGCTTTCATCGCATCCAGATGTGATTCAAGCCGCTAAAGACACTTTGGACACCCATGGTTTTGGAATGTCGTCCGTTCGGTTCATTTGCGGAACACAAGACATCCATAAAGAATTGGAACAAAAAATTGCGGATTTCTATGGCACGGAAGATACCATTCTTTATGCAGCAGCTTTTGATGCCAATGGAGGAGTATTTGAGCCTTTGTTGACCGCTGAGGATGCCATAATCTCAGATTCTTTGAACCACGCCTCGATCATTGATGGCGTAAGACTATGCAAGGCAAAGAGATATCGCTATGCAAACAATGATATGGCCGATTTGGAAAAGCAATTGAAACAAAGCAAACAAGATGGCGCCCGATTCACCATTATTGTCACTGATGGTGTTTTTTCTATGGATGGACTCCTTGCTCCACTTGATAAAATATGCGACTTGGCCGACAAGTATGATGCCCTTGTTATGATAGATGAATGCCATTCCGCAGGATTTATTGGAGAAACTGGTAGAGGCACCCTGGAAGAAAAAGAGGTTATGGATCGTATTGATATTATAACGGGCACCTTGGGCAAAGCTCTTGGTGGAGCCATGGGTGGGTATACCACTGGCAAAAAGGAAATTATTGAAATGCTACGTCAACGATCGCGTCCATACCTGTTTTCCAACTCCCTGGCCCCTGCCATTGTGGGCGCTTCCATAAAAGTTTTTGAAATGCTGGACAAAGACACCTCCCTGCGGGATAAACTTCAACAAAACACAGATTATTTCAAAAAAGGCATGAAAGAGGCTGGATTTGATATAATTGACGGCGACTCCGCAATAGTACCCGTTATGTTGTATGATGCCAAGTTGTCTCAACAAATGGCGGACCTGCTGTTGGAAGAGGGCATTTATGTTATCGGTTTCTTTTATCCCGTGGTTCCTAAAGATAAAGCACGCATAAGGGTTCAGCTCTCAGCTGGCCATGAAAAACATCATTTAGACCAAGCGATAAAGGCCTTTGTCAAGGTAGGTAAAGCCCTCAAAATCGTTGAAATGCAATAAAAATCCCATGTAATGCACCAAAAAAAAAGAAAATTTGATTTTGTTAATAAGTCTTAACAACTTACATTTGCTGCTGATAAACACTTAAACTTAAAATTTTGAGCATGAAACATCTTAGCAAATTATTGATTGTTGCCCTTGTTTTTTTGGGTTTTAACAATATACAAGCGCAAGACGAGAATAATCCATGGCAAGTTAGTTTCGGGGTAAACGCTATTGACTTTTACCCAACCAACGATGCTGACAACCTTGCTTCTAGTACAACTCTGTTTGATGAGTACTTCAATGTTTCTGATCACTGGAACATTTTACCATCTGTTTCTTACGTAGCCGTTTCCAAGTACATTGGTGATGGTTTTTCTTTTGGAGCAAGAGGTTCCTTGAACAGAATAGAAAACAATGGAGATTTGTCAGTTGACGATCTTTCTCACTACGCTGTAGATGGTACTTTAAAGTACAATTTCCTTAAAAACACTACCATTGATCCTTTTGCTGAGATAGGTGGTGGGTATACTTGGATTGATGAAATCGGTGCAGGTACCGTTAATGGTGGAATCGGTGTTAACGTTTGGTTTTCAGAAAACATCGGTCTTACATTACAAACTCAGTACAAACATGCTTTCGAAGACTTTTTAATGCAACACTTCCAGCACATGGCTGGTATCAGCATCAAATTTGGTGGAACTGATACTGACGGCGATGGTATCTACGATAAAGATGACGCTTGTCCAGAAGTTGCTGGATTGGAAGCTTTCAACGGTTGTCCTGATGCTGACGGCGATGGAATCGAAGATAGCAAAGATAGCTGCCCTAACGAAGCTGGTTCTAAAGAATTGAACGGTTGTCCTGATGCTGATGGCGATGGAATTGCCGATAAAGATGATGCTTGTCCTAGCGAAGCTGGTCTTGCCGCATTGAACGGTTGTCCTGATGCTGATGGCGATGGAGTTGCTGACAAAGATGATCAGTGTCCTAACGAAGCTGGTCCTGCTGAGAACAACGGATGCCCATGGCCAGATAGCGATGGTGACAGCGTTCTTGACAAAGACGATCAGTGTCCTCAAGTAGCCGGTACTGTAGCTAACAACGGTTGCCCAGAAGTAACCGAAGAAGTACAGAAGCAATTGAATGACTACGCTAGAACTATCTTGTTCGATACTGGTAAAGCTTCTATCAAAGCTGAGTCTACTTCAGTTATGGTTGATATCATCCAAATCTTGAACGAGTATCCTAACGCTAAGTTTACTGTTGAAGGTCACACTGATAGTGTAGGTGGAGCTAAAACCAACCAAGCACTTTCTGAAAAGAGAGCTAACTCAGTAAGAGATTTCTTGATTGACAAAGGAATCGCTTCTGGTAGATTGAGTGCAATCGGTTACGGTGAAGACAAGCCAATCGCTACCAACAACACTAGAGCTGGTAGAGCACAAAACAGAAGAGTTGAAATCAACTTGGTAAAATAATAGAAAACAAAACGTTTTCTTTTCAAAAAAAGGCTCCGCAAATGCGGAGCCTTTTTTATTTTAGTGCATGCACCAAAGTTTTCTACAATACGTACTGGATGATCTCCAACAAAAGCAAATATCAGTAGAAAACTGCACCTTTGTCCTTCCCAGCAAACGCTCCGGTACTTTTTTGAAAAAGCACATCTCGGCCGGTCTGACCAAAAATACTTTTGCGCCCCAAATTTTATCCATTGAGGATTTTATTGCCGAAATGGCCGGCATCTATACCACCTCGTCCATTGATCTGTTGTTGACGCTATTTCAAGCTTACAAAAAGGCGAATATCAAAAATCACGATGATTTCAATTCATTTTTGAAGTGGGGACAAATACTTATCCAAGATTTCAATGAAATTGATCGCTACCTCATTCCGGCCAATGACATTCTAAATTATCTTTCTGCCATTAAAGATTTGAACCATTGGTCCCTTAAACAAGAAAAGACGGAGCTCGTTCAAAACTATTTACAATTATGGAATCAGCTAGAATTCCTCTATAATACGTTTACAAATTCCCTTTTAGAACAACGCAAGGGATACCAAGGTCTGGTATACAGGACAGCAGTTCAAAATTTGGAGCGCTACGACAAGGATCTCGATTCCAATCCCATAATTTTTATTGGATTCAATGCCCTAAACACCGCCGAATCAAAAATTATTCAACACTTACTGACTCATCCCAAAAACCAGATCTATTGGGATATTGACCAGCACTTCCTAAACGACCAAATACATGATGCTGGATTGTTCATTCGAGCCTATAAACAAGAATGGCCCTACTATGCAAATAAACCTCTTCAAGGAGTTCACAACAGTTTTCTAGCTTCCAAAAAAGTTTCTATTACTGGAGTCCCCAAAAGTATTTCCCAGGCCAAATATGCTGGCAAGCTATTGGATGATTTGGGTGTCAATCAAAATGAATTAACAAACACGGCACTCGTTCTTGCCGATGAAGCCCTGTTAAATCCCATATTAAAAGCAATCCCGTCCCATATTAAAGAAGCAAACATTACTATGGGGCTCGCCCTGAACAAAACGGTACTATATTCCTTTTTTGTCTCCTTTATTGACCTCAATATCGCCAAAACAGAAAAAGGTTGGTTTTATGCCGATGTTTTAGCCTTTCTTTCCAATCCATATACCAATAATCTACACGATTCCGAGACTTTTGCCTTTTTAAGGCAGTTGGTTTTGGATATAAAGAAGAACAATTGGATATACCTTAATACAACTCAAATTTTAAAATATGACAATTCAGCTCAGGCAGCAATGTTTATGTTCCCGGAGAAAACCCCTTCTCCAAGCCAATGGATCAACAATTGCCTAGAGCTTATACAGCATTTAAAATCCCATTTTCAGGCTATCGGCAATACTTTGGAACTTGAATATCTGTATCGATTCCATACCCTATTCTCCCAATTGCAAACCCATCTTGACCAAGTTGATTTTGTAACCGATCTTAAATCACTGAAAAGTTTTTTCAAACAATTGGCTTCGGCCGAGACTTTGGATTTCATCGGAGAGCCCCTATCCGGGCTTCAGATAATGGGCATGCTCGAAAGTAGGAATCTCGACTTTGAAACGGTAATACTCACTTCGGTCAATGAGGGAATTCTACCGTCCGGAAAATCCAATAGCTCTTTTATTCCTTTTGATGTTAAAAGGGAATATGGTCTTCCAACGTATAAAGAAAAAGATGCCATTTATACCTACCATTTTTATCGATTGATACAAAGGGCAAAGCACGTTCATTTAATTTATAACACGGAGCCGGATGTGTTGGAAGGAGGTGAAAAAAGCAGGTTGATTTCGCAGTTATTGACAGATGAAGCCATAACCGAGTACGTAACCCACAATATTGCCTCTCCAGCAGTTATAATGGAGTCACAGATTCCGGCGGAAATCATAAAGACTCCTTTGCTTCAAAATGAAATACAATTGTTTGCACAACAAGGATTTTCACCCACTTCTTTGACCAATTATATTAGAAACCCAATAGATTTCTATAAAAGAAATATCCTTAAAATAAATGATCTAGAAGAAGTAGAGGAGAACATTGCCGCCAATACCTTTGGAACCATTGTTCACGATAGTCTGGAACAATTGTATAGTCCGTTCGTGGGTCAATTGTTGACTCCAGATAATCTTTCCAATACAATCAGGTCAATCCCCAAGGTAGTACAGTTTCATTTTGGAAGGCTGTTACCGGGCTCCGATATTAAAAAAGGTAGGTTTCTTTTGGTTTTTAATGTCATCGTCAAATATCTAACGAACTTTGTTGAGTTAGAAAAAAGTTCCTTGTCCAGACATGAAATTCGCATCTTGGAACTGGAAAAAAGATATGAAATTGAATTACATGTTGAAGGTTTGAATTTTCCGGTCAAACTCAAAGGCACGCTAGATCGTGTTGATGTATTTGATGGAGTACCCAGAATTGTGGATTACAAAACCGGACGGGTCGATACCAAAAACGTGAAAATCACCGACTGGGAAGCGTTGATTTTGGATTATGATAAAAGCAAGGCTTTTCAATTGCTATGCTATAGCCTGTTGTACACCAAAGCGAAAAGTAATCCTCTGGACTTGAGTGCAGGAATTTATTCCTTTAAAAATTTAAGCCAAGGGTTTTTGCCTTTTACCTCGGAACACCCTTTAATAACATCGGAAACCTTAAGTATATTTAAATCTTACTTGAAAAAGCTTATCCTTGAAATCTGTGATCCAAACATCCCTCTGGTCGAAAAAGAGATTTGAATCATTTTAGATCGGGCCGCGTAGGGCGCACTTCAATCTTGCTTGGCAATGTCCTTGGATGCATTTGCATTAAATCCACAACGAGCTTTCCAATGTCCTCGGCCTGAATTTTCCAGGCATCCTTTTCTGAAGGTTCATTCCCATTAAAATGAGTGGCCACAGAGCCCGGCATAATCGTCGTGACCTTGATGTTGTATTTCCTCAGGTCCAACATTGCAGCTTGGGTAAATCCTACCACACCAAATTTTGTGGCATTGTATCCCGCTCCTTGAGGGAAAAAATTGGTGCCCGCCAAACTGGCCAAGGTCATATAATATCCTTCGGATATTTTTAATGCTTCCACCGAAGCTTTTAGCGTATGGAAAACACCATTCAAATTGGTATTGATCATCTGATGCCATTTATCAACCTCCATTTCATCAATTGGGGCAAAATGACCTACCCCCGCATTGGCCAGCACCAAATCCAATCGTGACCACTTGTCCAATATTTGTTTTATAGCATTCTCTTCATCCCTGAGAACAGCGACATCTGAACAAAGCCCTAGAACATCATCAGAATTATCCAATGCTTTAACAGCCTCCTCTACTCCATCCATACTCCTTCCACTAATGGCCACTTTCATTCCTTGATTCAACAAGCTTTTTGCAACCCCCAATCCAATACCCTTTGTACCTCCGGTTATATAAGCGACTTTCCCTTTTAAATCCATACCAATAGCTTTATCCCTCAAAAATCGGAAAAGTATTTAGGAAAATGAAAAGCTATCCATATTTTGAACCTCCTTGGTCAGAACGACAGAGACGAATCGATCATCTTTTGCTTTCTTATAGTAAAGCAGGTTTGGCATGACGATGGCCCCTCTAGAATCTGATTTTTCTGTATTCTATCACTAAAAGAAACGAGGGTCTATAGTTTTTTCTGAAGATTTGAACTCGTATCGGATAAAAGCTTCAAAAGAACCATCATTGAACTGTGACCCACCTAGTTCTGTAACCTCACGATCATAGGCCAGACCCAACATCAACCTTTCTGTGAACTGTATTCCAGCAAGAGCACTGAGCGATGCACTCCAGCGATAGGCCATGCCAAACGAGAACTTTTCTTTGAACAAAAAATTAGCCGAAAGATCTGCTTGCAAAGGAGCTCCGCGTACCGTTTTGATAAGCACCGCAGGTTTAAACTTCCAATCCGTGCTTAGTTCATGTATGTAACCAGAAATGAAGTACCAGTTCAATCGCTCACTGGCCAAAAAGGAATTGCTTCCCCCGCTTCCTGAACGATTAAAATGTTCTGTTTCTAAAAAGTTGGGTGCGGAAACACCGAGATAAAAGTTTTGCTTGTGATAAAAGATTCCCGCCCCGAAATTGGGAGAAAATTTCTTGTCAATATTCGGAGGAAGAGCAGTATTGCTTTGTCCTTGAAAATTGCGTAGTCGATTGAAATCCACATTAAGAAAATGACCGCCAGCTTTAAATCCGAAAGATAAATTTGCATTGTCAGAAACAGGGACCGTATATGAAACCGCAGCATCAAAGTATGTGTCCTGATTGGTGCCATTTCCAATTTCATCATTGACCACAGACAATCCCAGCCCAACACGTTCAGAAACCGGAAAACTTATATTAAGGGTCTGGGTACGCGGAGCTCCATCTAATCCAACCCATTGTGAACGATGAAGTGCGGCTAGACTCAACACTCCTCTTGACCCAGCATATGCAGGATTTATGGATAAGGTATTGTACATATATTGTGTGTACTGAGCATCTTGCTGTCCCCTGGTTAAGTTCAAGAACAACAATACAGCGGTCACGATATATACTCTTTTTTTTATGTTTTTTAGTTGCATCATCTATTAATGTACAGATACCCTGCTTTTGATTTATTGTTGCCGCTATCGGAATACTCAATGGTGTAGAAGTATACTCCTACCGGAAGCTCTTCGTTTTTCTTTAGGGTCGCCCTTCCGTTGGATATCCCGTAAAAAGCATTGCTGTTATTGTTGTACCCCTCGGTTTCATAGACTTTGACCCCCCATCGATTGTAAACAATAACTTTGTTGTCCGGAAAGAGTTCGATATTCCGTATAATGAAAGCCCCGTTTCCAACGTTTGGGTCGACAAGGTCATTTTCCACTTCAATATCACAGCCTGATGATACAGGTGGGGTTCCTCCAATAGAATCGCAAGGATTTAATGGGTCTGTTCTGTCCGTGATTTCACGTCCATCCAAAATGCCATCTCCATCCGTATCTGGAAGCTCGGGGTCAGTCCCCAAAGCTCCTTCTTCTTGTTCACTGAGACCATCCGAATCACAATCGGCGCTTGAAAGAGGTATTCCTCTATCAGAATCGCAAGAATCCAATGGGTCTGTATTGTCAATAATTTCTTGGCCATCCAAAATGCCATCCCCATCGGTATCTGGATTGTTGGGGTCTGTCCCCAAAACAGTTTCTTCGTCATCGATTAATCCATCAGCGTCACTATCGCAATTAGGGTTATCCGTGTTTGGATCACAGGCATTCAAAGGATTACTAGCACTTCCAGGAATTGCTGGGGTAGCAATGTCATCGATATTGTTTAATTCTTCCCCATCAGTTAAACCATCGCCATCAGTATCAGCAAGATCCGGATTGGTTCCTGCAGTAATCTCTTCATCCGTGGAAACACCATCATTGTCACAGTCAGAGTTATCTTGTGGTGTTCCATTTACAGAATCACAATCATTCAACGGATTGGTAGCGTCACTATTTACTTCTTGGCCATCTGAAATACCGTCACCGTCAGTATCAACATTATTTGGGTTTGTACCCAAAGCCATTTCTTCATTTCGTGTTAATCCATCCCCATCACAGTCATTGGTTCCCTGCGGGAGCCAACTTGGGTTGGATTGTGGTGAGCACGGATTATTGGGTTCAGTATCGTCCACATCGCAGATATTGTCGCCATCCGTATCAATACAGGCCGGAATGGAAACAAAAAGGGTTGCTGTATCACATACTGAATTAAAACACACTTGGTATTGAACACTGACCGTTGAATTGTCTTCTGATGCAACCGGGGTATATGTAATCTCTCCTGTAGTTTGATTTACTCCAATTGCGCCCGAGAAAGTTCCTCCTATGATCGAAAATGCACTTCCAATTAGAAAATCATCATTAAAAATGACATTCACCGTCTTTGGTATGTCCACATCAGCACCGGTAATATCATCCACAGCCGTAGCAATGTTCGGATTTGGGTCGGAGTTGTTGGGATTACCATCCCCGTCACAATCACTGGATGAAAGCGGTGCGCCTCCCAAAGAATCGCAATCATTATTAGGGTCTGTGCCATCCAATATTTCCTGTCCATCCATGACTCCATCACCATCGGAATCTGGGTTGTTCGGATCCGTAACGGTACCATTTGGATTGGGAGGTGTTGCAGGATCATTGACCCCTGTATTTTCTTCATTGTTCGATAGTCCGTCTGAATCACAATCGTCTGTGCCCAATGCCGAACCTCCCACTGAGTCGCAAGAATTGTTTGGGTCTGTTCCATCGAAAGCCTCTTGGCCATCCAATATACTGTCGCCATCAGAATCAGCGTTGTATGGATTGGTGATATTGCCATTAGGGTCAGCAGTAGTAGAAATATCATCTATTCCGGTTGTTTCCTCTGAATAACTTAAGCCATCTACGTCACAGTCACTGGCATCAACAGGTTGCCAGTTTGGATTTGAGCGGGGCTCACAGGGATTATTTGGTGCTGAGTCGTCCACATCGCAAATATTATCCCCATCAGTATCTGTACAGGCAGGAATGGTAATGTTAACAGTTGCAGTGGCACAAATCACCCCATTGCAGACTTCATAATCAATGGTGACCGTATTATTGTCTTCTGAAGCAATTGCCGTATACGTCAATTCTCCTGTGGCCTGATTCATCGAAATTGTTCCCGACGCTGTTCCTGTACCCATATCTGTAAGCGTGCTACCTACTAGAAAATCATCATTCACCAAAATATTTATGGTTTTGGGAAGCCCTACATCAGCACTCGTATTGTCGTTCACCGCAGTGGCCACTAACGGATTCGGATCAGAACCATTTGGGTTTCCATCCCCATCACAATCAGAACTATCCATCGGTGCGCCGCCAACGGAATCACAATTGTCATTTGGGTCTGTATCGTCCAAAGCCTCCTGACCATCAGAAATGGTGTCACCATCAGAATCCGACTCGTTGGGGTCAGTTAGGTTGCCGTTGGGGTCAGCAACCGTGCCAACATCATCTATACCTGTTATCTCTTCATCATTGGTTAGTCCATCTGCATCGCAGTCACTAGTCCCCAATGGTGTTCCGCCAATGGAATCGCAATCATCTAAAGGATTGGTTGTATCTGTGTTGACTTCTTGTCCATCTGAAATTCCGTCCCCATCGGTGTCCGCTAGATCAGGATTCGTGCCCAAGGTAGCTTCCTCATCACCGGTCAGACCATCGCCATCACAATCACTGGTGCCCAAAGGTGTTCCGCCAATGGAATCGCAATCATCTAAAGGATTGGTTATATCTGTGTTGACTTCTTGTCCATCTGAAATTCCGTCCCCATCGGTGTCCGCTAGATCAGGATTCGTGCCCAAGGTAGCCTCCTCATCACCGGTCAGACCATCGCCATCGCAGTCACTAGTCCCCAATGGTGTCCCTCCATTGGAATTGCAATCATCTAAAGGATTGGTTGTATCCGTGTTGACTTCTTGTCCATCTGAAATTCCGTCCCCATCGGTGTCCGCTAGATCAGGATTCGTGCCCAAGGTAACTTCCTCATCACCGGTCAGACCATCGCCATCACAATCACTGATGCCCAAAGGTGTTCCACCAATGGAATCGCAATCATCGTTAGGGTCAGTTCCATCGAGTATCTCCTGTGCATCTGTAATCCCATCTCCGTCTGTGTCATTGGAAGCTGTTATCTCCACCGTAAATGGTATAGCGGTTGAAACACATCCTGTGGTCGAATTGATTACCACGAGGGATGCATTGTAGTTTCCTTCGGGAGCACTTGGTGGAATCGTCAAGTTGATAGGTGAAGCCGGAAGCGATGTAGGGGTCGTAACATCCATAAATCCTGCAGCATTTGCCGTATTATCATAATCTATGGTATAAGTGTCCGAACCATTAACGGGGTTGACATAATACAAGTCAGCCGAAATGGCACCAATTGGAGCACTTGGATTGGCGCCAAGATCCAACATTGGCCGATTGGCAACCAGCAATGTAATAGGACCAGGAATGGTGTTGGATTGGCATAGGCTTATATCCGTAATGGATATGTTGGTATATTCCCCTTGATCTAAACCAGTAATATGAATTTGACTGGAAGTGGCCGTTAAATTTTGTGATGGCTGAGAAATACCTCCATGAAAAAAGTTTACTTCATAGGTTCCGTCTGCCATCCCTTCTAAAACTATTTCACCATTTGGAATTGTGCATTGAGTTAATTGAATGTGAGTGCCCTCTGTGATCGTCGCACCTCCAGGGTCACTCAAAACCAAGGGTGTGGTTGATGCAAACGGTTCGGAATTACAACCATTCAAGGTCACCATAAAATCAGAATAAGAGCTAGCATTTAAACCGGAAAGTAAAAACTGTCCACTTGCATCCGCTGAAAAAGGACCAGGGTTTATCAAAACTCCATCTGCCTCATAGCTCAAATCATCATAGGCCGTGTCAGGTAATAAGCCTTCGAGAGTAATGGTTCCATCGTTCCCCCCACAGGATGTCGGATCAGTTATTAAAACAGACCCTATTTCCGGTCCGATCACATTTATAGTAAATGAAATAGAATTACTTGTACATGTAAGCGTATTGATATTGCGTATGGTGAAGGTGCCATTATAGGTGCCGGATGGAATGGCAACCGGGATTGGAATGTTTAAAGGGCTCACCACACTGGTATCATCGGTAATATCGATTAGCCCCGCAGCATTGGCCGTATCATCAAAATCGATGGAGTAGTCTATGGCAGGGCCATTGGCGGTTACGGTAAATGGAAAGTTTAAACTTGTCTCTCCCCTACAAAGCTCCAAGGTGTTGGATGGAATACTTGTTTCTGGCGCTGGTTTGACATCAACTGCTACGGATAATGAAAAAATAGTTTCGCATAGCACTCCTATTCTTTGCGCCTTGATACTAATACTTGTCACAGCTTCATCCAAACCAAAGGTTGCCAAGTTCAAAGCCCCGCCAGAGCCAAGGCCAGCAGGACCGATTGCATTCCCACTTTGGTCCACCAATTCGTAAACGACTAGATTTTCGGTGCCGTCCAGTTGAAAGTCAATAGTGGCTCCTTCACACACCGTTGTTGTGGATGTGGCTGAAAATGTCTGTTCCAGCGGTAATCGACATTGGACAATTCCGCCTAAAACTAAATCAGATTCTGCCATAGGCCCATTTTTGGAAGTTACACCTACTTCTGCTCCAGCATATAGCACATCATATCCTGCGCTGGCAGCATCCAAGCGGGAGATTGTCCAATTTCCTGAACCATCCACTGTGGTAAAAAACAAGGTTTCGTCTACAATAATTCCGTCCAAATAAAGAAATACCAAGTTTCCTGGAGTACCTGTGCCTGATATGCTTGAATCGCCTTCGCGGATTGGGCTTGTTGTAACCGATAAAGAAGCATCTGTTGTTTGATCAAAAACCTGTATTTCGTTAGATAGTTGGCTTTGTGATTTTCCTGAATTTGTTGCCGCCGCAGCAACATAAATACCGACTGGAATCGAAGCGTTCACTGTCCAGTTTCCATTTGGTTGTACAATTCCCGTTCCCGCCGAAGTCCCAATCGTCACTGGAGTGGTGCTGCTGGTATATATGTTAATGCTGGCCCCCTTTTCTGAGGAAATACCATTTATTGCTCCAATGGATCCTGTAGAGGAACTGTACTCCCCTGTAATAATTGGTGCAGAGGACTGCCCTCCGACTGTAGTATTTGCCATGGCGGCGCAACTACCTGTTTCAATGGCTTTTGCAGTTATAATTTCTCCTTCCATTAGGGTGCCTTTGGGCAGGGTTGCCACGGTAAAGGACCAATTGCCTCCGGTAGCCGTGGTAGATGCCTGTTCTACATCATCAATAAATAAGGTCACTGTGGCGTCTACTCCAGCCGTACCTGTAATTGAAGTGCTTGTGTTCAAAACTGGTAGATTTGCAAAAACAGGTGTTGTGGACGTAGTAGCCGTTCCTGCACAATACTCAACAGCATCAGATTCACAGCTTCCAGATACTTCCTGGGTAATTTCATAAAATCCATCAAGTGCAAAACCACAATTGTTTCCACTGGTGCATCCCGAGTTATTTGTATTACACTTCCAAAACCACGAGCCATCTGCATTGGCAAATACCTCACCTCCTGCGTAGTTACTGCTTCCGGTATTCGGAATTAACAACGAGCCTTCAAAATAGACCCGAATCTGGGCGCCGGGAATCGCACTCCCGATATCTCCACACAACCCTTTTGCACTTATAGTGAAAATGGTAGATCCACTGATCGGGGAAGTACAGGATGTTCCCACCGTAGTTTCATTGCAATTGGAATACGAAACGGATTTTGGGCTTGACCCTGCCGCGGTAGCGGTCGCCTCGGAAACCATGGCACTAGCGGTAAAAACTTCATTGGCTGCTGTGGTTGTGATTGGAGAAAGGGTCCAAATACCGGATGAAACCGTTGTTGTCCCTATCGATATCCCATCCTTGAACACTTCAATTGTAGTACCATCAATTTCTGTTGATGTTCCAGAAATGAAGGTGGTACCCACCGTAATTGGTCCGTCTATATCTGGACATTCAGCACGAGGGTATAAAATGGTGCCAGAATTGATGTCATCGGCACTTGTTGGAGGAAAAACATTAATAAGTTCCTCCCACAGTTCATCAGGAATTCCCAGGTTATCATCAATTCCGCCAATATCGGAGATAGAGCCTCCCATCGCTTCCTTTGGGCGTATCACAGTGTTGCCCACCATTCGCAATGGTGTGGAAGTTGTAATACCGGGAAATGCCGTTGTTATATCTGAAAACGGTATAAAAAAATCATAGAAATAATCATCCTCACCACAAATTTCCGAAAAGGCTATACTTTTTTGCGCAAAATCTGAATAGGGCCTGTCGGTTCTAGCATCACCAATTTCGCTTGCCGATGTAGTTCCATCAATATTGAAAAGTCCGACTCCGAAATTTGTCATCAACACAATCTCAATTTCAAAACCAGGGTTTCCAACGGTATAGTTTGGGTCCGCATTAGGTCCAGAACTCCCAAAACTTTGGTCCGTATCAATTAAAATAGAATAGCCTTTGGAGTTGTTTGCCGTTCCCCCAAGTCTAAAACGAAACATGAGATTATTGCCACCATCCAAATAAGTGTAGACGGTATTATTATTGTCTGATTTAACCAAATCTGTAAACCCGCATGAAGGACCGGAAGCCAGATCGCTATCAGGTTCAGAATCCCCTATGATAGGAAGTGCAATAAATGGAATCTCACTTTCGAGTTCATCATTGCTCTGAAAGCCCAATGAACTTGATGATGTATATCCATCAAGGTTTGGGTCCAATACAGATTGATTTGTTTCTGCATTCTTAAAAATCAGCCCTTTTGTTTGCCCCCATGATGCATTTGATACCAAAAAAAGGCATAGCCCTATTATTTTGGCAATAGCAATTGAAAGATGTTGCGTAAAAACCTTAGGCTTAAAACTCGGATTTATCATTGGACGTTACTCATACCTGTAGATAAATGTAGGTTTAATCCTACGTTGGCTGAAGTCTTTGTTGTAAAACCCAGAGAATTGTATTTGAATACGGGAATTTAAAAGGTTACAGAGCTGCACCATTTGTGATATTGAAATTATCCATCGGTTGTGCAGCGAAACCCTTTGGTAAAAAGAAAAGATTATCAATTGCTCCCTTAACAGCGCTACCAACTATCGAAATTCCAATAATTCTTTATCGCATTTAGAGCATTATAAGTCCGAAGATTTGGTTTGCTCATTGCACATAGGTATGTCTTGAAAGGGTGAGCAAGAATCAAATCAATATATCACGCTTGATTTAAGGAATGTACTTCGCCAAGTTCCATGCAAATGAAAAAAGCTCCAAAAGTCTAAAACCCCCGAAGCCTTAAGTTTACTGGTGGAGAATACCGGAGTCGAACCGGTGACCTCTTGTCTGCAGGTTTTCAAAATTTGACATCACCAAAAATTTAAACCAAACAATTCATTTTTTTTATATGTTTACATAGTAAATGAGTCCACCTAATCGGACGCATTGCCTTTTGTTTTGAAAACTTTTTTCAAGTTCGGGCCAATGGGGATAAGGAAGTCTACCCAAAAAGCCGTCTTAGGGATAGGACACCGAATAATAGGGCTGACTTCCGAAATGTTTTCTTCTTACCGTAGGTTGTATCTACGGGTTTTTGGTTCTACACCTGATAGGTTTTTTGTATTCCGTATTTGAGATTGGTCTTTTTTCAAGATCTACAATCATTTTATAACAATACAAAATACAGATGAAGACCAAATACATCGATTTGATCGAACAGACCTATGATTTTCCCCAGGAGGAGTTCCAACTTGAGGAAAACCAATTGTATTTTCATGGTATCGATCTTATGGAGTTGATTCGCCGTTATGGCTCACCCCTTAAGTTCACCTATCTCCCAAAAATATCCGAGAATATCCAGCGGGCCAAAAAATGGTTCGCCACAGCAATCCATAAACATAACTACGCTGGTGCATATCATTATAGCTATTGCACCAAGAGCTCACATTTTGAACACGTTCTGAACGAAGCGCTAAACAACGATATCCATATTGAGACTTCCTCTACGTTCGATATTGACATTGTGGAACACCTGAAAGCACAAGGTAAGATTTCGGATTCGACCTTTGTGCTGTGCAACGGTTTCAAAAGGGATGAATATGTTGAAAAAATTGCCCAACTCATAAACAAAGGCCACAAAAACTGCATCCCCATCATCGATAATTTTGAAGAACTCGATCTACTTGGGAATGAAATTCACGGAAACTTCAAAGTAGGAATCCGGATTGCCTCTGAAGAAGAGCCCAAATTTGAGTTTTATACTTCAAGATTGGGCATAGGCTATAAGAACATAGTTCCATTTTATGCTAAGGCCATTAAAGACAATCCGAAGGTTGAGCTAAAAATGCTCCACTTTTTTATCAATACAGGGATTAGGGATACGGCCTACTATTGGAACGAGCTTTTAAAATGTCTAAAGGTATACATCAACCTAAAGAAAATATGTCCAACTCTGGATAGCCTGAATATTGGCGGAGGCTTCCCCATTAAAAACTCACTGGCGTTTGATTACGATTACGAGTATATGGTGGATGAGATCGTTAACCAAATCAATCAGGCGTGCCGAGAAGCAAATGTTGAAGTTCCGGATATCTTTACCGAGTTTGGCAGTTTCACTGTGGGTGAGAGTGGTGGGGCCATTTACCAGGTATTGTATCAAAAACAGCAGAACGACCGCGAAAAATGGAACATGATCAATTCCTCGTTCATAACAACCATTCCCGATTCATGGGCCATTAGCAGGCGATTTATAATGCTCGCTCTTAATCGGTGGAACGACGAATACGAAAGGGTTTTGTTGGGTGGACTTACCTGCGATAGTGACGATTATTACAATTCGGAACAGCATATGAACGCTATCTACCTTCCCAAGTTCATAAAGGAACGGCCATTATATGTGGGTTTTTTCAATACCGGTGCCTATCAGGAGACCATAGGTGGTTTTGGTGGATTGCAGCATTGTTTGATTCCACAGCCCAAACATATTTTGATCGAAAAAGATGGTGATGGAAACCTAAAGACCCGTGTTTTTGCCGAACAGCAGACTGCCGGAGACTTTCTTTCCATTTTGGGCTATGACAAACCAAAGGTTTCAGAACCCAAAGTTTTAAGAAACAAAAAAATGGTCTATCAACCATAAACTATAATTAAGATGAAACTAACAACAACCTATGCAGGAATACCCGAGGAGTATGCATCCGCGGAAAAGTCCAAAGTGGTGTTGATTCCCGTGGCCTACGATGGCACCAGTACTTGGGGAAAAGGAGCAGATAAAGGCCCAGAAGCATTTCTGGAAGCTTCAGAAAATATGGAGCTCTATGATATTGAAACCGATAGCGAAGTATATCGGGAGGGAATTTATTTGAGCGAGATTTTGGACGGTTTCGATTCACCGGAAAACATGGTCAACATCGTTCATAGTACCGTAAAGGATTTTATCAACCGAAAAAAAATGGTCACCATGATCGGCGGGGAGCATTCCGTTTCCATAGGGGCCATTAGAGCATTCAATGAAGCATATCAGGGACTGACCGTGCTCCAAATTGATGCACATGCCGACTTACGAAAGGAATATAATAGCTCTAAATACAATCACGCCTGTGCCTTGTACGAAGCGTCACAGACTACAAATCTTATTCAAGTGGGCATTCGGAGTATGGATGCCTCCGAAACCTTGGTGATGAACCATAATAATGTCTTTTTTGCCCACGAAATGGTCTCCGATGACTATTGGATGGACAATGTTCTGGATCTGATGACAGACAATGTTTATATCACCTTTGATTTGGATGCTTTGGATCCCTCAATTCTTCCATCTACAGGAACACCGGAACCCGGAGGACTTTTTTGGTACGAAACCCTCGAATTTCTAAAACGAATTTTTGAGGAATGCAATGTAGTTGGTTTTGATATAATGGAACTCTGCCCTAATGAAAAGGAGAAATCCTCAGATTTTTTGGCCGCAAAACTTTACTACAAAATGTTGAGCTACAAATTCAAACAGGACATGGAAGAATTTGAGGATGAATATGAACAACCCTACAATATTGAAAAATTTGAAAGAAATGGAGAACAATTCGATGAAAAATAAAGGGGAAATTTCCCAGTTTTTGGAGAAGCACTTTTTGCATTTCAATGCAGCATCTTTGGTCGATGCCGCCAAGGGTTATGAATCCCAATTGGAGCAGGGGTCCCAGATGTTGGTGTCGTTGGCCGGAGCCATGAGTACAGCAGAGCTGGGTAAGATTTTTTCCGAAATCATCCGTACTAAAAAGGTGCATATCATATCATGTACCGGGGCTAATTTGGAGGAAGATATTATGAACTTGGTGGCCCACTCGCATTATAAAAGGGTACCCAATTATCGTGATTTGACCCCACAAGATGAATGGGATTTGCTGGAAAGTGGACTCAACCGGGTTACAGACACCTGTATCCCAGAAGAAGAAGCGTTCCGTCGTTTGCAGAAACATATCTATAAGATATGGAAGCAGGCCGATGAAAATGGAGAACGTTTGTTTCCGCACGAGTTCATGTACCGATTGTTGTTGTCCGGTGTTTTAGAGGAACATTATGAAATAGATATACAACACTCGTGGATGTTTGCTGCTGCCCAGGCCAATTTGCCCATGGTTGTTCCTGGCTGGGAAGACAGTACTATGGGAAATATTTTTGCTAGCTATGTCATCAAAGGAGAACTCAAGGCAAGCACCATGAAATCGGGAATTGAGTATATGACCTTCTTGGCCAATTGGTACAAGAACAACAGCGAAAATAGCATTGGCTTTTTTCAGATAGGAGGTGGAATAGCAGGCGATTTTCCAATTTGTGTGGTTCCGATGTTGTATCAAGACCTAGATGAGACTGATACGCCGTTCTGGAGCTATTTCTGCCAGATCAGCGATTCCACAACAAGTTATGGATCCTATTCAGGTGCCGTTCCAAACGAAAAGATTACATGGGGAAAACTGGATATAAATACCCCAAAATTTATAATTGAAAGTGACGCTACAATCGTTGCCCCACTGATTTTTGCATACCTATTAAACATGTGATCATGAAAGAGAACAAGAAAAACAACATCCTAAAACGAGTAATTGTAGATTATAAAAAATTGAGCAAGGATATTCTGGATCTTATCATGGAAAAATATGCGGATGGGTATGGAGATAGGGATATCATAAGTTTCAGAAACGCCCAAGGCGAATGGGTGGAATGCATTGAGGTCAAAACAGAGGACACTCTGTATTTGGTAAAAGTAAGTAAGCGACTAACAATGGCCATGGAAGAATATGATGATGAGGAATCATCAGAAGATCAAATAAACATTAATGAGTCCAAAGATTTTGAAGAAGAATAGACTTGAAAAGAGCACAATTGAATGCGAAGTGAAGTATACCCTCTCATTATATCGGAATTCCATTTGATTAGCTAACTCAACCCTTTGGGGGCGGTATATTTTTTCTGCCCCCTTTCAACAAACAAAGGAATATGAAAAAAATAGTCAAATCAAGATTATTGGCTGTCAAGGGAACCAAGATCATGGTCCTTAAAAAAGTTGGAAAACCCATTAGATATACATTGCCCGGAGGTGTCAAAAAACGAAAAGAAACCGAAGAAGAGGCCCTTATTAGGGAAACGGGTGAAGAAATAACCCTGAAATTGATTGAAGAACAGGTTCAATTTTACCTGTCCCACATTAAACGAACCGAAACCGAAACCATAAATAAAAACTATTATTACGCCCGATTAAAATCATCAAAAATCAAGGTTTTGGAAAAACATAAATTCGAAACGGTGCTTTGGCTGAATTGGAAGAAAGCAGTTGAGTTTATGGATAAATCAGACCGTATGGCCATAAAGGCATATTTTAAGAACATAGGAAGAAAACAAAAAAGCAAAGACAATTATGAACGCCAAGTTTCACCTCGCATTGCCCTGTAAGGAAATTGAAGAAACCAAAAATTTCTATGTAGACATTATAGGCGCAAGTTTAGGAAGGAATACCGAAAAGTGGTTGGATGTCAACCTTTTTGGCAACCAATTGACCTTTACACAGGCCGGAGACTTCAAGTTTGAGTTTAAAAGCTATAAGTTGGAGGACTATATTTTGCCTTCATTTCATTTTGGTGTTATTGTGCCCGTAGATATGTGGGGCAAGCTCTACACGAAGCTCTTTCAACTGGATTTGGAGGTCACAACCGAAGCTACATTTATGCAAAGTAAAAAAGGAGAACATCTTTCGTTTTTGGTCCAAGATCCCAATGGGTATATGTTGGAGTTTAAAAGTTTTAAGGATGTTGATGAGATTTTTGCCGTATAACGGGAAAATCTACCAACCGTATCCCCTGTACGTCCAAAAAACAAAAGCCTTCGCGTCATTGAGTGACTATGTTTATTGAGTGTTTATTTAAAACCCCATGAAACCTTCAATAAACAATGGAGTTTTTTACAGCAAATTAGAAATATTTGCTCGCTAAACAAATTCGCTAGTGGCAAGATTTGGGGCTTGCAGCACTGCGCTGCGCCTCGTTCGCCAATACATTTATCAAACCAAGTATTTATCTCTAAGAATATTTTTTGCAACCTTCGGGAGCAATTCAAGATGTGTATCGTAATGGAAAACTTTAACGCTGACAGGAAGGTTCTCTTGAAAAATCTTCAAGTTATAACAGTGATTCTTGGAAAGTCGGAACAAAAAATGAAGCCAATGAAAATTGAGAATGGTTTATTGAAACACATATTAACTATTTGTGTTCTTTTCTAGAAATATTTTTGCTTCTTTAATTTCTGGTCTATCACCAACTACATTTTCAGTTTGTTTAAGTAATATTTCGAAGTACATGGTCGCTTTTTCAATATCACCAATATGATTGGCCGCTACGGCCGCACCATAAATAGCATTAAATCTATTTGGGCGTCTTTTTAAATTTAATTCATAAGCAGTCAAAGCTTCTTGCGGTTTATTCAAGACCAAAAGCATATCTGCCAAAAGTTCATCGGCAGGTAAGATTTCGCCAGGTGTTACAGGATGTTTTGAGGTCTTACTTTCCATATCTGCAGCAGCGGACATAAGGGTTAAGGCTTCTTCTTCATTACCTTTTTTTAATTGCATCCATGCCTCAATTGTTTTAATTTGAATGTTAACCTGATTTGCTTTATAAATATCATTTATGGCTGTCAACTTTTGTTTGGAAGCATATAAAATGTCCAACTCATTTTGAGCAGATTCTAATTTATCCATATGAATATTTCCCAATGCTCTTGCAAAATGTAATAGCGATGACTGCCAAGGAAACTCTACCCATTCTATCTCTAATTTTTGAGGTAACTCAATATTGGCAGCTTCTTCCCAATTTTTGTTTTCAACTGCCAAACGTGCGGGAATCGCAGCGGCAGTATAGGCAATTTTAAAATTTGGAGGGAATATTTCTTCAAATGTCTTAAGATAATCGTATTGGTCATAAGCAAGCTTATTGTTTCCTGTTTGCAGATAGGCATAAACCAAGTAGCCCATAGCGTGTACTTCTTCATCCCAATGCGCTCCAGGAGCAATACTTTCTGCATAGCAAATGGCAGATTCGGCGGACTTTAAGTTTGTGCTAATCGATTCATCCCAAAGCCCCAGACGTGTAAATATGTGTGACGGCATATGTTGCGCATGTGCCGAATTTGGAGCAATATCCGCATAGCGCCTAGCCGTGCTCAGACCCAGCTCGGCCAGTTCCGGATAATCATAGGAATGGATAATATAGTGGGCTATACCCGGGTGGTTGGGTTCTTTTTTGAAAAGATTTTCCAGTATTTTGCCTGCTTCCCTTTGTTTGGAATACGTCATATCGCTGGGTACGGCTGATGCGCGAAGGGCCAAGGCATAAAAAACGGCAACCTCGGTATCATCACTATTTTCGAGGTACATTTCTTCCATTTTTTTAGCATACCTCGATTTTCTGGTTTGATTATCTACTGTTTCCCAATCTTTGTAAAAAGCACCTATTGCATCTAAATATTCTCCTGCTTTTTCCGATTTGGGCAATTTTTCGGCGATTTCCAATAGTTTTACCCCTTTTTCCAAAACTGATTTTTCAGGTGGTGCCCAAAGCCCATGATAAATACTCATCGCCACGCCCCAATAGGCCATCGCGCATTCGGGGTCTGTGTCAATGACCTGCACAAAGGCTTTTTCCGCTTCGATATATTCAAACGAATGGAGTAGTGATATCGCAAGGTTGAAGGTTTCCCTTGTTTCGTAATTGCAGGATTCCGAAAAGTTGACCTCTCCAAACTGTCCATTACCACACAATTGGAGTTCACCCCTTAATAGGTTCAATGAGGTCAAGTTTGGATCAGCTTTTTGGTTTTTACAGGAAGAAATTGAAAAATAAAGGAAAGTTCCCAGAATGAGCAGTGCGCTTATAGAATATTTCATTCTGAAAGGTACCTAATTAATTTAAGGGTTTGGGGCAAATGCAAAAGATACGGACAAGTGGGCTTCCTGCCCTAATCTTACCATAATTATTACTGATAACAAGCCATACTGTAATTTACAATTCCTTTAAACCAACAGTTCAAAGAACTTCCATAATTCCCCCCCCCAGTTCCATTAAGTAGTCATTTAATGGAGCAATAAAAAATATTAACATACTTCACTTTCATTCAATTTTAGGTTTTGGTTAGTTATGGCCACAACATATCTTAAAATATTGAATATCAGCATTTAACATATAATTGGGCAATATTGTCCAATTATACGCTAACTTTGTCGAGTTAAAATTCGGAAAGCTCCGATTAATCTTGTCTTCACAGATTCAATATTCTTTTCCAGCTCTCTCTATTTTTCAGCAATAGTGCAAAAAATTATTTTAAGCTAAAGGTAAGGGCGGCGACACGGTTTTCACAATAGGACAAGTCTTCACCAATAGATATTTCTCTAAGCACCTAATAGACTTTATGCTTATCTATAATTCTTGAGACCATAGGTTGAAAAGAATTAAAACAAAATCACAGTTGTATCAAAAATCCAAAATTTTCAAAAAGAACAAGTACTGACTTCTCAAAAACATTGAGAAATAGGGTAAATACATATTTTAAAACGAACAATATCAGCAAGCATGCCAACAAGAGCATGATCGGTAAAACCATTCTCATGCTGGTCGTGTTCTTCGCACCCCTAATTCTGATAAATATTGGGGTAGTTGCATCTCCATGGCTACTTTTTACCTTATATATAACTAGTGGAATTGGAATGGCCGGAATTGGAATGGGAATCATGCACGATGCCATTCATGGTTCGTATTCCAAAAATCAAAAAGTAAATAAATATCTAGGTTACACCATGAACCTAATAGGTGCGAACGCAACGGTATGGAAAATTCAACATAACGTATTGCACCATACCTATACAAATATAGATGGAGCGGACGATGATATAAACGCACCTTTTTTCCTTCGTTTTTCACCGCATGCCAAAAAAAATGGTCTTCATAGGTTTCAATACCTATATGTGTGGTTCTTTTATGGACTGTCCACAGTTTCATGGGTAACCGCCAAAGACTTCATAAGACTGGGACGCTATAGAAAAATGGGATTCTTGAATAAAAAGAATGAGTTCAGAAATGAACTTGTAAAAATTATAGGCTGGAAGCTGTTATATTATTCCTATGCTTTGATCATCCCTTTGTTCATAGTGCCATTGCCCCCATGGATAATTATCTTGGCCTTCCTTAGCATGCACTTTGTTACAGGACTTCTGATAAGCATTATATTCCAGGTGGCACATATTATGCCCAGTACGGAATTTCCGCTACCTGATGAAGATGGGGTAATCGAAAGCGATTGGTTTGCACATCAATTGGCCACTACTACCAATTTTGCGCCCAAAAGCAGATTATTTTCCTGGTTGATAGGGGGGTTGAACTATCAAATAGAACATCATCTGTTGCCCAATATCTGTCACGTGCACTATAAAAAACTATCAAATATCGTAGCTGGTACCGCTAGGGAACATGGGATGCCCTATAATACAAAAAAAACATTTGCTGGTGCCATTATGGACCACATTGGTGTTTTGCGAAAGTTGGGGAAAATGCAGTCCGTTTCCATAAAATAAGGACGCAATGTTTAATACAAGAAAACAATGAATATTATAAAACAAATATTGAATAAAATAGTAAACAATAAATATAAAGTAATGAAAGAAGGAACAGTAAAATTTTTTAATAGTGCAAAAGGGTTTGGTTTTATTAAACCTGCGGATTCCGATGAGGATGTCTTTGTCCACCAGAGTGGCCTTATCGATGAAATTCGCGAGAACGACAATGTGAAATTTACAATGGAAAGAGGCGAAAAGGGAATGAACGCGGTCAATGTTGAATTGGTCAAATAGATAGATCTCTTATTTTCCAAAACAGTTGAAATGCCACCTTTAAAGGTGGCATTTTAAGTTTTGTTCGTTGTCTTCCCTTTGTTGAAGAAGTTGGAATCCGTGGGAAACGAATGCCTTTGGAATTAATTCATTCTTTAGAAGAGCAAAAACCACATAATGGTAAAGCATGCTGAAATAAGAAGGGTGGTTAAACTGAAAGTGCCATTGAGCCAATTGTGTGCTAGTTTGCTCAAAAGATTCATGGGAGGGTCGGAATAATAATTGTACTGGTGTTTTTCAATCATTTGGTGTCTGTAAAATCCTCTAACACCACCAACAACCAAGTAAAATAGCACAAACATACCAATTATCGATTCTGTATTAAAATACCGTGATATTATTATCATTTGTTTTTAATTGCTTTACCTACCCCAATAAAAGGAATTGCTCCAGCACCCGTTACCTCGGGTAAAATCCCGTTCCATTTTTCTATGGCCTTAAGGTTTGCTTCTATTTTCCTGAGTTCGATAAGGTCAGGTGAAATATTCATTTTTTGTAATCGTAGTGCCTCTGCTTCTGCTGTTGCGGCCGCAATGGTTTGTTCTGCTTCTACTTTTATTCTGTCCAGGTCTCTTTTTGCCTTCAATGCGTTTTGTTCTGCAGTTTGTTTTGCCTCAATAGCGTCGGTAAAGGTTTGGGAAAAGCTAAATGAGATAATCGAAAAAGCATCGACCGATATGTTCGAAGCGAGCAATCGCGAAGTAAGGGCCTCTTGCATTTCGGTACTAACAGCTGGTCTTTTGGTAATCAATTCCTCGGCAGTGTATCTGGCAGACACCGCTTTCATTACCTCTTGAATTGCAGGGTCAATGATACGTTCCTTGAATTCCACACCAATGGTTTGATAAACCAAATTTGCTTTATCGGGTATGATATGATAGTTAAGGGCCACGGATAAATCCACATCCTGCAAGTCCGAAGATGAAGAAGCAGCATCGGTCATTGCCTTTTGAATTTTTACGTCCATTAAGATGACGGTTTGCACTATTGGTATTTTGAAATGGATTCCTTCATTCAACACATTGTCCTGTACAGCTCCGAAATTCTGGACAACCCCTCGCTCACCTGCACCGATTTGAACCCATGGTTTAAATGCAAACAGCAATATCACCAATGTGGCAATAATGATTAGAGTTCTTCCTCGCCCTTTTTTTAATACGTTTTTCAGCTCACTTATAGGATCATTATCCATAGTAATTCGGTTTAACCATAAAGATAGGATTTGCAATGCCTGAGCATGTTATACTAATTCAAGCGAATCTTATATAAATCACACATTATCATATATAATAAAAGGCTATATGCTGTCCGATTGGTTAAACGTTTATCGAAATTAAATTGTGGGTCCATAAATGGCATACTCCTTTTCTTTTTCAATGGCCCAAACCACATTGCCGTAATCAAAATGCCAATATTCCTTCAGATCACATACAAAATCTTCGTTTTCAAATAGACCAATCAACAAGGCCCTATTTTTTTTCGCTTTAGCACTAATATCCGGATGGTAGGGATAACATTTTTTTGAAAGGTCGATTTCCAAACCATTGTTAGTTCCAAAATCCATCACACCACCTTCAAGTTTATCATAGATCAAAGCATCTACTGCTCCACCTGTAGCATGCATGGACTTTGTTGGGGGAGCGATAAAATAGCTTACGGTTTCCTTAATTTCTATATCCGATTTTTCGGGATGTTTTTTCTTGTAATAGGCAAATTTGGAATCCCATAAAAGTTTTTGGTGTTCAAAAGATCTCCATGCAGAACGAATGATCAAAACTTTATTTTGCCTATCCAATTGTTTGCTGATCCGGCCTATTTTTGTTAGAATATCTTCCCTGATCAAGTACTTATAATCCTTGGAAATTGAAGGCTCAAAAATCAAATTAAAATTAGTGTCCATCAAACTCACTAGTGGGGAATGATTTTCTCGAATCCAAATGGTGGGGGCTAAAAGTTTATGCTGAAGGTCTTTTGTCTCGACCGCCTTACAGTATGCTTTCACATTCATATTGATTGATCGTATTTTTTGCAATGTAGGGGGTATTAAACACTCTTAACAATGCACTATAATTCAGGTCGAACGCTACGGTATCCCCAACTCTTAATTTTGTTTTGGTATTGTCTATCAACATATGGTCACTGCTAGCACCCAGTACGGTTATTTTTTGTTTTGGAGTGATTCCTGAAACCATGACATCTTGCATTCCAATCGCAAGAACCGCCCTATCCATCAAGCCATTATTCTTGAACCTAGGAATATCACCATTCGCATTTTGATATACTTCTCCATAGGGTTGTGATGGTTTTCGTTTTGCTTCGATGACCTCGGTCACTAATGTGAAAATATCGGTAAAAAGTCCCTGTATAGGTTTTCTACAAAGTGCTTCTCTTCCTAAAAAAATAGATTCCCCCAATCGTAAGCTATTTATTCTGCCCACATTTTTTGAAGACGTAAACCAGTTATAATTCGCTGAGTTTCCGCCGGACACCATAGTCAGCGAGATTTTGAATTTTTCTTCCAGCCGGATTGCTATCGAAGACAACTCGTTCATTTTGCCCGCATCGGGGCTTATTCCACCAAAGCATGCCAGATTTGTTCCAATACCTATCAAGGCCAGGCCATCCAAGTTCAGTACTTCTTTTACATATGCATTCATATCCGAGGGCATGATCCCTTCTCGCAGGTCACCAAGTTCCACCATCAGGATAACCTTGTGTATTATATGGTTTCTTAAGGCATATTCCGAAAGTTTTTTTAGAACTGCCAATTCAGAATTTAGACTCATATGCGAATGAATCACCACCTCTTCCACTTGGCTGAGCGCAGGTGTTCTGAGTAATAGGTACTGTGCCCGTATACCTGCTTTACGCATTTTTATAATATTTGAAATTCTTGAGTCAGCAAGAATTTCAACACCATTTTTGACCAATATTTCGGCAATTATTGGATCACCCCCGATCACTTTGGTAACACCTATTATGTTGATGCCCTTAGAGCCATAGAGTATTTTCAGCTGTTGTACGTTGTAGGCAATCTTTCCTAAATCAATATCTATCCGGGGAAGGTTCAAACTAACACCGACTCTCTTTTTAACTCTGGAAATGTTTTGATCAATTCCTTTACCAATTTATCGCATCCATACATTAGTACATCTGTAACAGGCAGATTAAATTCTGATTCATACTCGCTTATTACATGATGCAATTCAACAGGGGTCATGTTTTCATGGTTAATGGTAATTGCTATGACCGATGATTTGGAGAATATCTCTATCATTTCAATCTCATCTACCAAGTCCAGCATTGGAATTTTGGGATAGTCACAATAACTTTTTCGTTTTGGAGGATGTTGTATGACAATAGCATCTGGCATTGCCCCACGTAGAATGGCACTTGAAGAGGTAAATGCAGGATGACTCAAAGCTCCCTGGCCTTCAACAACGATGATATCCGGATGTTCTTGTTCGTAGGCATTTAGGATGGCGTTTTCAACTTCCCCGGTGGCAAACCCTGATGTTAACACATCTATGGCCACTCCGTATTTGGATCCTTGTAGTATACCAGTTTGACCAGTGGTCACGAAGACAGCGTTCAGACCTTCATTACGCAATGCCTCCACCAATAGTAATGCTGTAGTTCTTTTGCCAACAGCACAATCGGTACCCATTATCGCGATTATCGGAATCTTTACTTCTTGGATACGTCCCGAAAAATTATGGAGATTTTCACGTGCTGGAGGTTTCCTTACGTCTTGTATGGTTACACCATATTTGAGCGCCACATTGGTATATTGGATGTCATCGTTAAAAAATTCTGGAAGCCCATTAATGATGTTCATCCCGCTTTTCATGGCGGTAAAAATGACTTCCTTTTGTTCGTTGTTCAAAAATGAATCGATCGGGGCGATACCATAGATAAAATACTCAGGAATGGCACTTAATTCTTCCAAAGCGTGCCCAATATTTTCAAAAATGGGGATTCCATTGCTTACGCCATCAAGATGTTCGCCCGCATCTTGTCCCGTCTTGGAACTATCTATGATTCCAACAATAATGTACTTTTCCGATTGCCGAACAAGTCCGTTGGCTACTTTACCATCTACACTTCCAAATTCATTCTCGCAATAAACCAATGTATTCGCTTTCATAATTTGTTGTCTAAAGTTTTCTGAAATCTTGGAACTGTATCCCAAGAATTCAGTTCCCTATCAAAATAGACCAGTTCATTTGCCAGAGGGTCGTTTTGAATGGCACAGTAATATACTTTGCGCGCGTACAAGCGCACAACAAGGGAAACCGAAGGCCTTACTTTGGCACAGACGACATCTCCTATTTTGAATCTATTCTCCATTTTATTCTTTCCTATAAGGCGCCTTTTATTTTTAACGCAGATAACTTATTCACTTTTAATAGTGGTGCAGATCATTTTGAACTTATGATTCGCTTCAATTGAGCTGGTAGAGTGTCCCGGTATGAGTATGGAGTCTCCCTTTTGCAAGAAGGTAGAGTTATCATTGATAACAACTTCAGCTTTGCCTTCGATGATAAGAATAAATCTCAAAAAAGGAGATTTCTCATATGATTGCACTTTGCCATAATCAAATACAAAGGACTGTATGACACAATTTGTATTGACTTCTATGTTTTTTACCACGATCGCGTTGGAACTGTATTGCAATACATCAGCCAAATTAAACTTCTTGCATTCTTCAAATTCCCCTCTCTCCATGGTCAAGTTCGCGGTTAATGTTTATCTACTCAGCCCTATTTTTGACATCCCGTTTTGCTTTTTTGGCAGCTCTCTTCTCTTTTGGTGTGCTTGAGGGCGCTGTTTTTCCTGATTTCTTTCTTCCTTCTTTTTCTTTTGACATGATAGATGTATTGTGTTAGATTTTGATTATTCTAATAAAACGGCTGCTAGCAGCACAACCACTAGCAGTATAAATGACAGCGCACATTTTCTCATTGCTTTAGTTTTTTGTTGGTTATCGACTGGTTGGAAATAGAAATGCAAAAGCAGTAGTTGCGGGAAGCTCTTATTGTTTACAACTGGTATATAAGTAAAAAAAGAGCAGTTTTTTGGTTGCTGCTCTTTTTTGGCTTCCAAATAATTTAAAAGCACATATCACAAACAAAATCAAATTCTCTTTCTCTTATTATGATGTGGGCCATGTTTTGGCCGCTACCTTAATTATTTCTTGATTTTGACCAAATTGGGTTTTAGGTTTTTTTCCCATCTATTCTGTACAACGGTTTGTGAATTTCTCTTATCAAATACCGGTCTAAAGACATCCGCTAATTTTATGATAATAGTATAAACTGAATTGTTCTTTTCAAATATGCCCATTTACACTGTATGTTTTGAATACTACTTGATTAAAATTATAACAGTAGGTAAAGGTGCGACGAAACAACAGGAACTTTGCTATATAAATATTTGTAAACCTTACATATATCACAGGTTCTCCAAGTTTTGCTGTCTTTTTCTTTTCATTTTTTTGAAAAAGGATGGTGTGAGGCCAGTGATTTTTTTAAACTGATTTGACAAATGGGACGGACTGCTGTAGTGCAGTTTATGGGAAATTTCGGCCAAGTTGAACTCATTGTATAGCAACAGTTCTTTTACCTTTTCAATTTTATGTTTGATGATATAATGCTGTATGGTGATTCCTTGTACTTCAGAAAATGTATTCGACAAATAGGTGTAATCGTATCCTAATTTTTCACTTAAATAGCCAGAATAATTGATTTTTGGAATTTCATCGGTATGATGGATCATTTCCACAATGGCAGTCTTTATCCGCTCAATTAAGATGCTCTTAGTATCGTCCAGCAATTCCAGTCCAGATTTAAGAAGATTATGTCCAAACAGAATCAGTTTGTCCGCTGGAACGTCTTCCATGATTTCAACCATTCCAAGATCCAATATTGTGTGCTCCAAGTCCAACTTTGTTAACTCCTCCTTTACCAGCATTTTGCAGCGCTGACTGACCATGTATTTAATGTATAATCTCATATCCTTAGTTTAATCGCCAAGTAAAAATTAAGGTGGTCACATAGCTAGTGCGCACAAAGGGCAATAGACTTTTATATCTTAACTCCCCGACAGTCAAAATCTGATTTTCTACTATGATTGTAGAAATTTGGGGTCCCTTGAAGACGGTGAAAATGCTGAAAACTGCCTTTTAAAGATAGGCAATAAATGGTGTTTTGATGTAAGAAAACAAAATCATTTTTTAACCCTTGAATCCAACATAAAAAGATATTGCAAGATTAAAAATGAGATCCATTTTTATTGCTAAGGAATCTTTTCAAAAACAGAACCTAGTCCAAATATTCTTTAAGGAAATTGCACTTTGAGGACGCTCTCAAACGCAACAATGCCCTTGTTTTTATCTGTCTTATACGTTCTGTAGTAATGCCTAGTTGGTAGGCAATTTCATTCATTCCAATGGCATTGTGAGATCCAATACCGTAATACTTCTTGATCACGTAGGTCTCGCGATCTGAAAGGATATTGAGCAATCCCTCCAATTCTGTCCTTAACGAATTTTCAATAAGACCAGTTTCGGGACTATCGGAATTGCCAGAACCTAAAACGTCGTAGAGTGTAAGATCGTTACCCTCGGCATTTAATGTTTCATCCATTGACATTGGCCACATGGAATGTTTCATACATAGTTGAACTTCGGCAAGGGAAACATCAATCATTTCTGAGATTTCCTCAGCATATGGGGGTCGTTGATGGGTTTGTTCAAAATAGGAGGAGGCTTTGGTTATCTTGTTGATCACGCTTATCTTGTTTAAAGGCAATCTCACCATTCTCGTGGTTTCCGTCAATGCCTGAAGTATTCCTTGGCGTATCCACCAAACGGCATAGGATATGAATTTAAATCCGCGGGTCTCATCGAATCGCTTTGCAGCCCTTACCAATCCGAGATTTCCTTCGTTTATCAAATCGAGTAATTTTAAACCCCGGCCTTGATATTGTTTGGCCACTGATATTACAAACCTCAAATTGGAATTCACCAACTTTTCAAGGGCCAAATTGTCTCCATTTCTTATTAGAATTGCCAATTTGACTTCTTCATCCTCTGTAATCATGGGGATACGGCCAACATCAACGAGGTATCTTTTAAGCGATTCTCCATCCCTATTGGTAACTTGTTTTGCAATTGAAAGTGGCCTCATAGTATTTGGTGTTTAATCACATCGAACTTCGGACATAAATAAGGTTTCCGTTGCCCTTGGGATTGTTCCTTTGTCCAATTTCGATCTCGTCAATTGATTTGATCAAGGGAGTAAGTTTTCGAAAGCCATAGTTCCTTGCATCAAAATTGGGTTGTTTCTTTAATAAAAGTGCGCCTACTTCTCCCAAATATGCCCATCCCTCTTCATCCTCAACATCCGCAATAGTGGATAGTATCAGATCCACGACCTTTGGAGTGATTCTATCTACCTTGTTCTTTTCATCTTTTGATGATACTGGAGAAGCCCCGAGTTCAGTTTTTTGCAAGATTTCAAGATAAATGAACTTGTCACAGGCAACAATAAATGGATTTGGGGTTTTTCTCTCCCCTATACCAAAAACTGTCATCCCTGCTTCCCTTAGGCGTATTGCCAGTCTTGTAAAATCACTATCGCTGGAAACAAGTGTAAATCCGTTTACCTTCCCAGAATAGAGAATGTCCATCGCATCTATTATCATTGCGCTATCCGTAGCGTTTTTCCCAGTGGTATATCCATACTGCTGTACAGGTATGATGGCATATTTCAGTAGAACATCTTTCCATTTGCCCAAGCTGGGTTTTGTCCAATCCCCATAAATTCTTTTAATGCTGGGGTTGCCATATTTTGCAATCTCCTCCAACATCTCTTTGACATATCTTGAGGGAATGTTGTCGCCATCTATCAACACAGAAAGGTTTAGGTCCTTGTCCATAGGATCAATCTTCCATTGACCTTAAAAATTTCTCTTTATAGATCGCTTTGGCCACTTTATCCCTTCGTAGCTTGGATTTTTTTTTAAACTCTTGATTGTCTTTGATTAGTTTCAAATGTTGGGTGCTCCTGAACTTTCGTTTGTACCTTTTCAGAGCCCTTTCAATATTCTCACCGGGAACAATTTTAATTATAAGCATGTCTTTTTTTATTTTGTTCGATAATAAAACCCTTGTCCATAAACGGGAACCATGAGCACATAAAAGCACTTTGCTGGTAAAAAGTAGAGCAAAAGCAGTACAGCGCCAACCTTTATGGCATTTGGTCATGAATGTTGAAACTTTCAAAAAATAGCTTAAAATGGGCCCTTTGTGGTAATGGGAAACTGGTAATGGAGAGGGCTCTCTTTTTTATTTCAAGACTGGCTCAATTTTCGTGATAGTCTGCAAAGTTTAGTAAAGAAACGGATATTAATCGAATGTAGCGGTTTAAATTCCCTTTATTATATTTCGATTAAAACTTTAGCCTAGCGAAACGATAATAGGTTCCCTGATACCCTACATGCTAAGGGGACAATAAAAGCAACATTTTTTGGAGCTTAAGTACCCGCAAGTTTAGGTTGGTTTTTAAAAAGTTAACATAGATAGCAACTGAAAATTAGATGAAAAGCACAATAACTTGACGGATTTTGAATCTGTTAATGTTAAATTTTACTTAATCTGAAAGAAAATTTCAAAAGTGTGCACAAACTGTGCATTTTGAAAAACAAAAAAGCCCTCACATTTGTGAAGGCTTGTATTTACTAGTGGAGAATACCGGAGTCGAACCGGTGACCTCTTGCCTGCCAGCAAGAGGATTTGTATACCAAGCCGAATCTAGATAACATATAACTAACTATTTATCAGCGATTTAATTAAATATATGTATTTATGATGTCAAATAAAATCATCCATTTGCGTGCAAATTGCGTGCAAATTTTTTTCTACCTTTGACTGAGATGAATACCAATTTAAAACTTTCTTTAGACACTCGCAGGAAGAAAAAAGATGCCTCCTATCCTATCATTTTACGATTGACACATTTTCGTAAAACCACCTCGATAAGTTTAGGGCAATCTGTTGGCAAAGAATATTGGGACGCTAAGAACGAAAAAATAAAGAGAGCTTTCAAAGGCACTTCGTCAGTTAGCAAATTGAATAATCTGCTTTTGAAGGAAAAAACCAGAGCTGTAGATATAATCAATGACCTACATGAAAAGGACGAACTCAACTTTTTATCAATTCTACAACTCAAAAATAAAATTGTAAAAACCTCCTCTTTTAAATCGTTTATTGAATATGGTAAATACATTATACATGATTTAAAAAAGGCGGAACGTTTTGGAAACGCAAATACGTATTACGCAGTAATCAAGGTGTTAGAAAAATTTACAGAAGGAAATGATATCAAGTTCAACGAAGTCAATTATGACTTTCTTAAAAGATTTGAGAATTGGCACTATTCGAGGGGAAACTCCGTAAATGCTCTTTCCACTTATATGAGGACGATTAAGGCAATTTTCAATAAGGCCATCAAATCAGATGTCGTTACTAGAGATGCTTATCCTTTTACCCATTACAGAATTAAAACCACTCCAACAGAAAAAAGAGCTCTTGATGCTGATAGTATTAAATCCATAATGCTTTTAAAGCTGAAAGAATCGGATAGCTTGTTTCACTATAGAAACTATTTCCTGGCTTCTTATATGTTATATGGAATCTCATTTATGGATTTGGCATTTCTAAAAGTTCAAAATATTGTTGATAACCGTCTTAAGTTCCAGCGAAGAAAAACTTCCAAACCTTATGATATAGGTGTTACTCCCCAGCTAAAAGAAATACTTTCATTTTATCTTAGCAACAAGGACAAATCTGACTTTATCTTTCCCATAATCAAAAGAGAAATTTTTGAACTTCAGTACAAAGATGTTTTATGGGCAAGAAAAAGATATAATAAGGGACTGAAAGAGATTGCGGTTAAATGTAATATAGAGCAACGGTTGACATCGTATGTGTCCCGTCACAGTTTTGCCACCCAAGCCATGTTGCAAGATGTTCCGCTACAGGCAATTTCCGCAATGCTTGGCCACAATCGATTATCCACCACTCAAATCTACCTGAAATCCTTGCCCAGTGAAATCTTGGATGATTACAACAAAAAGTTAGTAGAATTATAAAGTTGTTTATTGCTTGTCCCATTTCTTACCCTTAAACTTTGCGCTTGGATCCTATGGGATTTTTGTAGTGTTCAGATAGATTAGCGTAAAACAAAAATATCATAGGGCGCATTCTATTTTTTTGATTTGCCTAAAGGTATACCGAACAATGACCGAAAGGGAGTTGGTGGTATAGCGAGAGGGTAGCACGGCAAGCCGGTGCTACGTTGTCCGGTTTCTGGCCAAAAGGCCAGTAAAATTAATACATCTTGCAGATTACTTCTCTTAATGAAATATCCATTTTTTACTGTAAAAGCCCTTGGGACCCCTAAAAACATTGAAAAAGTTTACAGTAAAAATACAAAAACCAAGAATAATGAAATGATGCTTTTTGATTGGTCTAAGAATATATGGGACCAACAGTTTTCCAATCATTATTTTTTGAGAATTGGGTTAAATCCCTTTGAAAGCCCTATAAACAGAGTGAAAAGTTGACCTATTTTTTCTTTAAAATCAAATTATTGCCTCGCTCAGTAGTATTAGTTAGGGCAAGATTTGGGGCTTGCAGCGCAAAACTCAGTTTTGCTCGCTTTCAAAAGTTCCAATAACTTAAACATCGATTCGGCCGATATTATTTATTAAATATTTGATATAGAATAGCATTATTTTGCTCTTTATTGTTTTGAGAACACCAATTCAAAGGTATTTTAATTACATTTTCCACCCCTCTTTTATTTGGCAGGTTGCGAATTTTAAAGCTGAAACTTTCCGGATACTGAGCTTCAAGACGTTGTTTTATTATCCGAAGCCCGTTACCTTTTTTGTTGGAAATCACATGATATCCATTCAATGGTAGACCGTCATTCCATAATTTAAAAACTAAAACATCTTGATTTTTGAAAATATCTATGGATAGATTAAGTTTCTTTTTTTTGAATCCGTATCCATGTTTTACCGCATTTTCAACAATAGGTTGCAGAAATAAATTTGGAACAAGGCAGTTATCCAACCCTTTTTGAATATCTATTCTTACTGTCAGGTCTTCTTCAAATCTTATCTTTAAAATATGAAGGTAATTTTTAAGATTGTCCAGCTCATTTTTAAGGGTTATCTGAACAGCCTGATTATGATTTAGAATGTTTCTTAGCATATCACCAAGACTGGCCACCAATTCTTGAGCTTTTTCCGAATCCTCATCTATTAATGAAGAGATGCCATTTAAAGCATTGAAAATAAAGTGTGGCTGTAGCTGTGAGTTCAAAGCAGAAACCCTAGCCTCTGTCAATTGTGATTCAAGTATGGCCTTTTTTGATTCTTGATCCTTTATCCCTTTGAAATAATAATAGATCAAGATAACACCCAACATGGAAAAATAGGTTAAAAAGTTGGTGTCCATATATTTTATCACCCTATCCAACAATACATTAAAAAAACCAATCTCAAATGAAATCCTACCTGTAAGCCAATAGGAAAGAAATAGTACTGGGAAGATGAAAAATCCAATTAAAAAGGAAAGCACCAAATGAATGGGAATCAAAAGAGAAAGTCTTATTTTTTTGTGATCGAACCCTTTTTGAATCAGATAAGCGACAAAGGACATGAATGAGATGACCACAACCCAGTCCAATAGTATTGCATCCAGATATTTGGATGGGTGGATTACTTCACCAAAATCCGGAATTTGATTATAGTACAACCAAAGAAAATTTAGGTATTTAACTATTTTCCAGATGGTATAGAAAATGGTTAGTATCAGCACAACCCTAAAATAATCTCGATTTTTGATATATTTCTCAAGGCCCATTATAATCCAAGCTTTTGTAATGTAGCGTTCCTATAAGATTTGCTCACCCTGAACTTTCGATTTTTGGGCATTATAATGTCTATTTCATAGTAGCTTGACGCTTGGATTTCGATTATGAAATCTCGATTTATAATTGTAGACCGATGTATTCGAATAAACTTGGAATCATCCAACGATTTATAAATATTGGTCAACGAATCCCGAAGCACCACTTTTTTCTCTTTTTGGTACAGCTCGGAGTAACTGCCGCTTGCAAGAAAGTACAAGATTTCATTTGTAGGAACAAAGATTGTTTTGTTACCTAGCTTCACAGGGATTTTATCCAAGGGTCTTGAGTTGATTCGTTCAATTTTTAGATCAATTTCCCTTATAATTTCGTTGAAGCTAAGGGCGTTGTTCTGATACTTCATGATTTTCAAATGTTGCAGAACCCGATTGACACAAGCGTCAAACCTGGTCTTGTCAAATGGTTTTAAAAGAAAATCAAATGCTTGAAAATCAAATGCTTTGAGTGCATAATCATCGTAAGCACTTACAAATATTGGAAGTGGTATTATATGCTCTTTCAGTTGGGAAAGGACATCAAAACCTGTCATATCCTTCATTTTGATATCAAGAAAAATAAAATCCGGGCTAAGTGATTTTATTTTCTCTACAGCAATTTCGCCATTCTGACACTCATCCAAAAGACGAATGTTACCCATATGGCTAAGCAGTCTTTTTATTCTTTTTCTGGCCAAGGCCTCATCATCAATTATTAAGCAAGTAAAGTCCATGCCATCAATAAGAAGTCTGTTGAAGGCATCAAATGTAGTAATGATTTCAGGCGTTAAACTTTGATGATTATCAGCATTATTGGCATATACGTCCATTCAAATTTGTTTTAAGTCCCTTTAAAACATAATGACAATCGTTCGCCACAAAACGGGGACATCAGCCTTTAAAAACCAATAATTTGGCGACCTAACTCAAAATAAAATTCGTCGTATGAAACAAAGTTTATCTGCATTGATACTACTGCTCATGGCATTTGGTATCAATGCCCAGCAGAGGACTATTTCAGGTACAGTATCGGACCAGACAAGTCTTCCATTACCTGGGGTTAACATTGTCATTGAAGGAACTACAATTGGCACACAATCCGATTTTGATGGCAACTATGCCATCAATGCCGAAACAGGTCAGGTATTATTATTTACTTATATAGGCCAAAAAGATGTCCGGATTACCATAGGTTCTTCTGATGTAATAAATGTAACTATGGAAGAGGATGCCCAGGCATTGGAAGAGGTCGTTGTTACCGCATTAGGGATTAAGAGGGAAAAACAGGCCCTTGGATATGCAGTTACTGAAGTTGGCACGGAGCAACTAGAATCTAGACCCGAAGGTGATGTTGGAAGGGTACTCCAAGGGAAAGCTGCAGGAGTACAAATTTTGCAACAGAATGGGCTCTCTGGGTCTGGCACAAATGTAATTATTAGAGGATACAGCACTTTTAGCTCTAGCAACCAAGCACTTTTTATTGTTGATGGGGTCCCTTTCAGCACGGATACCAACTCCTCTGGCAGGATTGGAGACCGTGATGATTTTGTCAACGGCAACAATGGTTCGAGCAGATTTTTGGACTTGGACCCGAACAATATTGAAAGTGTAAACGTGCTCAAGGGTCTCGCTGCAGCCACTTTATATGGGTCACAGGGAAGGAATGGCGTCATACTGATTACAACAAAATCTGGATCTCTCTCCAATGATGGCCCTAAAAAGACAGAAGTAACTGTTAATTCTTCTGTATTCTTTAATGAGGTTGCATCAATTCCAGATTACCAGAATGAATACGGAAATGGATTTGATCAAAACTTTGGTTGGTTTTTCAGTAATTGGGGACCTTCTTTTACTAGGGAAGGAGCTGCAGGCTGGGGTGCCCAATCCCAAATTGATGATAACGGGACCCTTGCACATCCCTACTCCACATCAACTCCGGCTATTCAAGCTGCATTTCCTGAGTTTCAGGGAGCCCGATACGAATGGAGGCCATATGACAGTGTAAAAAACTTTTTTAAAACGGGCATTGTTACAAACACATCAATTGGTGTCAGAGGAAATTCTGAAGATGGGAAAACGGCTTATAACATGAGTTTTTCGCATTTGAAAGACCAAGGGTTTACACCCAATAACTCTCTTACAAGGAATAACCTATCCGTAGGAGGAAGGTCGCAGCTGTCCAATAAGTTCACGATTGCCGGGACCCTTAATTTTTCACGAACCAAATTTGTAGCTCCACCAGTAGCTTATAGTTCTGGAAGCGGTGCAACGGGAACAGGGTCTTCTGTTTTTGGGGATATTTGGTTTACACCTAGAAGTATTGATATTCAGGGTCTTCCATATCAAGACCCAATTACTGGAGGAAGTGTTTATTACCGTCAGGACAATACCATTCAGCACCCAGTCTGGACAGTTTTCAATGCAGAATTTAGCCAAGAAACCAATCGGGTTTTTGGACAAGCATCTATACAATATGACCTTACAGACAATTTGAACTTGCTTTATAGGTCAGGTATTGATGTATATTCTGAAAACAATGTCAACTTACAGAATAAAGGAGGGATTAACAGTCAAAGCAATGATATTAGATTGGCCAGCGGAATTTATGAGACTTGGAATAACACCAGTACCATTTGGGATCACAATCTTGCACTGAATGGGGATTTCGACATTACTGATAAAATAGGAACCACTTTTAATATTGGAGCAACGTCAAGACGTACAATATTTGATCAAAACGGAGTTTCGAGTGATGGACAACAAGTGTTTGGCGTATTACGGCACTTTAATTTTCTAAATCAAAATGAAATCCAGGTCTTCAGGGAACGAAATCTTGTAGGGGTATATGCGCAAACAGATTTTGATTATGACAATTATGTTTATTTAACGCTTGCGGCCAGAAACGATTGGGTATCCAATTTCTTCAGGGAAAATAGATCTCAGTTTTATCCTAGTGCCAGTGTATCTTTTATCCCCACCAAGGCCATTGACGGTCTGAAATCGGAAAAAATTCTCAATTACCTTAAGGTAAGGGCGGGAATTGGAGTTTCGGCAAACTTCGATACACGTTCCCCATATCCTGTTGCCAATACGTTGTTCCTTGACACTCAAGATAGTCAGGATAATACTGCAACAAACGTAGTTTCCAATTCAACAGGAACCCGTTTGGGAAATCCAGATTTGGAACCAGAAACTTTGGAAGAGATTGAATTAGGAGTGGAAACAAGATGGTGGAATAATCGAATTACACTAGATGCCTCAATCTATAAGCGAAACACAAACAATCTTATCTTGGATAGACCTTTAGATCCGGCTACAGGTTTTGTGGTTACATCTACCAATATCGGTAAAATTGAATCGGAAGGGGTAGAGGCCGATTTAAGCGTAACTTGGATTCGCGCCGAATCGGATGGATTCTCTTGGAGTTCCAATTTGAACTTTACGGCATATGAGACCACTGTTGTAGATCTGGGATTGGATACGGATCAAGTTATCTACAGCGGATTTAGCAATTTGGGGAATGCTGCTGTCGAAGGTGCTCCTTTTGGTGCAATTTTCGGAACGCGTGTCCTACGAGATGATAGCGGAAACCTAGTGGTAGGCCAGGATGGAAATTATGTCCAGGATCCTACGGATGGGATTATTGGTGACCCCAATCCAGATTGGGTTATGAATCTGAGAAATACGTTGTCCTATAAGAATTTTACCCTTGGCTTTCAATGGAATTATACCCAAGGAGGCGATATTTATTCACAGACCATTGCTACGTTGTTGGGTAGAGGGTTAATACCCGAAACTTTAAATAGGGAGGATACTTATATTTTGGAAGGGGTAGATCTAAATGGTAATCCAAATAGGGTTCAGTTGAACAACTCCCAGTACTTTTTCAATAACCTTCTTTTCGGTCAAAGTGAGTCAAAGATATACGATGCAACTACTATTCGATTGCAAGAAGCTTCGCTGAGCTACTCAGTCCCCAAGAAATTCTTGGAAAAAACTCCATTTGGACAATTGGTTTTTACTGCTTCTGGCCAAAACTTATGGTTCAGGGCGGTCAACACACCAAAAGGAGCCAATCTGGATCCAAATACCTCTGGAACAGGAGTAGGAAATGGGTTTGGTTTTGACTTTATCAACGGACCCAGCTCGCGCAGATATGGATTTAGTCTTAAAGCATCATTTTAATAAAAAAGTTATGAAGAAATATACATATATAATAGGCGGGTTGTTGTTGATTTCCGCATTGTTTACCTCTTGCGAAACATTGGAGCTGGACATCGTTGAAAATCCAAATGCCCTTGTCCCGGAACAAGCCAGCGTTGACTTTTTCCTTAACTCAATTCAAGAAGATTTTGTTCGGCAATTTGAAGGAGATGCCGATAATGACATCAATGATAATTGGGCCTCTGGAGGAAATACTGATGGAGATGGTTTAAATGAATTGGGGATGGAAATAACCAGAATGGTAAACATGAATGGGAGGAACTACGCCAGCGTTTACCAGGCGAGCGACGTTGATGATGAATGGGACAATTGTTATCGAGGGATAATCGCAGATATAAGGGCTATGACCCCCTTGGCTGTAGAAGAGGGAAAATTACGACATATCGGGATTGCCCAATTTATTGAAGCTTTCCTCATGGTGACCATGGTTGATTTTTATGGTGATGTGCCATATTCTGAAATTATCCAGGCTACCGAAGGTGTATTTAACCCCTCATTGGATTCAGGGGAGGAAATATACAATCAAGCTCTTGACCTAATAGATCAGGCAATAGCCAATTTCAATTCAGACAGTGTAGATCCTACTGTTGATTTCTATTTCGACAATGACTTCGACAAATGGATTTTGGCCGCAAACACATTAAAAATGAAGATATTTCTGCAGCGAAGACTAGTTGATTCGGGTGCTATAGCTAGTTTCAACGGACTTATTGCTGCTGGAAATTACATTCAGGATACAGCGGACGATTTTGTATACAGATGGCCGGGAACTAATGCCAGCCAACCAGATGCAAGACATCCAAGATACGGACTGAATTATGCTGCCGGTGGTGCAAGCGAATATATGTCAAATTGGTTCATGTTTTTGTTGGATAGCACAAATGACCCTCGGACACGATACTATTTTTATAGACAAAATTCCGCAGTTCCAGGAGCAGAAATTGATCCTGATGAGGAATTGTTAAGCTGCTCTCTGGAAACAGCGCCACAACATTATATCGACGGGAATTTCACCTTTTGTTGGCTTGACAATGGTTTTTGGGGAAGAGATCATGGCGACACTGATGGCATACCCCCGGATGGTTTAAGAAGGGCAGTTTATGGAACATACCCTGTTGGTGGAAGGTTCGACGATGATGCTTTCGAAGCCGTTTCAGCAACCGCTGGTGCGGGCGGGAATGGGATTACAAATTTGCTTACCGCATTTGGTGTTGACTTTATGAGGGCTGAGGTTGCTATGGTATCGGGGGATGAGGCAAGTGCCGAACAGTTTTTGCTGGCTGCTTTCGATAAATCCGTGGCCAAGGTTCAAAACTTCTTGGTTGGTCGTGAGGCAGGTTCAGATCTTTCTTTTGAACCTTCAGCAGCAGATATCACGACATATCGGACCACACTTCAAAACAACTTTCAAGCTGCAGACACAGATGGCAAGTGGGATATTTTAGGAGAACAATACTTTATTGCCCATTTTGGCAATGGGGTGGAGCCCTATAATTTTTATAGAAGAACAGGTTTTCCAAGAACGCTACAACCCAACTTGGAACCCAACCCTGGTGATGTGATTAGATCCTTGTACTATCCATCCGATGCCGTTAACAACAACTCCAGTATCAGCCAAAAATCAAGCCATACAGAACCCGTATTCTGGGATACCAATGGCTCACTTATCGCTAACTAAAAATGATTAAGATGAAATATTTAATATCCAATATAAAATTGCTTGCCTTATATATGTTTTTGGCAATGTGCATAATATCTTGTTCCGAAGACGATAAACTTAGTTTGGAAATTCAGGACACAGTGGAAAGGGGAGCGGTCATAAGAACAATATCCATTGTAAGTGGTGACTTTAACATTTTTGACTCGAGTTCGATATTTGAAGTTATAATTGAAGAACAAGACCTTGAGGATGGAGCCTTACTTTCTGATGTCGATGTTTACCTTAGTTTTGTGGATAATTCAGAGGATAATGGTTCTACTTCGGCAGATGAACGCCTGTTTACCACTTTGGGTGCATCATCATTTAGTTTTGGTGATAATGGCCTCCCAAGGTCCAGCTTTTCCATGACACTTGAAGAAGCATTGAGCTCTCTTGGAATTACAAATGACCCTTCTTCGGTTACCGGAGGTGATGAGGTCAATATCCGGATGGTTTTGAATTTGACCGATGGCAGATCATTTACAGATGTAAATGCTTCTGGAAATGTGTCGGGCGGTTCCTTTTTCTCTTCGCCCTATGTATATCGTGCAGGAATTAAATGTATTCCAGTGCAACCATTTACTGGAAACTATACTTTAGAAGTAAGCGATAGCTTTGGAGATGGTTGGGATGGAGCTTTTATTACGGTCAATATTGATGGAGACACCACAGATTATACCATTACTAGTGGTTCTGCAGGAAGTTTTGATATAAATGTACCGGACGGAACCCAAGAGTTGGTGTGGACCTATACCCCTGGAAATTTTGAAAGCGAGCATTCCTTCGAACTTTTTGGGCCAAACGGTGAGGTAGCCGCTGCAGGTGGCCCTGGACCAACACCTGGCGAAATTGTGCTTAATATATGTGAATAGCATATAGGTTTTAATAGTTGAAAGCAGCCTGTATAAGGCTGCTTTTTTTTATATGTAACCAAGCGCAACCACATACGTACACTCACAACAAAATTAGGGTCGTTGAGCACAAAAATCCGCCGTTCGGAGCAATGTTGATTTACCTTTAAACTATATAAATCTAGAAAGAGTTTTGTTCTCGTTTTAGATTAATGAATTAGCTAAAAACATAGGCCGGACCAACCGGCCTATGTTTGTCTAAAACACATCCACTTGCTTGATCATGCGCTTTCTTTTTGTTTTACTTTCTGTATGTATGCTAAGTTGTGTGGAAGAAATAAGTCCCTCATTTATTGATTTTGAAGATCTGCTGGTGGTTGAGGCAACCATTACAGATAACCGTTCCAAGCAAAGAGTTTTTCTGTCAAGATCCATTAAGTTCAAGGGTAGCATTCAACCCGAGGTTAATGCAAAGGTTAGCGTAGTTGAAGATTCGGGACTTGTTCACAATTTTGAAGAAGTTACCGATGGAACCTATATATCACAAAATGAATTCAATGCCGAACCCGATGTTTTGTACACCCTCAAAATAAATACGAACAATAACAAGCAATATGAATCTGAAATTGAGTCCCTGACATTGAGCAACCCTCTGGATAGTTTAACCGCCAGAAGAATCATAAACGACGATGGTGTAGATGGTATCGCAATATTTGTCAACAGTTCTGATGAAACAGGTCCTCTAAAAAACTATAGATATACCTATGAAGAAACGTTTAAAATAATTGCACCCAAATGGAACCCTTCCACACTTATTCCTGCGGACGATTTTAAGTGCGCAATGGAATTGGCACCCAATACCGAGCTGGAAAAAATCTGCTACGGATTCAATTTATCTAACAACATAATACAAACTTCCACTAAATCATTTGCGACTGATGTTGTTGAGAACTTTATGGTTCACTTTATTCCTGCTGATAGCTATATCCTATCGCACCGGTACAGCATTTTGGTCAGACAATTTGTGCAAACTGATTTTGGCTATTCCTTTTACCGTACATTAAACCAATTGTCGACCTCCGAATCTCTTTTGTCAGAAACCCAAAATGGTTTCGTACAGGGGAACATTAAATCATTGAATAACCCATCTGAGCAAGTGTTGGGTTATTTTGAAGTGAGTTCGATGTCTGAACAACGTATTTTTTTCAATTTCACAGACTTCTATGAAGGTGAACCACTTCCGCCCTATGTAGATCCCTGTATAGAAATTGCACCCCCCTTGCTTACCTCCGGAGGCGATTGTTTTCTTGAGCACTTTTTCGAGACGGGATTGTTAAGTTTTGTTTCAAAAAATGGGAAGATAGCTGAAGGAGAAGGGCCATTTCTGGTCGCCCCACGAGTTTGTGGCGATTGTAGGCTATTGGGGTCTGAAACAGTCCCAGAGTTTTGGGAAGAATAGAAATGAATTTTAAATCCAATAATCATGATACGAAGTATTAAAACAATGTCGATTGCATTTATCTTAATAGCTTCCTTGGGGATGGCACAAGAAACGCCCATTCAAAAATTTAAGGAATTCACAAAGAAAGTCTGGAAAGCCCAAGGAAAATGGGGTAATCAATCCAAGTTTATGCAAACCATTGAATTCAACTTTGCCCTTGATAGTGCTATTGTTATTGCCAATTCCACTGGATATACGGACTTACAGCAACTGGAAGTTGGTCAAAGGAACCATGGAATTCGATGGTTCGACAAAGAACAAAACAAAATACTTTTTTCTGAGTTCGATGTTTTTGGAGGGGCAACCCACGGAGAGGTAGAATTTGAAGGAAACAACGTTATGTATCGATATAAATATGGAGGAACGGATGTTACCGATATGTGGGAATTTGTAAATGACAGCACCTATAATTTTAAAGTAGGTATTTACGAAAAAGGGACCTGGAAGGCCATATTTCTTAATACCAGGTTTAAAGGAAAACAGAAAGGGCAGTCCGATGACTAGGACAGAAAAAGGCCGAAAGTTTTCGGTCTTAAGACATGATGATTTTGTTAAAAATCTAATCTATTTGGTCTTCTTTTCTGGTTGTATTTCATTTAGTATTTCCTGTATTTGCATGACATGGCGGTACGAATGGGCCGCTGCAATTATAAATTGTTGATAGGCATCTGCTTCCCCATACGGGTATGGCCCAAAAAGGTGTCTCAAATCTGATTTGGTCTCCGTTAGCAATTGAATCATTGCTGTCCTTGCAATTTTGATTTCCTTTAGAAAATCGGCTTTACCCTTATGCCTGTTTTTCTCCATAGGCTCAAAAGGCTTTGCAGTGCCCACCTTTTTTGTGCGATCTGTTATATATGTGATTATTAAGCCATCATTTGCGCTCAAGTCCTTAGATAAATTGGGCTTGTTGGTTTTGAGCATTTTTTTTATTTCGGCAAGAAGCACAGGTTCTACCAATGCCAGGTGTTCTAAACAATTTAATATGGACCATCCGCCATCCTTAGGAACAATTCGTAAATCGCTTTCGTTTATTGGTTCCAAGGTGGCCTCTAATTCCTCCCAAGTTCTATGCAACATATCAAGGGCGAGCTTTTTATCCAATATATTTTGGATATTGTTTTGAGCTGAGGCTGTGTAGGCCAACATAAATGTCATGAATATAAATAAGATACCTTTCTTCATAGTGTAATAATTAAGGTTAATTTTTTTCCATTCTAAAAACCTGTCCCCCAGGTGCTTGAAAGTATATTTCTTCTCGTTCTGGATAGTCCTTGAAAACCTTCGCTTTGGAGTCCCTAATCTTATCTGCTAAGGCCTTAAAGTCTTTTACATGAATTCTTATCCACAAGGCTTTCATAAAATCTTCTGGGGTCGGTGCATTTTGATTTTGATAAATGATGTTCAACCTAAAACCATTGGAAAATGTTAAGTAATCTCTTGGCACCTTAGATTTTGGTGTATGAAGCTCCATGCCAAGCACATCCTTATAAAAACTGCGAACGGTCATGGTGTCCTTGATATGATGGTTGATTTTCAGATTTCCTAGATTTACATCTGAATATTGGGCATTTAGGCCATATCCTGAAATAAGTAAGAATAGTAAAATAGGGTACTTCATCACTTTGTTTACAATAAAGACATCCTTAATCACCTTTCGGGGACTAAAAAATGACTTTATTCACCCAAATAATCACTAAGCTTTTTTCTTTTCTTTTGGAGAAGGGCTTTCTCCTGATTGGAATTGGTAAGGGACAAGGACTTCTCCAGAGCTTGTATCGCAAGGTCGTACTGCTCGACCTTTCCGTAAAGTTCCCCTAATGTTGCATATAATAGGTAATTGGAATTTAGCTGTTTATTTGTTTTTAAACGTTCCAGTTCTATGATAGCTTCATCGGTTCCACCCAACATATTTTTTACAATGGCCAGATTAAGTAGGATGACCGGGGTGGGCTTTAGCTTGTACAATTGAACATATTGAGATAGTATTAAATCCCAATTTGTGCTTTCAAAATCTGATGAGATACAATGTTCCGCGGCTATTGCCGCCTCTAAATGATAAGCAGATAGCTGATTTCCATTTGATGCCTCCGATAAATGGTACATCCCGGCCTTTATAAGTTCTTTGCTCCACAACTTGCGATCTTGGTCTTTAAAAAGAACAATGGCCCCCTCCTCATCAATTCTGCTATCGAACCTTGCGCTGTGAAAACACATTAGGGCAAATAATGCGTTGGCCCTGGGATTATTGGGATTCTGATTTAGGATGAGCTTAGTCAACCTCATTGCCTCAAAACAAACTTCCCTTCTGATCACGCTTTTGTTTACCGACGAATTGTACCCTGCGTTATAAAGAATGTAAAGAACATTGCAGATTACATTGGCATGCCGGGAAAGTAATTTTTCCTTTGGCGATGAAAGGTTGAGTTCTTGAAGACGGATACTGTTTTTGGCTCTAAAAAGCCTTTTTTTTACCGTTTCTTCCGGTATCAATAACGCTTGGGAAAGTTCTTTGCGACTAAAACCACAAAGGCAACTTAGAATAAAGACAATTTTGCTGTTGACAGGAAGATCAAGATTACAACACACCACCATAATCCGGAGCATACCATCCTCAATTTCCTGATTCAAATGTATTTGAGCCTCATTTTCAGAGTAATCCTCTACCAATTTGGCAACGTTTATCTGGGTGTTTCTACTTTCCTTTTTTACAAGATTAAGAGCTTTGTTCCGCGCTACTACAAATATCCAGGCTTCGGGATTTTCTGGTATTCCACTGTATGCCCATTTTTGGAATGCCACTGACAGTGTTTCCTGAACTATGTCTTCCGCGTTTTCCAAAAAGTTAAAACCAAACTTATTGGTCAAATAGGAGACCATTTTTCCGTACTCCGTACGAAACAGCTTTTCTATTACAACCTTGATTTCACTTTTTTGGGGTTTCATGCTCATTGGGGCCTTTGAACATAGGTCGAATGGAAATTTGAAACTCATCACTCAGCGGACATTGTTGGGCAATTGCGGTAGCGTCATCAAGGTTTATCGCCCTAACAATAATATACCCCCCGATAATTTCCTTGGGCTCAAGAAAGGGGCCATCACTGATAACGGTTTCCTTATCTGTTAGGAAGTGGCCACTATTATCCAATCTGTGTCCTTTTATAAACTGCTTTTTTTCCACTAACTGGTTCATCCAATTCACATATTTCTCCATATGTTGCTTTAGCATTTCTGGTGACTCGTCCTGATATCCACTTCCGTGGATCAATAATAGAAATTCCTGCACTTCTGACATTTTTAAATGATACTTAACAATTTACTCTATAAAAACAAAAAACACCAATAAATGGGGACATAAGTGTCCCCCAATCCAAATATTCATTGTCCTTAAATAAAATGTAAAAGAATTTAAATGGAATTTATTTTGATTGTCAAGAGCAAGGGAGAAGAACCATCCCTTGCAGAAATGCAAGAATTGATAAACGACTATGCTCCGTGGATGCATCATTATTCAGAATCGGGGAACTACCTTAGTGGGAGTCCTTTTCACAAGGAAGGAGCTCTTGTTAATGGCAAAGGAGATTACAAGTTTGACGGGGATTTTTTGAACGGACCAAATTTAATTACCGGCTATATCCATATAGAGGCTGAAACATTACATGATGCCATACAAATTGCGGACGAATGCCCTCTATTAGCTTTTAATTCCATAGTGGTAATGCCCATTTTGGAAATGAAATAGGAATTTTCTTAAACGGTTTTGAGCTTCCAATAGATTATATCATTTAGCACAAAGCACATCAGGGCTTAAATGTTGATTTAAAGTCTGATATAGTTTTGATAAGTTATTACTCATATTGATTTATAAAACTCTGAAAACGAATCAACTTAAAAAATAATCAAAGAAATGCACAAAAGAGAAAATCATGGGTCTTCGCCAGAGCCCCACTCTTCAACATCATTAGCCTAATTTTTATATGTAATCCTATCTAAGGGATTTTAGGATACAAAAACGACACCATCTTCAGTAAAGATAGCCAATGAATATTGCTATTGTATCAATCTATTTCAAATTTAATGTACATGCTATTTTGCGTGCAAATTGCGTGCAAATGAAAAGAGCTTCAAAAGTTAAAAACTCTTGAAGCCCTTTAATTACTGAGTGGAGAATACCGGAGTCGAACCGGTGACCTCTTGCCTGCCAGGCAAGCGCTCTAGCCAGCTGAGCTAATCCCCCGTTTAGAGCGTCGCAAAGGAAAGACATTTTTATAAAGTTTCAAAATGGAACTTATCACCCTTCAGCTATTTTTTAACGCTTAACACCAATACTGGAATAGGAACAAAAAATTCGGACTTGGGAACGGTGTTCTTCTCCCAGAGTTTCTTAAAAAAGCCGCGTTTTCTTCTAAAAACGCATAACAAATCCGGCTGTTGTTTTTGAAAATGTTCCAAAACTCCCAAATAGGTTGTCCCCTGCTCCGTAATAATCAATTGCTCACTGATATCCAATAAAGCTGTGTTTACCTGAAGGTCTTCTTCGGAATAACCCGGTCTTTTTACCAACAATAGATTAATCTTGGATCTAAACTTATCCTTAATGGACATTAGAGGATTCAAAATCCTATTCCTTTTTAAAATGCCTGATCCAAACGCAGTCAACACAGTGCCCATTGGCTTAAACTGAGTTCCTTTGGGCACAATCAATGTCGGGATATTGGTTTGTTTTACTATTCTCCCTGTTGTGTTCCCTAGATAAAGTTCTTCTTGTATGTCATTGCTTCGTGGGGCAATGATGATTAAATCTATTCCAAGCTCCTTGTTAATATCATTTAGACCATCAATAATATCACCATTATAAGTTGCTATCTTCAGTTCTACATTTTTAGTGTCAACCTCTTCAATAACTTCCTTGATATATTCTTTACTGCTTTTTGCTACCTTCTCTTTCACATTTGCCAAACTCCCGGCAACTGAAGAAATAGAAAATACATCCATAACAAAAACCTTTGCTCCAAAGTTCGATGCAAAATCAGTAGCATATTGAAGTGTCTCGTTTGCATTGGGCGATGTGCCTATCGGTACCAGTATATTATTCATGGTTTGGTGGTTATGATTATAGCTTAAATTTACAATTTAATTGAAACCAATCGATGATTAGACACGCAAAGATATCCGAAATCGATCATATCCTTACCATAACACGGGCTTGTGCGAATAAAATGATTCAAATGGGAATTTTTCAATGGAACGAACATTATCCAACCAAAAATGCCTTTTTGAACGACCTAAAAAGAGAAGAGCTATTTGTAAAAGAACATGATGGAAAGGTAATTGGCGCAATCGTTATTTCAACACATATGGATGATGAATATATTCCGATTCAATGGTTAACTCCTAATGGGAACAGTACTTATATTCATCGTGTATGCATTGCTCCAGAATTCCAGGGCATGGGATTCGCACAAGAACTTATGGATTATGCAGAGGCATATTCCCGTGAAAACAATTTTATATCAGTGCGTCTCGACACCTTTTCCCAAAATAAACGAAACCAGAAATTTTATGAGCAAAGAGGTTACAAAAGATTGGGGGACATCTTCTTTCCCAAACAAAGCACCCATCCTTTTCATTGTTATGAATTAGTGCTGTAACTTGCGCTGACTTTGAAAACAGTAGTCAATTTTAAAACTATAAACCAGCTTGCAGTCCCTGCGACCATTTCTGGTATTGCGGAGCCCATTCTTTCCATTACAGATACGGCAATTGTAGGTAATATTCCCGTTGATGGACTTGAATCACTGGCTGCAGCAGGAATTGTAGGCTCTTTTCTCTCTATGCTCATCTGGGTTTTGGGGCAAACTCGAAGTTCCATTTCAGCGATAATTTCACAATATCTTGGCGCCGGAAAATTGGAAGAAGTTAAAAACCTTCCCGCACAGGCTATTTTTTTCAACATTTTGTTGAGTATCGTCCTTTTGCTTTCTACCATTTTCATTGTCGAGGAAATCTTCAGTTCGTTCGAAGCAAGCGGGAAAATATTGGAATACTGTATCTCATATTATTCCATTCGGGTATGGGGGTTTCCACTTACACTATTCACTTTTGCCATTTTTGGAATCTTCCGGGGGCTTCAAAATACCTTTTACCCCATGATAATTGCGATAATTGGTGCTGTACTCAATATTATTTTAGATTTCATTTTTGTTTATGGTATTGATGGGTTCATTCCTGCTATGTACTTGGACGGGGCAGCTTGGGCCAGTCTTATCTCTCAAGCTGTAATGGCCATTTTGGTCTTTATCCTATTGCTCAAGAAAACAGATATAAGCTTAAAACTTGTATTTCCACTAAACAAAGAGCTCAAGCGATTGGTTTTTATGAGCCTTAACCTATTTGTACGCGCATTGGCCCTAAATGCAGCATTGATTATTGCCGTGCGAGAGGCCACCTCACTTGGAGATCGTTTCATTGGAGCGCATACAATTGCCATCAACCTTTGGTTGTTCGCTGCTTTTTTTATTGATGGATATGGCGCGGCAGGTAATAGCATGGGAGGAAAGCTATTGGGCGCAAAAGATTACAAAGGGCTTTGGAAACTCGCCAAGAAAATCATCACTTATGGAATGATTATCAGTGTTATTTTAATGTTGTTAGGGTTCATCTTTTATAGACCTATCGGACACATTTTTTCAAATGAAATGATTGTTTTGAATACTTTTTACGGAATCTTCTTCATCGTCATACTTGGACTTCCAATGAACACACTAGCCTTTGTGTTTGACGGCCTTTTTAAGGGCTTGGGTGAAATGAAATATTTACGAAATGTATTGCTTTCAGCTACTTTTTTAGGCTTTATTCCAACCTTATATATAGGTAAATATTTAGGCTGGGGATTTTATGCCATTTGGATTGCATTTGTGGTTTGGATGCTGATTCGAGGTTTGGCTTTGGTATGGAAATTCATAAGAAAGTTCAAACCCTTGGTGCAAAACCTTTAATTTAGTGTTCTCTAATCTGGAGTTCAGAGTTCAGAGTTCAGAGTTCAGAGTTCAGACAACTGACAACCGATAATTGATAATTGATAATTGATAACTGATAATTGATAATTGAAACCAATGCCTACGGACAGAACCAACGGAAGCCTATACACCAAGATTGAAAATCGCATCGCAACTGTTGAGTTTGGCCATCCAGCAAGCAACTCATTTGTTACAGAATTATTGGCACGTCTGGCGGGTGAATTTGATAAACTGTCTATCAATGAAGATGTTTCTTTGATTATCCTAAAATCTGAAGGAGAACGGGCTTTTTGTGCAGGTGCCTCCTTTGATGAACTGGTAGCAATCTCAAATCTTGAAGAGGGGAAAGCTTTTTTCAGTGGGTTTGCCAATGTAATCAATGCGATGCGAAGATGTATAAAACCAATCATTGGAAGAGTCCAAGGTAAAACGGTTGGCGGAGGTGTGGGTTTGGCTTCGGCCTGTGATTATGTGTATGCCACTGTAGCCGCTTCCATTAAACTGTCCGAAATTTCCATTGGAATTGCACCTTTGGTCATTGCCCCTGCAGTGGAGCGAAAAATTGGAAAAGCAGGATTGGCAGAACTTTCTTTGGCTCCAACGGAATGGAAAAATGCCTATTGGGCCAAAGAAAAAGGACTGTTTTCCAAGGTGTTTGATTCAATTTCTGAAATGGACAAGGAGTTGGAGTTCCATGTCCAAAAACTTGCGTCTTCCAACCCAGAAGCCCTAACCGAAATGAAAAGAGTGCTCTGGGAGGGAACGGAACGTTGGGATACATTATTGGTGGAACGGGCTGAAGCTTCTGGAAGGCTGGCCCTATCTCCGAACACCAAAAACGCCCTTGAAAAATTTAAGAAGTGATTATTTTTATGGATATACTTTCGTTTCTAAACAGTGAAATTGTTTTCCCTTTGGTGGCCTTATTGGTTGTCATAGTTTATATTGTTACAAGAATCCGAAACCGTAGAAGGTTTAAAAGATAATACCGTGGCAATTTCCAACATCCATCTTTCAAACAACAAAAAGGTCTATTTTGCCAGTGACAATCATTTGGGTGCTCCAACATCTAAAGAAAGCTTGCCTAGGGAAAAGAAGTTTGTGGCTTGGTTGGATGCCATAAAAGATGATGCCGCTGCCCTATTTTTGATGGGAGATCTTTTCGATTTTTGGTTTGAATATAAAACCGTGGTTCCAAAAGGATTCACAAGAACCTTGGGTAAACTCGCCGAGCTATCAGACATGGGCATTCAAATCACGTATTTTGTTGGCAACCATGATTTGTGGATGAACGGCTATTTTGAGGAAGAACTCAACATTCCTGTGTACCACAAACCACAACAATTCAACATTAACAATACCTCATTTTTCATTGGGCATGGAGATGGTCTCGGGCCGGATGACAAAGGATTTAAACGCATGAAAAAGGTCTTTACCAATCCTCTGGCCAAATGGTTGTTTAAATGGTTACATCCTGACCTAGGAGTTCGATTGGGGCAACATTTATCCGTAAACAACAAAATTATTTCAGGGGATGCAGATGCTTCTTTTTTGGGAGAGGATAAGGAATGGCTTGTTCTTTATGCCAAGCGAAAATTAGAAACCCAGCATTACGATCATTTTATATTTGGACATCGCCACCTCCCTATGGAAATCAAGCTCAACGAAAAATCCACCTATACCAATTTAGGGGACTGGATTTCCTTTTTTACCTATGCTGTTTTTGATGGGGAAAAGTTAGTTCTTAAAAAGCTAGAAGATTAATCCTTTTCGTGTTCTTCGATATCTTTTTGAAGATCCAACCGTCTAAATTTTGGCGAGACTATGGCTGTTGTACCGACGGTGAGTAGTGTCATAACCCCACCAAAAACTACTGCAGGTACCGTACCCAAAAGTTTTGCAGCCACTCCGCTTTCAAAAGCGCCCAACTCATTGGAGGATCCCACAAAAATAGAATTCACAGAGGCCACTCTACCACGCATATTGTCAGGAGTTTTCAATTGCAAAATGGTCTGGCGTATGATCATGGAAACACCATCTACCGCCCCACTTAAAAACAGTGCTGCCACTGAAACCCAAAAGAGCTTTGAAATCCCAAAAACGAGAATGCAGACACCGAAAGCGAACACGGCCCACAACAATTTTTTGCCTGCCTTCTTATGTAATGGAAATCGCGTTGATCCCAACATGGTAATGGATGCTCCCACAGCCGGGGCGGCCCGTAAGATTCCGAATCCTTCGGAGCCTACATGCAAAATGTCCTGTGCATAAATCGGCAATAGGGCAACCGCACCACCAAACAACACGGCGATCATATCCAAAGTCAAGGCGCCAAGAATGGCATTACTACTAAACACAAACTTCAGTCCATCTTTTAAACTTTTAAGCACGGGTTCGCCAATGTTTGGGTTTAGTATTGGCTTTTTGGAAATCTTCAGAAGAAATAACAAAGCGGTCAACGAAAAGGCTAAAATGACACACATAGACCAATGTACTCCAATCCACCCAATCAAAAATCCGGCAATAGCAGGGCCAACCACCGCTGCCAATTGCCATGTTGAGCTACTCCAGGTCGCTGCGTTCGGATAAATTTTCTTGGGAACGATCAATGCAATCAGTGAAAAAACGGTTGGTCCTATAAAGGCTCTGACCAATCCACCCAAAAAGACCAAAAAATAAATGGAATACAAAATGGTTCTCTGGCTAACGGATGCTTCCAAATCGGGATCACTGATCAAAAACAATCCTAAACTTATAACCGAAAAGCCCAAAATACATTTGATCAGTAGATTTCGTTTTTCTGTTTGATCTACTACATGACCGGCAAAAAGCGCCATCCCCACAGCTGGAATTATCTCCATCAACCCAATTATTCCCAGTGACAATGGGTCTTTCGTCATAGAATACACTTGCCATTCAATCACAATAAATTGCATGGACCACGCAAACACCATCGCAAAGCGAACCACCAAAAAGATGTTGAATTCTCTATATCGAAGTGCTGCGTATGGATCCATAAAAGGTTATCGAATATCCCTAAGTTTTAGTTGAAGACTGACTTGCCCATTCCATTCATTTTCATCCAAGGAAAAAACAGCGTCAAATGAATTTTTTCCTTTAACTAAATCCAATTTTTGGCCCAAATTAAATCCAATGGCATCAAAAGACTTCTTTACTGCTCCTTCGACAGGCTCAGGATGACAGCTCGAAGTGGCATTTTGATTTTGGGAAACTCTACATTTCAGATGTTTCTTATCCTCACCGACTCCTTTTCCATATCCTGTGTCATTCAATTTCGCTGCCATAAAGATTGGAGTCATGTTACCCGGTCCAAAAGGAGCAAATTGTTTTAAAATTCGCATTAACTTCGAATCGATTTGGTTCAAATCAATTTTCGCGTCAATCGAAATTTCAGGTTCTAACAGCTTTGGGTCAATAGTATCTGAAACCACCTTTTCAAATTGATTTTTGAAGTTTTCATATTGCGCTTCCAAAAGTGTCAATCCAGCTGCATATTTATGGCCACCAAACTGCTCAATACAATCTGAACATCCTTCAAGAGCATTGTAAACATCAAAGCCTTTGACAGATCTTGCAGAAGCTGCCAACTTATCCCCACTTTTTGTAAATACCAAAGTTGGTCGGTAATAGGTCTCTGTTAACCTTGATGCCACAATGCCGATGACTCCTTTATGCCAGCCTTTGTCGTAAACAACTGTGGTAAATTTTTCTTCCTCCCCATTTTCCGTGATTTGTTGTAATGCTTGCTCAGTAATTTCCTTATCCAGGTTCTTTCTGTCGGAATTAAATTGTTCTATTTCACCAGCAAACTTTTGGGCAGTATTTATATCTGTTTCTTTCAGAAGATTTACGGCATGTTGTCCATGCTTCATCCTTCCAGCAGCATTGATTCTAGGAGCTATGATAAAAACCACATCGGTTATCGTGAGCTCCTTCTTTTTGATTTGATCTATAATGGCCTTAAATCCGATTCTGGGGTTTGAATTGATTACTTTCAATCCATAGTAGGCCAAAACCCTATTTTCTCCATTTATCGGAACAATATCGGCCCCTATTGCAGTAGCCACCAAATCCAGATAAGGAATCAAATTCTCAATAGTATTTCCTCTTTTTGAAGACAACGCCTGAATCAGTTTGAAGCCTACTCCGCAACCACAAAGTTCTTTATATGGATATGTACAATCCTCCCGTTTAGGGTCTAAAATTGCAACGGCATTGGGCAATATCTCTCCTGGTCTATGGTGATCGCATATGATGAAGTCTATTCCCTTTTCTTTGGCATAGGCTACCTGCTCAATTGCTTTTACTCCGCAATCCAAAGCAATTATTAAAGTAAATTCATTGTCAGAAGCAAAGTCGATTCCTTTTAAGGAAACTCCATAACCTTCACCATAACGATCTGGAATGTACGTGGCAACATTGGGATAGTTTTCTTCAAGAAAAGATGACAATAGTGCTACCGCCGTTGTTCCATCTACATCGTAATCCCCGTATACCAAAATGTTTTCGTTGTTGGCAATAGCTGATTCAATCCGTTCGACGGCTTTGTCCATGTCCTTCATCAGGAAAGGGTCGTGCAAATGTGATAATTCTGGCCGAAAAAAAAGTTTCGCTTCCTCGTATGTTGAAATGCCTCGTTGTAAGAGCAGGTGGGCAATTAGTTTATCTACTTTTAGCTCCCCTGAAAGTTGGTCAATGTCTTTTTGAAGGGGTGTAGGTTTTATGGTCCATCTCATAATCTAAGTTCAAGTTCAAAAATGAAGTACAGATTCAAGGGGTTTTGTTTTTGATAATTGTAGAGATAATTTTGACTAATTGCTCAATTTCATTCAAAAGCTTGAATTGGGTTTGTTCCGAACCATAATTGATCTTGCTCAAGATTCTCAGGTTAGCCCTTGATTCCTTCAGCTCCTTTAAAACCAATGATGCTTTGAAACGATAATCCTTATTCGTGCTGGTCCCCTGGACTTCTCCAAAATTTAACGCTGCACTTCCTCCAGAACGGAGCAATTGATTACCGTAATATTGTCCGGTAAAATCTGAAGGCAACCCTTTACAAAATAAAGCGATGTTTGCTGCCAGTTCAACAAACCTATCCTCTAAATCAAACTTTTTGTAGTTCATAATTTCTATGATTTGATTTTGAGGCTGAAAAAATGTTCTTAAATGTAAGGTTATTTCCCGTATTTGTATTTGAACTTAAACGTTGAGCTTGAACTTATTCTTTTGAACTTGCTCTTACTTATGATGATATATCAGCTGCACATTCAACTTCGCAAACCTTCGGAACATCTCCATAACGCCACAATATTTTTCAACGGAAAGGTCAACGGCTTTTTTAAGTTTGGCCTCATTCAAGTTTGATCCATGAAAATGATATTCAATGGTAACAGTATCATAATATTTTGGATGTTCATCGGTCAGATTAGCAATAGTCTCTATGGAGAAGTCATCCACTTCCAATTTCATTTTTTTAATGAGCGAAGCTATGTCCAACCCCGAACAGCCCGCTAGTGCGGAAAGCATCAAAGCCTTAGGTCTAAAACCCTCTCCTTTACCTCCATCATCTGGGCCTGCATCAATTTTAAAATTTAACCCAGATGGATTATTACTTTCAAAGGCCATTTCGCCTAACCATTTGGTGGTGATATGATTTGTCATGAAGTCAAATTTTTGTTTCTTGTAGTCTTCAAAAATACAAAAAGAGATGTCTCGACTGCGCTCGACATGACATTCTTCAAACTTTTAATAATTTTTTAAATGGCACTAGTAACACCACTTGACCCCAACCATGATCCACAAACCAAAGAGTTGGCTGAATTCTTTAATGAGACCCTTGGTTTTTGCCCCAATTCGGTATTGACCATGCAGCACCGCCCTGCCATTTCCAAGGCCTTTATCAACCTCAACAAAGCTGTGATGGCCAATGAGGGAAGAGTGACCTCGGCACTCAAGCGTATGATTGCCTGGGTAAGCAGCAATGCCACAGGTTGTCGTTATTGCCAGGCCCACGCTATCCGAGCCGCGGAACGTTATGGTGCTGAGCAAGAACAATTGGACAATATTTGGGAATACAGAACCCATCCCGCTTTTTCTGATGCCGAGCGTGCCGCTTTGGATTTTTCGCTGGCCGCGTCCCAAGTTCCCAATGCTGTGGATGCAGATATTAAAGCACGCTTGTACGAACATTGGAACGAAGGTGAAATTGTAGAAATGCTTGGGGTAATCTCTTTGTTTGGATATCTGAACCGTTGGAATGACTCCATGGGAACCTCCATCGAAGATGGAGCCGTGGAAAGTGCAGAGCAATATTTGGGAAAAACAGGCTGGGAAAAAGGCAAGCATGATGGTTCTAGATACTAGATGTCAGATTTAAGACATAAGACCGCTTCGCTTTTAGATTTTTGACACGAATTTCACCAATTTACACTAACAGCCGATGTCTGATGTCTGATGTCTGATGTCTGATGTCTGAAAGTACGATTTCTTGACCTACATCAACATTTATTGTTGGGCTATAGCTGAACTTTACCCTAATCGAAAAAACGAATAGTTATGGCAAGCTTAACCGTCACCTCAGAAAACCAAATCCAACGACTGAACCATATTGTCAATAAGGTAAAGGAGTTACAAACCTTAGATGCTTCGCAATTGACCACGCCACCCCATGCGAAATCGTGGAATGTGGTGGAAGTCCTGGAACATTTAAACATTGCTTACGGCATTTACATGCCCAGATTGGATGAAGCCTTTGCCAAAATGTCGACGGCTGACTCCGGCGCTTCGGAATTTAAGGCCCGGGCATGGCAAAAGTTTGTGATTGCCGGGCAACGACCCAAAAATGGCGTGCGAAAATGGAAAATGAAGACCCTAAAACGTTTTGAACCATTATTGGACAGACCATTGACCCAAGAAAAAATAGATGCCGTTTTTGAGACCTTTTTTACGCGCCATGCCCATTTAAAAGAGGCCATTCTGAAAAGTAGAGGCAAGGACGTGACCCAAGTAAAAATCATCTCGGCCGTTGGGCCTATTGTCAATTTTTACTTGCCGGAGTGTTTTGAGTTTTTGCTCTGCCATTTGGAACGGCATATGCTGCAGATTGAGGAGATTTTGGGGTAACGGGTTTGAATGTAAACTGCAATAGCTCCTTCCCTTGCCAAGGGAAGGTGGATTGATGCAAAGCATCAATACGGAAGGGATGGCTTAACCCCCTCCGTCCACCTTTGGCGGACACCTCCCCCTAAATATGGGGAGGAGCTTTAATACTACACCCGCTCAGGATAACATTCAGCAACGGCATATGGTGCAGATTGATGAGACTTTGGGGTAGCACTAAATCATAATGAATTTTATACATTGTTAGCCCTAAGAATCAATTCCTAATATATCCATAAGAATCCGCCTTACCAAAAAGTTTGCATTGGCAACGTCATAAATGGAAATTGATAGAAAACTATCACTTAATTTATGAGCAATAATTTTACTCCTAAGCCAACTGATATATGCAATGGCATCAATAATTTCAATCTCAGAATCGCGAATAGAATACTTAGACCATGAAGATTTTCCCAAAAGCTTTAATTTGTCTTTCAGTTGAACTTTAGTAGGCCGACTCCTTAAATTCCAATTTGCCTTTTTGTTTAGGTCAATTTTAGATTTGGTTAATCTATTTTCTAAGTCTTCACGAACAACTGGATTCCAGTTCCCATTTATCTTACTCAGTTTTTTTTGTGAAGCTCTAATTTCCAAGTTAAGCTCTTCCAGAATTGAATAAAAGGCAAGTATTGAATATGAATATCTTAAATGATCTGATGGATTTCGAGAAAGTCTTTCGTAATCCGTGTGAAAGGGATCTAAATGAATTAGATAATTTGAGTGTTGAGAACACGCGAACAAATATTTTAACAATGCATAAGTATACATTTTTCTAAATGAAGCCTTTGCTACAATTCTTGCAGCTTCATATATTCCGGTTCTAGAAAAACTTACTTCTTTTCGATAAAACCAATCTGCTGTGTATTTTTCAGTTGGTTTGTCATATGGTTTAACTGTAGGTAGGTCATTGATTTCGTAAACGGTATGACCATCAATAAGGGTTAACCCTGCGATAAACAGTTCATATGCCTTTTGCGCATTTAATTCGTTGGAGCTTTTAATTATAAGCTCTAAATCATTCTGTCTAAAACCTTGGCTCAGTGGTTCCTCAAATTGAAAGCTAAAATATTTTCCCTTGATTGGCTTATCGGATAGAATTTCGTCTTGCCAACATACTGCTCCAGATCTATATTTCATAGTATTATTCCAACGTTCAAAATATCGCTTGTTTTAATGGGCTATATCTTCCGATAAGTGAAGTTACCCGTTTTTGACGTAAAAGTCCCACCCTTTTATTTTAACCCTTATCTTTAGAGTGCGAAACGTATTATTCTAGATGCCTAGAATCATGGTCGAACTAGATTTAAGATAGGCAAATGGGTACAAACCCCTAGAACACCCTTTTCCTTTTGTTTAATTTTTAATCACCTTATTATGAAAAATGGTGAAGATGGTTTGTGGTGTCCAAAATGCAATTCGCTAATGACCACGAGTGATACACGGCACGTATCAAAACTTACCCCTGCAAAGCTAAAATTGTTGCAATATGTAGATGCCCTTGATGGCCCCGATAGGATAAAGGCCCTAAAATGGGTGCACGACATTGCCCTTTACGAATCTAAAGAACCCTTGTTTGATGCAGAAAAAGAGGCGCTGTACCAAGTTAAGGTGCTTTGGCAGCTCATTGAAGAAACTTTAAGGTAGGCTGTCACACTGAGCCTGTCGAAGTGTGCCTAGATTAAAACATCCTTCGACAAGCTCAGGATGACATACAAGGGATGTTTTACCCCCTCCGTCCACTTTTGGTGGACACCTCCCCCTAAATATGCGGAGGAGTTTTGAAATGCACTTATCGTGTTCGTGTATGGTTCGTTATTCTTTTAATTCCCTGTCGATCAACTTTAGAATTTCAGTATTGTTTGTCCTGATCACATCCAATTCGTTAATATATTCAAAAGCCCAAAGGAAACTAGAGCTTGCATAATCTTCAAATTGAACATCTTTAAATAAGCTTTTATAATCGGAAGCATAGTTGCTACCCATTAAACCCGGTGTGTTTTGAACCCAAGCATCAGGAATTCTAATGTGCTTCTGTCTAAACGCTATAGTAGCCATCTGATAATTTCTTAATCTGGCGGCTTCTTCTTCCGAATCTTTTACAACGTCTTCCCAGCTAAACAATAATTCTATGAGTCTATCATTATTGATCAGGTGAATCTCCCCAGATGAAATTGCTGAACGAAGCGCTCCGTTAATTGGGTTAAAAGTCCAGGTCCAACCCAAATTCTGATAAGATTTAATATATACCTCATTATCCAAACCAATTGTATCTTTTCTTATTAGTTCCATAACGCGTGGGTAGGTGTTTTTTATTTTTTTAGCATAAAAAACCACAGAGTCCAATTGGGCTATGTTAGCGTTAAATTCTGTTTGTAGTGATTTTAAAACGTTTTGTTTTTGTTTTGCATTGAGCGTATCATTTCTCCACTCATTTAATTGAATTGCTATCAAAATTCCTATGACCACTAGGATAATTTCCCCAATGGCATATATTAGATATTTGCTGAACCTATTTTCAGAAAGTAGTTTTAGGCGAATTTGACGAAAAAATTTGATCATATCACTTGCTTAGAAATGTTTGGATGCTGTCATAAAGTTGGTGGGCTTCTTGTTTGTTACGTTCCAAAGCGCGATGTATGGAATAGGCATAGGTTAATTCTTGATTGATGAGCCCGTAAAATTCATCTGTTTTGATCTTTTGGAGCATTCTTGGTATTTCCGCTTGATTGATGCTGTCAGGGAATTTTGAATTAAAATATTTGAACGAATTCACATAATCGGCATAGGAGGTCCGAATGTTATTGGCATAGTTGTTTACAAATGCTTTGTCATCATAATATTCCACAATTTGTTGCCGTAGCTTTTCGTTGCTTATCAGGCTTAAATTACCTGTACTGACTAACTCTTGGTAGGTTCTCGAGCTTCCGGTGAAGGTGGTCCTACTGCCCACGCCGCCAAACCCGACCGCTTCAATGAACGCCAAGGTATCAATTAGGGTATAACCGTCCGTTATATACTGTTTTATTTGATGCAAGTTGTTGACTTTTTTTTGGGTAATTCCGGAACCATGTTCTATGAAGTGCGGTGGAGTCGGCAGCTACCTCATTCCGAATATTGATGAGGTACAGGTATTCATTGCTCCTGTTTTTTCTTTGCTCATTCCAGTTATTGACCTGAAGTGCCAACAAAATACCGATGACCACCAAAACGATTTCGCCTATTGCGTAGAGCAGATACTTGCTGAACTTGTTTTCAGAAAGCAGTCGTTGTCGGATTCGACGAAAGAATTTAATCATTAGAGGTTGGTTGGTTTCTCTAAAGATATGTTTTTTGTGAAATTAGAAGGTTCAGAAACAGTACTTTACTCGGAAATAGAAGGCGGCTTTCAACCAAAGATCGGGTTATGGAAGGCCCCCTTCGCCAGCTAAAAGGTAGACACCTCCCCTACATATGGAGTGAAGCTTATCCAATATTAGTTGTTGGTGCCTTTTTTGTCTGGATTCAAGCTAATTTCAAACAAAGAAGCCGGGGCCTTCCCATAATGATCCGGCAATCCATCGGTATTCTTTAAATCAAACATTCCCAAGAATTCAAAACCAGCATTAACGTAGTATTTGATCAGCTTTTCGTTATTGCCCAAAGTATCCAATCGCACATAATCCTTGTTAAGATTTAAGGCATATTCTTTTGCCCATTTCACAATGATCGAAACAAAATTGTTGCCCCTAAAATCAGGATTAGTGGCAATTCGATGAATGTAAATAGCGGCATCGGCATTTTTTTCTTCCCAGATTTGCGCATCACTGAATGCAATTGCCCAAACACAGGCAATTTGATTGTCGATAAGCAATTTCCATTGGCGATTTTCATCAATTTCAGTTGCTACAAGTTGCTTTTTAAATGTAGGCCACACCACTACTCCCTCTTTTGATTTTTGATACTCAGATGCCAGTCCGTATAATCGAAATATTTCATCAATGTCGTTTTCTGTAGAATTTTTAATTTCCATGGGAATATTTTTCAGTGAATGCTGTTATACAAATATCGATAGTGTTTGCCAGTTCTTCAACCCGAAACTTGCTGTTTCTTTCTCTTGATTTTTGTTTGAAGGTCCGACAACTGAGGCTTATTACGGCTTTACTTCCAAATTCATAATGGTTATTTTTAAAGAAATTTCCCTGTTTGTATGGATGATGAAACCTTCCTTCACCTAAAATCATTTTTTCGTCAGGTTACTTTGGACGAACAAGAAGAGAATCATTTTAAATTGCTGTGGTCGGCAAAGACTTTTAATCAATATGACCTTATCACTGAAGCCGGGAATATTGAGCGCTATTTTTATTTTGTGTTGGAAGGCGTACAGGCCATTTACATTTTAAATGAAAAAGGTGAGAAAGTGGTACTTGGTTTTTCGTATTCGGGAAGTCCCTCCGGAGCATTCGATTCTTTCATAAAGAAACAGCCTTCCGATACTTTTCTGGAGGCCTTGAAACCTTCCAAAATGCTGGCCATTTCATATGAAGATTATCAAAGCTTGTTTGAAAAGCACCAAGAGTTTTATGTCTGGGGACATGAGTTTTTTCAAAACATCTTATTTGGAAGATTGCATCGCGAAGTTGAGCTTTTGACACTTTCCGCCGAACAACGGTACAAAACCTTTATGCAACGTTGCCCAGATGAGCTAAAGGTGATTCCGCAAAAATATTTGGCCTCTTATCTCAATATGAAACCGGAGACTTTTAGTCGGTTAAGGGCCAGTGCTTCGTATTGAATGACTTCTCGACTGCGCTCGAAGTGACAACCTAAAGATTAAGCTGTTTTGCTATTTGCTTTTGAAGTTTTGGGATGATTTCCGTTTCAAACCAAGGGTTTTTACTCAACCAAAATCGGTTTCTGGGTGAGGGGTGCGGCAACACAAAATATTCGGGGGCATAGTTACTATAATTTCGAACGGTTTCGGTCAAGTTTCTTTCCATTCGGTTGCTCAAATAATAGCGTTGGGAGTATTGCCCTATCAAAATGGTAAGCTCTATATTTTTCAGTTTGTCCAACAACGATTTATGCCATTGCGGCGCACATTCGGGTCGCGGGGGTAAGTCCCCTGATTTTCCCTTTCCAGGATAGCAAAATCCCATCGGCATTTGTGCAATTTTGGTTTCATCATAAAAGGTCTCATCGGTAACCCCCATCCATTTTCTAAGTTGTTTTCCACTTTGATCGTCCCAAGGAATTCCCGTCTCATGCACTTTAGTTCCCGGAGCATGGCCAATAATCAATATTTTGGCATCTGGGTGTGCGGCCACTATAGGTCTTGGCCCTAAAGGAAGGTGTTCTGCGCACACTTCACAGTTTCGAATATCGGAAAGGAGTTGTTTCATGTCTTTAAATCAAATGGAATTTACCAAAAAACAAGAAACACCCCGACATGGCGCCGAGGTATTTCTTTACACAACCTATCATGAAAACCCTAGTTGTAGGTATTTTTCAGCTTGCTCCAATTGGTATTGGCAGTGCTTACCAATTTTTTGTGATTGTTTTCTGCCAACCATAGTTGCTGTGCATCCAACTCCAAATTATAGAGGTACAAAAAGTACTTGCCATCCTTTACGATGAACTTATTGGGGTCTGGTCTAAACTTGGCTCCAGCATACACTCCAAAGGCACAGAAACCACCATATTGGGGCATATATTTCCCAGGATTCTTCTCAAACTTCTTCTTTTGTTCCGCACTGGTAAAGTAATACACTACTTTGTTATGCTCAGATTTATGCTCCTTTAAACCTTTTTGGGCAATTCCCAAATCCAAATAAGATACTGGGCTGTACCCTTGAAGGGCAATGTTACTGTTGTCAATATTGTTTGCTTTTTTGTCCTGAGCAAAACTTATTGAGCTTATTGCCAAAGCAAAAATGATTACTGTTGTTTTAATTGAATGTTTCATTGTTTTGTTTTTAATAAATGTTTGTGTGTTGTTTTATAATTCTTCTTTTGTTGCACTTAGGGAAACTACGGTGAAAACCACCGCTGCGTTCACCCAATAATAGTGCGCGTCCAAGCCTTGAAAGCCAAGGGCAAATGGGATTACCATAAAGGCAATCGCCACCGCTAAATCGATGGTCAAATGACCCTGGAATGGAATGGTACGTAGCGCTCCAAGCTTATAATCCGTTAAAGCACTTACTGCCAAGACCGCGGTTCCCGTGATCACCGATATCCAAAGGGCCAAATTGTTGGTCCCACCGAGCCCGAGTAAAAAGGGCGCCAAAATCAAACCGATTCCGGCTGAATAATCGGCTACGCCGTGTAGTGTTGGAGAAATACATCTGAACTTCATTTTACTGAGCGTTGAAATATTCCTCTTGTACTACTTCGCCCTTATCGTTCCAGATACGACGAATGATTTCGTGCCAGTAAATTTTACTGTCGTCCTTCATGTTGAAATCGAAAGTGAATTCCGAAGCTGATACATTTCCATCCACAATAGTGTGGTGATGGGTAATGCCGTTCACTTGAGCGATTGCTCCTGCAAAGCCTTCCATTTTTTCGACCATTTGTTGCTTGTTCGTGGTGGCTAGTCCATTATAGTCAGATGTTGTTGCATCTTCTGCGAAAAACTGCTTTACTGCATCTACAATGGCTCCTTTGCCTACAATGCCATCCATTTCGGTGGCTAGTGATTTAATATCCATTACTGTTATTTTTTAATGATTAAACAAATTTTAGTTTGTAATTACATTGCAAATTTCAGCATGGAATGGCCGTTATGACCTACAAAAAAGACGCTAAGAATTGTACTTTTTGGTTCTGTAGTCTGTTGGAGTAGCCCCTGTGTAATTTTTAAAGAAGTGGGAAAAATGATTGGCCTCTTCAAAACCAAGTTTGTAGGCAACATCCTTGATAGAAGCTTCTTGGACAAGCATTTTTTTTGAGGTAGAAATCAATTCATTTCGAATCAACTGACCCAAAGATGCATTCATTTTTGCTCTGGTTTTTTTGGAAAGGGCCTTTACTGAGAGATTCATTTTGTCAGCATAAAACTCAAGGTTTCGCTGTTCCGCATGATGGGTTTTTAATAGCTCGATAAGATTTTGGGCAAAGGTGTCCCTGTTTTCATAATCGAAATCGTTTCGGAATTCTGAGGGAGTCTGTCCTGTGGTATTTTTAAATACCCGGTTAAAATATGCTGGGTCTTTATACCCGGTTTCATAGGACACCTCTTGAATGCTCTTGTCTGTAAATGCTATTTTCTTTTTGCTCTCCATCAATCTTTTGTTAGAGAGCAAGGCTCTAACCGATAGCCCAATTTTATCCTTAACAAGTGCTTGGGCATTATACCCATTTTCCAACATTAAAGCGGAGAGGTCATTGTTATTGAAGTTTCCATAATATTCCCTATCGATAATCTCCTTAACATCAAAAATAATCTGATACTCTTGCTTGCTTGCCTGAAAAGGATTTTGCCAATACCATTGCTTGGAGGAGATATCTATGATTTCGGAAGTATTTTCAGAAAATACGGTGTTGGACAAATATCTTTTGCACTCCTCGCATTCGTTAAAGTTGATATATCCCAACGAAATCAAATGTTTAAAGAGTACTCGTACTTCTTTCTTTTCAAAAATGGTCTTGCTGGGGAATTCTATCTTTCTGACCACAAAATCATCAGAAAAGAATTTAATGTACTGCCCTTTTTCCAAATAAATGGCCTTGTCTTGCCAATCATTATAATTTTTGAAATCAACCTGAATGGTCCCTGAACCAGAAATAATATGAAACAGGGTATACTTGTTGATGAAGTACACCTTGTTTAGCTCCGGATGTAGTTTTTCTACCACTTTGGCTCTTGGTTATTGCCAAAATTAGTCGGAAACATGGCAGCTTACTAACAAATCTCGATATATGAAACAGAGTCACTTCGAGCGCAGTCGAGAAGTCAAGAAAAGTTGATTTTTAACCGGTCTCGCCCTTCGACAGGCTCAGGGTGACAGCTCGACCTGACATTCAACAAATAATAAAAGATTTATCAAGCCTTTCCGCCCACCACAATAACAAACTCACCTTTAGGTGGTTTTGCTGTAAAATGCTCCAAGACCTCAGCCACAGTCCCCCTAACTGTTTCCTCGTACATCTTGGTCAATTCGCGAGATACCGAGACCGGTCTGTCTGCGCCAAAATATTCCGAAAATTGGGTCAGGGTCTTGATCAGTTTATGAGGAGATTCGTAAAAGACCATGGTTCTTGATTCTTCAGCCAACATTTGTAATCTTGTCTGTCGACCTTTTTTAACCGGAAGAAAGCCTTCAAAAACAAATCGGTCATTGGGGAGTCCGCTGTTTACCAAAGCAGGCACGAAGGCCGTTGCGCCGGGTAAACATTCCACCTCAATACCATTTTGCACACAGGCACGGGTCAATAAAAACCCGGGGTCGGAAATCGCTGGGGTTCCCGCATCGGAGATCAAGGCCAAAGTAGCCCCGCCCTTCAACTTTTGCACAGTGGCATCGAGCTGTTTATGCTCATTGTGCATATGGTGGCTTTGCAGGGGTGTGGGAATATCAAAATGCTTGAGCAGTTTTCCACTGGTGCGGGTATCTTCCGCCAAGATCAAATCGACTTCTTTCAGCACTTTAATCGCCCTTAGGGTGATATCCTCTAAATTTCCAATTGGCGTTGGAACCAAATACAGTTTTCCCATGGGCCAAAGTTACGGCCTTACTTGCTTTCCTGTAAAATAAGAGATCAAAACAAAAACAAGTGCCATGGCGGCTCCTCCCTGACTGCCATCACCAATCATATAATGTGCAAAAAAAGCGAGAAGGGTGTTGAAGAAAAAACCAGCATAGGCCCATTCTTTTAGCCATTTTGAGAAATTACCCCAAATGGCAGCCAAGCCCAGTAGTTTTGCTATGGCCAAAGGATAAATAATATAGGTGGGATAGCCCATGGCCTCAAAGAAACCGACAATAGCTTCGTGATTAATAAAGTAATTGTAAACGGAAAAGCACATTAACGCTGTCAACAGAACTGTCGACACCCAAAAGGCAATTTTTTTGATTTTCATGTTGGAATTTTTAGGATGAATGCTCCTAAAAATATAAAAAGTAAATGGAAAAGTGCTTAAGCGAACCTTCGCTCAATCAAAGCCATCAACCTAGACTCGTAATCCTCTTTGCCCTCCCAATTATTATATTCTGGCTTTACCATATTGTTAATGAAGGATATAGATCGTTCTTCGGTGTCAATAGTATTTAATTGTGAAAGCACTCTGGTATAATCATCCATATTATCATCAAACAAATGCTTTACAAATGCTAATTTATCGTTGAGCCCAACCTTAATGTCTCGAACAAAACTGTCGTTTAAGGATTTTGGTTTTGCATTTTCCGAAGGAGAAAGGATTTCTTTTTCATTTTTCATCGTCTCGGGTTTGGCAACAAACTCGGTAAAAACCTGCTCCAAAGCGGCCTCTGTTGGCATTTCCGAAACCATATCCTTTATGGTGTCCATTCCGGGTGTAATTAGGTCGTCCTCATCTTCATGGGGATTGCTCTCCGGTACGGCAATGTTCCCGCTCAAAACAGCGTTGGCCATTTTTTCAAATCGTGATGCTATCACATTTTTGGAAACATCGACCTCAATATCACTTAACTTCTCATCTATAAATTTGAGTACGGCCAGCTTTTCATAAATCCCCTTCGCTTTATCATACAATTCAATCAGCTCCTTATCTTCCCGTGCGGTTATGATATCCGTGGATAATTTTACCAGCTCTTCCCTTAATTTCCTTATCATCAGTCTTAATCTTTACTATAAAAATAAAATCATTTTAAATATCCCACTACGAACAAAAGGTTAAATTTTATTCTAAAATTGGGGCATATTTTTTTAGTAGTTTTGTGCTTTCCCTTAATAAAAACGAAAAAACCACACAATTTCGTTTAAAAGTACATTATGTTTCTCGAAAACACGGTAAACCCTAAAGAACAATTTGGATGGATAGAAGTTATCTGCGGCTCCATGTTCTCTGGAAAGACCGAGGAACTTATACGCAGATTGAAACGTGCCCAATTTGCCAAACAAAAGGTTGAGATTTTCAAACCTATTGTGGATACGCGCTATAATGAGGAAATGGTGGTTTCGCACGATGCCAATGAAATTCGTTCCACACCCGTTCCAGCAGCAGCAAATATTAGGTTATTGGCCGATGATTGTGATGTGGTCGGGATTGACGAAGCCCAATTTTTTGATGATGAAATTGTAACTGTTTGTAATGATCTAGCCAATAGGGGAGTCAGAGTCGTGGTCGCGGGTCTCGATATGGATTTTAAGGGAAATCCTTTCGGTCCGATGCCCGCATTGATGGCGACAGCGGAATATGTGACCAAAGTGCACGCGGTTTGCACCCGTACAGGAAATTTGGCCAACTATAGTTTTCGAAAATCCAACGAAGACAAATTGGTGTTGCTTGGAGAAACCGGGGAATATGAACCTTTAAGTAGAGCAGCTTTCTACAAGGCCATGCTCAAGGAAAAAGTAAGCCAGATGGATGTGGAGGTTGAAGAAGTCAAAGCAAAAAAGAAGACCGCCAATGGATAAGGTTGGTGAAACTACCCTGCAAATAAACCTGACCGCTTTAGAACACAACTACAGGTTTTTAAAATCCAAATTAGCCTCAGACACTAAGTTTTTGGCAGTTGTAAAAGCCTTCGCCTACGGAAGTGATATGGTTGCCATCGCCAAAAAAATGGAAGCTCTGGGAGCGGATTATTTAGCCGTTGCCTATGTAAAAGAGGGTGTTTTGCTACGGAATGCTGGAGTAACACTACCTATTTTAGTCCTTCATCCCCAATCGGTAAACTTTGATGAGCTTATTGAACATAAGTTGGAGCCAAGCTTGTACTCCCCGCACGTGCTTAAGCGTTTTTTAGAAGCTGCTGAAGGTAAGAAACAAAAAGATTATCCCGTTCATATCAAATTCAATACCGGGCTGAACAGGCTTGGTTTTTGGGAAAATGATGTGGACTACATTTTAAAGCAATTAGAAGGGCGAAATGAACTAAAAATACTATCCATTTTCTCTCATTTGGCCGCATCCGAAGATGCCAATGAAAAAGAATTTAGCAAAACCCAAATCGAAACTTTCAATAAAATAAGTAAAGATATCAACCATAAATTGGGCTATGCTCCATTTCGGCATATGTTGAACACTTCAGGAATCATAAATTACCCTGAAGCACAATTCGAAATGGTTCGCTGTGGAATTGGGTTGTATGGTTACGGAAATGATGCCAAGGTTGATGCCGAACTTAAACCCGTGGCGACACTGAAGACCATCATTTCTCAAATGCATAAAATTGAGCCACAAGAAAGTGTTGGTTATAATCGGGCATACAAATCCGAAGGATATCGAGTTACAGCCACCCTTCCCCTAGGACACGCCGATGGAATTGGCCGTCAGTATGGTAATGGAAAAACCCATGTGTCCATCAATGGAAAAAAAGCCCCAATAATTGGGAACGTCTGTATGGATATGATCATGATCGATGTAACGGGAATCGATTGCGCAGCAGGGGATGAAGTACTTGTTTTTGGGGAGAATCAATCTGCAGAAGAGTTTGCTGCCTCAGCCAATACCATATCTTATGAAATTCTTACCGCTATTTCTGCTCGGGTAAAGCGTGAGGTAAGTCAGTGATTTTTAGGTTTCCCGATTGAAAAAGACCCTTTTTTTATTTACATTGTAAACATATTAACCAGTTAAACTATACAAAATGATAAAAGAGTTCAAAGATTTTGCAATGAAGGGGAACCTCGTGGACATCGCTGTAGGTTTCGTTATGGGTGCTGCCTTCAATAAGGTGGTTGCCTCCTTTACAGGTGGAATTGTTTCCCCCTTGATCGGTCTCATTTTCAATGCGGATTTCAAAGATTTAAAATATACCATTACCCAAGGAACAACCAATGACGCTGGGGAAACGGTTGGAGAAGTAGCCGTTATGTACGGTGAATTCTTGACCAATGTTATCGATTTCATCATTGTAGCCTTTGTAATGTTCATGATTGTTAAAGGAGTGAATAAAATGAAGAAGAAAGAAGAGCCAGCTCCTGAAGCTCCAAAAGGCCCAACTACAGAGGAATTGTTGACGGAAATCAGGGATGCCCTGAAGAAATAAAAATCGTTTGCCCTTAAGGGCGACCGCTACATCGCAACCAACCTTTAAAACCACCAATTTGTTTCGCTAACATTTTGGTGGTTTGTTTTATTTATAACATTTTGTTATTTTATGATTATTGTGTATTAAAATGCTTGCTTAAAAGTTATTCTATCCTAACTTTGTCGCTTCATTAAACAAATTTAAAATGAAAGTAGCAGTTGTAGGTGCCACCGGAATGGTTGGCGAAGTAATGTTGAAGGTATTGGCGGAGCGCAATTTTCCAATAACGGAGTTGTTGTTGGTTGCCTCGGAACGTTCCGTCGGTAAAAAGCTGACCTACAAGGGTGAAGTATACACCATTATTGGTTTATCCGATGCAGTTGCTGCACAACCAGATATTGCTATCTTTTCAGCAGGAGGTGGAACATCTTTAGAATGGGCGCCGAAGTTTGCCGAAGTGGGAACAACGGTGATAGATAACTCATCGGCTTGGCGAATGGATCCTACCAAAAAATTGGTGGTTCCAGAAATCAACGCCCATGAATTGACTCCGGAAGACAAAATTATTGCCAACCCAAACTGCTCCACCATACAAATGGTAATGGCCCTTGACCCGTTACATAAGAAATATCAAATGAAGCGCGTGGTGGTTTCCACCTACCAATCTGTTTCAGGTACCGGGGTAAAAGCCGTTCAGCAATTAGAGAATGAAATTGCAGGTGTCGAAGGCGAAATGGCCTATCCCTATCCTATCGGAAGAAATGCATTACCGCATTGCGATGTGTTTATGGAAAACGGCTATACCAAAGAAGAAATGAAATTGGCCCGTGAGCCCCAAAAAATATTGAACGACCGGACCTTTTCTGTTTCGGCAACCGCAGTTCGAATCCCGACCGCAGGCGGGCACTCGGAATCGGTAAATGTAGAGTTCCATAATGATTTTGATCTTGCCGAAGTACGAAAACTATTGAGTGAAACTCCAGGGGTTACTGTTCAAGATGATCCAGATACCAATACCTATCCGATGCCCATTTATGCGCATGATAAAGATGATGTTTTCGTTGGGCGTATTCGAAGGGATGAAACCCAACCCAACACCTTAAACATGTGGGTGGTTTCCGATAACCTTAGAAAAGGCGCGGCTACCAATGCGGTTCAAATTGCGGAGTATTTGGTAGAGAATAGTTTGGTGTCTTCTGCTTCTGAAGCTGTTTCATAAAAACATTCGTCGCTCTTAACATTGCTAAATATTTATTTATGGTATTTTTATCAGAATCAATCTGAAAAAAATGCGAAAAATAAGTCTAATAGCTGTTGTAGCCGTACTGGCTGCCTGCGAAACCACAACAAAACGAGAGCCTATTTCCGTGAATTATCCCACTACCCAAAAAGTTGATACGGTCGACACCTATTTTGGAACTGAAGTCAAAGATCCCTATCGATGGTTGGAAGATGACCGTAGCCCCGAAACCGAGGTCTGGGTCAAAGAACAAAATGCCGTAACCTTCGGTTACTTAGATCAAATTCCTTTTCGGGAAGATTTAAAAAAACGTCTGGAAAAACTATGGAATTACGAAAAGTTAGGATCCCCGTTCAAAGAGGGCGACTATACCTATTTCTACAAAAATGACGGTTTACAAAATCAATATGTAGTCTATAGAAAAAAAGAAGGCGGGGAAGAAGAGGTCTTTTTAGACCCCAATACCTTTTCTGAGGATGGAACCACATCCTTAATGTCATTGAGTTTTACCAAAGACGGCTCCAAAGCGGCCTATCTTATCTCCGAAGGAGGTAGTGATTGGCGAAAGGGCATCGTGATAAATGCAGAATCCCGCGAAGTTGTTGAAGACACCTTGGTGGACATCAAATTCAGTGGAATTTCTTGGAAAGGCAACGAAGGTTTCTTCTATTCCAGCTATGACAAACCGGAAGGAAGTGAGCTTTCGGCAAAAACAGACCAACATAAATTATACTACCATAAACTGGGAACACCTCAATCCGAGGATAAAGTCATTTTTGGAGGTACTCCGGAGGAGAAACACCGTTATGTAGGTGGATATCTTTCTGAAGATGAAAAGTATTTGTTCATAACAGCATCAACCTCAACCTCAGGAAACAAATTGTTCCTAAAAGATTTGTCAGTAGAAAATGCCCCATTGGTCACTATTCTGGATCATACGGAGTCGGATACATGGATCATTGAAAATGAGGATTCAAAACTTTGGCTCGTCACCAATATGAACGCCCCCAACAAAAAAATTGTGGTCACTGATGCGTCCAATCCAACTTCGGACAATTGGGAAGATTTTATTCCAGAGACAGAGCATGTGCTTACCACTGGAACTGGAGGAGGTTACTTTTTTGCCGAGTACATGGTCGATGCCATTTCAAAGGTTCTGCAATATGATTATGATGGCAACTTGGTGCGCGAAGTTCAACTCCCCGGTGTTGGAAGTGCGAATGGTTTTGGTGGCAAAAAAGAGGAAAAGGAATTCTATTTTTCTTTCACCAATTACAATACACCAAGTTCCTCATACAAATATAATGTTGAAACCGGAGCCTATGATCAATATTGGAAGCCTGAGATTGATTTCAATCCGGAGGATTACGAATCAAAACAGGTTTTTTATAGCTCGAAGGATGGCACCAAGGTTCCCATGATCATTACCTATAAAAAAGGATTGGAACTGAATGGTAAAAATCCGACCATCCTATATGGTTATGGTGGATTCAATATCAGCCTAACGCCTTCCTTCAGCATTGTAAATGCCGTATGGATGGAACAAGGAGGGGTCTATGCCGTTCCAAATCTAAGAGGTGGGGGGGAATATGGTAAAAAATGGCATGTTGCCGGTACCAAACAACAAAAGCAAAATGTTTTTGATGACTTTATAGCCGCGGCTGAGTTCTTGATTGAAAACAAGTATACGTCCAAGGAGTATTTGGCCATTCGAGGAGGATCCAATGGAGGGCTTTTGGTTGGCGCCACTATGACTCAACGTCCCGATTTAATGCAAGTAGCTCTTCCAGCTGTAGGCGTATTGGATATGCTTCGCTACCATACCTTTACCGCAGGGGCAGGATGGGCATACGATTATGGAACTTCCGAAGAAAGTGAAGACATGTTCAAGTATTTAAAAGGGTATTCGCCATTGCACAACATTAAAACTGGAACAGCTTATCCCGCTACCCTGGTTACTACTGGAGATCATGATGACCGGGTGGTTCCGGCACATAGTTTCAAGTTCGCTGCGGAACTTCAGGAGAAACAAGCTGGGGACAATCCGACCTTAATTCGTATTGAGACCAATGCCGGACATGGAGCTGGTACGCCTGTCAGCAAAACCATAGAACAATATGCCGATATTTTCGGTTTTACTTTGTTTAATATGGGATATGACAAGCTTCCAAATCAAGCGGTATTAAAAGAATTCAAGGATTAACAACAGATTCAAAAATGTCACATCGAGCGCAGTCGAGATGTAAATAGTTCTCGTCCTTCGACAAGCTCAGGATGACAACTCGAACTGACAAACCCCTTTCCTGATAACTATGCTCAAAGTTCATATCGATTTTTTCACTTATGATTCCAAAATCACCTTGGAGGATATTTCTTTTCAGGTAGAAAAAGGAGAACATGTGGCCTTAATGGGCGAAAGCGGCTCAGGAAAAAGCACAATGCTTAAAATCATCTATGGATTGCTGCAGATAGAAGGTGGTTCCATTTTTTGGGGAGACAAACAAATCCTAGGGCCTAATTTCAATTTGATTCCTGGTGAATCCTATATGAAATATCTTTCCCAAGATTTTGATTTAATGCCATTCACCACCGTTGAAGAAAATATTGGACAACACCTTTCCGTATTTGAGGGAGAAACACACGAACAACGTATTCAGGAGTTACTTAAACTCATCGAACTGCAGGATTATGCCAAAACAAAGGTTAAAAACCTAAGTGGCGGACAACAGCAACGTGTTGCCTTGGCACGAGTGTTGGCTGAAGAACCCGAACTTCTATTATTGGACGAGCCTTTTGGACATATTGATAACTTTAAAAGGACTTCCCTTCGGAGAAATCTATTTCAATATCTAAAGGAAAAAGGAATTACGGTACTCAACGCCAGTCATGACCCCAATGATGTTTTGCCATATGCAGACCGGACCGTTATTTTGGAAAATGGTAGAATCATAGCAGACGCTAAAACCAAAAAATTGTATAAAAACCCACCCAATTATTACACTGCATCCTTATTTGGTGAGGTTAATGAACTTCCAATAAAGTTATTGAAGTCTTATGCCGCGATTAACAGGTCCATACTGGTTTATCCGCATGAATTTCAGCTTTCCGACAGTTCAGGTTTGGAGGCTTTGGTGAAAACATCATTCTTTAAAGGAAGTCATTATCTTAATGAAGCCACTGCAGAAGATGAAACCATGTTGTACTTTGTTACTTCCAAAAAGCTTAAGAAGGGCGACACTGTTTTCCTTAATGTATCTTTGGACACCATAAACGCCCGTTTGCAGGTTGAACAAAGAACAAATACTTAGGGAACTCAAATTTAAAGCTATACGAAGTAGCGGTGCAGGAGGGCAACATGTAAACAAAGTATCCTCCAAGGTGGAGTTATCCTTTTCTCCGGAATTGTCAACAGGGTTATCAAATATTGAAAAGCAGCGACTTCTCCTGAAGCTCGGCAATCGAATCAACAAAGAAGGCTTTTTTATTTTACAGTGTGACGAAGGGAGAAGCCAACATAAAAACAAGCAACTCGTAATTAAGCGTTTTTTTTCGCTACTGAAAAAGGCTTTGGAAGTTCCTAAAAAGAGAAGAGCCACCAAACCTTCAAAATCTTCGATTGAGAAACGGTTAAAATCCAAAAAGAAAGCTGCCGAAAAGAAAGCCGGCCGTAAAAAACCGGATTGGGATTGATTTTGTCACTTTGAGATGTCATCCTGAGGGTAAGTCGAAGGAGCATCGAGAAGTCTTCACAACTACATTAAATAGGTCTCCACTGCGCTCGACCTGACGTCAAATTACAACACCTCCAAAATCTCCATCTTTGTGCCGTTAAAAGCAATGCTGTCTCCCTGCTCCTTTCCCAACAATAATTGCGCTATAGGTGCACTGGGAGAAATACAAAAAACGGTATCTCCTTCTTTTACATACATTCCGGTGGAAACAGCGATAAAATAATTGGTGGTCGACGTTTTTACGAGGCTTCCCAAAATGATTTTTGAAGAGTTTTTGGCCACATCCACTTTTTGGAGGATTGCTTTGGTCTTGTCCAATTCCATAAGCTGATTTCCCAGTTTTTCCTGCTCCAATTGTACCATGGCCCTGCCCGTTTCATGTTTGTCACCAGCGCTGCTCTTGGTTTCGGACCCTAGGGATTCCTGTAATTCAGTGCTTCGTTTTTTTAAGCGAGCTGCTTTTTCTTCAATGCTTTCCCAGCAGAAGTTTAAAAGTTGTTCTTTGATATTGTCCATTAACTATACTCGAAAAAAATTTAGTGATTTTGAACACCCCTAAAGTCCCCTCAAGGGGACAATCACAATGCAATTCAATTAATTTGGAATACGGTTTCCATACTGGTTTAATTGAACGTCAATCTAAAAACAGTTTCCCGGTCGGGTATGGAATGAACTTTTAAATTGCCCCCGTGCATTTGCATTACCCGCTTGGAAAGACTTAGTCCAATCCCAGTACCTTCATTTTTTGTCGTGAAAAAAGGAACAAAAATCTCGTCCATCAAATCTGGTGGAATTCCAGGTCCGTTATCCCGTACTTCAATATATTTCATGCCGTCATTATCCACGCCAGCAATCATATGCACTTGCCCTTTTTTCATTTCTTTTACAGATTGAATTGCATTTTTCCCCAAATTGATCAACACTTGGGTTATCTGTTTTTCATCAATAAAAAATTCGAGATTCTTCGGGGAACAGTGCACGGAAAATTTGGTTTTGGTATCCAAACGAGCCGACATTAACACATCTATCTTTTCGAGCAATCCAGCGCCATCGATAATCGCTCGGTTGGGCTCTGGAACATTCAATAAGCTGCGGTACGATTGCACAAAATCCATCAAATCCCCGCCCTGTTCCTTGATAACTTCCAATCCTTTCAACGTGTTTTTTATCTGACTTTCATCCAACTTTTCCATAGGAACTATCTCCCCATTATTGCGATAATATTTGATAATGGAGTCCGAAATTGAAGCAATGGGCGTTATCGTGTTCATGATTTCGTGTGTGAGCACACGTATCAATCTTACCCATGATTCTGTTTCTTTTTCATCCAATTCTTGGTGAATATCTTGCACCACAACCAAAAGCAATGATTTTCCATCCAACATAAGCGGTGTGGATTTTAGCGCCAATTGATTTTGTTCCCTTTCGTTGGTCAATTGAAACAGTTTCCGTTCGAAAGGTTGAAACGTTTTAAAGACTTCATACAGCTTCTCATCAACTTGCGCCAACTGTTTTATATGGTTCAAGGGGGTATAGTTGAGTAATTTTTCAAGCGTTGGGTTGGCAAAAAGAATATGCCCTTTGTCATTAAAGGTCATGATGCCAATACTGGCCTGTTTTAAAATTTCCTGATAATATTGTTCTTTTATTTGTAATTGTAAATGGACCTCTTGAATCAAATCATTGACCCGATTCAAACTTTTATTAAGCTCTTTAAAGGATTCTATGGATACTTTCTCTGGAAACCGTAATGTAAAATCTTCATTGCGGATGGCATCAAAAAAATAGGCAATCTTGCGGTTGGTACTATTTATGAATTTAATCAGATAGTATACCTGTACTCCAAGAAAAAAGACAGAAAAAGCTAAGGTGAAGTACCACTTCCAAACAATGGAAAAAGCAAGCACCAATGCCGTCAGGGCAATTAAAAGCACCCGAAAAATTACCTTAAAGTAAAAATTTCTACTTGCCATTATTTGTTTCTTTTCTTCAGTTTATTGTATAGCGTTTGTCTTGAAACACCTAGTTGCTCAGCCGCCGCACTATAATTTCCATCGTGTTGGTCCAGTGCTTTGGAAATCATTTGCTGTTCCATTTCATCCAAAGTGGCAGGGCCGTGTTCAAAAGATTGTGAAGGCTTGCTGTGCAACAAAAAATCGGAAGGTTTTAATACGTTTCCTTCGGAAAGGATTACCGCCCGCTCCATAGTATGTTGCAATTCACGAACATTACCTGGCCATTGGTATTCCATCAGCTTTTCCTGTGCCAAATTGTTGATGCGAAGACCTTGTTTGTCATATTTGTTGGCAAATCGTTTTAGGAAAAAATCGGCGAGAATAAGAATATCTCCTTCCCGTTCCCGTAAAGGTGGCACTTCTATATGAATGGTATTGATCCGATATAAAAGGTCTTCCCTAAAAAGTCCATCGACGACCATCTGTTCTAAATTACAATTGGTGGCACAAATTAAACGGATGTCGACATTGATGAGCTTGTTGGACCCTACCCGGGTGACAGATTTATTCTGGATGGCCGACAACAACTTGGCCTGTGTTTGTAGCGATAAGTTGCCCATTTCATCCAAAAACAACGAGCCCTGGTTAGCGGCCTCAAACTTTCCGGCGCGATCTTCTTTGGCATCGGTAAAGGAGCCCTTAATATGTCCGAAGAGTTCACTTTCAAATAAGTTCTCAGCTATGGACCCCATATCCACTCCAATAAACACTTCATCTTTTCGAGAAGACAATCGATGCAATTCTCTTGCAATCAATTCTTTTCCTGTGCCATTTTCACCAGTAATTAAAACATTCACATCGGTTTTGGCCACTTTTCTCGCAAGATTCAGCACGGAAGTCAGTGCTTTGGAATTGCCAATGATAAAATTCTTGTCTTCATTGATCACTTGCTTTAAATGACTCTCCTTCTTTTTGAGGTTATGGATTTCCTGTTTTGACTTTCGGTATTCGTAAGCAGATTTTACAGTCGTCAACAAGCGTTCGTTATTCCATGGTTTTAAAATAAAATCGGAAGCTCCTTTCTTTAGGGCTGTAACCGCTAGATCCACCGCTCCGTAGGCGGTCATCATTATTACAGAGGTGTTTGGGGATTTCTTTTTTATTTCGTTCAGCCAAAAAAGCCCTTCATTTCCGGTATTTACGCCAGCGGAAAAATTCATATCTAAGAGCACTATGTCTATTTCACCCAAATTGGGAAATGAAGAAATCTGATTTGGATTAAAAAGGGTCTGAACGCTTTTGTACTCAAACTGCAAAAGAATCTCCAATGCACTCAATACACTTTTGTTATCGTCTACCACCAAAATCTTGGCATCTGTCATAAGGCTCAAAAACTTAGATGGTTAAAACTACAAATTGAAATCATTAAATATTTGCAAGTGTAAAATAATTGGACATTTTTTGTACAAAAATTTTACACTATTTCGATGTAACATTCTTCAATAGTAATTTAATGTTCTGATTATCTGGATGTTATCTCTTTGGCATAAGAATGGTGAATAGTTTGGCACAGTAAAAAGACCATGACATTTAAAATATACATAACCGCACTTATTTTTTTGATTTCCCTTTGTGGATTTTCACAAAAAGTTTGGACTTTGGATGAGTGCGTTGCCTACGCCATTGAACACAATCTTCAGGTAAAAAGTACTTTGTATACTAAGGATTCCAGCAAAGAAACGTATAGACAATCCGTAAGAAATTTATTGCCCAATATTAATGGATTTAGCTCTTATACAATTCAATTCGGTAGGTCTGAGGATCCAAATACCAACGATTTTGTAAACACGGAGTTTTTCAGAAACAACTACTCCTTGGGAACAAATCTGGATGTCTTCCAGGGTTTTCAAAAATTGAACTCGATTAAGGCTTCCAAATTTATTTACAAGGCCACACAGGAAGAAGTCATGCAAGAAAAGTTTTTGTTGGCTTTTAGGGTAATGAGTGCTTTTTATGACATTAAGTTTTACGAAGGCTTGGTGGCCAATTCCCTGGAGCAGCAAGAAATCTCTCAATCTAATTATGATCTGGTCAAAAGACAAGTGGATTTAGGAATGATGGCGGGAGCCGATTTGTACGAGGCGGAATCCAATTTATTGGGCGATAAACTTTTGGTGACCCAAAATAAAAATCTGCTTGCCATTGCCAAACTCACTCTACTTCAAGAAATGAACCTGAATGAAGAAAGTGATATTACACTGCAGCCAAGTTTGGATGCCTCAGAGGAAATCAGCAATCAAGAAATTGAGGTCGATTCCCTGTATAATGTAGCACGAGGTTTTGTCCCAATTGTAAAATCACAGGAATTTCGTGTGAATGCAGCCAAAAAACAGTTGCAGTCTATTCGGGGGGGTCTATACCCTTCTCTTTCATTAGTTGCTGGTATAGGAACCAGTTATTTTGAAACCAACGTTGACACTGATGGAAATCTTATTCCCTTTAGAACACAACTCAAAGACAACACTTCAAAATTTGTGGGTGCGGAACTTAGTATTCCTATTAGTAATGGTTGGTCTAATCGATCTCGGGTAAAACAGCAAAAAATTGCCTACTTACAGGCCAAGAACAATCTTGAAATCCAAGAGCAGGAACTGTTTCAATTGTTGCAACAACTGGTGCAGACCAATCGAGCCTTGGAAGATGAGTTTGAGCAAAGCAAAAAAAAGGTGCAGGCCCAAGAGTTGGCCTTTGCCATCGCACAAAAAAGATACGAGAAAGGATTGATCAATGCCTTGGACCTTTTCCAGGCCAAGAATTTGTTCGGAGTAGCACAAAATGAAAACTTACAGGTGGGCCTAAGGCTTAAAGTGAACAAAAGCACTATCGATTTTTACAACGGACTGCCCATTTTTAACATCAACTAAAAAGAAATTTCCATCTACGTGGAAATGAAAAAATAAAATAAAGAATGGATATACAATTAGAAAAGAAGAAAGGACTAAAACCAAGACACTACGGGTACATAGTCGTGGGTTTGCTGGTCTTGTTCACCGGTTATAAGCTTATCTTCGCAAGCTCAATTTCCACATATAGAACGGAAAAAGAACGTCTTTCCATCGCTGAAGTGACAGAGGGTAAATTTGACGATTACATTACCATTAATGGTAACGTCGCTCCCATTGCTACCATTTATATGGATGCTTATGAAGGCGGAAGGGTTTCCGAAAAACTGATTGAGGAAGGTACCATGGTCAAAAAAGGAGACATCATCCTGAAATTGGAAAACATGGGACTTTATGAGCAGATTTTGGCAAGTGAAAGTAATCTCGCCCTAAAACAAAATGATCTACGTTCCACCAGACTTACTTTCGATTCTAGACAAGTTGAAGGGAGAAGATCTTTGGCCACAGCCGAATATGACCTACAACGTCTAAAGCGAAACTACGAGCAGAACGAAGCTTTATTTAAAGAAGAGCTTATTTCCAAGGAAGAATACCTGCTGTCCAAAGAAAATTATGAGCTTTCCAGAAAACAACATGAGATTGTAAAGCTTCAGACTGAACAAGACAACGAAATGAGGAAAACCTCTCTGGCTGGACTTGACACGGACCTGACCCGCATGAAAAAAACATTGTCCATGGTCTATGAACGCTTGGATCACTTAAATGTAAGAGCGCCCGCTGACGGCCAATTGGGTTTTTTGGATGCCGAAATAGGGCAGAGCATTTCGCAAGGAGAACGTATTGGCCAAATCAATGTATTGACCGATTTTAAAATTGAAGCAGAAATAGATGAACATTACATTGATCGTGTAAAACGTGACCTATCGGCAACCCTGGAACGAAATGATAAAGAATATCAGCTTCGTTTACGTAAAGTTTATCCTGAAGTGCGCAGTGGAAGATTTAAAGTGGATTTGGTTTTCACGGGTGAAAAACCGGAGACCATAAGAGCAGGTCAGAGTTATAATATCAGGTTACAACTGGGTGCTTCCAGTGATGCTTTGTTATTGCCAAAAGGAGGGTTCTTTCAAAGTACAGGAGGGCAATGGGTTTTTGTTGTTGGAACTGATGGTAATGAGGCTTTGAAGAGAAACATCAGAATCGGTAAGCAAAACTCCAGATTTTTTGAAGTCTTGGACGGATTACAACCAGGTGAAACCGTAATTACAAGTAATTATGACAGTTTTGGAACCGCAGAAAGAATAGTATTAAAATAAAAAAGACTGTCACAGAACGTGTGGTCGGAGTGTCTTTAAAATATGAATCAAAACGAATAACAATCAGAAAATGATACAGATAAAACAGCTTAAAAAAAGTTTTAGAACAGAAGAAGTAGAAACCTTGGCCCTTAACGGGGTAAACCTCAACGTTGCCGAGGGTGAATTTGTGGCCATTATGGGCCCTTCGGGATGTGGGAAATCAACCTTGCTCAATATTATTGGCATGTTGGACAACCCAACTGATGGTAGTTATCAATTTGCCGGTCATGAGGTAAGCGGACTTAAAGAAAGCCAGCGCACCCAATTGCGAAAAGGAAATCTGGGTTTTGTATTCCAAAGTTTTAACCTCATTGACGAGCTAACGGTTTACGAAAATGTGGAATTGCCCTTGATCTATTTAAAAATGAGCAAAGCTGAACGAAAAAGTAAGGTAACTGCGGTTTTGGAGCGAATGAAAATTGCGCATCGCGAAAAACATTTTCCACAGCAACTTTCTGGTGGACAGCAACAGCGTGTCGCCATTTCAAGAGCGGTGGTAACCAACCCAAAATTAATCCTTGCGGATGAGCCAACCGGTAATTTGGATTCCAAAAACGGAATCGAGGTCATGAATCTGCTTACAGAACTAAATCAAGAAGGAACCACCATCGTAATGGTAACACACTCAGATCGGGATTCACACTATGCACATAGGGTTGTGAACCTATTCGATGGTCAAATCGTAACAGAAAGCAAGAATAGGGAAATAGGCGCCATGGTATAAAGGAGTTTATTCATCAATCACAATCAAAAAACAAAACCATGTTCAAGAACTATATCAGAATCGCTTGGCGAAACCTTTTAAAAAGGAAAGTATTTACAGCCATAAATATTTTAGGCCTTGCCATTGGGTTTGGGAGCAGCGTTCTAATCTATTTGTTCTTAAGCTATCATCTTTCTTTCGATAATTTCCATGCAAATTCTGATAGAATCTATAGGATGGTCACTGAAGAACACCGGGATTACATCGACTTTGAATCAACTGTGCCCCCAGCGTTTACAAAAGTGTTCCGTGAAGAGTATCACTACGCTGAAAAGGTTGCAAAAATCACAACCTGGAGCGATAATCAGTTGAACATTGAATTTGAAAACCATGTTGTTCAAGTAAAAGAAGATGTGGTTTTTGCTGAACCTGATTTTTTCAGCATTTTTAATTTTCCGCTCTCTGAGGCTTTGACGGAACGGTCGTTGGATGAGCCCAATACGGCCTATATAAGTCAGAACATGTCTGAAAAATTGTTTGGCAAACAAAATCCGCTGGGCAAAACCTTTGTTTTTGACAATTCGGAAACCATTGAGGTCATCGGTATTCTAAAAACTATTCCAAATACTTCCATGATTGAAGAAGGCATTTTTATTTCCTTCAAAACACTGGAAGGGCTTAATGTTTTTGATGGATTGGAGACCTGGTCAGGAATGACCTCTAGTTTGGAATGCTTTGCGCTGCTACATCCAAACCAAAATATCGCAGATATTGAACATGCCTTGTTGGAGCTTCCAAAAAAGCATCGTCCAAGTAGTAAAAACAAACATGTTTATAAGCTTCAACCCTTATCCGATGTCCACTTTAATCCAAATTACGGTGGAATTGACCCCGCCCTTCTATGGATTTTTGGACTGATAGGCCTTTTCCTAATCCTTATTGCCTGTATCAATTTTGTGAATATTTCAACCGCTCAAGCTTTTTATCGATCTAAAGAAATTGGGGTTCGCAAAGTACTTGGAAGCTTTAGATCACATCTGTTTTGGCAATTTTTGACAGAAACATTGGTCATAAGTCTTTTTGCCATTGGGCTTGGAGTTATCCTGGCGGTTTTATTTCTTCCCTCGTTTAACAACTTATTTGATTTAGACCTGTCCATAAAACAACTATACAATATTCGATTTTTTGGATTTCTGACCTTGGTGTTGATTATGGTTTCCCTTTTGTCCGGCAGCTATCCAGGAATCTTAATGTCACGCATAGTTCCCGTATTGGCTCTAAAAGGAAAACTTACCCATAGGGACACCGGTGGAACAACAACACGAAAAGTGTTGGTCATAGCCCAGTTTACCATATCCATTATCCTTATTGCCTCTTCCTTGATCATTTCCAAACAGATAGATTATGCGGTGAATTCGGATCTTGGTTTTGAAACCGAATCCATTGTAATGCTCAATATTCCTACGGATATGGACGCCGTACAACTTAAAAGCCTAAAGGGAAGGTTTAATCAGCTCACAGGTGTTGAGAAGGTTTCGGCCTGTTTAAGTAGCCCTGGAGGTTCTGAAAATACCTGGGGCACTGGCGTAAAATACCACAATCGTCCCGAATATGAAGAATTTGGAATCTTGGCAAAATTGGGCGACATCAATTACCTCAATGTTTTCGATATACCCCTGGTAGCAGGCAGGAATTTTTTTGAAAATGATTCCATTACCGAAGTGGTTGTCAACGAAAAATTCGGGAAAAAACTTGGGGTACTCACTCCCGAAGAGCTTATCGGAAAAAAATTTGAAGCCAATGGGGGGTATATAAATGCAACCATTGTTGGGGTAATTGAAGATTTTCATGATAATGATTTCACGGAGGATATAAGCCCCATATTTTTAGCCCAAAATCCTGATTGGTATGATGAGATAGCTGTAAAAATCAACACTCAAAATGCATCTTCCACTCTAGGTCAAATTAAGGACATATGGTCTGAAACCTTTTCAGATTATATTTACGAATATCGCTTTCTAGATGAGCGGGTGGCCGAACAATATGAGACCGAACAACGCTATCTTTCACTTTCAAAAGTGTTCTCTGGCCTCGCCATTTTTATCGGTTGTTTGGGCCTATATGGCCTGATCCTATTCTTTGTTGGTCAACGCACCAAAGAAATAGGGATTCGAAAGGTGTTGGGTGGTAATGTAGGGAATATTTTGGCCTTGTTCTCGGCAGATTTCTTTAAACTAATATTAATTGCTGGAGTATTTGCAACTCCTATCGCATGGTATTTTATGGAGCAATGGCTTCAGGAATATACCTATAGAACTGAGATACATTGGTGGGTTTTTGCCCTTGCCATATTGTCCATTATGGTTATCACATTGTTAACGATCAGTTATCAAACCTTGAAAGTGGCCATTGCCAGCCCTGTTAAAAGTTTACGAACCGAATAAACCGAACCTGTGCTGAGCGCAGTCGAAGCATCAAAAAACGAACACTCATGTTTAAAAACTATTTAAAAACCGCCTGGAGAACATTGCTCAAGAACAAGGTGTATTTGTTCATAAACACAATTGGTCTGTCCATAGCCATTGCCGTATCCTTTTTAATGCTTCTCTGGGTTTTTGATGAGTCCAGTGTAGATAAATTTCATGAAAAAGACGATCAACTTTTTTTGGTAAAGCGGACAATTCCGTTGGGAGAAGGTGTTTTAGATGTTCATCATGGCATCGCGTATCCCCTATTAAGGACAGCAAAGGAAGAACTTCCAGAAGTAGAGGATTATATCACACTTGGGTCAACCTATGAGGACAACCTTCGCATTGAAAACACTGATTTTAGGGCTCCCGGAGCATTTACCAATGCCGCACTTTTCAAATCTTTTTCCTATCCCGTTCTGCTGGGAAACATAGAAACGCTTGACGAAAAACCAGAGGCAATAGCCATTTCCGAGCGGTTGGCCCATAGATTTTGGGGTGATGAATGGCCCGAAAAGGCACTTGGAAGCCCTGTTCATATATATGACAATGGCGATTTTGCCGTGGAAGCCGTGTACCAAAATTTCCCTGAACAATCTTCCATTCAAAATGATTTTTACTATAGCATCCAAAAGTACCTTGGAGAAAATGACTGGATGTTGGAATGGGGAAATAGTGGTATGCAGGGTGCGCTTTTATTAAGACAAGATGCAGATGCAGCGGAAGTTGCCAAGAAAACCCAAGAGATTTTTCAAGAAAACATAACCGGTGAGTTTAAAGAGGGTATAATCTTTCAAAAGTTTTCCGAAAATTATCTAAATAACCGCTTTGATGAACAAGCTCAGGTTGTGGGAGGGCGTATAGAATATGTCCGAATTTTTACTTTGGCAGCCATTTTTCTATTGGTTATTTCATGTATAAATTTTATAAATCTCTCTACAGCATACGCCACCAAAAGATCTGGTGAAATAGGCGTAAGAAAAGTTGTGGGCGCCAAAAAAAACATGCTGGTCGGCCAGTTTTTTATGGAGACTTCCATCATTACTTCTCTTGCTTTTTTAATGGGTTTGTTCATCTCAATGTTCCTTTTGCCTTCAATAAACACCCTTACAGGTAAACAACTGGCTATTGATATCACTAGTCCTCAATTATGGCTTATAGTACTTGGGGTTTTTACATTTACAACACTTCTTTCTGGGGCATATCCTTCCTTAATTATTTCTTCATTTAAACCTATTGAAGCCCTCAAAGGAGTTGGCAAGGAACAGAAGAATACCATTTCTTTACGAAAGGGATTGGTAGTACTTCAATTCTCTTTGTCCATCCTCTTGATTATTTCTGCTTTGGTCATTCAAAACCAAATAGATTATGTGAACCAAAAAGATTTAGGCATCACAAAAGATCATATGGTCTCCATACACCAAGATCAAGTTATTACAGCAAAATATCAAACACTAAAAAACGAGCTCATGGCCTCTCCAGGCGTTGAGGATGTTACTTTGGTAGGACCATCTCCTCTAGAAACACCTGCTTCTAGTAGTGGACTTGTATGGCCGGGGAAAACGCAGGAACAGGAAAATATTGAATTTGCCCTTTTATGGACAGCACATAATTTCCCTACTGCATTTGATATCCCGATACAAGATGGGGATTATTATCGAGAAGGCACACAAGACACCTTAAATCTTGTAATCAATGAGGCAGCGGCCAATTTGATGGAATTGGGAGAAAATCCCATTGGAAAAACTATACAGTTTTGGGGAGACCAAAGAACTATAATCGGAGTGCTCAAGGATTTTCACAATAGATCATTTTATGAGCCCATACAGCCGGCGGTATTTATGTTGGCGCCAGAAAATGCAGGTACTATGTTTATAAAATTGGATGGAGCAAAAACCCAAGAAGGACTTGCCTCGGTACAGATGGTTTTCGAAAAAGTATTGCCCGACACACCCTTGCATTACGACTTTCTGGACGAAGAATATGCCGCAACCTACAGAACTGAAATGTTGACTGGAACCTTGGCCCGATATTTTGCAATCATTTCAATCTTACTATCCTGCCTTGGGTTGTTTGGTCTTGCAACATTTATGGCCAAGCAGCGGACCAAGGAAATTGGAATTCGAAAAGTGTTGGGGGCGAGCATTAATAATATTACAGTTTTGATTTCCAAGGATTTTTTAAAGCTGATTGCTTTGGCAATAGTAATTGCATCGCCTTTGGCCTATTATTTTATGAATGAATGGCTAAGTGATTTTGCATATCGAATTAACATCCCGGCCTGGGCTTTTGGGCTAGCCGGAGGGTTAACGCTTCTTGTCACTTTACTGACCATAGGTTTCCAAGCAGTAAAGTCTGCTATGGCCAACCCTGTAAACAGTCTAAGAACGGAATAACAAATCATCTTTGCTGATTGTTTCAGCATCAAAAAAAGAACATCATGATAAAAAACCATTTTAAAATAGCTTGGCGAAGTTTAAAAAAACAGCCCTTTTTTACGTTTTTGAACATTTTTGGGCTTGCCATAGGTATCGCTGGAGGTCTTCTTATCTCTTTATACATTATCGATGAACTGAGCTACGATACCATGTTTGCGGATGCTAATCGCATCCATCGAATAAATGCTGACATTAAGTTTGGTGGGGAAGACCGGAAATTTGCCGTTAGTCCTGCTCCAATCGCAGAAGCAATTGACAATGACTTATCCGAAGTAGAACTTACCACAAGATTTCGAACACGAGGGAGTACCTTAATGAAACGCTCCGATACAGAGGTCAATGTGAAAGAGCTCCAATCCACCTTTGTAGATTCTACCTTTTTTAAAATGTTTGGCATAAAATTGTTGGTGGGTGATCAAAAGACAGCATTATCCTCCCCGAACACACTTGTCCTAACCAGAACTGCAGCAGAAAAACATTTCGATATCAACAATGCCGTTGGTCAGACATTGGTACTGAACAACACCCAAACTTTTACGGTTACTGGGGTTATTGATGACCTGCCAAAAAATTCCTTTTTACGGGACCATACCGTTTTTATGGCTATGGCGGGCTACGAAGATTCCCGAATTGTAAATTGGGGGAGCAACAACTACCAAACCTTTATCAAACTAATTCCGACAGCCAATGTGGCGAACATTCAAGAACCGTTGCGTGATTTTTTAGGAAAATATGTAATTCCTGGTGTACAACAATTTATGCCGGGCATTACCGAAGAGCAGTTCAAGGCTGCCGGCAATCATCTGATATACAGTACAATTCCTCTAACGGATATTCACCTGAATTCGGATAGAGTTGCCGAGATAAGTCCAAATAATAACATTCAAAGTATTTATATACTTTCTTTCATTGCTGTTTTTTTATTGGTTTTGGCCTGTGTAAATTTTATGAACCTGTCCACCGCTTATTCGCTAAAAAGGGCCAAGGAAGTAGGGGTCAGAAAAACTTTGGGTTCCAATAAGACGGATTTGATTCGGCAGTTTTTGGTAGAATCTGGGTTGGTTTCTTTTGGAGCCCTCTTAGTTGCCATTCTAGTAGCAATTATTGCCTTGCCATTTTTCAATGATTTGGCAAATAAAGATATAGCAATGCCCTATACAAGTCCTGTTTTCTGGTTGGCCTTATTGGTCTCCGGAATTCTTCTTGGTCTTTTCTCTGGAAGCTACCCGGCATTTTTTATGTCAAAATTTATCCCTGTTGAGGTATTAAAAGGGTCCAATAGCAATAGTATGGGAGGCAGTCGAGTAAGAAATGGACTTGTTGTTTTCCAATTTGCCATTTCCGTTTTTCTTATTGTTGGCACCTTGGTCGTTTATCAACAATTACAATATATCCAGAATAAAGACCTAGGTTTTTCCAAAGAACAGGTGCTGATTGTGGATGATGTATATACCCTTGGAAGCAAAAGGGCCTCATTTAAAGAAGAAGTCGGCAAATTGGGTTATGTGAAAAGTGCAACCTTGAGCAGTTATTATCCAACGCCTTCGTCAAGAAGTGACAGCACTTTTGCTCCAGAAGACGGATTGACCGATCAAGAGCAAGCTGTGAGCATGCAAACCTGGGGTGTAGATGAGGATTATATAAACACTCTTGGTTTTGAGATAATCGCAGGGCGAAATTTTGACAAACGTTTTAAAAATGATTCCACGAGCATTATCATTAATGAATCGGCCGTGGCGACCATTGGTCTTACCCCAGAGGAGGTTATCGGCAAGAGATATACCCCAGACCTTGGACAAGAAAATGCTACATTCTATAACGTTATTGGGGTGGTAAAAGATTTTCACTTTTCCCCTTTTCGAGATGATATAGAGGGATTAAGTCTACACCTAGAGGATTTTGCAGGTTCCATGGCTGTCAAACTAAGCACGGCTGATTTTCAAGCTGCAATAACAGGTGTTGAAGCTGTTTGGAACAAACTTGCCCCTGGTCAGCCCTTTGATTATTATTTTATGGAGGATTCCTTCAACAAAACTTATCAGGCAGAGCAACGATTAAGCCACATCTTTTTCATTTTTACCTCACTTTCCATCCTAATCGCCTGTTTAGGCTTATTTGGCTTGGCAGCTTTCAATGCGGAAAAACGAACCAAGGAAATTGGCGTTAGAAAAGTACTTGGTGCCAGTGTGGGTCAAATCACCTATAAGTTGACCCAAGATTTTCTACGCTTGGTTGCTGTTGGCATATTGATTGCCTTACCCATTGGATGGTTTGCCATGGATAAATGGCTCCAAGATTTTTCCTATCGCATATCCATAGGTTGGGAAGTATTTATAATCGCTCCTTTATTGGCTGTTACCATTGCCATTATTACCGTTAGCTATCAGAGCATAAAAGCAGCAGTGGTGAATCCTGTCAAAAGTCTAAGAACCGAATAAAAACATGGGGCTGTGCTGAGCATAGTCGAAGCATCAAAAACGAAGAATCATGTTTAAGAATCATATTAAGATTGCCTGGAGAAATCTACTTAAGAACAAAGTTTATTCATTTATAAATATTGGAGGCTTGGCCATTGGCATAACCGCTTGCTTTATGATTCTTCAATATGTAAATTTTGAATTGAGCTATGACCAATTCCATGCCAATAAGGATCGTATTTACAGGATCCAACAAGATAGGTATGACAACGGAAAGCTTTCCACCCAATGGGCAGGAGGGGCCTATGCTGCGGGTAATTCTTTTGCCCAAGAAATTCCGGAAATAGAAAGCTATGTGAAAGTTATTCCCTCTGAGAATATTATTGTTGAAGTTGATAATAATCCATTAAAAATCAATAAAGTATATTTTACACAAACTTCTTTTTTCGAGGTTTTTTCCTATCCACTGATTAATGGGAACGTCGAAAATCTTTTAGATGAACCCAATGCAGTTGTGGTTTCAGAATCCACCGCCAAACAAATATATGGCTCCATCGACGTTATTGGTCAAACACTCAATGTTAGTGGCGGAACCGATTATACCATTACAGGTATTTTTAAGGACATGCCAACCAACACCCATTTAAAAGCCAATATTCTTGTTTCATATCCTACTTATTTGAATATTATCGGGGATGATTCTCCAGATACTGCATGGGCTTGGGACGGTTGCCTTACCTATGTCCTATTGTCTCAAGGGGCGATTCCAAGTAATGTTGAGGCAAAATTTGTGCCCATAGTGGAAGCGCAAGTAGGTGAATTTTTACGAAGATTCAATGCCGGGGTTACTTACAGTCTACAACCGCTTACAGACATCCATTTAAAGTCCAATTATATGGAGGAGGCCGAACCCAATGGAAATGGTGGTACTGTGTATCTATTGTTGGGTGTTGCCCTTTTTATAATTGTTATTGCATGGGTCAATTATATTAATTTGGCCACGGCCAGGGCCGTAAGTCGGGCAAAAGAAGTAGGGGTAAGAAAATCGATAGGGTCTTTGAGAAAGCAACTTATAGCTCAGTTCTTTTTTGAATCTGCCCTGTTCAACGGCATTGCACTGGTATTGGCAGTACTACTCATGCTCATTACCATTCCTAGTTTTAATCAACTTTCAGGGCAACAAATGTCCTATACCTTATTCTCAGAACTTTATTTTTGGATAGGGCTAACTGCAATATTTCTTGTAGGGGTTTTTCTTTCAGGATCCTATCCGGCTTTTGTGCTATCGAGCTTTAAGCCCGTTGAAGTTTTAAAAGGAACCATAACCAGTTCAAATCAAGGTCAGGTTTTGAGAAAAGCCTTGGTGGTATTTCAATTCGCAGCTTCGTTATTCTTGCTAATAGGTTCTTATGTGGTCTATCAACAGATAAGTTTTATGCGCAACCAGTCTTTAGGAGTCAACATTGATCAAACCTTGGTTATTAAACCTCCCATCGTCTCCGATTCCACATTTACAAAACAAAAAGAAGCTTTTAAATCTTCCTTGTTGCAATATCCTTTTATTGACATGGCCGCGGTTTCATCTACAGTTCCCGGTCAAGATGGTGGGATCAACGCTGGAGGAATTCGATTGGTTTCTGAGGAAGAAAGCAAACAAAAACAGTATCGGTTCATGCGGGTCGACCACGATTTTATGAATTTATATGATTTGAAGTTAATAGCAGGACGTGGTTTTTCCAGAGAATTCGGTGCCGACAAAAACACTGTGGTTTTCAACCGAAAAGGTATCACCCAATTAGGATTTGATAATCCAGATGAAGCACTTGGAAAGGAAATAGAATTTTGGGGCAATCAATATACTATTGTTGGGGTTATTGAGAATTTCCACCAATTATCGCTCCGCGAAGCATATGACCCTCTTATCCTTTGTTTGGTTCCGGATGTTTATGGTTACTTCTCATTAAAAGTTCAATCGGAACAAGTGGCACAAACCATGGGCTTAGTGCAAAAGGAATGGGATAACTTCTTCCCCGGAAATACGTTTGAGCACTTTTTCCTGGATGATCATTTTAATGCCCAATATGTTAAAGACAGACAGTTTGGTAAAGTATTCAGTCTTTTTACCATACTGGCCATATTGGTAGCTTGTCTTGGGCTATTTGGTTTGGCGTCATTCACCACGCTTCAAAGGACCAAAGAAATAGGAATACGTAAAGTCCTAGGAGCTTCTGTACTTAACATTTTAAAGTTGCTTTATATGGAATTCGGGTTATTACTCATTATTTCATTTGTGTTGGCAATACCCTTGGCTTGGTTTATGGCCAACAACTGGTTGGAAACGTATGCCTTTAGTATTTCCATCCATTGGAGCTTCTTTGCATTGCCCTTCATGGTTCTGTTGGGTATTGCATTTTTAACCGTTAGTTTTCAATCGCTGAAAGCCTCACTGGCCAATCCCGTAAAAAGTCTTAGAACCGAATAAAATCATCAGCCTATGCATAGCGTAGTAGAATCATCAAAAAACGAAGAACCATGTTAAAGAACTATTTAAAAATCGCCTGGCGAAATCTCTCAAAAAACAAGTCGTACACCATAATAAATATCGGCGGGCTTGCTTTGGGAATGGCCGTAACGCTCATCATTGGGCTTTGGATGGAGGACGAGCTTACACACAATGGGTATTTTGAAAACAAAGCCCGTGTTGCACAAGTGTTCCAATCCCAGACTTTTAATAACCGCACAGGCACTGGACCGGCAATCCCACGACCTCTGGAGAATGCGCTTAGAGAAGGTTACATGGATAATTTTGAGCATTTGGTGATGTCTTCTTGGACAAATTCCATGTATCTGGAGTTTAATGAAACCAGTATTTCGAGGGAAGGAAACTTTATGCAAAGAGAGGCTCCAGAAATGTTAGATCTTAAAGTTCTAAAGGGTGAAAAGGATGGTCTCCGAGAAATTAATTCGATAATGTTGGCAGAAAAAACTGCCGAAACCTTGTTTGGGAATCAAGATCCCATTGGCAAAATCGTAAACGTGAACAATCAGTACGATATGATGGTCACAGGAGTTTATGAAAACATCCCTTTCAACAATTCATTTTACGATCTTAATTTTATTATGCCTTGGGATAAGTATACAACGACACAAGAGTGGGTCAGCAATGCTGAGGGGAATTGGGGGAACAATTCATTTCAAATGTTCGTTCAAATTCCTCCGAATAGTACCATGGAATCCATCTCTGCAACCATAAAGGATGTTAAGAAAAAAGCAGATGAGGAGGTTGCTGAGTTTAATCCACAGTTGTTCTTATTGCCCATGAAAGATTGGCACTTACGCTCCAATTTTGAAAATGGAAAGCAAGTTGGTGGACGGATAAAGTATGTTTGGCTGTTCGGAATTATAGGAGCCTTTGTGTTGTTTCTTGCTTGCATCAACTTTATGAACTTAAGCACTGCCCGATCTGAAAAAAGAGCAAAAGAAGTGGGTATTCGAAAATCCATTGGATCGCAACGCAATCAGTTGATAAATCAATTTTTAGGTGAATCCTTTCTTGTGGTTTTGTTTGCCTTTATTATTGCCATGCTGATCGTACTACTCTCATTGGATGGTTTTAATGAGCTCGCGCGAAAGGAAATCTCCTTTCCATGGAGCAAACCATTTTTCTGGTTGGCTTCTATTGCTTTTATTCTGTTCACTGCTTTGTTGGCAGGTAGCTATCCTGCAATGTATTTGTCATCTTTCAATCCTGTTGATGTTCTAAAAGGCACTTTCAAGGCAGGTAAACATGCTGGAACTCCTCGCAAGATTCTTGTGGTTTTTCAATTTACCGTCTCCGTTGCCTTTATCATCGGAACTGTAATCGTAATGCAACAGATAAACCATGCCAAAAACAGACCCATCGGTTATGATAAGGAAGGGTTGGTCCAAATTCCAACTTTCAGTAGGGATTTTACAGGCAAATATGATTTAATGCGTAACGAATTTTTAGCATCAGGAGCAATAATCGAAATGTCAAAATCGAGCAGCCCCACCACACGCATTTGGTCAAATAGAAGCGGATATACCTGGGAAGGAAAGCCAGAAGGATTTCAAGAGGATTTTGCCTGGACTTCAGTATCTGCAGAATATGCCAAGTCGCTCAATCTAAAAATTGTTCAGGGAAGGGATTTTTCAAGAGAATTCGCTTCCGATTCCAATGCCGTACTTCTTAACGAAACCGCTGTGAAGTATATGGGCATAATTGATCCTATTGGTAAATTAATGCGAGATTCCGATGAGGAAGATCCAGAAGCAGAAAATGTAAGTCCGCCTCTAAAAATTGTTGGAGTTGTTCAAGATATGATAGCGCAATCTCCTTACGAGCCTGTAAAGCAGGCCATGTACGTGTTTGACAAGGACGATCTCGGCAGCTATTACAATCTTCGGTTAAATCCAAAACAGAGCGCAAGTCAAAATTTGGCGATCATTGAGCGTGTTTTTAAGGAGCACTTTCCTGATTTGCCTTTTCAATTCGATTTTGTTGATGAGCAGTATGGTAAAAAGTTTGCGGCCGAAGAACGCATTGGCACCCTTTCAGGGATTTTTACAGCACTAGCTATTTTAATCAGCTGCCTTGGCTTGTTTGGTTTAACCTCTTTTGTTGCGGAACAACGAACCAAGGAAATAGGGGTCAGAAAAGTTTTGGGAGCGTCTGTCTTCAATGTTTGGAATATGCTCTCTAAAGATTTCTTGAAATTGGTTGTTGTATCCTGTTTTATAGCGGTACCCATTGCATATTACGTTATGAACGGCTGGCTTCAGGAGTATCCATATCGGGTGATTCTTGAATGGTGGATCTTCGCCCTTGCCATGGTCGGCGCCATGTTGGTTACGGTAATTACGGTAAGCTTCCAAGCGATCCGAGCTGCCAAAACCAATCCTGTAAAAAGTCTTAGGACAGAGTAATTTCAAACGCTATGTCAATTATCAATTCGTATTTAAGATATCTATTAAAGAATAAGCTCTATACGATAGTTACGGTTCTTGGTTTCGCGATTTCCATGACTTTCGTTTTGCTGTTGACCATCTACATTCAAGATGAATTGGCTGTAGATGATTTTCACGTCAACAAGAATCGTATATACCGACTGGAAAGTGAGGCCGTAGATTTTTCGCCGCCTATTGCCCAGGATCTGAAAAATAGTATCCCCGAGATTGAAAGTTTTTCCAGGGTTCTTGAAAGTGATGGAAGAATTTCAACGGCAGATAGCCAAAAAATCAAGTTTGATTATCTAGGTGTTGATGCTTCCTTTTTTGAGATTTTTTCCTTTCCATTATTAAAAGGCAGGCCTAATGAGGTGTTGCAAGTCTCCAATGGTATTGTATTATCAAAGTCAATGGCGTTGCGTCTTTTTGGAACCACTGATATTGTTGGCAAGCAAATTTCTGTCAATAGCAGCCATGATTTTACAATCACCGGGGTTATGGAGGATTTTGCCGAAAACACACATTTTACGCAACAAGATGCCATACTCAATTTTAGCGCCTTTAAACAATTATGGGGTTTCGAAAACATTTTGGAGGAATATGGGTTTGCTTCCATAAGCATTTATTTTTTGGCAAAGCCAAATACAAATCTTCCGGCAAAAGCACCTGAAATTTTAGATCGGTTCAAAAAAGACTATTGGTTGTATCAAGAGGGATGGGCAAGTACATTAATGTTTACCCCACTAAAAGAACTTTACTTTAGCCCTAAGGAAGGAAACGGAACAAAAAGTAATAGCAAAACATTAATAGTGGTCTTATCTATTATTGTGTTGCTCATACTCATATTGGCTATTGGAAATTATATTAATCTTACCCTGGCCCAAGCAACTTTCCGAGGCAAGGAAGTTGCCATAAAAAAACTGTTGGGAAGTTCCAAAAACAGCTTGCTCGTTCAATTTGTTAGGGAATCAATGCTTCTTACCTGTATTTCCCTTATTCTTTCCCTATTCCTTTTAAAGCTTATAGAGCCTGTTTTTAATTCCCTTTTGGATGTTCAACTAAATCTAAGCGATAAAATAGGTTTTTGGAATTTGCTGAAAATCGTCGCCCTATTTTGTTCCATAGGTATGTTTTCAGGGATTATTCCCGCACTTAAAATATCCGGTTTTAAGCCCATTGAGGTAGTTAAAGGGCAACTACGCAAGAAAGCAAAAACGGTTTATGGCAAGGCTTTTATTACTTTTCAGTATACGGTAACTATTGGGTTGTTGGCCTGTAGCTGGATCATTGCCAAGCAAACAGATTTCTTGCGAAATAAAGAATTGGGGTTCTCTAAAAACAATATCGTACAAATAGAATATCTGGGAGCGCTCAATGATAAATCAACCATTAAAAATGCTTTGCTGGAAATTCCAGGGGTTGAAGACGTTTCCTTAACCTGGCAAAGTCCTTTAAGCGGGGGTAGTAATCAAACTTTTGACTATAACGGAAAACCGATGAGTTTTCAAGAATTTGCCATTGACTCTTCTTTTTTTAATGTCTTTGATATTGCAATGACCCCAACCCAAGTTGCAAATACCACAAATGGCGTGTATCTGAACGAAGCGGCCATCCAGGCCTTGGAAATCAAAGGTGACCCGGTCTCCTTTAAAATGGAAGAAAACACAGTTCCCATTCTTGGTATAACAAACAATTTTAATTTCAACAATCTGAGACAAAATATCGGGCCTTTGATGATGAAGGATTTAGGAAATTTTTTCTACCCACAAAACATTTTTATACGAATAAATGGAAATGGTTTGTTCAAAACCTTGGATGAGGTAAGGAGCACTTATGCTGGTCTGTTGGACAACACGCCGTTCCAATTGAAGTTCGTGGATGAAACCATAAACCAGTGGTATGTGAAAGAAGAAAGAACAGGCAAAATAATCGGATACTTCACGTTACTCTCATTCATCATTTCAATGATGGGAATTATCGCAATGTCAGCTTTTTATATGCAACAACGCAAAAAAGAAGTAGGAATTAGAAAAGTAAATGGGGCAACCATAGGTCAGATTCTTTCCTTATTGAACAAGGATTATATTAAATGGGTGGGATTGGCATTTCTAATTGCTGCACCCATTTCATGGTTTGCTATGCAAAATTGGCTTCAAGGTTTTGCCTATAAAACCACCATTAACTGGTGGGTTTTTGCCCTAAGTGGTTTGATAGCACTTAGTATAGCCTTGCTTACAGTAAGTTGGCAAAGTCTAAAAGCAGCTATTGCCAACCCTGTTGAAGCACTTAGAGATGAATAAAAACTTAAAAAAATAAAATTATGCTACTACAATTAAACAATATATTCAAATGGGTCAACTCTGGTGGCCAACGTATTTTTTTGCTGAAAGACATCAACCTTACTGTTCAGGAGGGAGAATTTATCTCGGTAATGGGACCCTCGGGTTCTGGTAAATCGACATTGCTCAACGTTATAGGAATGCTCGATGGTTTTGATGAGGGAGAATATCATTTTTTGGAGGAATCGGTTCATTCCATTAAAGAAAAGCATCGCGCAAACTTATACAAAGAATATATTGGTTTTGTTTTTCAGTCCTACCATCTGCTAGATGAGCTCACCGTAAAGGAAAACTTGGAAATGCCCTTGCTCTATAAAAAATTTAAGGGGGCCGAGCGAAAAGCCATGGTTGCAGACATGTTGGATCGATTCAACATTGTTGGCAAAAAGGATCTTTTTCCTTCACAACTAAGTGGTGGGCAACAGCAGATTGTTGGCATCGCAAGAGCATTGATTTCTAATCCGAAGTTAATCCTTGCTGATGAACCTACTGGGAACCTTAATTCTGCGCAGGGAGAGGAGATTATGGAACTGTTCAAAAAACTCAATGATGAAGGGGTAACCATTATTCAGGTAACCCATTCTGAAAAAAACGCTGCTTACGGTTCTAGAATCATAAATCTCTTGGATGGAAGGATGATTTAGTTGGTCAATTCAGCCAATTCCTTTCCAACCAAACTTCCCAAAGCTACACCCATACCTCCCAAGCGAACTCCACAGTACACATTGTTGGAAATTGGTTTGACAATGGGTGTTTTCTGTTCGCCGACACCCATGATTCCACTCCAGCGATGGTCAATTTCAAATGGGTGATTGGGCAAAATTACGGTTTGAAGTAGATGTTCCAATTGGTTCTGAATAATTGAAGTCTGCCCAAAATCCGAGGTTTCTTCGGTCTTAAAATCAAGGTTTCGACCGCCGCCAAACAGAATACGGTCATCAATATTTCGGAAATAGTAATAACCTTCATCCAAATGAAAGGTGCCTTTGATCTTAAGATTTTTTATTGGTTTGGTCACAACCACTTGTGCTCTAGCCGGAAGAACGGCTTCTTTTTTGAGCAACTTTTGGGCAAATCCGTTGGTGGCCACGAAGGCCTTTTTGCTCTCAAATGAAAAAGCATCCGTTCGAATGGAAACTTCAGCATTTGAATCGTTAAATTCTCTAACCTCAACCCCATTTAGAATACGAACACCTTTTTTTAACGCTTTCTGAAGTAATGCATCCATGAGCATTCCCGTGTGCAACTGTCCCTCAAATACATGGGTGATGTAGTGATCAAAAACTTTTCCAAAATCAAAGACATTCGAAGTCTTTTTAAATGGTTTTTCCTCAAAAACTGAAATCAACAATTGATTAAGCTGTCCAATCCCATTTAGACAACGCTCATATAGTTCTTGATTGCTTTTGAGAAAAAGCTCATGTCCACCATTCTGCTCAAAACCGATGGCTTTATCTCCCAAAAGTTGACGTAAGAGTTGTATTCCTTCCCAGCGTTTTTGTACCAACTGTTTAACCTCTTCTTCGGTATGTTTATCTAAATCCGATAACAGTTCCGAAATACTTCCAAAACAGGCAAATCCCGCATTTTTGGTACTTGCGCCTTGGGGCAACATTCCTCTTTCGAGCACCAAGACCTTGCTGTTGGGGTATTTTTCCTTGAGTTGTAAGGCACAGTTAAGGCCTACTATACCACTCCCGACCACAGTGTAATCTACGTCGGACAACCAGGTTTTATATTCCCAATAGCTTAGTTCCATAAAACAAAAACCCCGACTTTCATCGGGGCTAATTTAATCTTGATATTTTGGGTCTATTTCAAAATCTTCCATAAACTTGGTGGTATAGTTACCGGCCAAATAATCAGGATGTTCCATCAGTTGTCTGTGAAAGGGTATTGTAGTTTTTATTCCCTCTATCACAAATTCATCCAACGCCCTACGCATCTTATTGATTGCTTCTTCCCTTGTTTGAGCGGTAGTAATCAACTTGGCAATCATTGAATCGTAGTTGGGAGGAATCTTATATCCGCTATACACATGGGTGTCCAAACGTATACCGTGCCCGCCTGGCGTATGAAGTGTTGTAATCACCCCTGGCGATGGCCTAAAATCGTTATAGGGATCCTCCGCGTTAATTCGGCATTCAATTGAATGTAGTTTAGGATAGTAATTTTTTCCTGAAATTGGAACTCCAGCCGCCACTAAAATCTGCTCCCGAATCAAATCATAATCAACCACCTGTTCCGTAATGGGGTGCTCTACTTGAATACGGGTATTCATTTCCATAAAGTAGAAATTCCGGTGTTTGTCTACCAAAAATTCTACAGTTCCAGCACCTTCATACTTAATGTATTCTGCAGCTTTTACCGCCGCTTTCCCCATTTCTTCCCGCAATTTGTCCGTCATAAATGGAGAGGGTGTTTCTTCAGTAAGTTTTTGGTGTCTTCTTTGCACCGAACAATCTCTTTCTGATAAATGGCAGGCTTTTCCGTATTGATCCCCCACAACTTGGATTTCAATATGTCTGGGTTCCTCAATTAGCTTTTCCATATACATTCCGCCATTGTCGAATGCCGCTGTTGCTTCTTGCACTGCGCTTTCAAAGTTGCTTTCCATTTCATCCTCTGCCCAAATGGCTCGCATTCCCTTTCCACCACCACCTGCTGTGGCTTTGATCATAACAGGGTAGCCCATTTTCTTTGCCGTCTTTTTGGCATCATCCGCGTCTTTCAAAAGACCATCAGAACCTGGAACACAAGGTACCCCGGCTTTTTTCATGGTTTCCTTGGCCGTGGCCTTGTCCCCCATTCTATCAATCTGATCCCCGGAGGCACCGATAAACTTGATCTCGTGTTCTTTGCAGATTTTAGAGAATTTGGAGTTTTCTGAAAGAAATCCGTATCCTGGATGAATCGCATCGGCGTTCGTGATTTCCGCTGCAGCAATGATATTGGGTATTTTTAAATAGGATTCATGGCTTGGTGCCGGTCCAATACAGACAGCTTCATCAGCAAAGCGAACGTGAAGACTTTCTTCATCAGCTTTAGAGTACACCGCCACAGTTTTGATGCCCATTTCCTTACACGTTCGTATAATTCGAAGTGCAATCTCGCCCCTATTTGCAATCAATATTTTTTTAAACATGTTTTTAGTTTAAGAGTTTGTCGTTTAGCGGTTTATTGTTTAAAACATCACTTCTAAACTTTGGCCTTTCTAAACTTTTGCACTTAGAAATTAAGATGGGTCAACCAAAAACAAGGGTTGGTCAAATTCTACCGGTGACGAATCATCAACCAATACCTTTACAATTTTACCGGCTACTTCCGACTCAATGTCATTGAACAATTTCATTGCCTCGATTACGCAAAGTACATCTCCTGGTTTAATAGTGCTTCCAACCTCAACAAATACGGGTTTGTCTGGAGAAGGTTTTCTGTAGAAAGTTCCAATAATCGGAGACTTGATGGTAATGTATTTGGAGTCGTCTGCCGCAGGGGCAGCAGCCTCTTCCTTAGCAGGCGCAGCTGTTTCTGCAGCCATAGGAGCCTGAGCGACCGGAACTGCCGGTGCCTGCGCCATAGGAATTTGTTGCACAATGGTGGTTTCAGGTGTTGAAGGCGCGCTACCTGTACGAATCGTTATTTTAACGTCCTCCATTTCCAACTTTACCTCGCTGGCGCCAGACTTGGCGACAAACTTGATTAAACTTTGAATTTCCTTAATGTCCATGGAATATGATTTAGTCAGTTAGTTGTTAAGTTAAGAATTAATATGCCCATTTTAAATAAATGGATCCCCAGGTAAACCCTCCGCCAAAGGCCGCAAATATAAGATTGTCACCCTTTTTCAATTGCTTTTCATAGTCGTTGAGCAATAATGGCAAGGTTGCAGAGGTCGTATTTCCGTATTTATGGATGTTCATCATCACTTTGTCGCTATCCAGACCCATTCTTCTGGCCGTGGCGTCTATTATCCGTTTGTTTGCTTGGTGAGGCACCAACCAATTCACATCTTCATGGGTCAGTCCATTTCGCTCCATGATCAAAGCAGAAACATCTGCCATATTGGATACTGCAAATTTGAACACTGATTTCCCATCTTGATACACAAAGTGCTGTTTGTTCTTGACTGTTTCTTCGGATGCTGGTAAAATGGAACCTCCTGCTTCAATCTTTAAAAACTGTCGCCCAACACCATCGGTACGAAGGTGTTCATCTTGTAGCCCCAATCCTTCATCATTGGGTTCAAAAAGAACTGCTCCGGCACCATCACCAAAAATAATACAGGTAGTACGATCGGTATAATCAATGATGGAAGACATTTTATCTGCACCTATCAACAATACTTTCTTATACTTCCCAGACTCAATATAACTCGAAGCAGTGGACATTCCATATAAAAAGCTGGAACATGCAGCTTGTAAATCGTATGAAAAGGCATTGACCGCACCAATCTCGGAAGCTACAAAAGCAGCTGTCGCGGCCACTGGCATATCCGGGGTAGCAGTCGCCACCAAAACAAAATCAATTTCGGCTGGATCAACACCACTTTTCTGTATTAAATCTTCTGCGGCTTTTATGGCCAAATATGAAGTTCCCTTATTTTCTTCTTTAAGGATTCTACGCTCTTTTATTCCTGTTCTTGTAGTAATCCATTCGTCATTGGTATCCACCATAGTTTCCAACACTTTGTTGGATAAAACGAAATCGGGAACATACTTTCCGACAGCAGTAATAGCTGCTTTTGTTTTTTTCATATTAGTGTCTTTTTTTGTCAAAAACGCCCATATTTGACGCAAAAGCGGTGAAAATTAGTCATTTTATATGACTTTTGACCTAAAATCGGATTGTTTTTGAAATTAACCTAACTCCATAAAAAAACTCCCGTTGGTTAAAAAACGGGAGTCATATATTATCAAGAATGTTTTGGACTAGGCAGCAGTTTCTTCTTCTGTCTTGTCAATCAAAACTTGTCCTCTGTAGTATAATTTTCCTTCATGCCAATGTGCTCTATGGAACAAGTGCATTTCACCTGTTACTGAATCTTTGGCAATTGTAGGCGCGGTTGCCTTGTAGTGGGTTCTTCTTTTGTCCCTTCTGGTTTTAGAAATTTTTCTTTTAGGATGTGCCATTATAAACCTATTTGTCCGTTAGTAACTTTTTTAAATCGTCCCATCTGGGATCTGTGCCTTCTGTTTCTTCTTTGCTTTCTTTTGGCTGTAATTCTTCCAGCTTTTCCAAGATTTCCGATTTCAATGTTCCATCCAATACCCCCGGATGTACTCTTTTTGGGGGAACAGAAAGAACCAACATCTCATAGATATATTGTGCAATGTTGATTTGGTACTCGCCATGGGGAATAATCAAAATTTCATCATTTTCATCATTGTATTCTTCCCCAAACTTAATAACGAGATGCAGTTTTGCGCTAACAGCTTGATCAAAAGGTTCGCCCGTTAAGTCGCAATCCACATTTACCGTTCCGTTGGCCTCAATATCCAACTCCATCATATTGTTCATTTTTTCCAATATGGCGGTGGTGCTTATCGAAGCAGCATTAAATTCTTGGTATTCAAAAGACTCAAAGAACGTATTCTCAATTTGGTACCCAAACTCGTGCTTCCCTAATTTTAGTCCCGTAAACGGAATAAAAAATTCCTTCAGCTTCATCATTTCTACACTTAAGGTTTGTGTACCAGCCTCTAAAGGCGGGGGCAAAGATACTACTTATTTGGAAAACTCCAATCCTATTCCAATAAATCTGACCCCGGTTCGCTAACTTTTGACCGGCTTTTTAATCTTTTGCTTTTGAAGGGGGTTTTTATTTAAGTCTATATAATCTTCCCTGTTTCTAAAAATCTGTAATGCGGTAAACACTGCTTCTTTAAACGAACCCTCATCGGCCTGTCCTTTTCCAGCAATTTCATAGGCCGTTCCGTGATCAGGAGAGGTACGCACTTTATCTAGTCCGGCGGTATAATTCACCCCTTTTCCAAAGGAAAGTGTTTTGAATGGAATCAGGCCCTGGTCATGGTATGCCGCCAGAATCGCATCAAAGTTTTGATGGGAATTGGAGCCAAAAAAACTATCTGCTGAGTAGGGTCCGTAGGCCAAAGTCCCCTTGTTGAACAATTCTTCAATAGCCGGTTTTAGAATCTTATCGTCTTCCTCTCCTATGGTGCCATTATCTCCGCTATGGGGGTTGATACCTAGGAGTGCAATTTTTGGTCGCCGTATGCCAAAATCCATTTTTAAGGATTTTTCCATGGTCTCAACTTTGTCCCTAATCAGTTTAGGAGTTATGGCTTCAGCTACATCCTTTACCGCAATATGATCCGTGAGCAATCCAACCCGTAAGCTATCTGTAACCATGAACATAAGGCTTTCCCCCTTTAATTCTTGCGCAAGGAAATCGGTGTGACCCGGAAAATTAAAATCCTCCGATTGGATGTTGTTTTTATTAATAGGAGCGGTCACCAAAATATCAATCTTATTGTTCTTTAAGGCTGTCACCGCGGCACGCAATGAACTAATCGCAAATTTTCCAGCTTCCTCGGTGGCTTTACCGTATTCAATTTTTGGTGTGTCTTTCCAAACGTTGACCACATTGATTTTTCCATCCACAACCTGGGAAGCTTCGCGAACTCCATTAAAGCTCAGGTTAATTCCCAGATCAGTTTTTTGTTGGGATATGGTCTTGTTGGATGCAAAAATGATTGGAGTGCAAAATTCCAGCATTCTAGGGTCCTCAAAAGTTTTTAATGCGACCTCACATCCAATTCCATTCAAATCCCCAATTGAGATTCCGAGCTTAATTTTTCCTTTTTCCTTCATATAATCACTGCCGATATGGCTACATTTACACTGCAAAACTACTTAATTAAAAAGATTCATGTTCACAGGTATCATTGAGACTTTAGGAAAGGTGACCAAGCTGGAAAACGATGGGGGAAATTTGCATATAAGCATCGCTTCGAAAATCAGCCAAGAACTTAAAATAGATCAAAGTGTTGCACATAATGGGGTATGTCTTACTGTTGTTGCTTTAAATGATGGTTCTTATACTGTGACCGCCATTGAAGAGACTCTTGACAAAACCAATTTGAGTGATTTGGGGGTTGGTGACTCGGTCAATCTAGAACGGGCCATGAAGCTTGGGGCAAGATTGGATGGCCACATCGTACAAGGGCATGTGGACCAAACCGCAAACTGTACTTCGATTGAGAAAAAAGATGGGAGTTGGATCTATGGTTTTTCATATGATTCCTCTTTGAACAATGTTACTATAGAAAAAGGGTCCATTACCGTAGATGGGGTAAGCTTAACGGTTGTCGATTCCAAGAAGAATGGTTTCAGTGTTGCCATTATACCATACACCCATGAACACACCCGTTTCCATTCCTACAAAGTAGGAACCCGAGTAAATTTAGAGTTTGATGTTATTGGGAAATATGTATCAAAGTTAATGGAGATTAGGCAATAGTGATCCATGTTAAAAGATTGAGAGAAAAATGAGTGTCATTGATAAATTAGCTTCTTCCCTTAATCGAAGAGATGAAATGCCCAACCAGGAACTGGCCAAAGAAATAATATTGGCACAAGATAAAGAAGCGGTTCAAGAATTGGTGGAAAACCTTACCAATAAAAAAGCCATTCAAAGTGACTGTATCAAGGTGCTTTACGAAATAGGGCAACGAGCACCGAAGCTTATTTCCAATCACATTGAAGAATTTATTGTTCAATTGACCAGTAAAAATAACAGGCTTCAATGGGGGGCGATGATGGCTCTTGGAACAATAACAAAAGAGCGGCCAAAGGAAATTTATGCTGCTCTACCCAGAATTCTTTCGGCAGCGGATAAGGGCTCTGTAATCACTAAAGACCACGCCATAAATATCCTGATAAACCTGTGTTTCGTAAAGGTATACTCGGATAATGCATTTCATTTATTAATTGAGCAGCTCCTAAAAAGTCCCACAAATCAACTTCCGATGTATGCAGAAAGGGCTATCCCCATAATCAATGACAACAACAAGGCCCTTTTTATTACAACACTTAAATCGAGGCTTGGTGACATTGAGAAAGAAACGAAAAGAAACCGTGTAGAAAAAGTAATAGCAAAATTCGATAAGTAGTAGTCTAATCGCCTCGCATTGCCCTTTATCAAAACTTGTACGCCACAATAGGCCACGTGGTTTTCAAACCTAAACCTTGATGAAAATCTTCCTTTTGTACATGACATAGGCCAATAGGCAATAAAAGGCAGCCACGCTCAAGCCATAGAGCAGTGAAGAAAATTCCATGGATATAAAATCATGAACATAAATTTTATCGAAAAGCCACCCGTGCAGCGATGTGTCATCATCCACTTTTATGGAATAGAATAGTTTGGTAACAAAACTGGAAAGGAAATACACCACAATGGCATTGGCCCCAGCATACCGGAATATGCTTCCGAATTTTATTCCCTTAACGTCGGTCAAATAATAGATCAGTGCCAAAACTACATTGGCCCAACCCGCTGTTACCAAAACAAAACTACTTGTCCATAGCGCTTTGTTGATAGGAAAGATAAAATCCCAAAGATGCCCAATAATAATGAGCGCTCCTCCGAGACCGAAAAGAAGGGTGGTCTTTTTTTCTTGTTTGGAAGTCAATATCAATCCTGTAAAAATTCCCAAAATTGAGCTTACAATGGCTGGAATGGTGCTCAATAATCCCTCAGGATCATAATCTGGTTTATAATTATGGGTGCCAAATATTTGTACATCTAAATAATTGGCCAAGTTGTTTGGAGCGCGCTCAAACGTTGAAGCTACTCCTTCAACAGGTACAAATGCCATCAAAAGCCAATATCCCACCAACAAGAAAATTGCTGTAACAATCAATTTTTTCCAATCCAAATTCAAAAAAAGTATGGCCGCAAAGAAGAAGACAACACCGATACGTTGAAGAACACCAGGGAAGCGAATTTGGGCAAATTCCTTAATAAATGGAAAGCTGATTGTGAATGCGCCAAGAAAAAGCCCTAAGCCAATTAATTTTAATGCTCTTATCGATATCTTTTTATAGGTTGCCTTGTTTGCTTCTTTATTTTGATAGGCAAAAACAATGGAGGTGCCCACAATGAACAAGAAAAAAGGAAAGACCAAATCGGTTGGGGTATAACCGTGCCATTTGGCATGCAACAAAGGCGCGTACACATTGGACCACGTACCGGGAGTATTCACCAGAATCATTAAAACTATAGTGGCTCCCCTAAAAATATCTACGGACAATACCCTGTTTTTCATAACAACATTATAAAATGGTGTCTTTTATCTTATTCCATACCCTAATAAGAAGCCCTCCAGAGACCGCGGCTACTGCAGTCAAGACTAGCGCTAAATTAGTTTCTCCATAAATCCAATACCCTGTTGCGAACATGGTTGAATAAATCAAAACAACACCTAATAACATTGCTAAAATACCTGAAGGAACACTCCACTTTTCTCTTGGGTCAACAATTTCAACACTGTCATCTGCTGCCTCATCCACAACTTTTGCCCATCCAGGACCTCCTGGTTGTATTCTTTTATAGAAATTTCGAAGTACATCTTTGGTTTCTGGTTGCGTAACAAAGGTTGCTGTTAACCAGATTACCGTTGTTATGATCATTATAAATGGAAGTTCACCCCAATCTGGTAACAATCCTGATTCAGCGCCGAAAAGTACTTCCCTCAAAGAAGTTGTTTCCAAAAGAATGGCCAAAATACCGGAAGAAAACATAGCGGTAATCTCACTCCATGCATTGATTCTCCACCAGAACCATCTTAAAATGAAAATTAACCCCGTACCGGCTCCGAAAGAGAGCAACAAATTGAAAATTCCCATAGCGTTTTGCATGGCCAAGGCTAAAAATGCACTAAGAACCATCAATACTGCAGTAGAAATCCTACCCACAGCCACCATTTGCTTTTCTGTTGCATCAGGATTTATTTGCTGCTTGTAAAAATCAAAAACAATATATGACGACCCCCAATTCAATTGGGTCGAAATAGTACTCATGTAGGCCGCCACCAGAGAAGCCAAAACAAGCCCCAACAATCCACTGGGCAACTTGGTCAACATAGCGGAATAGGCCAAATCGTGACCCAATTTGTCTGCTGCCACGTTTGGAAATGCCTCATGTATGCTTGCGATATCAGGATAAACTACAAGAGAAGCTAATGCTACCAAAATCCATGGCCAAGGTCTAAGGGCGTAATGCATGATATTAAAAAAGAAAGTTGCGCCGATAGCGTGATTCTCATTTTTTGCAGCCAACATTCGTTGTGCAATATATCCGCCACCGCCAGGCTCTCCACCCGGATACCAAGAACTCCACCATTGCACCGCAAGTGGAATAACCAACAGGGTAATTACCGCTTTGGTGTCGCTCCAATCTGGAATAATGCTCAGTTTATCCTTTACATTTTCATTATCTATAATAGCTTGAATACCTCCTACTTCTGGCAAGTTCACCAAATAGTACGCTGCTCCGATAGCTCCTGCCATCGCAACAAAAAACAATAAAAAGTCACTATACACAACTCCTTTAAATCCGCCAAGAGCACTAAACACCACTGTAATAAAGCCAGCTGCAACAACTGTTACCCAAGGTTCCAGCCCTAACATAACGCCGCCAATTTTTATGGCTGCCAAGGTTACGGCAGACATGGTGATCACATTATAAATGACTCCTAAATATACCGCTCTAAACTTGCGTAAAAAGCTTGCCGCTTTTCCTCCATATCGAATTTCATAAAACTCCAAGTCGGTTTTTACATTGGATTTCCTCCATAGTTTTGCATACACAAATACAGTTAGCATTCCAGTGACCAAAAAGCACCACCAACCCCAGTTGCCCGAAACACCATTGGTTCTAACAAGGTCCGTCACCAGGTTGGGAGTGTCTGTGGAAAAAGTGGTCGCCACCATGGAAAGGCCCAAAAGCCACCATGGCATTGTTCGACCGGATAAAAAATATTCCGACGAGCTTTTTCCTGATTTTTTTGAAACGTAAATTCCTATAAAAAGTACAATTGCGAAGAATCCGAAGATTATGATATAATCTAAAGTTTGAATGTCCATTTGGTTATTAATTGGTAAGTCACTAAAGGTAAAGTTTTTTTGAAATACCTTTGCGTTTTGTTCGCTAAACACCTGCTTTGGTTATACATATAACTTCTGAACCCACGTTTGTTGCATGGATAATAGGCGCAACAGCAGCTTTTTTAATGGGAACATCCAAAGCGGGCCTAAAAGGTCTTGCTACATTTAATGTTACACTGTTGGCTTTGGCTTTCGGGGCAAGAGAATCCACAGGTCTTATAATGCCCCTTTTGTTGGTCGGAGATGTTGTAGCGGTAATCTACTACCATCGTCATACCCAATGGAAATATCTTTTAAAATTCTTGCCTTGGATGGTTTCTGGGATTTTGATCGGGGTTGTCATCGGAAAAGATCTTCCTGAAAAAGAATTTAAGCTTGGAATGGTCATTGTCATTTTTATTAGCCTCGCCACATTGATTTGGTGGGACAGACGCAAATCTACAAGCATTCCAACGCATTGGGCTTTTGCCGGCCCTATTGGAATTGTTGCAGGAATTTGTACGATGATCGGAAACTTGGCAGGAGCCTTTACCAATATTTTCTTTTTGGCAATGCGATTGCCCAAAAATGAGTTCGTTGGTACAGCTGCCTGGCTTTACCTAATAACCAATACATTTAAACTGCCCTTTCACATATTTGTGTGGAAGACCATTTCCATGGAAACCTTACTTATTGATCTGAAGTTGTTACCCGCTCTAGCTTTAGGCCTTTTATCCGGGATTTTTATTTTGAAGAAAATCAACGAACGCAACTACAAAAGGTTCATTCTTATAGTGACCGTCATCGGCGCTGTGGCGATACTGTTTAAATAGTTTTTCATTTGATTTTAAAGATCAAACCGATGTGCATAACCCTTATTCCACGGTGGTTCTAATATTTTAACGCTCTCAGATTCCATTGTTTCTGATAAGCTTGTAAATGTCAATTTGCGTCGGATAATCTGTAAATCCGCATGGGCATTATCACCTCCGCCCCTCCATTTCTATTCTTTTACGTTGCAATTGTAAGGTAGGACGGTGAGATGTCTTACCAATAAATGACGAGCGACTATCCAAAATAAAGTTTTGTTCTCATTTTTTGATTATTTGAATTAGCTATTCCTTAAGCTTCTTCCTCCTACCTTTCTCAGTTGCACTAACTCATTAATTACTAACAAAACTTTTTATTTATGAAAGTAAAGAAACTAGTGCGACCGTTGGTTCTGGCATTTTTCTGTGCCATATCGGCTTGGTCCCAAAACAAGCAGGTCACTGGCCAGGTCATTGATCAAGCGGGGTTACCGCTTCCAGGCGTCAACATTGTTGTTCTGGGTACCAACAACGGAACCCAAACTGATTTTGACGGCTACTACACCATTCAGGCCGCTGAGGGCCAAACACTTTTGTACACATATATAGGTCAACGGGAAGAACGTAGATCGGTGGGCGCCGAAAGTGTCATTAATGTGCGGATGCAAGAAGATGCCCAAGCACTGCAAGAAGTAATTGTAACCGCTCTGGGAATCCAAAAAGAGAAACAGGCCCTAGGTTATGCCGTTGCCGAAGTAGGCTCTGAACAGTTAGAGCAAAAATCGGAGGGCGATATTGCCAGAATCCTTACAGGAAAGGCCTCAGGGGTCCAAATCAACCAGCAAAGTGGCCTTTCAGGTTCAGGAACTAACATTATAATTCGTGGGCTAAACTCTTTTAGCACAAGTAACCAGGCCTTGTTTATTGTGGATGGCGTTCCCTTTAGCAATGATACCAATGCCCAAGGAAACTTTATTAATGGTAACAATGGGTCCAGTCGTTTTTTGGACTTAGATCCCAATAATATTGAAAGTGTCAACGTACTAAAAGGGCTTGCAGCCGCAACTCTTTATGGTTCCCAAGGTAAAAACGGTGTCATTTTAATCACCACCAAAGGTGGGAAAGCCTCCCAAGGAGCCTCCAAAAAATCTGAAATTACGGTCAGCACCTCGCTTTTCTATAATGAGATTGCATCCCTTCCTGATTATCAAAACGAATATGGAAATGGTTTTGATCAAGCCTTTGGATGGTTCTTCAGTAATTGGGGTCCTAGTTTTAGTAGAGGCGGCGTTGATGGTTGGGGAAATGATGGGGCGTTTGATCCACAAGGCACCCTTCCACATCCCTATTCGACCGCAGCGCCAGCAACGGGAATTCCACAAGCTTTCCCAGAGTTCGCAACTGCACGTTATGAGTGGCGTCCCTATGATAGTGTAAAAAATCTGTTTAAAACAGGAACCGTCCTCAACACATCCATCAATGCTCGTGGTTCTTCGGAGGACGGAAAAATAAACTACAACGCCAACTATGGCCATTTAGAGGATGAAGGCTTTACCCCTGGAAATTCAATTGTCAGAAACAATATTTCCATTGGGGGTTCAGCACAGCTATCCAATAATTTTACAATTTCAGGTACGCTGAATTATTCCCTGACCAAGTTCAAATCGCCTCCGGTTGCACTAAGTAACGGTAACGGGGCAACAGGTTCTGGTTCTTCTATTTTCGGAGATCTATGGTTTACCCCGAGAAGTATAAATTTTGATGCGCTTCCTTTTGAAAATCCGATTACCGGAGGTTCGGTGTATTACAGACAGGACAATAGTATTCAGCATCCACTTTGGACCATTGCAAATTCCGGAACAGAACAGGTAACCAATAGGGTGTTTGGAAATGCAAGTATCGGTTATGACATCAACGATCATTTGAATATCAACTATCGTGTAGGTCTGGACAACTACAGTGAAAATAACTTGAACTTTCAAAACAGAGGAGGTGTAAACAGCAATAGTGGTGATGCAAGATTATTGAGTGGTGTTTATTCCACCTGGAACAATACCAACACCATTTGGGATCATAACCTTGTCCTTACCGGTAATTATGACCTTACCGAAAAAGTAGGTTTCGCGTTTAACGTTGGGGGCACTTCCCGAAGGGAGGTTTTCGACCAAAATGGAATTGCCAGTGATGGCCAGCAAGTATTTAATGTACTACGACACTTCAATTTCTTGAACAATAACGAAATTCAATTCTTTACCGAAAGAAACTTGGTGGGTGTTTATGGACAACTGGATTTTGATTATGACAATTTTGTCTACCTAACTCTATCAGGGAGAAATGACTGGGCTTCCAACTTCTCAAAGGAAAACAGGAGTTTGTTTTATCCAAGTGCCAGTCTATCTTTTATTCCAACCGAAGCTTTTGATGGATTAAAAAGTCAAAATGGTGTGAATTATTTAAAACTAAGGGCGGGTTACGGAACCTCTGCCGGATTTAACACCTTCAATCCTTATCCCATTGCTTCTACCCTTGTTTTGGTAACAAACGACAACCAAACCGGTGGTGGAACCAATATTGTAACCAATACCTCTGGCCAAACTTTAGGAAATCCCGGGTTACAGCCTGAAACAGTTTCTGAAATTGAGCTGGGAATCGAGTCCGCCCTTCTTGACAATAGAATCACCCTTGATGTTTCTGTATACAAAAGAATCACCAAAGACCTTATCGTAAGAAGGCCATTGGATCCTTCCACAGGTTTCACTTTTACTGACACCAATGTGGGTGAGATTGATGGCGAAGGTATTGAGGCCGATTTAGGTGTTACTTGGATACGAAGCAAGGACAATGGCTTGAATTGGAGCTCCAATTTAAATTTCACTGCTTACGAGACCACGGTTACCGATTTGGGTATTGATACCGATCAGGTCATCTATTCCGGTTTTTCAAATTTGGGCAACGCTGCTATTCCAGGAGAGCCTTTGGGTGTTTTCTTTGGTTCACAAGTTCAGCGAACAGCCAACGGAGAATTGGTAATTGATGCCCAGGGGAATTTTCAACAAGACCCCAACAATGGGGTAATTGGAGATCCCAACCCTGATTGGATCGCAAACCTTCAAAATACGTTGTCGTTCCACAATTTCACATTAGGATTTCAAATGAACTACACGCAAGGAGGTGATATTTATTCAAGTACCATTTCCACTTTATTGGGAAGAGGCTTGATTCCTGAGACCTTGAACAGAAGGGAATCTTTTGTGTTGAACGGTATTGGTCCCAGCGGACAACCAAACAACATCCAAATAAACAACTCAGACTTTTACTTTACCAATGTACTCTTCGGTCCAAGTGAGCTTCAAGTTTATGATGGCACTACCATTAGACTTCAAGAAGTATCCCTGGCATACAGCATGCCGGAAAAATTCTTGGACAAAACACCTTTTGGCTCTTTGGTCTTTACCGTTTCGGGACAAAACCTTTGGTATGATGCCATTAACACCCCTAACGGGGCCCGATTTGACCCAAATACTTCCGGTTTGGGTGTTGGAAACGGTGTTGGGTTCGATTTTCTAAACGGCCCCAGCTCAAGAAGATATGGTTTAAGCGTAAAAGCCACATTCTAATAAAAATGAAAAAGATGAAAAAACTAAATAGATATATACTGATTCCATTGGCAGTCCTTGGGTTGTTTATAAGTGGATGCGAAAGTACCGAACTAGATATTACACGAGATCCCAATGCCCTTGCGCCAGATCAGGCCAGTGTCGATTTCTTTTTGAACTCAATTCAAGAAGATTTTGTTAGACAGTTGGAGGGCAACGCCGATTTTGATGTCAATGACAATTGGGTTTCCGGAGGGGCCACCAACGGTGATGGTTTTAACCTTCATGGTATGGAGCTGACACGAACAGGGGCTCTGTACAACGGAAATTCTCAAAACTATCAATCTGTTTATCAGGATTCTGATTTTACCGATGAATGGACCAATGCCTATACCGGCATCCTTCAAGATATCAGACTTATGACCGGATTGGCCGAAGAAGCTGGTCAAACCCATCATATTGCCATTGCCCAATTCATAGAGGCCTACCTTATTGTAAGTCTAGTGGATTTCTTTGGAGATATCCCTTACAGCGAAGCATTCAAAGGAGAGGAGGGCATATTGAACCCGAAACTGGACTCTGGGGCTGAGGTATATCAGGCTGCGTTGGGCTTGCTTGATGAGGCCATTGCCAATTTTGGCACAACTGCAAGTGATGAGCCAGGTACGGACGTATTTTATGCCAATGACTATGGGTTATGGGTGAAAGCGGCCAATACCTTAAAAATGAAAATTTACTATCAGATGCGACTAGTGGATGCGAGTGCTATTACAAATTTTAATGCAATAGTCAACTCGGGAAACTATATAACCGATTCTTCTGAGGATTTCCAATATTCTTGGCCCGGAACAAGCGCATCAAATCCAGATACACGTCATCCAAGATATGGGTTTAATTATACCCCGACCGGAGCTTCTGATTTTGTTTCCAATTGGTTGATGAATGAAATGATGACATCCGATGACCCAAGAATCAGGTATTACTTTTATCGCCAAACAGATGCAGTTCCAGGTCAGGAAATCCCACCGAACCAAGAGACCATAAGATGTTCCACACAAACCCCTCCACAACATTATATTGATGGCGGTTTTACCTTCTGTAATTTGCCCAATGGCTTTTGGGGAAGAGATCATGCCCAAAATGATGGTAGGGATCCCGATGCTTTTTTTGTTACAGTATGGGGTGTTTATCCCTTTGGAGGTCGATTTGATGATGATAGTTTTCAAGGAATAGGTCCTGGCCAAGGTGGACTTGGTGCTGGTATCTCCCCAATTTTGACCGCCTCGTGGGCCGATTTTATGATTGCGGAAGTTCGATTGGTGAGCAACGACTTGCCAGCAGCCAGAACCGCCATGCTGAATGGCATCAACAAATCTGTCACCAAGGTTCAAACTTTCAGTGCGTTAGATCCCAATGCAGATTTTTCCTTTGCTCCTAATCAAGCAGCGGTCGACTCATTTGTCGCTGCAGTTGAAGCTGCCTGGGATGCTGCTACCACCGAAGGAAAATGGGATATTTTGGGCGAACAATTTTTTATAGCCTGCTTCGGCAATGGCGTTGAGCCATATAATTTTTACCGAAGAACAGGCTACCCTACAACATTGCAGCCCAATAGGTCGCCCAACCCTGGAGATTTCCCAAGGTCAATGTATTACCCATCCAATGCGGTAAACACAAATTCCAACATCAGCCAGAAACCCAATCAGACACAACCTGTTTTTTGGGACAACAACCCAAGCGGTCCAATAGCTAACTAAATTTTAAATCGTTATGAAAGTCATATATAAATATTCCGTTTTACTATTCATCCTGTTCTCCATGTCATGTAGCGAGGATGACAAACTTTCTGGGGAAGTACTGGATGATGTGATTCGCGGGGCAATTCTGCGGACAGTAAATGTAATTAGCCCAGCGATGGATGTGCTTGACCCCGGCGCAGTGTGGGGAGTGGAAATTGAAGCCCAGGATATAGAAAATGGAGCTTTAATGGAAGAGGTAAGGCTATATGCAAAACTTGTAGACAACACCCCTGAAAATGGAACAACCGATTCTGGAGAGGTGCAAATCGATACTTTTTCACCTTCCGATTTTACCAATGGCCCTTTTGGACTACCTCGAAGGGAAGTCACTGCCACTCTTGGGGAACTAACTAGCGCCCTTGGACTGGCTGCGGGCGAGTTCAATTGTGGGGACCAAATTGAAATGCGTTTTGAGATGGACCTGACCACAGGGCAAACCTTTACCGGCGGTGATCAAAACCCAAATATCAGCGGGGGTAATTTCTTTAGTTCTCCATATGTGTACAGAGCTACATTGATTGCTTTGCTCCCCTCTGATGATCTGTTTACGGGCCAATATCAACTTACCACAGTGACCCCGGGTATTTTTGGAGTAAATGATTACCAAGAGGGTGTTTACACTATAGATGCCATTGGAAATACAACCAGAGTGATCAGAAGTGTTCCTACCTTTCCTGCTTTTGGTCCTTTTGGGCCTGTGGATTTTGAATTCCAGTTTGTATGTGGTGAAATCATTGTTACTCCAGCCCAAAGTGTAGGGGCCGGATGTAATGTAACCATAGCCACTGGAACGGCTTCGGTAAACTCCACCTATGATTTAAACAACCCAGATGACAGTTCATTTATCATCAACTTTACATCTGATGAATCCAACGATTGTGGCACGGGATCACCCCAGGCTTCAATTCAACTTACTAAACTATAGTTAATAACCAATAGGGCGCACAGTTTTGTGCGCCTTATTATCAATCCAAAAAAATGTCATGATGAAATTGAAATTCTTATTCGTACTTAGTTTTGCTGTTTTCGCAAGCTTCACATTGACCGGTCAACAGGCAAAAAACTTTGGTGCAGCGGTCGGCTCCAACAATCTTCAGGATTTTACTAGTATGCAAATGCGCGAATCTCTTGTAAATGCCATTGTCAACAATGCGCAAAGACCTTCCAACACAATAGATTTATCCAATATTGAGGGTTCTCCCTATTACGCTGACAACTTCAAAAAGGGTAAGCTTTTCTATAAAAACGATTTGCTGGGTTCTTTCTATTTACGGTATAATGCTTTTCAAGATCAAATGGAAATAAAGAACTCGGATTTGGCTGAGGAGCAATTCCAGTTTTTGGTGCAATCCAATGATATCAGAACCATGTTGGACGGAAAAGAGATGCAGTATTTTACCTTCAAAGGAACCGATGGTCTACAGGGCAATAGTTATTTCTCCAAAGAATTCACGGGAGACCAGTACGTTTTGTACTCTAAAATGCACAAAAAGTATTCTCCAGCCAAAGCATCAACCAATTCACTTGCCCAATCTATTCCGGCTAAGTTTATTGATGATGTTTCCATTTTCTATGGATTAAAAGGAGAAGCTTTATTGATTGCTGTTCCTAAAAAGAAAAAGGATTTCCTTGGAATTTTTCCAGAAAACAATAGACCCGCGCTTAAAAAATACATTCGGGACAAAAGATTGCGGCCAGGTAATCTTGATCACCTGAAAAGCATCCTTATATATGCGGAAGGTCTTTGAATTATGAAATAAGACTTCTTATGAACTGGTGGTTTTTACTCGGTTACCTTTGATTTTGGAGATAGTTTTTAAACTTCCGTCTTCTTGTCTAACATCCCATTTCCAGTCAAAGGAGTCTTGTTTTATATTATAGAAATGTATTTCGAAGCTCTTTTTTTCATCCGTCATTACTATAGTTCCATCTTCCTTGGTATTGGCAATCCATATCTCTGAAATAGTATTGCTTTGATCATTTACCCAAGCGTTCATCCAGTTGCCCGTTTTAGGGTTAAATGTTCTTATGTTAGTACCTCTCATTGTTGGGGATTCCCAATAATCTTGGATTGCCCTTCCATTTAGTATTGGTTTCCATTCCCATTTAGCATTTGCTTCCTTCCAATTTCCGTCTTTATCCAAATTGGAAACTACACATCTCCAATTTCCAATAAAGTTTGTGAAATCAGGTTGCTCCGGTGAAAGGTCGCTGATTTTATTTTCTTTTATGCGGGTATACGCTATTTGCCAGTTAAGTTTCCATGTTTTTCCGGTATCTGTTGATGCTTCCCAATCCCATGTAAACGAGTCTTTTTGGATGTCATGGAAAACCATTCTAAATATTACCTCTTTATCCTTGATTTTAATTGGCTCTGTTTTAAAAATCCTTTTATCCCCCATAAATTCGCCAGTGAAATCATAATAGCTTTGGGTATTGTCGTTCCATGTTTGTTTCCATTTCCCTAAAAATGGTACGTACATGGAAATGCTTTTCCCTTTAAACCCTTTCTGCAAGCCTTCGGTTATTACAAAATCCTCTTGGACTGACATTCCATCCATGGTCAAGGTAACTGTATTGGTTCCTTTACCAATTTTGCCATCACCTTCATCCCAGGTAGCGTTCCATTTTCCCACCCAGAAGTCAAAATACCTTTCTTTTTCGTTTGGAAGTTCTGTCTGCCCAAATGCGTTTAAACAAATGCTCAATAAAACTGGATAAATCAGTGCTTTCATATGTGTTGGTTTAAGCTAATTTGAAACTGTATATTCTGAATGCGCAATCACCCCTTTCTAGTTGCATGTATCAACTGGGTGATTTGCCAAGCCTTCTTGTCCTCATTATAAACTTCTTGTTGCCATTTGAAGGTGTTGTTCTGGAAATCAAAATAGGTGATTCTTATTTTTTCTTTTTTATTGTTCGTTTCAATCAAGGTGATTTTGTCATTTGTGGATACTGCTTCACCCACATCCATTTGTCTGTTGGAGGTATCTACATATGCGGTCTGCCACTTATTCAGTTTTTTATTGAAAATGCGAAGTCCTATCCCATAAAATAGATTCTGGTCGGTTGCTTCTTTGCGTTTGGGCAGGATGAAAACATCTTGAATTGCCATTCCATTTAAAACATAAAACCAATTCCATTCTCCACTGAAGCTATGTTTTACTTCACCGGAAGGGTCTAACATCTCCACTATAATGTCCCAATTGCCCACCAATTGCCCCCAATGATCTGTAGAAGTAGGAGCTTCCTCATTTTTCTCATGGGCCAATAGTCCAATATCTTCTATGTTTTGTTGGGCAAGCATCCCATTCCACGCCAAAAGGCTGAAAAACAAACAGCCTGTTATTTTGTAAGCGCTCGTTATAATTCGATTTTTATTCATGGTTTGGCTTTTTAAAATTCAACATACGAACAGTTTGGAGCCCTAATTGACACTTCAATTAAAATGGAGCGTTTTTTGGGTAAAGTGAAATGTGCATTCGATATTGTCCCAACTAGGATGGTGAAATACAATTTCCTGTTCACCCATATATCAATAAGGCTCCGCTAAAAGTATATTTTTTCAGAAGCCTCTTTTGTAAATATTCGTCGGGAATATGGAGACGAGGTAAACTTGACGTCTATGAAGCCATGTTCTGGTTTCTAAATTCGGTGGGTGTAGTTCCAATGTATTTTTTGAACGCGTTGTAGAAAGATATGCGATTATTAAACCCAACTTGATAAGCGATGTCGGTAATATTCATTTCGTGATCTTTATCATCTACCAACAGCCGTTCGGCTTCTTCAATTCTGTACTTGTTGACAAACTCGTAAAAGCTCATTTGAAAACATTCATTAATGATCTGTGAGGTATTGTGGCGAGACAATTTTAGCATCTCGGCCAAATCGGTAAGTTTCAGTTCACTTTCCAAATAAAGCGATTTAGACTCCATCAAATCAAGTAGCTTTCCTTTATAATCGTTTAAAACTTTTTTGGAAAGTCCTGACTTTTGGTATTTTATGATAGGGAAAATCTTTTTTAGTGGTTTTCCATTAAATACACTGCTGTGGTAAAATCCAAAATAGGAGGTCAGCCCAATAAAAACTCCCATTGTTATGGTAATGGAATAGTCTTGAGATTGTTGAATAAGGCCCGATTTAAAGAGCACAAAGTAAAAAAGCCATGAAATGGTAAAAAAAGCGAATGTAACCGTAGTCAACTTTAACCATAGCTTCATTTCTTTATCCCCAGTGTATTTGTTCCTATTGGTCAAATAGGATGCGAGAGCATATAGTAACGTAGTGGCCACCAAAAAAAAGAAAACAACATCCCCCGCAACAAAGACATACTGGGAAGGATCCAATGTGCCATTATGGATCATGAGTTTGCTCTCTACCGACAAGTTATAGTAACGTATAAAGTTGATCAATACCATCAACGGAATTAAGCTGTGAAAAAATAGTTCCTTTACCTTGGGTTTTGAATCCGTTACTAGCGTTTTTATATATAAATAAAAAAGTGGTCCGTATAGAGAGAAGGGTATGTAGTAAACTAAATTCAGTGCATTAATTATATGGCTATCGCTATATAACCAATATGAAACATTATATATAATGTTCAGCCCAAATAGGAATAGAAAAATCGCCCAAATTGAGTTTGCTGCCCTGACCATGCTTTTTTTAAACCAAAGAAAGCCCGCATAAACAAACGCTTGAAAAGCAAAACATATGAGTATAATTTCCAATATTCTCATTGCAGAGGTTAATTTACTTAAAATTACAGCTAATTGGGTTTAGGGCCTGTTAAGGTTCGTCGGGATTAACAGTAGGGAGGGCCGCAAAGCATAAATAACCGACAATGTGCTTTGTATTTGTTATAAAATTCTATTGGACGTTCGTAAAATTGGGAGCTATATTGTGTAAGTGTTGTAACCCCTTCATTTAATTTTACAAAAAACTCCGGTTTTAGCCGGAGTTTTTTTAAGGTTGTGGTCCCACATGGGCTCGAACCATGGACCCCCTGATTATGAGTCAGGTGCTCTAACCAACTGAGCTATAGGACCTACATTTTTGCGGATGCAATATTACTACTTATTTTGCTACACCGCAAGATTTTACCGTGCTACCCTTCTTTTATTTCTTGGCAAAGCTCTACCAAAACCCCGTTTGTTCCCTTCGGGTGTAAAAATGCCACTAGTTTATTATCCGCTCCTCTTTTAGGTGTTTCGTTCAACACTTTAAAACCTCCTTGTTTTAATCTTGAAATTTCTCCTACAATATCATCGACAGCAAAAGCAATATGGTGAATGCCCTCTCCCTTTTTTTCTAAAAACTTTGCAATTGGACTCTCCTCATTGGTTGCTTCTAACAATTCTACCTTGTTTGGGCCCGATTTGAAAAAAGATGTTCGAACCCCTTCAGATGCTACTTCCTCGGTCTTATAATGTGGCACTCCTAAAAGTTGTGCAAATAAGGTATTGGAATTTTCCAAGCTTTTGACTGCTATACCAATGTGTTCAATTTTATCCATAGCTAAAATACTTAACCGTTTTTCTCCCGTTCAACGCCAAAAATACATACTGTTGGGATATCATATCATGAGGTTCGTCATTTATTCCGTTATTTTGCATTATGGAAACACAACGGCAAAAAAAAATAGCTGGTATCATTCAAAAAGATATGGCCGACATACTGCAGCGCGCTGCAACGGATGGTGGTCTAAAGGGAACCTTGATTTCGGTTTCCAAGGTTTACGTAACCACAGATTTATCAATTGCCAAGGTATATGTGAGTATTTTTCCAACCAAAAGTGCAGATGAATTGCTCGAGGGTATCCGATCCAACAAAAGTTTAATCAAACACGAGTTGGCCCAACGCACCAAAAGCCAGCTCCGCCGTGTTCCTGAACTGAGTTTTTATCTGGATGACTCTTTGGAATATATCGACAAAATTGAAAAATCCCTTAAAGGTGATGAAAACCCCATTGAAAATAGGGATTTGCTAGATAAACGAAAGAAATCCTGATTTTGAACTTTTCTTTTTATATCGCTAAACGTTACCTCCGTTCAAAGAGCAGCCAAAATGCGGTAAATATTATCAATTTTATTACCTTCTTGGTTATTGTAATCGGTTCGGCCGCACTTTTTGTAGTGCTTTCCGCTTTCGCGGGATTAAAAACTTTTAGTCTTTCTTTTACCAATACATTCGACCCAGACCTAAAAGCATTACCTGTTACCGGGAAGCATTTTTCAATTTCACAAAATGAAGAAGCAGCTTTGCAGGAAATTGAAAATTTAGCCAATTATTCCAAAGAGTTGGAGGAACGTGCCTACCTTACTTTCCGTGAAAAAAGCTGCATTGCATATATTAAAGGTGTGGACCATAACTACCGCTCTGTTACCGGGGTTGATAGCACCTTGTATTTTGGCAATTGGGGCGTAATGGAATATAATGGCGTAGCTGGCATTGGAATTTACAACCAACTTGGGGTTCCTATTGATAATTACCAAAACCCGATGACGGTTCTAGTGCCAAAACCAGGCGAGGGTTCATTTTCGCAGCAAAGTCTAAATTCAAAACCATACAACGAACTCCCCATTATACTAAGCGGAGTTTATGCTATTGAGGAGAATCTGGACAAAAAATATGTTTTCGCCCAACTTCCGTTGGTCCAAGCTTTACTGGAAAAGGACAGCACCCAAGTTTCAGGAATCAATTTTAAACTGAGTAATCAATCTTCTTTAGAAGATGTTAGGGAAAAGATTAGAACTGTTTTAGGGGATAAAGTGCTGATCTTAAATAGACAAGAGCAAAATGGTACGCTCCATCGCATGCTTAATACAGAAAACCTGGCTACCTACCTTATTTTTACTTTGGTGTTGATCATTGCCTTGTTCAATGTTGTCGGGGCCATAATTATGATGATCTTGGACAAACAGCAAAACTCAAAGACATTGTTCAGTTTGGGAGCCACTATCAAAGAATTGCGCACCATCTATTTCACCCAAGGATTATTGGTAACTACTTTGGGTGGTTTAATCGGGGTTTTGATTGGGTCTCTATTGATTGGGTCTCAATTGGCCTTCGGTTGGTTAAAAATTACCCCTTCATTGGCCTATCCTGTAGAATATAATGTGATGAATTTGCTTGTGGTATTGGCTACTATTGTGGTATTAGGATTTATTTCTTCAAAAATTGCCAGCAGCAGGATCAACCAAAGGTTGATTTCTGCTTAAGCGAATTGAAAATCCCCAAATTTTTCCAAAACTTCATCAAAAGCTGCAAAAACATCAGCTGATTCATCGCTGGTGACCATTTTCATACGATATTCCTTGAAGTGTGGAATTCCCTTAAAGTAGTTGGTGTAGTGACGTCTTGTCTCAAAAACGCCAAGTTTTTCGCCTTTCCAATCAATAGACATTTGAAGGTGTCTACGGGCCGCATTCACTCTTTCTTCCATCGATGGTGGAGCCAAATGTTCTCCTGTTTTAAAAAAATGTTTCACCTCATTAAAAAACCATGGATTTCCAATGCTAGCCCTGCCAATCATGGCTCCGTCCAAACCATATTCATCTCGCATTTTTACAGCCGCCTCCGGTGTATCCACATCGCCATTTCCAAAAACCGGAATCTGCATTCTCTGGTTGTTCTTAACCTCGGCTATCGGTTTCCAATCGGCGTCGCCCTTGTACATTTGCACCCTGGTTCGGCCATGTATTGCGATAGCTTTGATGCCTACATCTTGCAATCGCTCGGCCACCTCAACAATCTTTATTGAATTGGTATCCCATCCCAATCGTGTTTTAACGGTAACTGGAAGTTTGGTCTGCTTTACAATTTCTTCAGTCAGTTTTACCATAAGGGGAATGTCCCTTAAAATTCCGGCACCAGCATTTTTGCTGACCACTTTTTTTACGGGACAGCCAAAATTAATGTCTATGATGTCGGGATTGGATTTTTCAACAATATCCACCGCCTGAAGCATGGAATCCAGTTCTGCCCCGAAAATCTGTATGCCAACTGGTCTTTCCTTTTCATAGATATCCAGTTTGATTACACTTTTAGCTGCATCCCTAATCAGCCCTTCGGATGAAATGAATTCGGTATAAACCACATCAGCGCCCTGTTCTTTGCACAAAGCACGGAACGGAGGGTCGCTTACGTCTTCCATAGGAGCAAGAAGTAACGGAAAATCAGGAAGTTGTATGTCTCCAATTTTTGGCAAATCCTATTTTTTGGATGGCAAAAATACAAAATACCATAAAATCAACTAGTTATTCCTCGTTTTGCAGTCGTTCCCTTTCTTTTTTGTCTATTTCTCGCTGGTTATCGTTCAATCGGAAATTTCCAAAGTTGTAGGTAACTCCAAACCGAATGAATTGCAATTCAGGTCGTCTTCGATAGAAATTGTCCTGATTTAGATATCGGGAAGTATATGTAGGTACAGCCTGTTCCAGTAAGTCCTCAGCAGCTAGGGAAACTGTAATTCTATCTTTAAAAAGAGATTTTCTAAGACCAAGAGTTACATTGAGCTCATCATCAGAAATATATGAGCCAAATAAGAATTTGGATAAGTATGTCATTGTTACTTCTCCAGTAAATGTCCCATCTTTTGAAAGTGTAAGATAGTTTGCCAAAAGAGCATACGCTCCATCCACTGCATTGGTATACACTTGATTGTTACTCTCAGCGGCCAAAAACGTTTCCTCTTCATGAAAAAGCGAAGTGTAGGCATACAAAAACCAATAAGGTGTCATGTTTTTGCTTAACGTTAAATCAATTCCGTAGCTCTTGCTTTCCAAAACATTCTGTTTCACCTCCACCAAGGTTTGGGCAGTATTATCTTGAAACACAAAATAGGCTATGTTCTCACCATTGTCACGATAATAGACATCAAAGAACAATTCGCTGTTAAATGTATAATTAAAGTTGAAATTATTACTAAAGCTGGGGCGTAATCCTGGATTTCCTTCTTCAAAATCATTCTCATTAAAAAAAGACCTAAACGGATTCAGGTCATTATATTTTGGCCTATCCACATTTCGCCCATAGTCAAAAGCAAAACTATGTTTCTCTGAAGGAGAGTATAACACATAAACGGAAGGGAAGGGTTCAAAAAAATCTATGGTGTTTGTGTCATTCAAGGTAAGAGAGGTTCCAATCGCTTCCGTCAATTCTCCTCTGAGACCCAGTTTCATTGACCATTTTTCCCAATTCTTTACAAAACTTAAATACCCGGCATACACATTTTCATCATAATTAAATCTGTCTGACAAAGAAGCGTCCACATTATTATCCGTCCCTATAAAATTCACAAAGTCAATTCGGTTTTTTGATGTTATTGACGATGCCTTAAGTCCAGTCTCTATGGATGCATTTCCAATTGGGGTGGAGTAGTCAACTTGCCCTGTAAAAATTTGAATGTCTTGCTGGGAGTTGGTGTCAAATCCAAAGTTTCTTAGAAAACCTCCAGCATTATCAAAGTATGAGGAAAATAAATTTTGTGATGAGGCTCCGTCAAAAAAAGTATAGTGTCCATTAAAGGAAAGCTTTGCCCCTGGTTTTTTCAATTTGTGCACATAGGTTAGGTCAACCGCCAAGTTAGTGTTGTCCACATTTTCCGTGTTCTGGGTTGTGAAAGTAGAATCCAACTGACTTTGCCCATTCCTGATTTGAGTTTCTAGGTTGGTAGCTCTTTCCCAGTTTGGATTTATGGCCAAATTGGTGGTGAAGTTAAGGCTGTTTTTCTCATCAAAATCATAATCAAGGATTAAGCTTGCATTTTGGGCCTTTGATCTTGTGGTCTGATCATATTTGGTATCCCAGTTCGAAAATATCGCTTCATTGGTGTCAATAAAGTTGATGCCTTTGATCGCTTTTCTAATTTCTTTTTTCGGGTTAATGCTATAATTGACAAACAAATTTAACTTCTCTGTTTTGAAGTAGTGACTTGTTCCCAAGCCAAATTTGGGGAAAATGGCCTGAGTATACGATCCATTCATACTTCCTTTATAGCCCGGAACTATGTTCTTACTGGTAACAATGTTTAAAATAGGCCCGCCATCGGCATCATATTGGGCAGGTGGGTTTGCGATAACCTCAACCGATTTTATGTTGGTCCCCGACAGACCTTCTAATAAATCTCGTACCTCCTGACCTGATAATTGAACCTTTCTATCATTCAAGTATACGGTAGCGCTCTGCCCTCGAATTTGCAATTCACTCTGGTTGACAATTACGCCCGGAGTACTTTTTAAAATATCCCATGAACTTCCTTGTGAAACCACCGTGTTTTCAACAGAAAAAACCAGTCTGTCCGGTAGCCTTTGAAGTTTGGGTCGTTGCGAAGTGACCACCACCTCATCCAAAGCATTTTCCGCCAAAGGGATTATCAAAGCACCCAATGAAACATTGTTTTTTATATCCAATGCTCGGGGTTCCGACCCTCGGCCAACATAGCTCGCTTGTAACAAATAAATGTTCGGTTTTACCTCGGAAAGTAAAAACTGCCCGTTATCATCTGCAGATGTGCCCTGCACAAATGTGGAATCTGAAGCTTGAAGCAATAAAATATTGGCAAATGGGATAGTGTTGTTTTTTCTATCAACTACCTTCCCCTTAATCTGATAAGTCTGGGCAATCAGATTGTAAGATGTCAAAAACACCAATAAAAATATACAGGTGATTCGCATTAGTTGAGTTTGGGGTTCAATATCAAATCTAAGAAAATATTTTAGAGCCATCTGTTTGAGGCAATTTCATATTTCCTCAAATAAGCTTCAAAGGTGTTTAAAAGACATATATTTGCATTTCCAAAACACCCCCAAATCATTGGGTAATAGACGTTGATGAAGAAGATTAGAAATTTTTGCATAATTGCTCATATTGATCACGGTAAAAGTACCTTGGCCGATCGCCTGTTGGACTTTACCGGTTCTGTGACCGAACGAGAGAAGCAAGATCAGCTTTTGGACAATATGGATTTGGAGCGCGAGCGCGGCATTACCATAAAAAGTCACGCCATTCAAATGGAATATGTGCATGAGGGTGAGACCTACATATTAAATTTGATCGATACTCCCGGACATGTCGATTTCTCCTATGAAGTTTCTCGGTCTATTGCGGCATGCGAAGGTGCGTTATTGGTTGTAGATGCAGCACAGAGTATTCAAGCACAGACCATATCCAATTTATATTTGGCGTTGGAGAATGATTTAGAAATCATTCCAGTGCTCAATAAGGTCGATTTGCCAAGTGCAAACCCGGAAGAGGTAACGGACGATATTGTCGATTTGTTGGGGTGCGATGCTGAAGAGGTGATTCCTGCCAGTGCCAAAACCGGAATCGGGATTGAAAATATTTTGACTGCAATTATTGAACGGGTGCCTGCGCCTGAGGGAAATCCAGATGAGCCACTCCAAGCATTGGTTTTCGATTCTGTCTATAACCCGTTTCGAGGGGTTGAGACTTATTTTAGGGTTATTAATGGTGAAATCAAAAAAGGTCAAAAAATAAAATTTGTTGCTACTGACAAAGATTATTTTGCCGACGAAATTGGCACTTTGAAACTAGAACAGGTTCCAAAAACGGTAATTTCCACTGGTGATGTGGGGTATTTGATCACCGGTATAAAAGATGCCAGGGAAGTAAAGGTTGGTGACACCATTACGGACGCGAGTAAGCCCACGCAAAATGCCATTGAGGGTTTTGAAGATGTAAAACCTATGGTTTTTGCCGGAATCTATCCGGTGGATACCGAAGATTTTGAGGAATTGCGCTCTTCCATGGAAAAATTACAGCTCAATGACGCCTCTTTGGTTTTTACCCCAGAAAGCAGCGCTGCCCTTGGTTTTGGTTTTAGATGTGGTTTTTTGGGTATGTTACACATGGAAATTATTCAGGAACGGTTAGAACGTGAGTTTAACATGACCGTAATTACCACAGTGCCCAACGTAAGTTATTATGCTTACACTACCAAAGACAATGAAACTGCACTGATTGTAAACAACCCATCGGATTTACCGGATCCTTCAACCGTTGACCGGGTGGAGGAACCTTATATCAAGGCCACTATTATTACCAAATCAGATTTTGTTGGAAATGTGATGTCGCTTTGTATTGAAAAACGAGGCCAAATCACCAACCAGACCTATTTGACCACGGAGCGGGTGGAACTTACTTTTGATATGCCCCTCGCTGAAATCGTTTTTGATTTTTACGACCGATTGAAAACCGTTTCAAAAGGCTATGCCTCTTTCGATTATACCCCAATAGGTATGCGAACCTCCAAATTGGTCCGGGTTGATATCCTGTTAAACGCACAACCTGTCGATGCCTTATCTGCATTGGTTCATTTTGATAATGCACATACTATTGGAAAGAAAATGTGCGAAAAATTAAAAGAGCTTATTCCACGACAACAGTTCGATATTCCGATACAAGCGGCCATAGGCTCAAAGATCATTTCTAGGGAGACCATAAAAGCTCTGCGTAAAGACGTGACCGCCAAATGTTATGGTGGCGATATTTCCCGTAAGCGAAAACTGCTTGAAAAGCAGAAGAAAGGGAAAAAGCGGATGCGCCAAGTTGGGAATGTGGAGATTCCGCAACAAGCTTTTATGGCTGTTTTAAAATTGAATGATTAGACATTGCTCATCAAATCATCTATTACTCTGTCCCCAAAACACAAACCAACTCTATATACTCCTTTGGAGTAAGGTCTGCTAAATCCAATTCTTCTTGTGTAACGATAAGTGCATTATCCAAACGGCTAACAGTATAGGTTCCGTCTTCATTATCACAGATTTCTGCTTTTTCTCCTTGTAAATTGCATGACTCACATTTAGTATCATCATCATCTTTAGAGCAACTAACAAATAATAAGCCTGTAAGTGCCACAAATAGTGAGATTTTTTTCATCATTCTAAGTTTATATGGTTTATTGGGTGAAAGTAAGTGGCGGTCATTTTCTTTTATGGTGCCAATTTATGAATACCCCAAACCAATTGACGAATAGCCAGGATGTCAATTGGCGAAAGCACCAAATCGGAAATGTAGAAATCCCACAACAAGCTTTTATGGCAGTACTAAAGTTGAATGATTAAACTTATAACCCGAACAACAAAAATATCTGTGTTCCTTATCTACAATGATAAACTACAGGTAAGTTCCTTTAATTCGGCAAAAGTCAGGCCAGAAGCTTCCAATTCTGCTGAAGTATAGGTTTCTTCTTCTCCTCCTGATTTTACTGTATATGTTCCATTAGAATTATCACAAAATTCTACTTTTTCGCTAGCGATAGTACATGAATCGCATTTGGCGCTGGGGCCATCATCTTTAGAGCAACCAACAAATATTAAACCTGCAAGTGCAACAAATAGGGAGATTTTTTTCATCATTCTAAGTTTAAATGGTTTATTGGATGAAAATAAGAGTACTCCTATTCGTTTTTTGAGTCAAATTCATGAATGCCCCAAACCAATTGATGAATAAAGGGTCTTGTGGAAGTTGTGAATGGCAATGTGCTAATCAATATCAAACATCTTCCCTAAATAAACCAATTTATGCCCTTCTCCATTTGGGGAAAAGTCTTTGCTATTGGCCGGAATGATTTCAATACTGCCATTGGGCGATTTAGTAAACACGGGTATGATCTCGCTATCTTTTAAGGTGATGTCAACAAGCTTGTCGTAATGCTCTTTATCCTTTAAATCAATTTCATGGATCGCGGGGTATTTACGAACCACCTCCGTCAGTTTGATAAAATCATCCGTATGTGAAAAAAGTCCTTCTATTGGGTTGTTTTCTGGATCGTTCATCTCTTCTGAATTGACCAAACGAAAAGCTCCATTTTCGCCAAACTGTCTTTTAAACTTATCAATGGCGAATTTGTTGATATCTGAATTCCCGGTAAGCGCCATTAGGTATCCCATGTCGTTCAACTCAATGTTGTCCGTAAGTGAATCTGAAAAAATATTGGCCGACATAGCCTCTAAACCAATTCTTTTTGCCTTTTCCACATTGGTATCGTTATTATCGATAAGTACAACATGACGATTGTTCTTTTTGAGATAATTCCCTATCAATCTGGATACTTTGGAAGCTCCAATAATCAAGATTCCTTCAGATTTTGTCAAGAACACCCCTATCATCTTGGCAAATGCCCTGGCCGTAGTGGCATTGAGGAGCACGGTTCCCAAAACAATCATAAATACCAAAGGCGTAATATACTCCGCCCCGGGCTCCCCTTTGGCCAATAATTTAGATCCAAAAAGGGATGCGATGCCCGCGGCGACAATACCACGTGGCCCTACCCACCCGATGAAAAGTTTTTCATTCAATTTTAATCCAGAGCCTCTAGTGCTCAAAAAAACACCCAGCGGCCTAATAACAAATACTATTATCGCAAAAAGAATGGCAGTGTTCCAGTTGAAAATCAGCATCATATCACTGATGTTGATATTGGCCGCCAACAAAATGAACAAAATTGAGATCAGCAAAACACTCAAAGATTCTTTAAAGTAAAGCAGTTCTTTTAGATTGGGTAGATTCATATTTCCCATTACCATTCCCATTACAACAACCGCCAATAATCCAGATTCATGGGCAAATACGTCGGACTCTACAAACACCAATAGCACCACGGAAAGTGAAACCACATTCATCAAGTAATGCGGAATAAAGTTCTTTTTTATGGCAAACGCCAATGCGTGGGCAAATGTGAATCCGAAAGTGGTTCCAAATAATAAAATCTTGCCAAATTCTACCAAAGCAGTTTGTGTAAAAGCACTTCCCTCCCCAACACTAATAAATTCAAAAACCAATACAGCCACCAATGCACCAATAGGGTCTATGAGGATTCCTTCCCATTTAAGAACTGCCGAAACATCTTTTTTTAATGGAATATTCCTTAGAATCGGTGTAATCACCGTTGGACCCGTAACAATGATCAATGCCGAAAACAAAAACGAGATCTGCCATGAAAGCCCAAAAATATAATGAGCTGCAACCCCTGCGCCAAAAAAAGTGACCACAGAGCCCAAGGTAATTAACTTGGTAATCACAGGGCCTACGTTCTTTATTTCTGAACGTTTTAAGGTAAGTCCCCCTTCAAAAAGAATAATACTAATGGCCAAGGAAACAAAATAATAAAGCCCCTCGCCAGGAAACAGCCCCTTTTCCCCATTCCAAATAGGCTCTATCAACTTTGCACCATCTTCAGTGTACAACGTAGCGATTGGCCCAACCAATAGGCCAATCAAAATAAGCGGTAGAATTGCGGGTAGTTTAAAACGCCATGCCACCCACTGTGCAATAATTCCAAGAATAATAATTCCGGCAAGCTCCAGCATTGTCTTAGTTTTCTTGAAATTTACAGCTTTTCCATGAAAAATTTAACTATTATGAAAAAGCGCTTTTATCTCTTTATTGATTAAGTGTTATATTGGCCTCAATCTTTAACGACGAATCCTTGAATCCACCATTTAAAACTGTTTTATTTGGATTTGCCTTCTCTCCCTCCTTGAAAATAAATATCATGGAAACATCCAGGATAGCCCATTTTTTTGGGGCCAAGCTCTTACTGCTACATGTAGGAAGGAAAACGGAAGAGAAGGAAAAACAAATTCTCGGGATTCTTTCACGGATAGAGCATAAAAATCTTGAGATTTCCATTGAATGGAGGGAAGGAAAACCTGATCAGGTTTTATTGGAAACTTGTAGCAATTCAAATATTGATCTTCTTATTCTTGGGGCTCTTCAGCACGAAAACCTTTACCAATTCTATGTTGGATCCATTGCTCGAAAATTAACCCGGAAGGTTTGTTGCTCCGTACTTTTGCTTATAAAACCTTCAGATATAAGAATTCCGTGTCAGCATGTAGTGGTAAATGGCCTGGAAGATGAAGGAACTGCCTTGGCCATTTCAAATGCAGTTTATGTATCGAACGCTCTGGGAGCAAAGCAATTGACCATTGTTGAGGAAATAAGGCAAAAAGAGGTTGCCGTGAGTATTGAAGATGACAAATCGCTTAAAAAAGCTTCCATTCAAAAAGAACGACTAAGACATCGTGAAGATTCAAGGGTTCGAAAACTATTAAAATCTATCCCAGAAAACTATTTGGAAAACCTGAAGGTCAAAACCCAAAGTATTTTTGGTAAGCGGGGGTACTCCATTGGACACTATGCCGAAGTTGTCAGAGCCGATTTGTTGGTAATGAACGCACCAAAAAAAACAGGCCTATTGGATAGGGTTTTCCCACACGACATAGAATATATTTTATCCGATTTACCAACCGACCTACTTATTGTTAGAAAAACCAATTGACGCCAAAAACAAGCCATACCAAATCATTCGTAAAAGACCTGCCCAAAAACCTGTTTTCTGGTTTTGTGGTTTCTTTGATTGCGCTTCCATTGGGACTTGGACTGGCAATCGCCAGTGACGCCCCTCCCATATCCGGAATTATTGCTGCAATCGTAGGTGGAACAGTGGTTGCCCTATTAGGTGGTTCCAATGTGACCATCACCGGCCCCGGAAATGGTTTGGTCATTGTGCTTTTGGGAGCTATCACAACACTGGGGGGTGGTGATTTGTATCAAGGATACCTATTTACCCTCGCCGCCATTGTAATCTCCGGAATTTTGATGTTGCTCCTAGGTTTTTTAAAAATGGGGCGCCTAGCCGATTTTTTTCCGGCTTCCGCTATTGAAGGAATGTTAGCAGCCATCGGCTGGGGTATTTTTGCCAAACAGTTTCATATTATGGTCGGCCATAACAATGAAAGTGGTTCTATTGTAGCCTTATTGGCCCAAATTCCCAATGGTTTGGCAAATCTTTTTCAAAATGGAACTACAGAAGAACTCGTCGCTGCCGGAATTGGAATTATCAGTCTTTTAATTATGGTGTTCTATTCAAAAATTAGAAACCAATATTTTCAGCTGATTCCTGCACCCATGTGGATATTGATTTTATCCGTGGGATTTAGTTATTCCTTCGGATGGTTGAACATCCCCTTCCCCATGGATGCCTCATATCTTATTTCCATTCCAGAAAATGTGCTCTCCAATCTTGCTTTTCCAGACTTTTCAAAGGCACTTCAGAAAGAGTTTATCCTAAGCGTCTTTGCCATCACCCTTATTGCAAGTATCGAATCATTGCTGAGCATTAAGGCTGTGGATAAACTGGATACCCAGAGCAGGCGGTCCAATGTAAACAAAGATTTAAAAGCATTAGGGCTGGCGACTTCCTTAAGCGGTTTGGTCGGTGGTCTAAATGTGGTCACCGTAATCGCCAGAAGTTCAGTCAATGTTAACAACGGTGCCACCAATAGGTCTGCAAACTTTTTCCATGCTACTTTTCTGGTGATTTTTATTCTGGTGTTCCAAGAGCAGCTCAAAAAAATTCCGTTGGCGGCCCTAGCAGCTATTTTGGTGTACACCGGATATAAGCTGGCCACTCCCAAAACTTTCCGAAAAATTGCAAAGATTGGAAAGGAACAGATTATAATTTTCTTGGCAACATTGCTCACTACGCTCTTTACCAACCTAATTACTGGAATTGGCTTGGGCATTCTTACCACATTAGTGATTCATATTATTATCAATAGAAGCGCCTTTCTTTTTTTAGGAAATATTTTTAAGCCCAATGTGCTTCTATTCCAAGAACAGGAGGATAAAAATTACTACGTAAGCGTAAAATATTTCTGCAGTTTTCTCAACTTTTTTAAGCTCAAAAATAAGTTGGATGCCATACCCGAAGATCAAAATGTGATAGTTGATTTTTCGATGTGCGGATTTGTGGATCATACGGTAATGGAAGGCTTGGAATCATACATGCATGTTTTCTCGAAAAAAGGAGGAAGTATTGAAATAGTGGGATTGGACAAGCATGAAACCGACTCCAAACATCCCTTCGCAATACGAAAAATACTTCCTTTGCAAACTCTAAAACCTATTGAAAAATACTTCACCCGAAGACAGTCCCATTTGGAGGAGACGGCAATGGAGCTTGGTTGGGATTACAAGGCCGAAAAAAATATAGAAACTTCCTTTTTATCCGATTTTATCTTTTTTAAGACACGTGAAATAGGTTATTTATATAATCACCTTATTGACGAAAAAGACCATTGTTCCGTATTTGACCTGGAATTTACCGAAGGTGCATTTGTCGCTAAAGAGGTCATCAAGTCTACGGTAATGCACATCGAATTGCCCCAGCGATTCCCTGTTTTTACCTTGGACAAGGAAGGACTTCTGGAGCGAATTTATAAGTTGGCGGGTTTTAAGGACATCACCATTAACAATCATCCTGATTTTAACAGAAGGTTCTTTTTGAGCGGAGAGAAAACCACTCAGATCCAAGGGCTTTTTCATGATCATCTTATCCTGTTTTTGGAAAGCAATCCTTATTATCATATTGAATCCAATGGCAATTCGTTGTTTGTCCTAAAAAAAGAGCGTTTGTTGAGCGTTCAGGAAATCAAGGCAATGATTTACTTCGGGTTACAGCTGCAAAAGCTCCTAAACCAATTTCCTGAGGACTAATTTTGTTAAAATACGGCCAATAAACCGATATTTTTTAACCATTTGCATCAGGCTTTTCTTATTTTGCACGGCATTTATTTTCTGAATGACTATTTATCCTGTTGAGACCGGTAATTTTAAACTAGATGGTGGGGCAATGTTTGGCGTTGTTCCCAAATCCATTTGGAACAAGACCAACCCGGCCGATTCCAACAACATGATTGACCTTGCTACCAGATGCCTACTCATTGAAGATGACGGTAAGCTCATTTTAATTGACAATGGACTTGGAGACAAACAGTCAGAAAAATTCTTTAGTTATTACTACCGCTGGGGCAACCATTCGCTGGATAATTCCTTAAAGGAATTGGGATTTCACAGAAATGATATCACCGATGTTTTTTTGACACATTTGCACTTTGATCATTGTGGCGGAAGTATCCAATGGAACAAAGACAGAACAGGTTATGAACCCGCATTTAAAAATGCGCGTTTTTGGACCAACCAAAATCACTGGGAATGGGCAACAAAACCCAATGCGCGTGAAAAGGCTTCTTTTTTAAAAGAGAACCTGCTCCCCATGCAAGAAAGTGGGCAGCTCAATTTTATCAAACAGCAGAACGTCTCATTCCTTAATACATCGGAAATGGGGTTTGGTATCTTTTTTGTAGATGGACATACGGAGAAAATGATGCTTCCCCAGATAAGTTATAAAGGGAAAAATATCGTTTTTGTGGCTGATCTTATTCCAACTGTAGGGCATATTCCCCTACCATATATTATGGGATATGACACAAGGCCGTTACTGACCTTGGAAGAAAAGGCTCAATTTTTAAATAATGCGGTTGAAAACAATCTGCTATTGTTCTTTGAACACGATGCACACAATCAATTATGCTCCTTAAAACAGACGGAAAAAGGGGTGCGATTGAACGAATTGTTTTCTTTCGATGAAATATTCAATTCACAATAAAGTTTTACATTTCAACAAAATAAGATTTATGAATATCAAATACTTCAAGCTACCATTTGCCTCGTTAACGGCTTCCATTTTTTTGATGGGTTGCGGAGCAACAACCTTAGTTTCCACCCCAGTTGCCAATATCGATTCCGTTCCTTTAAAAATTTCGGAGCTCTCAGAAGCTCAAAAGAAAACTTGGGGGCACGCCGATTTAGTCTCGGATACCATTCCGGGAATGAGTGTAGATAAAGCGTATCGGGAAATCATCAAAAACAGACGGGGAAATACCGTTGTTGTTGCAGTTGTAGATTCTGGGATGGACTTGGAACATGAAGATCTTGATGATGTTTTGTGGGTCAACAAAGGAGAAAAGCCGAACAACGGTAAAGACGATGATGGTAATGGTTATGTTGATGATATTCACGGTTATAATTTCTTGGGGGAAGCATATAATGAGCAATTGGAATATGTGCGAATGTTGCGATTGAACATTGGTGATGCCTCAGAAAGAGCAAAAGCACGCATAAAACTCGATTCGGAGTATCCAAAAGCGCTTCAAAACAAGCAACAATATGAACAGATCTATCAAGTGGTGAAAAACGCTGATGAGGCTGTTAAAAAAGAGCTGGGGAAAAGTTCCTATACCAAAAAGGAATTGATGGGCATTGAGGCCAAATCGGAACAAATGAAACAGAATATCGCTGTTCTCAATCAAATGTTCTCTTATGGGGATGATATTCCAAGCGTTATGGAAGAGCTTTCAGAGGGAATTACTTATTTCACGGAACAGGTGAATTATAATCTCAACAAGGATTTTGACGGTAGAACCCCGGTCGGAGACAATCCATACGACCTTACCGATAAATCATACGGCAATGGAAATCCTAAAAACAGGGTGGATACTGAAAGTCATGGAACTCACGTTGCGGGAATCATTGCTGCTGAGCGCAACAATGGAAAGGGTGTGAATGGCGTTGCAAAAAATGTAAAACTGATGAGTGTTAGGGCTGTTCCCAACGGCGATGAGTATGATAAAGACATTGCCATGGCCATTCGATATGCGGCGGACAATGGAGCGAAGATTATCAACTGCAGTTTTGGAAAATCTTTCTCACCTAACGCACAATGGGTTTATGACGCCATTAAATATGCAGCTTCGCGCGATGTTTTAATTGTACATGCCGCGGGTAATGATGGCAACGATCTGGATAATGCGGAAAATCCAAACTTCCCCAACGACCATAAATACGGAGGTGGAGAATTCGCCAATAATGTAATCACAGTAGGTGCCCTTACCAGTAGCTATGGCTCTAAAATGGTGGCATCTTTTTCAAACTATGGTAAGCAAAATGTAGATGTTTTTGCTCCTGGAGATGGTATATATTCTACTTTACCCAACAACGAGTATGATTTTCAAGGCGGAACTTCCATGGCCGCTCCCGCCGTTGCAGGTGTAGCTGCTTTGATTAGATCGTATTATCCCCAACTTTCGGCTTCCCAGGTAAAACAAATCATCATCGAGTCTGGATTGAGCACTAAAGCCTCGGTCATTGTTTCAGGAGACCCAGAAAATGCAACAACCTTTGATAAAATCTCAAAATCAGGTAAAATGGTCAATGCCTACAATGCCCTTCTATTGGCAGACAATATATCAAAAGGTAAAATGACATTGACGAAGAACACAAAATAACATGAGAAGCGCTTTTTTGTGCTTTATCGCATTAGCCACGGGAGTTTTTACCCTTTCCGCCCAAAGCAATACTTCGTATTGGCAACAACATGTTGATTACACCATGGATGTGAAAATGGATGTGAAATCCTTTCAATATGAAGGAACCCAAAAATTGGTCTATACCAACAACTCTCCCGACGAGTTGACCAGGGTTTATTACCATTTATACTTCAATGCATTTCAACCTGGAAGTGAAATGGATGCACGTCTTCAAAACGTAAAAGATCCTGACAAACGAATGATGACAAATGGAAAAAGTAGGATTGCTTCTCTTTCAGAAAGCGAAATCGGCTTTTTGCATATACAAACCTTAACTCAAGATGGCAACCCAGTTTCTTTTGTCGAGGAGGGTACCATTTTGGTGGTGGATTTGGCCCAGCCTATTCCCTCGGGAGGAAAGACCATCCTCGATATGCAATTCAAAGGGCAAGTCCCCTTACAGGTAAGAAGGTCAGGAAGAAATAGTGCAGAAGGTGTTGCCCTTTCCATGAGCCAATGGTATCCCAAACTTTCCGAATATGATTTTGAAGGATGGCATCCCAACGCTTACATCGGAAGGGAATTTCATGGCGTATGGGGCAATTTTGATGTAAAATTGACAATTGACAAAGATTACACGGTAGGTGGGTCCGGTTACCTTCAAAACCCTCAAGAAATTGGCCATGGTTATGAAGCTCCAGGCACCTCGGTGAAGACCAAAGGAAAAACATTGACCTGGCATTTTAAGGCCCCAAATGTTCACGATTTTATGTGGGCGGCGGATCCAGATTACATTCATGATGTTTTGGAAATGGAAGATGGTCCAACATTGCATTTTCTTTATAAAAATGATCCGGGAATTCTTGAAAACTGGAAAAAATTACAACCCAAAACAGCTGAAACCATGGAGTTTTTCAGCAAAAACATTGGCAAATACCCTTACGAGCAGTACTCCGTAATACAAGGAGGGGACGGAGGCATGGAGTACGCCATGAGTACACTGATAACGGGTAAAAGAAGTTTCGGAAGTCTCGTTGGTGTAACCGTCCATGAGATGGCACATTCCTGGTTTCAACATATTTTGGCCACCAATGAGTCCAAATACGAATGGATGGATGAAGGCTTCACGTCATTTATCAGTAGTCTTTGCATGAACGAGATTATGGATCAAGACAAGGAAAACCCTTTTGAAGGTTCCTACAAAGGATACTACGCCTTGGTCAACTCCGGTCTGGAAAAACCCCAGACAACCCATGCAGATCGTTTTGCCACCAATTTCGCATATGGAATTGGGGCCTATAGCAAAGGTTCCATATTCCTTTCACAATTGGGCTATGTCATCGGTCAGGATAAATTAATGCAGACCATTCAAAAATATTATGAGGACTTCAAATTCAAGCATCCTGTACCCAACGATATCAAAAGATCGGCGGAAAAAGTTTCAGGAATGGAGTTGGACTGGTATTTGACCGATTGGACTCAAACCACCAATACCATTGATTATTCCATAAAGACTGTGGAATCAGAAGGTCAAAAAACAAAGGTTGTCTTGGAGCGAATTGGTGAAATGCCAATGCCTTTGGATATCCTGGTGGTAAATGCCGATGGCACCCAGGAAACCTTTTATGTTCCCTTGCGCATGATGCGGGGAGAAAAAGACAATCCATACCCCAATCTAAAAAGAACTGTTTTGGAGGATTGGGCCTGGGCGAACCCAACCTATGGCTTTACCATAGACAGGCCTATTGAAAGCATTAAGGCAATTGTAATAGACCCTTCCCAACTTATGGCAGACGTGAATGGGGAAAACAACGTGCATCAAAAGCTACTGGATTAAGGGATTTTCATGTCATGCTGAGCCTGTCGAAGTATGGGCATGATTACAAGATTGACCCCTCGAGAGGACATTAGGAGTGTCTTTTCTTAGGTGTACGGTCAACGTCAAAAACAGTTTATAATTTTAATTTTTTACCTTGTTGATAGATAAATTGTCCCCTTGAGGGGACAATGCTCATTCCGCAATGCCGCAACCACAAAGTAACTTCACACTCCCAAAAAAGGAAAAGCTCAAAAGCAAAAAGGTTTTTGAGCAACTTTTTATGGAAGGAAGCAGTATTAAGGCTTTCCCCATAAAATTAATCTACACCAGCACCGACTTTGATGACGAAACCAAGATTAAAGTAGCCGTTGTTGCTCCTAAAAAGAAATTTAAAAGTGCTGTAAAGCGCAATCGTATAAAAAGGTTGATGCGCGAGGCATATAGACTGAACAAGCATATTGTTTTTAACAAGATTGAGGGAAATTTTGCGTTTCTATTTTTATATCTTGGTAATACCATGCCCGATTATAATGAGGTAGATGGTGCTATAAATAAGCTCTTGGAGGCTTTTCTAAAAAAAGAATCCCATGAAAAAGTCAAGAATAAATAAAAAGGTTTTAATCCCTCTTGTGGCGATTGCCTTTTTAGCGGTAGGAAGCAGTTTTAAAAGTGATTTCTTCGAGATTGCAAAGCAAATTGAGATTTTCACCACGCTCTTTAAAGAGCTCAACATGAATTATGTGGATGAGACCAATCCGGCAGAACTCATGGATTCCGCAATAAAGAACATGTTGGACGAATTAGATCCTTACACCCGCTTTTTAAATGAACAAGATGTCGAGGCCTATAAAATCAACAATGCAGGGGAATATTCCGGAATTGGGGCCTTGGTCCGTTCGTTTGAAAGTAAACTCGTGATTGTTGAACCTTATAAGGGCTATCCGGCAGACAACGCCGGGTTAAAGGCTGGTGATGAAATCATTAAAATCGGTGATATCAAAGTTGCTGATTTTGATGATAACGCAAGCGAACTCCTTAAGGGAGCTAACAACACCAGTGTGGATATCACTTTTGTTCGACAAGGTCAAACCAAGACAGCAACCCTTAAAAGAGAAGGCGTTGAAGTGGATGCTGTCCCTTTTTACGATATGATCGATGACAAAACTGGGTATATCGTACTGTCCAAGTTCAATAGAAAGGCCTCGGCCCAAACCAAATCGGCATTGCGTGACCTAAAAGGCAAGGGAGCCGAAAAATTGGTGCTCGACCTACGTGGAAATCCTGGGGGTCTTCTTTCAGAAGCCATAAACGTTACCAATCTCTTTGTTCCAAAAGGAGAGCTAATTGTGACTACAAAATCAAAGGTCAAGAAGTTCAACCAAGAATACAAAACCAAAAACCAACCTGAAGATTTGGATATTCCCTTGGTTGTTTTGGTCAATGGCAGAAGTGCATCAGCAAGTGAAATTGTTTCTGGTGGATTGCAGGATTTAGATCGTGCAGTTATTATGGGCGCGCGAAGCTTTGGAAAAGGTTTGGTACAAAGACCATTGAAACTCACTTATGGTACGCAACTAAAGGTCACCATATCTAGATATTATACCCCTTCCGGTCGATGTATCCAATCTTTGGATTATTGGAACAGGGATGAAGAAGGAAATGCTATCCGTAACTCAAATTTCAAAGAGTTCACCACAAGAAATGGTCGAAAAGTACAAGATGGAGGCGGTGTAATGCCCGATATTGAAATTGCTTCCCTTAAATCCAACACATTGATTGACGCACTGCAACAAAACAGTGTTGTTTTTGATTTCGCTACGGATTATTACTATGACCATGCTTTTGACTCAGTTGACAATTTTACCTTTTCAGATTCCGATTTTGACACTTTTAAGCGCTACGCGCAAACCCAGGATTTTTCCTTCCGAACCGAAACTGAAGAACTGTTGGAAGATGCCATAAACAGCGATGAACATTTGCTGGGTCCTGCAGTGCAGGAAAAATACAAGGATTTATTGCTTGCCGTAAACAAAGGAAAGATTTTGGCTTTGGACACCTATAAAAATGAAATACGGAAAAACCTTGAAGATGAAATCATTAAGCGGTATTTCTATCGCGAGGGGCTTTATCAATATTATCTAAAACATGATGATGCCATTTTAGCGGCCAAAGTATTGTTGAACGACAAGACAAAATACAATGGCATTTTAAACTAGTACATGCGTTTCAATCTTCACCTTTGGTGTTTCCTGTTTGGTGCTTCAGTTTTTATGCAAGCCCAAAATTCGTTGCAAAAAGGTGTTGTCCATGATTCCATTTTGGTGTCCACAACAGAAGATGAAACTTTTGCACTTTATCTTCCCCAAGCATTCAGCCAAACTCAATTAAGTCCCATAGTTTTTATTTTTGACCCCGCTGGTAGAGGGGCTATCGGTATTCGTCCTTTTATTTCTGCTTCGGAAAAATACGGTTTTGTCCTTGTCTGTTCAAATGATGCCAAAAATGGCCCTTATGAACGGAATTTTGAAATTTCCAATAAACTTTTCAATCATATTTTTTCCAATTTCAACATTAAAGAAAATGAGATGTACCTCTCCGGATTTTCAGGGGGATCTCGATTAGCAAGTTCTATTGCCTCGCTGACCAATACCTTTGCTGGAGTGGTCGGTTGTGGCGCCGGATTCTCATATTCTCGGGAGCAAATGCCGGCAGCGCATCAATATTCTTATGTTGGTCTTTGTGGTGATCGGGACATGAATTATCGTGAAATGTTGGAAAATAAAGCCTATCTAAAGCTTATAAAATTCAACAGTACCTTGATAACCTACGATGGCGAACACAGGTGGCCGCCTCAAGAACAAATACTTCGCGCCTTCGATTGGTTGCAGCTCCAAAAAATTAAAAAGACACCCTCATCTTTAGATAAAATCATTCATCAATATAAAACAGATCATGCCTTGTTTGGGCAATTAAGGAAAAATGAAAACCTCCTATTTGCATCGGAGCAAATCGAACGTATGTTGAACGATTATAAAGGTTTGATTGATGTTGATAGCCTTTTCAAACAGGCCGATGAACTTCACAAATCGAAAGCATATAAAAAGCGCGTTGCTGCTTTGGGTAATGCATTAAAAATGGAAGTTACGCTTGCAGGCAAATTGCAATCCCAACTTTCGGAAGATTTTGCCAATCCTGACAAGGTAAATTTTGAATGGTGGCAAAAGCAATTTGATAAATTGGATGGGCTTCGTAAACAAGAAGGCACGGAAATTCAAAAAATGGCTTTTCGAGTGAAGTTTGATGTTTTTGCCAGAATCTATTCCACAAAAAATAGCTTGATGTATTCACAAAATGATGCACTTACCAAGCTTATTGATCAATTTATGGGTTTACTGACAACCAACAATAAATAGCGCTTGCCCATTATCTGAATTTTGGTGTACTTTTAGGGAAATCATCATCATGTTTATCAAAAAAAGGCATCTACTTGCCACCCTTTTTGGAATTCTTTTCGTTTTTACCGCTTTTACTCAAGAAAAAAAACGGCCCAATGTCATTTTGATTATTACCGATGATCAAGGCTACGGAGATCTGGGAATCACTGGAAATGATCAAATCAAAACCCCGGTGCTGGACAAGTTTGCCAAAGAAAGTGTCCGTTTCAACAATTTTTATGTGTCCCCCGTATGTGCGCCGACCCGATCAAGTTTGATGACCGGGCGCTACTCACTTCGAACCGGGGTTCGGGATACCTACAATGGGGGTGCCATAATGGCGCCAAGCGAAATTACGATTGCCGAAATGCTCAAACACAGAGGATATACAACTGGAATTTTTGGCAAATGGCATTTAGGGGACAATTATCCGAGTAGGCCCAACGATCAAGGTTTTGATGAATCCCTCATACATCTTTCGGGGGGAATGGGCCAGGTCGGCGATTTCACCACCTATTTTGAGGGCCATCGCAGCTACTTTGATCCCGTACTTTGGCATAATGGAGAAAGAGAAAAATATTCCGGCTATTGTTCCGATATTTTTGCCGACAATGCTATTCAATTTATTGAAAAGAACAAGGACAATCCTTTTTTCTGTTACCTGTCCTTCAATGCCCCGCATACACCCTTGCAGGTGCCGGAAAAGTACTATGAACAATATGCAGACATCGACCCATCCCTTGCTTTCAAAAAAAACAATTCGGCCTCTCGTGAAATGAGCGAGAAGGACAAGGAAGATGCCCGAAAGGTTTATGCAATGGTCACCAACATTGATGATAATATTGGAAAACTGTTAAACAAGCTCGCTGCGCTGGGTATTTCTGAAAATACCATAGTAATGTTTATGACTGATAATGGTCCGCAACAGCTTAGGTATGTTGGCGGTATGCGCGGATTAAAAGGAAGTGTGTATAGAGGTGGCGTTCGTGTTCCGTTCTTTTTTAGATATCCATCAGGATTTAAAGGAAATAAGGACATAGAAACGGCCGCTGCCCATATTGATGTATTGCCCACGCTTGCCCAATTGTGCAATGTGGAAACTCCCTCGGACAGAAAAATTGATGGTAAAAACCTACTGCCGGTTTTACAGGATAAAAAAGTGGATTGGGCAGACCGGTCATTGTTTTTTTATTGGGCCAGAAGATATCCTGAGCTGTATCACAACATCGCCCTTCAAAAAGGGGATTATAAGCTTGTGGGGCAGACAAATTATAGCGCTTCGATTGGGGATTTTGGGTTGTTCAATATTAAAACAGATCCCAATGAACAACAAAACATGGTGCAAGAGTATGCCGGTTTGGCAAATTCCCTTAAAAATGAAATGGATGCTATGTATAAGGAGTTGATTGCGTCTGAAAACCTCGTTCGCCAACCCTTGATTGCTATTGGAACTGAATTTGAAAATCCGATAATATTAAATCGAAATGATGCCTCTGGTCAACGTGGAATATGGGATCAGGAAGAAATCTACGGAAAGTGGGAGGTCAAAGTCAAAAAGGGTATTTACAACATAAAGTTTAAGTTTATTAAGTCCATAGATGCAGGCGGAAGAATGTTCTTGGAAACCGGGGCAGTTGTAAATCAAATGAAGAATGATGCCAAAACCGATATCATTGAAATGAGGAGCGTAAAGCTTCCTGAAATGGAAGGCTCATTGGTTCCCTTTTATATGGTTAAAAGAAAGCGAATCTTTCCTTTTTGGGTAGAAATGGAGCGAATTGAATAGTGCTAATCCCCTTCTTCATAATAACCTTTTATCAAATACAGGGTGTCTGCCCTAAACGAAAAGTCAATGGATCCATACTCATCAAAAATGCTATAGGTGTTCGCTTTCGGAGCCTCCTTTTTCTCCAACTTTATTGCTTTCAGAAAATCTTTGTGGTCCATTCCAATCCTAATCCCATTTATCATCGGTAATAAAGGGGTTGTAATGGTAGCAGAATGCTTGCCCTCATAATCATAAAAAGTAAGTTTAGTTTCTTGATAGTTAATTGTATAGAAGGTATAAGCGTCACTATAATCGTCCTCCGCTACTTCTTTCTTCTTTACTTCGACTTCGTCACCAAGAAGTTTCTTCAATTCATCAACATCCAATTCAAAATTATACGGATGATATAGGAAGTCATAATATTTGCTCGCGTCCAGATAGAATATTTTATCCTGTGTAGCAGGTAGTTCCTTGGGGTTGGAATCACTTTCAAATGTGCTGGATGAAGCCACTTTTAGCTCTCCGTTTTCTTTAGAAGTTGTTTTCATTTGGGCTTGCTTGTCTTTGGAGAGGCAACTAAAAAAGATAAGAACTAGACAAATAATGGGTCTCATAAGTCAATTTTAGAGGAACATAGCCTAAAAACGCCTGTTTTTTTATCCCAAATTGGTAGAACCCCCTTGTGAATTTATAAAATCAGTTTTTTGGTTGTATATACAACTATTATGTTCTAAATTTGAGTGATGTCAAACAATTTCAATTATCCCAATATTGATCATTGTAATCCCTCAACTTGTATTTCGGGTAATATCATGAAGTGCAAAAGGATAATTGCCAATATTTTTAGAAAACACTTGCGTCCTTTTAGGATTACCGACAGTCAACTGAGTATCCTTTTTGTGGTAACCAAGGCGAGCGCCGTGAATCAAAAAAGGTTATCAGAGAAATTATACATGGAAAAATCCACCGTGAATAGAAATCTAAAACGATTAACGGACAAGAACTATATCTCAATGGATGGAGCAGGTTTTCTTTTTACTACGGAAAAGGGCAAAGCATTTTTGGAGGGGGTAATTCCCCATTGGAACAATGCTATGGCCGAAATCAGGGAAATATTGGACCAAGATGGGGAAAACGCTCTAAATCTGATTCTTGGTAAGCTGAGTTATTAGAATTTTGTTGAATAGTTGTATATACAACCTTAAAACATTTAATCATGATCAAAACTTCTTATGTGTTACTTTTTGGTGTGCTGCTGCTAATTCTTCTATGGGGGCTTATTAATGGGTTAAATAAAATTGGTGTGTCCTCCTCAAAAAGAAATCGAGCAGTGATTTTAACTACTCTGGGTATATTTTCTTGGTTGGCCCTTCAATACTTTATCTGGACCACTGGATTCTATTATGATCTTTCCCTCCCACCTAGGATTCCATTGTTTATGGTGCTGCCCCTATTTCTTTTTATCGTCTTTTTTATGTTCAAGAATCGGAACCACAAGGTGCTCGCATCAATTCCCATTGCCCTTCCCATAGCTGTGCAAAGCTTTAGGGCCGTGATCGAGGTTTTGTTCTACTTTACTTTTATACAAGGAATCCTTCCTGTTCAAGTAACCTTCGAAGGAGCCAATTATGATGTTTTAATAGGACTGTCCGCCATAGTCATGGCTGTTTATGCCAATCGCCCAAATGCTTCCAGAAAGGTCCTTTTGGTATGGAATATCATCGGGATTCTTGTAGTTCTCTTTGCAGCTTTCATCTTTATTACTTCATTCTATTTTCCATCTATCTGGGGAGACACTGGTATACCGATAGGGTTCAATCAATTTCCATTTTTATTATTGCCCACATTCCTGATGCCTTTTGCTGTGTTTTTACATGTTTTATCCATTGTCCAGCTAACCCAAAAACAGCGGTCTTGGATTAGATAATCGTTCATTTCACAAAAAGGTTCGTCTCGGTTAATTTCCATGTTCGGTAAATTGTTATGTTTATAGCACTAAGATTTCACCAACATGAACAGGTTTTTCTATTTTTCCATCTTTCTAATATCGATTCTTTTTAACCTTTCATGCAAGGAAAAAGTAAAAGAACAGCCGCTGACCAAGCCTAATATTGTGTTCATTTTTGCGGATGATCAATCTTACAACACCATCAAAGCATTGGGAAATGAAGAAGTACATACACCCAATCTGGATAAACTTGCCAATAGTGGTGTGACTTTTACCCACACTTATAACATGGGCGGTTGGAATGGTGCCATCTGTGTGGCTTCAAGAGCAATGCTTTTAACCGGGCAATACATTTGGAATGCACATAAAGCCGATTCTTTGATGCGAGCGAAGAATTATCAAAATCCTATGTGGGGAAACCTCATGGAAGCAGCTGGGTACGACACCTACATGGCCGGAAAATGGCATGTGACCCAACCAGCAGAGGCAGTTTTTCAAAATGTGGTTCATGTGAGACCTGGAATGCCCAACCAAACCGAATCAGGCTATAATAGGCCCTTAAGTGAGACAGATACTTTATGGAGACCCTGGGACAAATCCAAAGACGGCTTCTGGAAAGGAGGTAAACATTGGAGTGAAGTTGTGGCTGATGATGCTTCTACCTTTATCAATCAAGCTGTGCAAAAAGACACTCCATTTTTTATGTATTTGGCGTTCAACGCTCCTCATGACCCCAGGCAATCACCTGAAGAATTTGTGCAAATGTTTCCTTTGGACAGTGTTGAATTGCCCAAAAGCTTTTTGCCCGAATATCCCTATAATGAGGAAATGGGAAGTGGAAGAAAGTTGCGCGATGAGCGTTTAGCTCCTTTTCCACGGACAGGACATTCTGTGAAAGTGAACCGTCAAGAATACTATGCCATTATCGCCCATATGGATGCCCAAATCGGTAAAATTCTCAATGCTCTGGAAGCCTCAGGTAAAATGGACAACACCTATATTGTCTTTACCGCAGATCATGGATTATCTGTCGGGCAACATGGCCTTTTAGGCAAGCAGAACATGTACGATCACAGTGTGCGGACTCCATTATTTGTTGTTGGACCTAATATTCCTGAAAACAAGAAAATAGAAGCGGATGTTTATCTTCAAGACGTGATGCCAACCGTTTTGGAAATGGCTGGTACCGAAAAACCAGATTTTGTTCAGTTCAAGAGTCTCATGCCTCTCATAAAAGGGGAGCGGGAAAGTAATTACGAATCCATTTATGGCTGCTATACCCAAACGCAGCGAATGGTCAGGGCCAATGGTTTTAAATTGATTGCCTATCCGAATGCCGGAAAGCTACGGTTGTTCGATTTAAAAAATGACCCGCTAGAAATTAATGACCTTGCTGATGATGCACAATTTACTGCAACCAAAAATCAGCTTTGGAAGGAATTGCTTTCACTTCAACAGACCATGAATGATCCTTTGGATTTGGAGCAGTTCAATTTTGATTGACACATATGCATCTAAAACCTTTGTTTGTCAATTGCTCCATTGTCACAAATCCATTTTTACTATATTGTCAGGACAGGTACCATTCTTTAATCTTTAGGTGCTTCAAAAATTAGCCATGGCCAAAATCACCAGGGAAGACATTCAAATTGTAAGCAAGCACAGCAATTGGTCTGAAAAAGGAGTTGCCCAATCTCTAAAAGAGAACGTTTACAATGACGCTAAGGCTTGGCAAAGTTTTCTTAAGCTTTTTTTATTGGGTTTAGGCGCCTCTTTTATAACATTTGGCATACTCTTTTTTTTCGCCTACAACTGGGAAGACCTACATAAGTTTGTGAAAATTGGTTTAATCGAAGGCTTGGTTGTGGCTCTTACACTTGTTGTTCTATTTTCAAAACTCAGTAATTTTACCAAGAATATTTTACTGGCGGCAGCCTCAATTCTAGTCGGGGTATTGTTGGCGGTTTTCGGCCAGATTTATCAAACAGGGGCCAATGCATATGATCTGTTTTTGAGCTGGACCTTATTGATTACCCTTTGGGTAATAGTTTCCAATTTTGCGCCAATGTGGTTGCTCTACATAGTTTTAATAAACACTACGTTTATTTTATATACGGAACAAGTTGTCCATGATTGGACCTCTGGTTTTGTTTTTACCCTATTTTTTTCGATCAACCTTTTACTTCTTCTCATTTTTGTTATTGGTTCAAGATTCGGAGTCAAAGTTCACTCTCCTAAATGGCTTCAGGGTTTGTTATTGGTTTTTGTTGTGGTCTTGGGTACAATGGGTTTTATTATAGGAATTTTTGAGGGCCCCAGTGCTTCATTTACTTCACTTTATCCATTGGTTTTGCTTTTCTTCGGATTAGGTATTTGGTATGGGTTAAAGCATCAACAAATAATCTATATGTCTCTTATACCATTTGGGGCGATCATCATAATTTCCTCCTATTTAATTAAACTTTCTGATGGAGCGGCAATGTTTCTCACGGTCGGTCTGTTTATTGTCGTCAGCATCTCTTTGTTGATCATGGCATTACTTAAACTCCAGCGAAAATGGAAAAGATAAAAACCATACAAAAGTTGTTGGACGGGATACAATCCGAAGAAGGGAGCTCTTTCTCTTACGACAAAGAAGCCATCTATAATGCATATCAAAACACAGATGCCGACCAGCCTGGTTTGGCCATTAAACTCCTTTCCGTTTTTGGTGGCTTCTTGGCTTCATTGGCGCTATTTGGCTTTATGGGTATTTCCGGAATCTTTGACTCCGAATATGGGATATTGACCGTAGGAATCGGTTCCATTCTTGTGGCATGGGCAATCAACAGAAATGTGGACAAACTTATTTTTGACACCTTTAGTGTTTCCATTTTTATTATTGGGGTAGTCAGCTTGGCTGTTGCCCTATTTCAATTTGATATGGATGAAAACACCGTAACCTTTATCATCATTCTTATTGCAGTTACCAGTCTCTATGTGATGCAAAACTATGTTTTGTCCTTCGTTTCCACTGTGACCATCGGAAGTTGTTTGTTGATTTTCATCATTTCCAACGACATCTATGATTTAGTTCACCTATATGTTGCTTTTTATGCTGCAGTAATGGGTTACTGGTTTTTGAACGAGGCAAAAATCATTGGCTCCAGCGCTAAAATGTCTCTGCTCTACAGTCCTTTACGTATCGGTATTGTTATTTCATTTTTATTTGGATTGATAGCATTGGGAGTAAAGGATTTGATTCGTTTGGATCACCATTACATCTGGATATCTTCCATTTTTATATGGATCGGGGTGCTGTTGATTGTACATAAAATCCTGGAGGTCGTCAAAATGACGGAATCCAAGCATAAATCGGCAGTTTACGGCCTGACGGTGTTGTTCTTGCTGCCCACGATTTTTTGCCCTTCAATTTCCGGGGCAATCTTAATTATTTTATTGAGCTTTCTGGTCAATTATAAAACTGGCTTTGTCATAGGGATTGTGGCATTGGTCTATTTTGTCTCACAATATTATTACGATCTTAATTTTACATTGCTCACAAAATCCATCATCTTGATTTCTTCAGGAATCGTGTTGTTGGCTTTCTATTTGTTTATCCATAAAATGCTCAACGCGAATGAAAAAGTATAAATGGGTCATCATTCTGTTAAATCTAATTATCATCCTGTTGGTTTTTAACAACAGTGTGGTCAAAAAGGAGACTATTATGTCCGATGGTGAGCTTGTGCTATTGGAGTTGGCCCCGGTTGATCCAAGATCGTTGATTCAGGGGGATTATATGCGTCTACGCTATGCCATTTCTGAAGAAATAGACAATGACAGCATTCCTAAACGAGGCTTTTGTGTGGTTAAACTACTACCTAACGGAACTGCGGAAAAGGTCCGCTTACAGGAAGAAACCACTCCTATTGATGAAAACGAACATCTTATTGAGTACACTGTAAAAAATTGGTGGGGCATAAACATTGGGGCTGAGTCTTTTTTCTTTCAAGAAGGAGAGGCGGCAAAATATGAGGCGGCTAAATATGGTGGATTAAAAATAGATGATGAAGGAAATAGTGTTTTGGTGGGATTGTATGATGACGAACTAAAACTAATAGAATAGCGCTACTTTTGAACATGCAAAAACTCAAGGTGTGTGAACTTTTTGCCGGTGTTGGAGGTTTCCGCTTGGGGCTGGAAAATACGGGCACGTATGAGGTGGTTTGGAGTAACCAGTGGGAACCATCCACGAAAACCCAGCACGCTTCCATGGTCTACGAGGCCCGTTTTGGCCCAGAAAACCATTCCAATACAAATATTGAGGAAGTTCCAACTTCCGAAATTCCGGATCATGATATCTTGGTGGGCGGATTTCCCTGTCAAGATTATTCGGTGGCCACCACGCTAAAAAATTCCAAAGGGCTCATTGGCAAAAAGGGAGTGCTTTGGTGGTCCATCCATCGGATTCTTTCAGAAAAAGTAGTGAAACCCAAATACCTCTTTTTTGAAAATGTAGATCGTATGCTCAAATCGCCTTCCAGTCAACGTGGGCGTGATTTTGCCGTTATGCTCAAAAGTCTCAACGACTTGGGCTATGCTGTGGAATGGCGGGTAATCAATGCGGCGGAATATGGCATGCCCCAGCGCCGAAGGCGTGTTTTTTTTATGGGATACCACAAATCAACAGAGGTGTATGACCAGATTCGTGGAATTTCACCAACAAAATGGATTTTGGAAGAGGGCACTATCGCTTCCTCTTTTCCGGTTAAAAAACAAACCACTATTTCTTCTTTTTCTTTAGAAAAAGATTTGGTGTCCCTTTCCAACAACTTTAATGAGGAAAAAGGGCTTTCGCCTTTCCTAAACTCAGGAATCTGTATTGACAATGAAGTGCACACCTTAAAAACCACTCCAGATTATTACGGGTCCAGAACGGTTCTATCCGATATTTTGGAAGATACTTCAATGCCTGAGTTTTACATTCCAGAAGCCGATATTCCAAAATGGGAATACCTTAAAGGGGCAAAAAAAGAAATCCGCAAGACCAAAGATGGTTTTGCATACAATTATAGCGAAGGGAGCATGGTTTTTCCCGACGCGCTTGATCAACCTTCCAGAACTATTATAACCGGTGAGGGTGGTAAATCCCCGTCCCGGTTTAAACACGTGGTCCATACCTCAACAGGGCTGCGAAGACTTTCTCCTGTTGAATTGGAACGGTTGAACATGTTTCCCGACAATCACACTAAATTGGATGGTATTTCCAATACCAAAAGAGCTTTTTTTATGGGCAACGCTCTTGTGGTGGGTGTGGTGGAACAAATGGGCAAAGCATTGTTCCAGAAAATAAACGCCCTTGAAAAGCAACTTCAAAGCTGATCTGGCCAAAGAAAAAAGATTGGCCTCTTTATTGGATTCCTATTACCAAAAGCACTTAAAGTTTTACACTTTTGAGCGGGTTTATGACCTAAAACAGCAGTTGAGCGGAATCGACCTTATCTTAAAAAACAAAACAACCGGGGAAACATTTTTTGTGGACGAAAAAGCCCAATTGGATTACATAAACGAAACCCTCCCCACTTTTGCTTTTGAAATTTGCTATCTAAAAAATCGCGTGGATAAACCCGGTTGGCTGTTCGATTCGGCCAAAGTCTCCCATTTTTATGCGTTGGTCACCAGTATTTTTTCTGATGAGGATGAAATATACACCTCCTGTAACATCACCTTTGTGAATCGGCAAAAATTGATACCCTACTTGGCCAAAAGAGGTCTAACCCAAGCATTTTTAAAAGAAATCATTTCTGCCAACAAAGACCTGCACGGAAAACTATTGTTGGAGAATCTCGACCCAAAAACCGAAGGCTATTTGTTCTTTTCCAGAAAAAACAAGGCTGAAAACCCGGTAAACCTTATTTTAAAATTAGAGTTTTTGTGTAGGATAGGTGTGGGTAAGAGGTTTGTTTAATTTTATCTTGCTTTGCAATTTATCTGTCTGAGCTAAAATAAGCCGCTTTTAGCGTATCTATGACAGCAGCATCTGCCCAATAGATGTTGGACATCCCGTTCTCCTCATTATATCTGCTGAAGAAAAGATACTTGCCATCCGGGGTGATGCTTGGGCAGGTCTCCGTGAAATCGGAATTTACGGAAGGTCCCAAATTAATGGGTTGTGACCAAGTTCCATCTTTTTCCCTAAAGCAAATATGGATATCCCTGTCCTTGGTTTTGTCGTTATCTTTTTGGGCATCCACGAGAATAAAATCCTGGGATGGAGAGATAAAACCATGGGCGCCATAGGCAATATCCAGCTCATGGGCTTTGGGGTAACTTCCATTTTTGTTTGGGGCATAGAACATTTTCCATTTTGAGATGCTGGTGTAATACATATCTCCGTTGGCAGCCGTATTGGGGTAGAAAACGATATCATCGTTTATAGGTGAATCCAAAACTTTTGCCTCGCCCCAACCATTTTTTAAACGGTCTGCCCGCCAAATTTTCTCGTCTGAAAAGATGGAGTCGTAAGCAGCAAAAAAGAGTTTGTCTCCGTTGGGATCAACAAAAGCTTCAAACTCGTTCTTTTTGTTGCCTTTGGTAAAGTTTGCTTTCTGTAGAGGGGTCCATTGGTTGCCTTCAAGTTTTGAGGTAAACACGTATTGGATGCCATTGTCCCGGTTCCCTGAAAAATAGAGTTCGTCCATGTTGGGGGAAAAGGAAACTGCATATTCGTACCTCCCGTTTACGGATACCGTTCCCGGTGCAAATAGCTCTGCAGTTGCCCCGGGTGGGGTCTGTCCAAAATAGGAGACTTCTTTTGTTGGCTGCTCCTTCTCTTTTGTTTGTTTGTTTTTGCTGTTGCAGGCGGTTATCAACAAAGTGAGAACAAATGTTGAAAGCAGAAAGTTATTTATTTTCATTTTTCATTTGATGAATTAGCGAAATCAAGATAACGCCTTTGGGTAGCGTTGGCCAAGGGTTTAACCTTTTGTTGGCAAATGGTCTGGATAAACTGCCTGAGTTATTTTGCTCTATTCACATGAATTATTATAGAAATCAATAATCGCCATTAAGTTCTTCTTTTTCAATTCCTTGTTTTGGATTTTTTCAACCAAAGCAGGACAATCAGAAAAGAAATTAGAGGCTGCTTTTTTAAAGTTTTTGGAAACCCAATAACTCGTGCCCAAATGTATTGCCTCTTCTTCTCTCTTTTTTCTGACAAAAGAGTGTGTAAGAGGCACCCCATGCAATCCTCCCCTAGCCTTACTTGTCATATAACCTTGAGTATCATCTCTATAATAAATCACTTTTTCTCCAACATGTACAACTTCCAATACATCAGGATAGGTTCTATCTTTAATTTTTTGATAAACAAAAACAGTTGGTGTAAAATCGTACCATACCTTCACCGTGTCTACTTCTCTAAAAGAAAAAAATTCCTTTTTAGCTTTTTTTTCTTTTTTAAATCTTATCCAATGCTGATGAGCGGGTTCACCCAGACCTTTCAGAACTTTTCCATTTTTAAAAATCACTTCTGCTTTGAAACCCTGTCCAAAAGAATTTACAGAAATCATTAAAAAAAGAATAAGAGACAGTCTCACTGTGGTCATTTTGATATTGGTTTAGTTAAACTTGCAAGTAACAATACAAGTATACAGTGTTAAGTCGATAATTTATATGAATTTGCTGATATTTTGTGGGGTGGTCATTTCTTTCCTATCCCCCCAATCCTAGCCTTACAAATCTCCTCTGTAAGCTTTTTTAGTTCATCCACCCGCTCCGCCAAATATTCCAGTTCACCTTTGGTGATTTGGTACTCGTCCATTTTGTAGCGGGCATCGATATAGGCGCGTTTTAGAAGTTCAAAAAGGTGTTTTTCGGTGTCGGTGGTCTTGGGGAAAACGGCAAAACGTTGGTCGCACATTTCCACCTTTATGCCCAGGTTCTCCAAATTATGGTCTTTGGGGCGGTAGTCGGTAAAGACAAGCAGAATGGTGGTGTAGTAGCGCTCGGTGGCTTGGTGGAGTTCAAAGGCAGCTTTGTGAAAATCTGCCCTGTCCATCCCATGTTGAAAATCGATAAGAAAGCTGTTTGCACTTTTAAACCACTGATCAAAATGGTCCTGTGCTTTTTGTTGGTACTGCCCTGCAGTCAGTTTTTTAGGATGGGCGAGCTTGAATTTTTCAGAATTGTACAGCACCAGTCCTTCTTCTTTAATGTCCTTAAAAAAGTAGTTGCCCATGGTCAAAGAGGCATTCAGTTGCTTTATGCCATGAAAGATCAGGCTTACCGGTGTGGTCACTTTTCCGGTTGTAACCAGCTCGGCCTTGATCTTGTCCTCGATCCGAAACTTTTGTTTGAAATCTTCATGGGTAATCACCACGAGAATGTCAAAATCACTACGGTATTCGTAGGTGATGCCTTTTTCCACATATTGGTCCTCTACCCAGTTGCCCCGGGCGTAGCTGCCAAAAAGGATGACCATTTCCACCAATTTATGGGCGGAAAGCTGCTCGGTGAGCAGTGTAAGTTCTTCTTGTTTGGATTTGGGCAAATGGTTCACAAACGCAAAGTAAGGAATTATTCAGTTAGGACGTGCTTTAGCAATATTAACCAAGGTTTTCTATTTCTCTTTTTATTTTTTCAGTCCAGCTTTTGTCTGTCGGGTCAACAATAATCACATTGAAGTTAAATCTTTCAGCTTCAATGCCGACGCCTTTGGAGTCATCAATATGTAAATCAAATTCAAATGCTGTGGGATATTTTGAAGAGTTAATGTTTCGAGATTTAAGAACTCGCTCATTTTCCTTTTGATTTACAATTTTCTCCACACTTATTCCATAAAATCTTAAAGTCCTCCTTATGTTTCTTGTAGAACGAAATGATGTGGTATAAATATGAACTCTATGGCCTTGGTTCTGTAGTTCAGAAATTAATTCTGGTGTTCCTTTGCGCAATTCTTCAATGCCAAAAAACTTTGCTATTCCACTTCTTTTTTCGGTTTCAAATTCCTTACCATTCGGAATTAGGGTACTGTCAAGGTCAAAACTGATGTTCATTTCAACTATTTGTCAATCCGTAAGTATTACTTTGGAGGGATTCAAAACCAAAGTAAGGAATTATCTCATCCTTTTAAAGCAGCCAGATAGTTCAATTCGGAGAATGCAAGCTCATTTTATTACCTTCCGAATCTAGGAAAATGGCAAAAAACCCAACCTCATCGGCATGCGGAGTTTTGGGGATTAGAATCTTTCCACCATTGCTTTTAACTTTGTCCAAAATTACCTGAAGGTCGTTACCCCCGTTCAAGTAAACGGTAACACCATCTGGTGATGGGTTGTATCCTTCTCCTTTCATGATCACTCCCACCACCATTTGATCTTCCAAAGGCAAAAGGCCCATTTCCACCCCTGGGAATTCCATTTTCTCTATGTTGATGTCTAAAATAGCTTGGTAAAAATCAATGGCCCGTGTAATGTCAGACACAGGGATTTCAAAAATGGATACATAACTTTTCATAAGTGTTGCTTTTTGCATTTCTTGTTTTGGTTCTGGTTGCTTTTCTAGCTCCGATTTTGTCTTGTTTTGGCAAGCGGTATAGCCCAGGACAATCAGGGCTGCCGATAGGCCGTATAGGATTCTTTTCATGTTCTTTGGTTGAAATGAATCACAAATCTAAAGCGACCTTAAACTGCGAAATTGTAAAAATGCGACACCCTTTCTATTTATAGAAAGCTGCGGAGAGCGCCATGTTTTCGTTTCCTAAAAATTCCTTTGGGCTAATGCCCGTAAACTCCTTAAAGTCCTTGATAAAATGTGCCTGGTCGTAGTACTCACTTTCGTAAGCAATGTTGGTAAGGTTTTCTCCTTCTTTGTTCAACAACATTTTTAAAGCACTCTGCAGTCGAATTACCTTGCCCAACTGTTTTGGACTGATGCCTATTTGCTTTGCGAAGTTTCTTTCCAGTTGTCTTCTTTTGGTAAGATTTTCTTTGATGATGGCATTTATGGGGGTGTTGCCCTTGGTTTCCAAGAGCACATCTACGGTGGATTTTACAATAGTGTCGACGGTGCTGGTTTCGTTCAGCCTTTTTAGAAGAAATTCTTCGACAATTGCTATCCGATGCTGGGTGTCAGCGGCTTCAATGATTTCCTGTTCCAGCTTTGTGCCCGCTTCTTCCCCAAATAGGTCTTTAATGGGTGTTTCCTTATTGGCCAAAGTTTTAATGGGCACCGAAACAAAATTGGCAAAACCATAGGGATAAAAACTGACGGAAAAAGAGTTGACACATCCTGTGGGTTCCACATAAAAAGGCTCAAGGGTCTGCCCCAAAACAAAGGCTCTGGGTTGAAGGATAAAATTACTTTCAGAAGTATAGCGTTTGATGTCGTCCCCGAAAATAAATGCCATTTCAATTTTGCCATCTGGGATTATCCGTTGCTTTTGGGCATCGTCCGAAGCAGGAACTTCCAAACTCCAATAACAACTAACCAAGGATTTTAAATCGGAATGTGGTTGAAAGGTTTGGTAGTTCATGGCGTGTTCTTTCTGTTTTTTCACCATCCAAATATATGGAATGCCTCCTTCCATACAGTCCTTGTCTTAACATTGATATTTATGTCCTTAATCCACCGCTATTTTTAGTATTTCTTCTATAAGTTCGCCGGTATTATATGGCGGGTTAGCTTGTCCAATATTAGCTGAGAATATTGCCTTTTTGATAGGAGAATACGCAGTAAGTGAACCGTAAAACCCCGAATGTCCATAAAACGTGTTGTTGTTAAATGTATATTTTGTTATGCCAAGGCCATAATCAGCTCCAAATTCAGCAGCTTGACTTATATCTGTCATTAAATCTAACGTCTCTCTTTGTTTAAAAAGTTGATGGGTAAAAAGCTTTTCAAAAAACACGCCCAACTCTTTGGTTGTGGAAATTAGACCTCCTCCGGCCCATTCGTATGATGTATTGACCTTTTTGGTCATGTTGATTCGGTTTAAGTATGCATCAATATGTTTTCCGTTGCCCGTTGGTGGCTCATAATACTCAAAATAGGTGTTTTTCATGTTCAAAGGTTCTAGAATTCGATTCCTCAGTACTGTTGGCAAATCAGTTCCGGTCACACTTTCTATGATAAAACCCAACACCATATAGCCAACATCAGTATAGCTAAAACCTTTGCCCGGAAAGTTATGGGGCTTTTTATTCAGCCTATATTTAGAAAATTTGCGCATGAATGATACTGGGTCATATTGTTTGCTTGGATGAAAAAACACGCTGAGGTTCCATCGGAAACTGGCATCGGTAAACACATCCGCTATACCCGATGTGTGGTTCAGCAACATTCTTACCGTAATGGAATCGGTATAGTTTTCTTTTTTATACACATGAAGATCCTTGATGTCTATTAATTTGTATCCTTCAACATAGTTTAATATCGAATTGTCCAAATCTATTTTGCCCTCTTCATATAACTGGAGAATTAGGGTCGCGATAAAGGTTTTGGTGATGCTCGCTATTCTGTATTGATGATCTTTGTCAATAGGTGTTTTATCCCTTCCCCTTATCCCAAGCCCATTGTGATATTCAAAATTATTGATGCCGTCCTTTATATACACCATAATGTTATGAACAGGTCTTTTTCCTTTGTCAATTAAATGATCTTGGAGCAGCTCCGTGATTTGTTCACTTTTGCTCTGCGCATTGATAATCGAGCCTATTGCGATTAAAACAGTCACAAGAACCTTTCTGATTTTACTTGTTTGCATTGTGGTTCTATAATTTTATTTGAGGTTCAAATAAAACCATAGATCTAGTAGCAATACTGAAGTTTAGATCGTGTTTTTAGTGAAGTGTATCCGATTTGATGTTGAACTGTACCTTACCATTCAACCATTTTTTGAAACTAGGGGATTTGGTCCGTGAAATTGATATGTCAATAACATCATTTCCTTGATCAATCTGAATCAGTAGTTTTTTGTTTGCCGTTTTTGTAACCGATACGATGGCGTTTCTGTTTACGATAAATTGCCGGTTTGCCCTAAAAAATAATGTTGGGTCAAGCGTTGTTTCCAGTTCTTTCAGGTTTTTGTCCAAACTATATTTTTTTCCCTCTGCATCAAATGCTCGTGTAACATTAAACTCTGAAAAAAAACAAGGTATCTGTCCTCCATCGACATAATAGGTGCTTCGATTTGAAATCATTTCAATCTTATCCAAAAAAGGTGGATTTGAAAAAAGGGAGTTTAAGATCATTGTTTTGTAGTTAAGATAGATATGGTTGATGAAAGCCGCTTCAAGCGCAATGATCAATAAGGTGTGTGTATAAAAACCTAACTCTACGTTTTGTTCATTAACTCCTGTTGATGTCAATGTTGTCCAAATAATCAAAATCAGGATAGCAGGAATCGATACCAACGCATACATAATCAAATATCTGATTACATATTGTTTTTTTGAATTTATGAACTTGTTGAGCTTGTTGATTAAGAAAAAGGCAAATGTCCAAGCGGTCAGCCCCATCAGCAGATCGTTGATAAATGTTTTGAAGAAAAAAGGGGAAAACCATTCAACATCATACGCCAAATGATAGTTAAGCGTGTTAAATATGAATATCAAAATAACTCCTAAAAGGTATTTTTCTTTTCTTTCCGAAAGTTTATTATGCTTTCTGTTCATGCTTTAACTTCAACATATTAGATTATGTTTTCACCATCCTCACATGTGGAATGCCATCTTCTAAATACTCTTCACCTTGGGCAACAAAACTCAGTTCTGTATAAAACTTTAAAAGATACGTTTGGGCAGAAATTTCAATGGTGTTTTCCGGGAACCTTGTTCCAATCTCCTCCAAGGTTGCCTGCATAATTACTTTCCCATAGCCATATTTTCGCTCATCCTTGGCAACCACCACTCTTCCAATGCTGGTGTTTTTAAAATAATCCCCCGGACCAAAAACACGGGTATAAGCGACCACTTTTCCATTTTTGGAGCCAATTATGTGCAATGCTTTTTCATCTTTGCCATCCACATCTTGGTACACACAATCTTGCTCCACTACAAACACTTCACTTCGCAACTGTAAAATTTGATACAGTTCTTTGGTGGTTAGTTCTTCAAAGGTTTTTGTTGTAATCTCCATCAATCTTGAACTATTACGCTTTTGGAGTCGCATTTATCAAACTCCGGTTGAATGTTCACATGGTTAATGCCATGTTTGTGGTACACATGTTCTTCAATATCCACCAGAACCTTATCAAATTCTGATAGTTTAATGTCCTCCTTAAAATCGATATGGGCTTCTAAATGAATTTCTTCTTCGTTCAATTGCCAAATATGAACGTGGTGGACATTTTTAATGGGTTCCAAAGTACAGATGGATTCCACTATTTCCTTAACCTCAATGGATCTTGGAGTGAAGAGCATCAAAACTTTTGTCGATTCTTTCAATAGATCATATCCCATATAAATCAAATACACTCCTATGATCATGGTCAGTGCTGCATCTACCCAAAACACTTGAAAGTACTTCATCAACAAACCTCCTATTAATACGGCTACGGAGGCCATCATGTCTGTCAATAAATGTAAATAGGCCGATTTCATGTTCATATTGTCCTCAGAATCCTTTTTCAACAAAAGCACACTGAACCCATTACCTAAAATAGCTATCAACGCCAACCAAATTACCAGATTGGATTCTATTTCTTGAGGTTCGAAAAAGCGTTCCACCGCTTCTATCATTAAAATGATGGCCACAATGACCAAGGTCGATGCATTTATAAACGCGGCCAATATTTCGGCCCGTTTATAGCCGAAAGTTTTGTTTTTAGATGCTTTCCTTCTGCCCAAGCGTGTGGCAACATAGCTTATGACAAGAGAAAGGACATCACTGAAATTATGGAGGGCATCAGATAATAAGGCAAGACTGCCCGAAATTATACCGCCAATTACCTGTGCAACGGTAATGGCTATGTTCAGCACTATGGAAATGAGAAGATTTCTTCCCTTTAAATCGTTATGGGAATGTTGGTGGCCATGGTGATGGTGGTGTCCCATAGCAGTTTTTATCTACAAGAAATCTTTTCTACCCTTCTTTCGTGCCTACCGCCTTCAAATTCGGTGTTCAAAAAAGTTTCTACCATTTCCAAAGCTTGTGGCAGGGCAATAAAACGCGCGGGAAGACTCAAAACGTTTGCATCATTATGCTCTCTGGACAGGGCGGTGATTTCCTTGGTCCAACATAAAGCACTCCGTACTTTTTGATGTTTGTTCGTAGTCATATTAGCTCCATTTCCACTTCCGCAGATAACAATGCCCATATCTACATTTCCTTCTTCAACATCTTTGGCCACCGGATGGACAAAATCAGGATAATCTACACTGTCAGTGCCATCAGTTCCGTAATTAGTAACTTCAATTCCTTTGGATTTCAACAATCCTATAATGGCCAATTTATAATCGGTTCCGGCGTGGTCATTACCTATTGCTATTTTCATTGTCCTGGTTTTGGTTTCTTGAATTACAAAGGTACAATTCTTTTGGTGGAGCAATGTTGATAAGAATCAGTAAAAATATGGATGAAACTTAGTATCAGACACTTACAAATTCTTCTGGATTGTTGATCATTTCTTTAAAAGTTGAACAAACTAAATTTTGTTGTTTTCCTTAATAATCTTAATACAGATAAAAAATGAATGATTTGAAAAGATTCAATTAAAAATTAATCAACGTTAATCAAAAGTTTATTGATCGTAGTTAACATTGAATCCATATTTACTTTTCAATAATTTTATGTTGACAACACTTATTAAACAAGGTGCATAAAAATTCTAATGTCTTGATTAATAATCTTCTTATGGATTGAAAACTTGTGGATAAAATCTTCTTGTTGTTCAATACAAGTTTTCTTTAAAAAATTTATCCCGCTTTTCAACAAGCAATCATAATCATCATTTTAATTTAATTTAAAAAAGAAGAAAAATAATTATAATGTATGTTGTTGATAAAGTGCTGCGGTTTTGTACTTAGTTTATTGTTCACCTAGTCAAGGATATTAATTCGTATTTTTCACCAAATAAAAATTTAATGTCTAAAAATAAGAAGAGAGCAAGGAGTCAACGGAAGAATGAGATAACAAAAGGCATTTTTACAGTACTTGAAAAAGAACCCTCAAAATCTTTTAATTATAAACAGATCGCTACCAAACTTGGGATTAAAGAGACCAAGGATAGAAATGATCTGATCAAACGCTTGGGCCAGCTTAAGGCCACTAATAGAATTTTAGAGGTAGATCGCGGAAAGTTTAAAAAGAAACCTTCATTGCATACCTATTTTACGGGAACCATTGATGTAACCATGAGCGGGAATGCTTATGTGGTCATTGATGATTTGGATGACGATGTGTTTGTTCCGTACAACAAATTGAACAGGGCATTCCACGGTGATACGGTGGAAGTGTTTTTAAAGCCAAAAAGAAATGGGAAAAAACCCGAAGGTGAAATTTCCAAGGTTTTGGAACGAAAAAAAACCACCTTTGTTGGTATTGTTGACAAGCAGAAAACCTTTGCATTTGTTCGGCCTTCTGACCCGAAAATGTACACCGATATTTTTGTTCCCATTGAAAAGTTGAAGAAAGCAGAAGACGGCGATAAGGTTTTGGTTGAGATTGGAGATTGGCCAGCTGATGCGGATTCACCGTATGGAGCCATTACCCAAATCCTTGGAAAACCTGGGGAGCATAACACTGAAATACATTCCATTTTAGCAGAATATGGATTACCGTATGAATTTCCATACGAAGTGGAACAGTTCGCAAAAACGTTGGATACTTCCATAAAGGAATCAGAGATTGCCAAAAGAAGGGATATGCGAGAAGTATTGACCTTTACCATAGATCCAAAAGATGCCAAGGATTTTGATGACGCCCTTTCTTTTCAAAAATTGGAAAATGGAAACTATGAAATAGGTGTACATATTGCGGATGTTTCCCACTATTTGCAAGAAAATACCATTTTAGAGGAAGAAGCTTATGAACGCGCCACTTCGGTTTATCTGGTGGATAGGGTTGTGCCTATGCTCCCTGAGGTTTTGTCAAATAATGCATGTTCCCTTCGTCCCAATGAGGAGAAATATACCTTCTCCGCCATTTTTGAGATGGATGAAAAAGCAAATCTTGTAAACCAATGGTTTGGACGGACGGTTATCAACTCCAATGAACGGTTTGCATACGAAGAAGCGCAACATATTATTGAAACAGGGGAAGCCACAATTCCGAAGGAAATTTCAATTCGAAAAGGCAGTTATTCGGTTTCCGATGAAATAGTGCAAGCAACATTGACGTTTGACAAGCTTGCGAAGATCATGCGAAAACAACGTATGGATGAAGGGGCAATTTCATTTGATAAAATAGAGGTACGATTCCATCTTAATGAAAAAAATGAACCAGCAGGTGTTTATTTCAAAGAATCCAAAGATGCCAATAAGCTGATCGAGGAGTTTATGCTCTTGGCCAACAAAAAAGTGGCTGAGTTTATCGGCAAACAAAAGAAGACATTTGTATACCGTATTCACGACGAACCGGATGAAGAGAAATTAATAGCCTTAAATGGAGTTATTTCCAGGTTTGGGCATAGTGTTAACCTAAAGGACAGAAAAAGCATCAACAGCTCTTTAAATAAGCTTCTGGAAGATGTAAAAGGAAAGAAAGAGCAGAACTTGGTGGACACCTTGGCGATTAGAAGTATGAGCAAGGCCATCTATACCACAGAAAATATTGGACACTATGGTCTGGGGTTTGAATATTATACTCACTTTACATCACCGATTCGTAGATATCCCGATGTAATGGTGCATCGATTGCTACAACATTATTTAGATGGGGGAAAACCACCTAAAGCTCCTATTTATGAGGAAAAGTGCAAACATTCGTCGGATATGGAACTGTTGGCGGCCAATGCAGAAAGAGATTCTGTAAAATATATGCAGATAAAATTTATGGAAGACCACAAGGACCAAAAGTTCTTGGGAGTGATATCTGGAGTGACCGAATGGGGCATTTATGTCGAAATTATAGAGAACAAGTGCGAGGGAATGGTAAGGATTCGCGATATTAGGGATGATTATTACGTATTTGATGAACGACAATACGCGATTGTTGGTGAGCGATACAAACGAATGTATCAGTTGGGCGATGAAGTTTATGTAATGGTCAAGGATACAGATTTGGTAAAACGACATCTGGATTTTTCCTTGATTGGGAAAAGGGAGAGCATAACTTTGGAATAGAATTTGTTATCGATTGATATTCAATTTATAACCAATGAAAACAATACATTTTTTACTTGTTTTTATTTCACTTCAGGCACTTGTTGCACAAAGTGAAAAAATCACCCATGAACTTGAAAATTTCACCGAAGTAAAAGGCTTTGATGGTATTTCGATAAATCTTATCAAATCGGATGCGAACAAAGCAGTAATTACGGGAGCCAATACTAAGAAAGTGGCCATTGTAAACAATGACGGGGTATTAAAAATTCGCATGGAGATTGATAAAATATTCAGCGGTTATCGAACTTTTATCGACCTCTACTTCACCGAAGAATTAAAAGTCATTGATGTAAACGAAGATGCTCGGATTGCATCTGAAGAAACTTTTGTGCAAGAGGTTCTGGATATTAGGGCACAAGAAGGTGGCGAACTGGTTTTAAAAAGCCAGACAGAACAACTTTTGGTAAAAGCGGTTACTGGGGGGGAAATAGAAGTAACAGGTTTTTCGGATAATCAAGATGTCATAATAAATACCGGCGGAACATACAATGGTAAAGCCTTCAAAACAAAATTCACAACGATTTCCGTTAATGCCGGTGGTACCGCTCAAATCTATGCAACGGATTATGTAAAGGCCAATGTAAAGGCAGGTGGAGAAATTTTAGTGTATGGAGATCCGCAGAAGATGGATGAAAAGAAAGTATTTGGAGGAAAAATAAAACGTGTGGAATAACATATGATCGAAGATATCCAAGCAGCGATTCCCTTGGGCTTTTTATTGAGTTTTATGATTGGCCCTGTCTTTTTTGTTTTATTGGAAACCAGTGCAACAAAAGGATTTAGGGCGGGTTTGAGTTTTAATGTTGGTGTTATTATTGCGGATATTGTTTTTTTATTAATTGCCTACTTCAGTAGTTTTCAATTATTGGAAAATTTAAGCAATCAACCAGGTCTTTTTGTTTTTGGAGGAATGATTTTGCTGGTTTATGGCATTGTTATTTTTGTGAAGAAAGAGACTAAAAAGGCCAATCTCAAGGCTTCAAAAGGGAATTATCTAGGATTGATGGTAAAGGGTTTTCTGTTAAACTTCATAAATATCGGGGTGCTGGCCTTTTGGTTGGGTTTGATCGTAATTGTTGGGCCAAGTCTAGAAAATACACCGAACAGAATTTTGGTCTTCTTCAGCTCTGTAATCCTGGTTTATTTTATTACGGATTTGGTAAAAATATTACTTGCGAAGCAGTTAAAAAGATATTTGACGCAAGAACGTATTGTACTCATTAAAAAAGGCCTTGGAATAGTATTGATGGCATGTGGGATAGTCCTCATTACTAAAGGGTTCTTGCCGAAGGAAAAATTCAATATAAAGGAAGGGATAGAACGCATAAGCGAATAAAAAAACCCAACCTAAAGTTGGGTTTTAGAGGCATCGAGCGGATTCGAACCGCTGTACAAGCTTTTGCAGAGCTGTGCCTAGCCACTCGGCCACGATGCCAGAGTTGGCAAAGCTAAAATATTTTGCGTGAATTAACTACCGAAAAGGCGTTAAAAATAAGGGTATTTCAGGGGGAACAAACTTAGAGGCATCGGGTGGACTCGAACCACCATAAAAACCTTTGCGAGATTTTGTCTTTCCAATTCGACCACAATGCCGTATCGTGAAACAAAATTAAAGAAAATGTTACGGTTTAGTAATTTGTAACAGAGCCGTTTATCGAGAATATTCGAGTTTCACCGAAACACTCTCAACATCACCACCCATGGGCGGATTGATTTTGGCAACCTCTATATGGGCCTTGTTTACCATTTCAAGCTCCAAAAAAATACGATCTATAATGCGCTTGGCAACGTGCTCCAGAAGGTTGGAACGAATGGCCATTTCTTCCCTAACAATCTTGTTTAAATGGACGTAATCTACGGTTTCCTGAAGTTTGTCAGATTTGGAAGGTTGTGAAAGATCGGCATAAACGTCAAGATCAACACGATAATCACTACCGATGAGCATTTCTTCCTTTAGACAACCATGGTTGGAGTGTACCCTAATGTTGTTTATCCTAATCCTTCCCACAAATCACAAATTAAGCGGGACAAAAATAGGCGAAACCAAATTAATACATGCATCTACAATTGCTAATGCCTTGAAAAAGGTCCATCCCAACGGTTAACACATGGGTCCCCGTGCTATAGCCTAGAATCTCGTTGGTGATCACTTGATAGGAGTATCCAAAATAGAAGTTACTTTTCTTTAATCCGGCTATGGGCGCAATATAAAGTGGCTTTCCCAATTGATCGTTCAAAAAACGATAGGTAGCTCCTATGTAATAATAATCTTCAAAATCGTGAAAACGGAATTTTGCATTCAAATCGGTAACGGAACGCCCATCACTTTCAAACCATTGAAAGAAAACAGAAGGCTCTATCTCCAACTTACTGTTTTTACTTTTTGAGATACTATAGCCTGCATATGCGTAATAATTCCTCAAGGTATTAGGCTCAAAAACCGGATTGAATTGCTCCAAGTTCTTTGGGAGAATGTTTGAAGCGTTCAAACTAATATAAAACTTGTCATATCGATACAACACCCCAAGGTCAAAATTGTGGTTGGTCGTGGCCTTGTCATCGGTGGGCAATTGCCCATTAAAATCTGTGAAATTTTCTACATCAATCCTAAACTGATTGAAGTTATAAGAAATTCCAAAAGAAAGAAAAATATCGTCGTAACGGTTTAAGGTAAGATGATGCGCAAAGGAAACCCTTGCCCCTCTTTGTTTTGTCTCTCCATTACTGTCATTGTACATCAGCATGCCCAATCCCGATCTATTCCCAATTCGAGCATCTGCGGCCAAAGTTTGGGTATCAGGAGCATCTTCAATACCAACCCATTGAGTCAACCCATTTAAACGAACCTTTATGTGGTCTCCTATACCTGCATAGGTTGGGGACATCAAAAAGGGATTGTCCGCAATATATTGGGAAAGCTGTGGTATGGTCAACTCCTGACCTCTAGCTCCGAGGGTCAGTAGTATCGTAAAAATTAAGAAACAACTTTTTTTCAACATGGTTCAATAGGTTAAGTATCATTGTCGATATAGGGTAAAATGGCCCACGATTTCCCGATCATCATTTTCACCACGCAGTTTAATGATGTACCAGTAATCTCCAGTTGGGAGCGGACTTCCATGATAAATTCCATCCCAACCGCTATCGCCATATTCCATACGATAGAGCTCTCTACCATAACGATCAAAAATGATCATTAGTGCATTAGGGAAGGCCTCAAGATTATCGGGCAACCATCGATCGTTCAATCCATCGCCATCAGGAGTAAAGAATGGGGGAATATCAATATCAATAAACTCCATGAATATTTCGGCCGTTACCTCACATCCATTTTGATCTATTACCCTGACTACATATGTATCGGTCCTGTTTATGATAAAAGTGTTGTCGGTACCATTGTTAACATCTCCGAAGAAAATGGTATAGTCTTCCAACCCTCCTGTTACATGGGCAGTAATTTCATTGATATTGCTGTTTTCAAGCACCAATGCCAATGGCTCAAATCCGATAATATTGAAATCTATGGTATTGGCACAACCGTTTGAATGTAAAATGGTCAAGCTATGATCCCCAGGCGCAATGTTGGTAAAGTCTGAAGTCAATTGCATCAATGCAGGATCTGTGGTGTCCAACCCATAAAGAACATCTGGAATAACGGATTGATCTTCAAATACAATATCCAAACGATTTGTTGGAAGGTCTCCGTCACATTCGTAAACCGGGGTTACCGTAGCGTTCAGGTTGACACCCGGATTGATTTCCACAATAACATTCGTTTCACAACCTTGGGCATCTCTAATAAATGCAACATGGGTTCCGGCTGGCAGGTTTTGAAACAATATCTGATTGGGAACAAAATCTGCATCAGCGTTCGAGTTCAAAGCAGCCGCGTATGGAGCGGTTCCACCCGTAATATCCAATTCGAATGAACCATCTGCACTTCCAAAACATACTTCATGCAAGACATTAATGGCCTGTGCTTGAATTGGGGCTGGTTGCTGAATATCAAATTGGAAAGTTTCAAAACATCCATTTCTATCCTGTGCGATTACATCGTAGATTCCAGGAGCTAAATCCGTGAAATGATTAACCGTGTCAAATTGATTCAAGTTTGGAGTTATGGCATAAAGAATTTCTCCGGTTCCACCTGAAACCTCAACGGTTATTGTACCATCTTCAAGTCCCGCACAAGTTATGTCGGTTGATTCTTGGCGATCTATTTGCAGTGGAACAGGATCAATAATATTTATGGCCGAGCTCACTACTTCACAATCCATGCTTATTACCTGAACATAATAGGTGCCGGCTATCAATCCGTTGAACTCTCCATCGTTTTGTGGTCCGGCCACCGATGTGGTCAAACCTGGGTCTGTGAATAATTCGTATGAATAATTACCTAATCCACCAACCGCTTCGGCATAAATAGTGGCGGAAGCCTCTCCGGTACAGTTGATAATTGCTGCGCTGTCATCTATAATAACATCCAAAGGAATAATGGGATCAACAGTTACTTGATTTGAAATCAACGCATCACATCCAAAGGCATCCCTTACATAATATTGATAAGGACCTGCAGGAACACTAAAGGTATGTGTGTTTCCTCCTGACATTGGAATATAGGAAACACCATCGGAGCTATATTCATAAGGCCCGGTTCCGCCGGATGCAGAAAGTTCTATTTGAGCATTTGCGGTACAGGTCAGTTGACTTAATTGAATCAGGTTGGCCTGGACATCTGTAGGCTCTGAAATGGTTACCTGAACTGTTTCCACATCGCAATTCCAACCATCAGAAACGGTTATGCTGTAAATTCCGGCTCCAAGATTGTTGAAATCGGGGCTTATTTGTGCTCCTGAAGTAAAAGTAATCGTGGTTCCAGATGCGTCATATACATTCAATTGATATTGATATACACCTTCTCCGTTCAATACATTGATTGCAGACACGGTTGCATTTGTATCTCCATAACACACTAAAGTTGTAGGAGTGGCTGTAATATCGGCCGTTATTGGCAGCGGCTGGATCAATGTAATTGGCTCGTTAATGGTACAACCTGCATCATCAGTGATTTCAACATCAAAAATACCAGCGGAAAGTCCTTGGAAAACAAAACTTGTCACATCGGCTGCATTATATATTTGACCTGTGGTTGTGTTGGTCAATTGAATATCATATGGAGCGAACCCTCCTGTAGGCGAAACCTCAATCTCACCTAAGTTATTGGCACAGCTAACATTGGCCACTTCAACAGGAGTTGCTGTTAATGCCATATCAGGAGAAGCAATAGTTATGATGTTGGAATCTTCCACACATAACGGATTGGCCGTCTCGGTAACTCGCACAAAATAATTTCCTCCTGGGAATCCATTAATGGCCAATGGGTTTGTGCTTGTATTGCCAACACCCGTATTTCCTGTTGTGGTGCCATCGGCATTGAACACTTCGTAAGCGTATGCACCGGAATAACCGGTAATATTAATTTGCATTGCCCCATTGGTATCACCGAAACATATTGCGGGCGCGGTTGGCGTAGCCACAACAGCTATTAAATCGTAAGGAGCAATATCATATGGTGCGGTATCAACATAACAACCCGTAGTATTATCAGTTACCCTGAAGGTATAACTTCCAGGAGCAGTCAAGTCAAAAGTAGCAGTCACATTTGTTGGAGTGCCTGTTAGGCTTCCAGCAGGGTTTCCAATTGGCAATAACTCAAAAGTATAGCTGTTTGCTGGATTACCATCATCCGTAATGGTGATCAAAACCTCTTCTGGATTTACACAACTGATGCCCACATTTTGGGTTACCGCTGCAGTAAATGTATTTATCGGCTCAATGTTGACAACAGCGGTTTCGGCACAAGAATTTGCGTCGGACACAAACACAGTGATATTCTGTGTAACTCCTGTATCAACAACTTCGAACGTATTGGAAGTTTGGAAGTTGACATTATCGATGCTGTACAAATATGGGGCAGTTCCATCAGTGGCCGTTACTGTTATTGTCGAAGTATTTACCGTATTGTTTACGTTACACGCGAAAGGAGTTGCCGAAGCCGAAACAGCTAATGCAACAGGCTGCGTTATGGTTTGATCAAAGAAATCTTCACAAGACCTTGCTGATATAACACGCGCTCTGTAATCCCCTGGAGGCAGGTTATCAAAAACAGAGCTTGTTTGCGCAGGTCTGTACGGAACTGCCAAATTGGAAATTTCATAAAGCTCATACGTATACACTGGATTAACAGCTGTTGCCGCATCCAATTCTACGGTGAGGCTTCCGTCTGAACCTCCAAAACAACTTACATGGGTCGGAACCACATTTGAAATCACGGGATCAACCTTATCATCCAAATCTTGGGTTATGACAACGGTACAAGGAGTAACGGTATCTCCATCGGTAACAGTAAAGGTATAAGTTCCGGGCTGTGTAAGTCCCGTAAACACACCAGTGGTATTGTTGGCAGAAGTAACTGCATCTGGGAACAACACATCATAGGTTAGGTTGGTTGAACCACCATTAACCGTGATGGTTATCTGACCTCCTGGGTCAACGGTACAATCAATAGGCTTGACAACGGTTGCAACAGCCGTCATTTCATCTAGCAAAACAACAGGTCCAACAGTGGTAGTACAAGACCATTGATCGGCAATCAATACTTCGTAAGAACCAGCTCCTAACCCAGAGAATATCGGATTGGTTTGCGGGGAACCTACATTGCTTCCGCCTCTAATAAGTTGATAAGTATAGTTGCTACCTTGACCTCCCGCTGTTCCTACAACTTCAATTTCTCCTTGAAGCGCTGTACAGTTTTCTTGGTTGATCTGCAAAGTAGCCGTGATTGCAGTCGGATCTACCAGATTTACATTTGGCAACTGGAATTCACAACCATTTACGTCAGCTACCCAAACCTGATAATCAGTACCAGCTCCCACTCCACCGGCAAGTCCAGTGAACTGCGGAGAGGCTTGATAGCTTCCCGGGAATGTTGGTGCTGGGTTGGAGACAAGATCTACAAAATAGGTGTAGCCGCCCCATCCGCCCGCAGGGTTGATTACCTCAATAATACCATCATTCAGCGCACAGGTTACTGGAGTTACTTGTGTACTAGCAGAAATACCAACACTTGGTCCGGCAATGGTAAAGGATTGGGTATAGGTACATGCAGAACCTGGAGGATTTGTGTCCACCGCTTCAATGTAGTAGTTTCCTGCTGCAAGGCTATTTATGGCAAAGCTTCCGTCAGCATCTCCTCCGGCAGTTGTTGTATCATCAGCTAAGTTACCGGGTGTATTGTTTACATCGTAATAAAGGGTGTAGGTAATTGCACTTGGGTAGGTGATGCTACCTGCATCGACCAAATCAAAAACCACGGCTCCATTTGTATCACCAAAACAAATAATATTGGTAGTGCTTACCACATTCAAATTCAACACTTCTGGGTCTGCAACCACATGGGAAGTTGCAATGACACATCCGGTTACGGTGTTTCTTACTTCGAAATTATGCGTTCCCACAGCTAAACCTGTAAAGCTACCAGAAGCCTGGAAAGCTCCAGCGGGCAAGATTCTAAATTCGTAATTAGCTGGGGTCGTGGTTGAATTTGTAATGGAACCTGTTGCCGTAATGGTGATGTCCTCACCAGCAACACAGGTTGCAGCTGCATCTATGGCAATGCTTGCGGATAACAGTTCATCAAATGGCGCGATGGTTTCGGTAGTTGTGCCAACACATCCATTGCTATCATAAACATTGATGATATAGCTTCCACCGGCAGTGTTGGTTTCAATATACACATTGCTGGCGCCTGATTGTACTACAACGTCATCACCTGTTGGAACAGTTCCTTGGTCATTGATGAACTCATAAATGGTATACACACCACTTCCACCAGTTAGTGATGCCGTGTCTACGGTAATGGTAGCATTATCTGTATTGTTTCCAGTGGTACAACCAAATTCAACGACACTTGTGTTGACATTTGCCAATACATCGGGCTGCGTAATGGTTTGTGTTTGTGTTGATGTACAACCATTGGCAGCTGTTATTTCAATCGTATAGGTAATACCAGCCAATGTTCCTTCAAGTCCTGTAAAGGAAGCAGTTGTTGCATTGCTTGAGGTAGGGGCTATTGGGAATGTCGCGGAACTTCCAGGACCAGAGATAATCTCAAAGGTATAAGGTCCAGTTCCATTATCGGTTGCGCTTACATTTATAGTTCCATCATCTGCACCATTACAAGTAACATCGGTATTTGAGTCGACGCTAAACGTTGGTGCTAGTGCAGGGGCAACCGTTATATTGAACACCCTGGAGCATTCTGGGCCAGTGGTATTGTTATCATAAACAGTGATTGTGTAATCTTCAGGTGTGGTTGTGCTGAACACAAACGGGTCACTTGGCAACACGGTTCTAGCCACAACTGTTCCGGTTCCGTCGGCAATTTCATAATCATAACTTCCAGCAAAACCAAGATTATCTCCTGAACCAGCAAGAATGTCAATGGTAATTTGTGCATCCGGTGTAACGGAGCAATCCAGTAACTTGGTCAATTGAACATCTGCTTCAAGAACAGGATGAACCGTAACAGTGCTGGTGTCCGTACAGCCATTGCTATCCAAAATGGCCACATTATAAGCGCCTGCGGAGATATTATTGAAAATACCACCGTTATCAAGATATGTTGTGCCACCATCTAACGAGTAAAATATCTGTGCCGCACCGCTTGAAGCTGTAATGGTAACTGTTGATGGATCACTACAGTTGTCAACCGCTATAGCATCTATGGTTGGATTCGGAGTCAATGTCAATGGAACATTGCCCAATGGGGTTGAACAGCCATATTGGTCTTCAATAGTTACATGATAGTTTCCTGCTGGAGAATTAGCCGGAATCTCAATAGGATTGTCAGAGGTTGAGGTAATGGTCACAAACGGTGCAGGACCAGTTACTGTATAGGTATAAGTACCTCCTCCTCCAAATGGACTCTGTACTTGAATCAAACCTGGGGTGTCGCAACTAATGTTTTGCAAAACAACAGGTGTTCCGGTAAGGGGGTCTAATTCTTCCAGAAGTTCATTTTCGGTTGCTCCAACACAGCTATCGGTAACACCATCGCTTTCAACAACTTCTAAGAAGTAGTTTCCAGGAGCAAGACTTGAAATTGTAACATCCTGAGGAGAAGTGTAAAGAATATTTCCTCCACTGTTCGCCACAGATACGGCAGAACCTGAAGACATATCAAACAATTCCCATCTAATATGGGACCCAAAAGGAGCTTGGTTGTCGGTCACTGTATAGGTGATACTACCATTGTTTGCACCATCGCACGAAGGAGTAATGGCGGAGGTAATTTCTAACGGAACAGTAATTATGTCATTAACGTTGACATTACTTTGTCGCACACAACCAGCAGAATCCCTTACATAGAAAGTATAGGTTCTTCCTGGTACCAAGCCCACAAAAGTATGTGTAACACCCAAAGCTAGAGGTGCTGTCCACGCCGCTGTTGCTGGATTAAAGTTAAACGGATCATCAGTATAAGCATATTCGTACGGAGCTGTTCCATTCTGACCTCTAACAGTAACCTGAAGTTCGTTACAGTTAACAACTATTGGCAAGATGGTGATATCCAAATCATCTAATGGATAAGGAATGATAAATGGAGGGAAATCTGTTTGACAAACAGTGTTTCCAAGTCCATCAACAGTTCGCATAGATGGGTTAACCACATCACCAGAATTGTAACCGGTAAACTGATCCGTGGTTCCTGGAACCGAATTGTCACCAGTCCATGTAGCACCACCATCGGCACTAAATTCTATAGTACCCAAAGTGGTTGGATAAGCGGTGAACTCAAAACCAAAATCACTTGCAACACCAGTACATGTAGGTGGGGTAATACCCAAAATAGTTGCTGTAAGCTCATCTGGGTTTGCAATGTTTACAGGGGTATCGGTAACAATACAACCTGTGGCATCGGTGACATTGATTGTATAATCACCAGGCATTAAATTATAATAGGTTCTACTGGTAACAAGTACGTTGGTATCGGTTTGGTCACTAGCGCCGCCATTATCCAAATCAATAATTTGAATGGTATAAGGGCTTATTCCTGAAGTGATATCTACTTGGATGGACCCTGTTCCATCATGACACAATGGATCTGTTGGTGTGCTCGTAATCGTTAAGGGAGTTCCTGGATTTACAGTTACGGTTTCAACATATTCGCAGAAGGGAGCGGTTGCTGAATTATCCCTTACATATACATCATAGTCCCCATCATTTCCGGCAGTAACGGTAAAGGTGTTTGTGGTTGAAAACAGACCGGTCGGGCTGGTAGTTGTTGGCACAAAAGCATATTCCAAATTCGGAACTCCACCTGAGGCGGTAACCGTAATGGACCCATCAGCACAAGTACTGATATCTACTACATCTACAAAAGCTACAAGCGCATCTGAAATGGTCACATTTTGAAGTGTTCCAACACACCCAAATCCGTCGCGAACATTGATGGTATAATTTCCTGCAATCAAACCAGAGAAAGTATGGGTTGTTGCGGTAGAAGGAGATGGTGTGATCCACGGACCTCCGTCTAAACTAAATTGATAATCGCCATTTCCAGTGGTCACATCTACCTGAATTGTTCCATCATTGTTGCCACTATAACAAGCGGTAGGAGTTGAGGTAAACGTTATTGGCGTTGGAGAAACAATCGTTAATGCTGCGTCAATAGGATCTTCACATAGATTCGTATCTCTTACACGAACAATATAATCGCCAGCCGACAATCCAGAGAAAATTGTATTGTTTCCATTGGTGGCGTAATCAAAACCTGCAATAATACCTCCGACACCATCTTCCAATTGATATTCGTAAGCCGGAGTTCCACCTGTTGCAGAAGCCGTAATTGTGGCCCCTCCATTGGTACAGGTCATTACGGAAGTAATGGATGCAGCGGTGACCAAGGCATTGGGTTCAGATAAAGTTTGATTTAAAGTGATGGAACATGTATTATCCAACACATCGCGAACAACAATTGTATATGGTCCGGCGGACAGTCCGGATAGCGTAATTGGACTTGTAGTCTGAGGAGCAGAAAATGCACCTCCATTAACTTGGTATTCAAAGCCATTAATGGCGTCAAAATTTTCTATTTCAAAAGCGATGGACCCGTCAGTTCCGGCATTACATGAAATGTCTGAAAATGCGGTAATTGATGCATCAAAAGCATTTCCAGATGTAACGGTTACAGTTGTCTGGATAACGCAATCGCTACCGTAATTGACATCGATGGTATGGGTTCCAGCAGCTACACTATTGAAAACATTGCTGGCTTGTGCCGCCCCTCCATTCAAACTATAAGTGTAGGTGGGATCATTCGGAAGCACGGTTATATTTCCAGTACCATCACAATTATAGACTACCGAGGTACTTAATGTTGGTTCGGTTGGAAGAGGAGCGATGACCACATCTGGTAAAGTGATGGCACATCCAATTTCATTGGCATCACGAACCTGAATGGAATAGGTTCCATCTGTTAAATCGGCAAATACTGTTCCTCCTGTTGTTGAAGGGGTCCAAGGACCGCCATTAATGTTGTATTGATAGTCGCCTGACCCACCTGAAGTTGGCGTTACACTTCCCACAGTGATCTCACCAAGTTGTAAACATGTATAGCTTTGTGTTTGCAGAGCCTCCGCAACCAATTGGTTGGGCTGGGTGACGGTTATCGTATCTGTAGTTTCACAGTTATTCGCATCCCGAATTCTCAGCGTATAAGTTGCTGCTGAAAGATTTACAAAAGTTCCAGAAGCTTGGTAATTTGCTCCATTGTCAATACTGAACAAATAGGGCGCTTCACCACCGGAAGCACTAAGTGTAATACTCCCATCTGAACCTCCAAAACAACTTACGGGAGTAAAACCGGAAGTGATATTCAAAGGGGCATCCTGAGTAATGGTCAAGTCGTAATTTGCTTCGCAGAATCCGGCATTACCATTGTTGTCCCTTACATAAACATCATAATCTCCAGCTCCAGTAACGGTGACCGGATTGATGGCGGCAAAATCTCCGGGACCCGGGACTACACCATCAGCTACGATGGCATATACGTAGTTTCCATCTCCGCCTGCGGCGGTGATATTTACATCGGTATCCGTGGTACAAGCTGTTATGTTTGGAGCAGATGCAATAACAGACAATTCAGGATTAATTGTTATTGATGCAGAATCGGTACAACTGTTACCATCTCTAACATCAATGGTATATGTTCCAGAGGTTAAGCCCGTGAACACATTGTTTGTTCCGAAGGCTCCTCCGTTGAGGCTATATTCAAAGTTTCCATCACCTCCAGAAGTTACATTTGCGGTCAGTGTCAATCCAACAGCGTCGTCATAACAAGTGTTATTTGGGACAATGGCCAATACGGGAGGAACAGCTGCGTTCAATGTGAATGTGGTGTTCTCTACGCAACCATTGGCATCTGTTACAGAAGCGCTGTAGGTTCCGGCTTGAGTCAATCCAGTGAAGGCACCAGTGCTGTTTGTTCCGAAAGTAGTTGTATCGGGATTGGTCAATGTAAAAGTATTGCTTCCCCATCCACCAGTTGAGCTAAGAGAAACACTTCCGTTAGACACACAAGTGGGCTGTATTTCTGCTGCACTTAAGGTCAAGGCTGCGGCAGGAGCATTAATCGTAACGTTCGTGGTATCGGTACAATTTGTTAGATTATCGGTTACAACTATCGTATAGGTTCCATCTGCCAAACCAGTCAACGGAATTGTGGTTGCAGTTTGGTTGCTTCCATTAAAATTTGCTGGACCGGTTACTGTATAGTCATAATCTGTATTGAAATCGGCTACGGTAAATGAAATTTCACCATCCGTATCACCCAAACAAGAAATATTGCTCACCAATTGTCCAGAAACATTGATTTGTGAAACAGGATTTATGGTGAAAGACTCATCATATGTACAACCTTTGTCGTCAGTTACCCTAAAAGTATAAGTTCCTGGGGCTAGTCCATCAAAATCTGCAGAACCACCTGTGGTTGAGGTTGCTGCTATTGGAGCAGGAGCTATGATTTCAAATACGAACGGAGTGTTTCCGTCGACAACAGTAGCGGTAACATCTGAGGTCAGTGCCGGACAGTTTGGAGTTGTAGCAGAAAAGGTTAAGTCCGAGGGAGGATTTAAAGGATCTATTGTTATTGGGTTGGTGGCAAAGACGCAATTGTTCGCATCCCTTATGCTAATGGTATAAGTTCCGTCGGTTAGGTTTGAAAAAGTCTCAGCGCCGGCTCCGCTAACAAAGTTTACACCATCAATACTGTACTCATATGGAGCAGTTCCGCCAGTTACATTTTGAGCTTCAATAGTCCCATTTTGCAAACAAGTATAATCTTGCACTAATATGGCATCACCAGAAATGGCAGAGCTTGGTGCAGAAATGGTATGGTATTCAAAATAATCACAGTCGGCGCTACCTTTTCTTTGGTTGATGACTATTACGTAGTCTCCAGTACCCAAGCCTGGAAAGTTTCCAGAAGTATTGGTGGCCAAGGCATTGTTGATGTCAAAGTTGTCCTCATCAAAACCTGTAGCATCAAACAAATAATAGGTAAGTTGATAACCATTGCTACTGATAAGGTTAAAGGTGATTGACCCCGTAGAGTCTCCAAAACATAGCACGTCAACAACACTTGTGGCGTTATAGTCTGCGGCAGGTTGAAAGCTAATTGTAACCGTATTGGAAATAGCGTGACAATTGTTCCTGTCTACAACCACGAAAGTATAGTCTCCTGGGTCCAGAATATCAAAAATAACACTGGTTTGATACTCACTCGCTGGAATATCGTTTACCGTTGGATATGAAATCACCGAGGTTCCCATGTCATCAACAAAAGACCAAATGGCATACGTATGTGGCGTTTGCCCTCCGGTAGATTCCATCTGGATATTTCCCTCCTTACAAGTAATATGCTGTGACACTCTTGCATTAAGGTCTAGATCGGTTAAATCATTGATGGTTACTTGTTCTGAATACACACAACCATCATCGGTTGAAACGTCAACATCGTAAACACCATCATTAAGATTTTCGAAGGTATAATTATTATCAGTAGACGGACCAAAAGTGTCAACCACGGTTCCACCTTGTGATATTTCATAATAGTATTGAGGTTCTACATTTAGAACGGAGATGGCAATTTCACCCAGCCCGTTACAGTCTGTGTCTTGAGGAACTACATCCACTTGGAAATCACGGGTAAGTATACCGATGTTATCCAGGACAAAAACACAACCATCCACTACACCTTGCTGTCTCATTTCCACAGTATAAGCACCGTTCGAAGTGATGTCAAAACTTGGGCTTGGGTTGTATCCTAACAAAACATTTCCAGTAGCTTGATCAATCAATCTATACTCATAATCCAAGGGCATATTGGTCACTGTAATGTTACCGTCGCTTGAACAAATGATATCTCTTGAGGTGAATTGTGGGTCTAATGGATTCTTGAAAATGTTAAAGTAAAACCGGCTAAAACAACCGTTCAAATAATTGATGACCACGCGGTACTGACCAGCATCCGAAGCCAAGAAATCACCTCCTGTACCTACAGTGTTCCATGTACAGGAATTATCGGTATTGGCGCAGTCTTGCGTAGCTGCAGAACAACTGCTTTCATCCAATTGTTCCCAAACAATACTGTTGGCATCGGGAATATTAATTTGGATAAGTTCGGTATCATTTAGACCACACAAAAAGATTTGAGGAAGCTCACTACCATCATTTGGGCAAACCACAATTTCTCCTTCAACTGTGTTGGAAGTGTCGTTGATTAAAGCGGTAATAGGGTTGGATTGTGTAATACCAAAAAGCTCAACAGTAATGATTTCTTGGAAACCTTTACATGGGTCGGCCACTTGTTTGTCAACAATATAAATTCCAGTAGCATCAACTAAAAGTGTACTTGGGTCATTATCTGGGTCACCATCATTCAGTACTGTGTCCCCAGCATCGATAACTTGATTTGCATTGTTATCCAAATACCAGATATATGCATCGAAATTGTCTCCGGCATCTAAAACCACATCGTCACCACAGAGCTGTACGGTTCGGGAAAAATCACAATTATCCAAATCGTCCAACAGAAAATTTGTGGCCCCGGGTGTTGTAAATCCGCAATTATCAAAATCGGATACACTGGGGTCATCACTAATTACGTTGGCATTGATATTACCCTCATAGGTGGAATACGCTAAATTTTCTATAATATCTGTACAAGCGTCAATAAAATCGAAACAGTTTTGTGCAACTTGTACCCTCATCCGAATTTCGGAGACCGGGTCACCCTCTTCAACCAAATTATCAGGAATGGAAAAAACCACTTCCCTGGTGGCCGGGGTGTAAGTGTAAGTTACTCCAGGAGGTAGTGTCATTACCGTTTCGTCCAAAGTAACATTTATAGGCAGTACGTCCCTTATGGTGTAGTTTACAGCATCGTCGTTACCTGTGTTGACAAAAGAAAGTACATAGTCGAGTACTTGACCAAGGTTTACACCTTGTCCAGTGATATCGGTTCCTCCAATATCCTCCACCTTTTTTTCAAGGACAATAGAAGGTTCAATGATTTCGACTCCAAAGGTGACCAAAAATGATGCGAACCAGTCCCCGCTTGTTCCCAAACGGAGGGTAGCACTAGTATCTCCATTGTCTATAATACTATTACTGGGGTTGTTCAGATCAAAAACATCCGAATCAAAACCAATAGCATTGGTGCTATTCACGTTTCTTGATGTTACATTGGCCCCGTCCTCGGAAATAGTAGAGTTGAAAAAGTTATTATTCGGGTTGGCTGCATCTGAAATATCAGTAAAAGTTGAGCTACTGTTTGATACTATACCAAAGGTGTCTCCAGATAAAGATGTTTCGCCTTCCAAGGTGCTCACACCGATTCGGGCGTTGACAGGACCAACTGGAATAGTGTTGAACCCGGACACTGTGATATCTGCAGATTGATTTCCTGATTGGGTTGTGATTCCTTCATAACCATCAAAAACAGAAATGTATTTTCCTGGAAGTGTTGGGTTTTCATAGATAACCACTAAAGTCCATCCGGCACAACCATATGTTGTTGCGCCTCTGGTTCCCCGAACGTTGGCGACAAAATAGTCTCCTGTTGGGTCAGCTAATCCAGAAAGAATATTGGTTACGTTTTTATAACAAACGTAGGGATCGTTTGGTAAAATGTTGTATCCATCTACAATAATGTCATCTTCTTCTCCAACAGGATCAGCTGCGGTATCTGCTTGCAGATCTATATAGGTTGAGCTGCCTGGCACTCGAAGCTTTACCTGGGTAACATCATAGTGGTTGGGGTCATCGGTATAACCACTAACATATCTGCTTCGGTGGTCACCGTCACGTTCAACATCATAGTTACCTGCCCAGTATAGCCCAGCCCAATAGATTTGTGAGCATGAAGGCAATGAAAGCGTTGAGCTACTGGAGTTAAAGGTGGAGGGATCAGAGTCAATGTCTACATATTCTACATGAAGACTGTTGTTACTGCCATTCCCATTATAAGGTGTATTTACGTCATGCCCATTGGAGACACTGTTCATAACACTGTTAGACAGGAAGGTATAATCTCCTTTAATGTTTAAGTAGGTGTTGCCATTGTCAGAAAGTCTGGCCGTAAAAGGAACTTCCTGGGCCTGCCCCTGTAAGCCAATAAACCAGATGCCTAAAAGGCATAAAACATTTTTAAGAAAGTGATTGGTCATGTTAACTATTGGAGTTTGGTTTTACCCGCATGATCCACATTTCGTCGTCATACGAGGCATTAAGTTTGGAATAGTATGAGGTTAGTGCATTGTTCCAGGTCTGGTGCTTTTTTAAATACACATACCTGTAGTTGTTTTCAGGGTTCACAAAGTAGCTTGCATTTAGCCCTTGTGCGTTTAGATCTTTAACAAAACGCCTTGCGTTAGAAGCGCTTTTGAACACATTGGCAATGATATAGAAGCCAGAACCCAATCCGTTTATCTTATAGGTGGAATACGATACTTGCGATAGATTTCCTTTGTCTGGGTTGACATTTTTGCGAAGGACGTTGTCGTTATATTTTGATTTTGTATTGTTTTCTACCGCCACCAGTAGAGGACTACCCGTTCCAGTGTCCATTCCGTTTACGTTCATAATCCAAGCATCACCACTATATGAACCATCAAGTTTTGAATGATAGGCGCTAACAGCTTCTTTCTTGTTTTGATAACCTTTTAGATAGACATAGTTTAGCCCGTTTTTTGGGTTAATGAAGAAGCCACCATCAATGCCCTGTACTTTTAGTTTGTCTAAGAATGCAGTCGCATTGTTTGGGTTTTTGAACACATTGGCAATTAAGTAATGTCCACTTTCAACGTTCGGAATGGCATATGACCTAAACCTTCTTTTGGTTTTTCTTGTGTATCTGCGCGTAGTTTTATCTCTTTTTACGGAAGGGGTACTTTTAACCACAGAATTTTTGGTGTTGTCCAAACGAATCACTTTTTTGGCTGCAGTGGTATTGGACAGGCCGTGATTGGCCAAAGGTTGTGGTGAACGTTTAGGAATAATATCGACGCTATCCGCATTTGCAAAATAAACTTCTTCAGCCTTTTTCTCTAACTGGGGCATTTGACCCTTTGTTTCCCTGCGCACCATTTTCATTACGGTTTCAAAACGTTTTTCCAAATCACGTTTACGGGTGCTTTCAATGGAATCTTGGCGCAATAAAAGTTCATCAAGAATGGCATCATTTTCAGCCAGCTTGTCCTTTAATTGTTGGATTTCAAGATCTTTGTCAGAAAGGGTTAAACTTTCTTGTGGAATGGAATCGGCCTGAACCAAATCATCATAATCTTCATCAAGCAATACACGATCCTCCGTTAGGTTTGGGGTGAATGAGTATGCGAGTGAAACTTCATGACTTAAGCCAAAGTTTTCGAAATTGTTGGACAGCCCTTTTTCAACAGTATAGCCAACAGAGAGGTTTTTGTTTAGATTAAAACCCAGTCCGGCCGAAGCCCCGTAGAAATCATCATAACCCGCTTGAAGCCACCCAAGTTTTGGTAAATCCAAAATAAGGTTACCCCCCAGGGTAATGTCTTCTTCGCCAGTTTTTCTTACCCGTGCAAGGGGCATTAATCTGGCTTGTTCCAAGAGTCCTGCACCATTTTCAAACTGATGGGTATATTGCAGATGACCAGAATATGTTTTCTCACTAAATTCAGTTACGGATTCGCTTGTTTTAAGGTTGTAGTCAAAAAGGTTTTCAGCGTATCCACCGATATCAAATTTGCCCAACGAAAGATTAAAACCTGGCTGAAAGGTAACCAGTGAGCTACTTTCTAAAGTGTTTAAGAAAGGATCTATATCAACGGCGTTTGCCCTGTTTTGATTAAAGGCGCTTTGATAGTAAGAAACGTTAGCGCCGAAGGTGAAATTACTTTTAGGACTTAGTCGCACACCATAGGCGTAATTAGCGTGCACACCGAAGTTATTGAACAAACCTTCCCTATTTGTAAATAAACTTAAACCAACACCACTTCTATCACTTACCCTACCACTGTAACTTAGGAAGTAAACCTGATTATTGTCATCAAAAGATACCGATTGGTTTCTGTGAAATAAATTGATGTAGGACTTATCTTCCCTTACCGTGGAAAATGTGGGATTTATCAAAAACCGATTAAACTTCAAAAGGTTCTGAGACGGTACATTATAGGCCACAAAAGGATTTTCCTCTTGACCCTTTACCCCGGTAAAGGCAAGCATTAAGATAATTAGTAGTAAGAGATGAGGTTTGTTTGTTTGCATTATGCTTATCTAATAACCGTTATGGTTCCTTGTTTTAGGTTTTCACCACTTCTGGCAACAGTGTAGTAGAAAACCATACTTTGTTTATTAAATGATGTTGTTGATTGTGGCCAGTTATTCTCGTAGTTGGACTGACTAAAAATTTCTTTACCCCGCTCGTCATAGATGGTGACCACAACATCGTCTTTTCGAGAGTACGTATTGGGAAGAATCCATAGATCATTAATGCCGTCACCGTTTACTGTAATAACATTTGGAATGGCAAAATTGTCTCTGTAGGCAACCGTTATTACCCGATTTATGGTACAGTTGCCAAAGTTTGCCACCAAAAGGTACTGCCCTTCCATCTGAAAATCATAGGAATCAAGTGTTCCCAAAAGCGTATTGTTCGAATCGAACCACTGATATGATTCAGCACCACTGGCAATCATAGTTTCCGTTTCACCTTCTATTATGATTAGCTCTTCGGGTTGATTTAAGGTCAAAAGTGAATCGTCAAAAGCGTTAATGGTAATTTCATTTGAAACAACAGGACAATCATTCGTTCGGATTATAAGTTGGTATACACCTACCTCCGTAGCTGTAATAGTTTCAGATGAAGTATCGATTACAGAACCATCTTTGGTCCATTCGAAAGTTTCACCAGTCAGGCTTTCTGAACTATTGAAAACAATTGGATCCGCACCTTCACATAAAACCGTGCCATTGGAAGCAATAGCTAAGGATATATTGGTCACAAGAGAGACAGGTAAATTATTTGATGGCGCGTTAAAACTATCTAATGTTCCATCCAACATGTAAGATCCGTTTTGTTGAAAATCGGAAATGGTAATAGTTTTGGAAGTTTCACCGCTAACAACATTTCCATCATGCGTCCATTGATATGAGAAAGCCGTCTCAAGATCAGAAGTAACATCTGTTTTTGCTCCTGAACCTCCAACAGCATAAATAGTTGATAAGGTTAACGTGGCATCCGTGTTTTGACATGAGGAATAGGCGCTTGCATAATCAACAACCAATTCGAAGGAGTCCGGGGAAACAATGGTTGTGTTTTCAGAATCAACCGGAGCACCTGTACAGCTACCACCTGTTTCGGTTACCCTTGCATGATAAACACCTGTTTCGTTTATCACCAAAGAACTATTTGTGGCATCAACGATGGGCGAACCATCCTTATACCATTGGTAAGTTGGAGTTGTTGCCGAGGTAGACACTGAAAGTGTTTTGGTTTGTGATGGCAACAGCACAATATTTTCGTCGTTTTCCCTAACTACTGTTATAGTGGACGAACTTCCCACGTTGACAGGAGCTGATTTTTCTAAACAAGCGGTTGGACCTTGAACCTCCACTTCATAACTACCTTCAAATCCGGCAGAAGATGAATCAATGGTATAGGTATGTGCCTCCAAGGTTGGTCCAGCAACAATTGCACCGTCTTTATACCAAGTATATGTTAACCCAACACCACTAATATTTGCTTCTAACATGTGAGTGTCTCCTGGACAGATATCAATATCGGCGGTGCCATTTATCGCAATTCCCTGACTTGTTCCCGTTGTTATTTCAATGGTATTTGAAAGTGTATTGGCGGACCCTGAACATACAGAACCATAATCCAGCTCTACGTAATACATACCAGGAGTTGATACTGTGATTCTTTCTGTTTTTTCAGATAGCAGTGTGCCGCTTCTATACCAGTTATAGCGATACGTTCCTGCACTTGGAATGTTATGGGGGGACAAAGCGATGGATCCACCTCCGCAAAGTTGAATTGTACCTCCTGGGGGAATAGACCCGCTGGCATCTTGACTTATTAACAAGGGGGAGTTATAATCCACATAGTGCATGGGATATGGGTCGGATGCAGGGCTGGTTTTGGCAGGACTGGTACTTCTAACCCGCATACGATAGCTTTCGCCTCGAACATCAGTAGGAATAGCAAACTGAAAATCAAAATCAAAAACAGCATTTTTGTCTCCTAAACGAGCAAGTTCCCTTGGAGACCCAAAATTGCCATTGGCATCAGAAAGCTCTAGGATAAACTCGTTGTCTGAGTCTACCATGGGAGGGTTCCAAGTAAAGTTCACAAAATACTCGTTGAAACTGTCGGAGGCACATGCCGCCGTCCAAGCAGAGTTACCTGCTAAATTTGGGTTGTCAGCGGCCTCCGGTTTGTTAAGGACCTGGGCCTCAGAATATGTGGTTGTTAGCAGCAGCAAGGCAACAATGGCCACAAGAATGCGATTATATGAACTAGTTTTCTCCATCAGCGTTAGTTTTAAGAGGTTGTGGGCAATAATGCCCTAACGTTGTGCCCCTTAAATTTGTTCAGTTCTTCCCGGCGGTTCCAATGCCGGCCATTTCATATAATATTCCAATAACAAATATGATTTTATTTTCCCCGAATGGAAAGATATTGTTGTAGGGGAGGGCAAAACTGTTGTGAAATGGCCTTCTTTGTATACACTTTGACCATTCATCGACTATAAACACTGGATTTCACTACCTTTGCGCTTCAAATTTTGGATATGGGTGAAGAAGAGAGATCACTTAATTTTATAGAGCATATTATTGAAGATGATTTAGCCGGTGAATATGGGAAAAATGACCTTCGATTTCGGTTTCCACCGGAGCCAAATGGATACTTGCATATAGGCCATGCAAGCTCTATTTGCCTAAATTTTGGTTTGGGGCTGAGATATGACGCCCCTGTTAACCTTCGGTTCGATGATACAAACCCAGCGAAAGAGGAAAAAGAGTATGTAGAAGCCATCAAAAAAGATGTCGCATGGCTTGGCTATGAATGGGATACGGAATGCTACGCCTCTGATTATTTTCAACAATTGTATGATTGGGCAGTAGAACTGATTCGCAGGGGAAAGGCTTATGTTGATAGCCAAACCTCGGAAGAAATGGCCAAACAAAAGGGCACACCGACAGAACCTGGCACAAACAGTCCATTTCGCAATCGTTCAGTAGAGGAGAATTTGGAGCTTTTTGAGGGGATGAAAAACGGAGATTTTGACGAAGGAACACATGTACTTCGAGCCAAAATTGACATGAGCGCGTCCAATATGCTGATGCGAGATCCGATTATGTACAGGGTACTGCATAAGCCACACCACAGAACAAATACCGATTGGTGTATTTATCCAATGTATGATTGGACACATGGAGAGAGTGATTATATTGAACAAGTCTCGCATTCGCTGTGTACGTTGGAGTTTTTACCTCATAGGGAGTTGTATAACTGGTTTTTAGACCAATTGGTAGATTCTGATAAGCTACGCCCAAAACAGCGTGAGTTTGCTCGAAGAAACCTTAGTCACACCGTAGTTAGCAAGCGTAAATTGCTACAATTGGTTGAGAACGGCGTTGTAAGTAGCTGGGATGACCCAAGAATGCCGACTATTTCTGGACTACGCCGAAGGGGATATACCCCTGAATCTATCAGGAACTTTGCGGACACCATTGGAATTGCTAAACGTGAGAATATCGTGGACGTTTCGTTATTGGAGTTCCATGTACGGGAACACCTGAACAAAATTGCACCCCGGGTAATGGCTGTTTTGAATCCTTTGAAGTTGGTTATTACAAATTATGAGGAGAGCAAGGAAGAATGGTTGGATGCGGAAAACAATCCTGGCGATGAATCCGCCGGTGAAAGAAAGGTGCCTTTTTCAAGAGAGCTTTATATAGAACAAGAAGATTTTCGTGAGGAAGCAAACCGTAAGTTTTTCAGGTTGAAGTTGGGAGGAGAGGTAAGGCTTAAGAATGGTTACATTATTAAAGCAGAAAGTTGCACCAAAGACGATGATGGGAATATAGTTGAGGTGCAATGTACCTATGACCCAAAAAGTAAAAGTGGTAGTGGCACAGAAGAGAGTTTGAGAAAAGTTAAGGGAACCTTGCATTGGGTTTCGATTCAGCATGCAATTTCTGCTGAGGTACGATTGTATGATCGTCTTTTCACGGATGCTTCACCAGACACACATAAGGATAAAGATTTTATGGATTTTGTCAATCCCGATTCTTTGAATAAAGTTACAGGGTATTTGGAACCAAGTCTTAAGGACGCCAAAGTTGGGGATCGATTCCAATTTCAACGATTGGGATATTTTAATGTTGACACAGACTCAACTGATGAAAAATTGGTTTTCAACAGAACGGTCACTTTGAGGGATACTTGGGCAAAATTGGAGCAAAAATCTTAACATAGAATTTTTCTATTCCCAATAGGCGCCATCATTTGATTTATTTATGAAAAAGCTCTTGTTTTAAGGGGTTTTCTGAGAGTTTTTAAAAACCCTGGATAAAAGGATTGCCGATTGTTTTAAAATGAGGGGCAGCGCCCTTAAAATGGGAAAATGTGATTTTTAAGGGAGGCCAAAAGATTTTTAGTTTATTGGAGAAAGAAAAAAAGAAAAGGGAGCAGATCTGCTCCCTTTTTTAATTTTAATAGGTTGATTTGGTTTATTCCTTTTTCTTGGGCGTTCCCGTTTTCTTCATTTGTTCACCGATCATATTGCTGGCCGTAAATGATGCTACCATATTGTTCAACATATCGCTGCCGGCTTGTGGTGAATTTGGAAGCAAGATTAAATTGGTATTGGTTTCCTCACCGATGGACTGCAACGTATCGTAATGTTGGGTGACCACAATTAGCGCAGAAGCTTCTTGCGAATTGATGCCCACTTTGTTTAACACCTCAACCGATTCTTCAAGACCTCTGGCAATTTCACGACGTTGATCGGCAATACCTTGACCCTGTAATCTTTTGCTTTCTGCTTCGGCCTTTGCTTTTTCAACGATTAAGATTCTAGCGGCATCCCCTTCAAACTGTGCAGCAATCTTTTCACGTTCGGATGCGTTTATTCGGTTCATGGCTTCTTTTACCTGGGCATCAGGGTCAATATCAGTCACCAAGGTTTTAATAATGTCATATCCATAATCCAACATGGCATCTTGAAGCTCGGTTTTTACCGCAATGGCGATGTCATCTTTTTTCACAAAGACATCATCCAATTTCATTTTTGGAACCTCCGCACGGACGACATCAAAAACGTAAGAAGTAATCTGATCGTGCGGATACTCCAACTTATAAAAAGCTTCATAGACTTTAGATTTTATGACGACATATTGGACCGATACTTTGAGTTTGACAAACACATCATCCAAAGTTTTGGTCTCAACAATAACGTCCAATTGCTGAATCTTTAACCCAACGCGGGTTACAATTCTATCAACCAGTGGAATTTTCATTTGCAAGCCCGACTGTCGGATACTGTTAAATCGCCCAAATCTTTCTACAATGGCAGCAGTTTGTTGTTTTACAATAAAGAAGGACGACATCAGAACGACAAGTCCAAAGAAAATTACCGGAATTAGAATAAAATTACCCATAGCTAAGAAAGTTTAAATTAAGAAAGGAAATTACAAAACTCTGTAAGATATGAGTAGCCAATGATCAAGTTTTGTTACACATTCGTCAATTGGCAAGTGAATCTATAGCAGAGGCAATCCGTTTTAGACTTTCTTCCTTACCGATCATTTCCAAAATATCGAACAAATGTGGCCCTTTCATATCTCCAACGATGATCAACCGAAGGGGTCCCATAACTTTTACAAAGGAAAGCTCTTGTTCCGTAATCCATTTTTTTATTTGGGTTTCGATATTGGCCGAACTGAAATCATCGCAACCTTCAAGAATGGCAGCTACACTTTGCATGAGTTCCGGAGTATCTTCCTTCCATTGCTTCTTGACCATCTTTTCATTGTAGTTGGATGGAGCTTCAAAAAAGAAACTGGACATCTCCCAAAAATCCGAAACAAAGTTTGCCCGCTCCTTGATCAAGGAAACGACCTTTTCAACATGAGCTATGTCAGGTCGAGTGTCATCCTGAGCTTGTCGAAGGGCGAGACCTAATTTTTTATCGAGCTCTCCTTGAAACAACTCTGCTAACTCCTTATCACTTTTGGTCTGTAAATATTGATGGTTGTACCATTTCGTTTTTTCAGGATCAAATCGGGCTCCGGATTTGTTTACCCGCTCCAAGCTAAAGACTTCGATTAATTGTTCAAGGCTGAATATCTCCTGTTCAGTCCCTGGGTTCCATCCCAATAAAGCTAAAAAGTTGATGACAGTTTCTGGAAAATATCCAGCTTCGCGATACCCTTGTGACTCGTTCCACGAGAGAGGGAAAACGGGAAAACCACCTTTTTCACCATCGCGCTTGCTCAACTTTCCTTTTCCAACTGGCTTCATGATAAGGGGAAGATGTGCAAATTGAGGAGCTTCCCAACCAAAGGCATTATAAAGTAATTGATGCAAGGCCAAAGAAGGTAACCATTCTTCCCCACGGATAACATGGGAAATTTCCATCAAATGGTCATCTACAATGTTGGCCAAATGATAAGTGGGCATTCCATCACTCTTAAAAAGAATCTTGTCGTCAAGAATATTAGTGTCTATTTCTATCTGTCCTCGGATAAGGTCGTTGAGCAACAAAGTTTCATCTTGTGGTGATTTAAAGCGGATGACGTAATTTTCACCAGCATCCAATTTTTGCTGAACTTCTTCCACACTTAAAGAAAGGGAATTGGAAAGCTTTAAACGGTTGTGCCAATTGTAGATAAAGGTCTTGCCTTTGGCTTCATGATCTTTTCTGTGGAAATCCAATTGTTCCGAAGTATCAAAAGCATAATAAGCATGGCCTTTTTCAATCAGCTGCACAGCGTAGTCTTTGTATAAATGTTTACGCTCACTTTGCCTGTAGGGGCCAACATTTCCTTCTTTTCCCGGCCCTTCATCGAATGGAATTCCACACCAGTTTAAAGCTTCAACGATGTAATCTTCTGCGCCTTCGACATATCTATTCTGATCGGTGTCCTCAATACGAAGGACAAAATCTCCGTTATGTTTTTTAGCGAACAGATAATTATAAAGGGCGGTACGTACACCACCGATATGTAAAGGCCCCGTTGGACTGGGGGCAAATCGAACACGTACTTTTTGACTCATTACTATTATTTGAACGGCAAAGATACTATTTGAGAAGGCAGTAAAAAACTGGAAGTGATGGGTGATTTAACAAAATGTTTTCAGGACTATTCGTAGCTATCGGGTATCTTGGTAATAAAATGACCGAATTTGGATGGGTATAATAACATTATAGGGAAGCTCAACGAGTTTACGAGGAGATATTACATCAAACAATTGATTAAAGGCGGTTTGTTGTTTGTGTCTTTAGGGCTCCTATTCCTGTTAACGGTGATGTACTTAGAGTATTCACTTTGGTTGGATCAGAATTGGAGATTGTTTTTATTTTGGAGTTTCATTTTGGTTGAGGTAGGCTTGCTGTATAGGTTTATTTTGACACCTGTATTTTATCTTTTTAAAGTAAAAAAAGGCCTATCAAACAAAGAAGCCGCTAGGTTGATAGGTAAGCATTTTATAAACATTGATGACAAGCTGTTCAATTTATTGGAACTTGCAGAAAACAAAGAAAGGTCAGAACTGTTGTTGGCAAGTATTGAACAAAAAAGTCAGAACCTAAATAGTTTTGCCTTTGTTAAGGCTGTTGATGTGAAAGAAGGCCTTAGCTATGCAAAGTACGCAGTTGCTCCTATTTTGATAATTGTAGCTATTTGGCTTTCAGGAAATATCGCTTCTTTTTTTGGTTCCTATACGAGGGTTGTTAATTATGATTTGGCTTATGAAAGACCCGCACCTTTTATTTTTAGGGTCCTGAATGATAAACTTGAAGTTCTTGACAATGAATCTTTGACGATCGATGTTGAGGTGATTGGGGAAATCTTACCGGAAAATGTCTTTTTGGTGGTAGATGATGAACAATTATTGCTAAAAAGAACCGGAGATAGGTTTACATATACTTTTGAGGCCCCTGTTTTGGAAAGCGATTTTTATTTTACTGCGAATGGGTGGGATTCTAGGATGTATTCTATGAAAAGCCTGATGACACCAACTCTTGTAGATTTTAAAATGAAATTTAGGTATCCGTCATATTTGGGAAAAGAACCCGATGTTATTACTGGAACTGGAAACGGAATTGTACCAGAGGGAACTGTGGTCACTTGGGATATTCAAGGCAATGGTGTGGACCAAATAAGTGTTGCTTTAATAGATACGACAATTGTATTGAAGAAACTTGATAATGGTTTTGTCGGCAAACTGAAAGCTTTCAATAGTTTTTCATATGAATTGAGCACTTCGAATGTGAACATCCAGAATTTTGAGCGGTTGGGCTTTCAACTGGAAGTGATTAAGGATGCTTATCCGGTTATCGAGGTGGAACAGATCTTGGATTCTGTTAATTATAATCAATCCTTTTTTGTTGGAGAGACTTTGGATGATTATAAGGTAAGTAGTATTCGGGTTGTATGTTATCCAGTTGATGACCGGAAGGCCGTACAACGAATTACTTTGGAGTCACCAAATACCAATATACATCGTTTTTACTACACTTTTCCTTCAGGATTTGAACTTGCAGAAGGCAAAGGTTATAAGGTCTTTTTCGAGGTTATTGATAATGATGGGCTTAGAAATGGCAAGTTGACTCGAAGTAGGACGTTTAACGCCAATTTGTATGGAGATAATGAACTGATAACCAAGAAATTAGATGAAAAGAATAGGATTTTGGAAAAGTTTGATAACTCTCTAAAGAACTATAAGGAACAGGAAGAAGAGCTATCAAGAATCTATGAGGAACAAAAGAAGGAGAACAACTTCGATTTTGAAAAGAGAACGGAGATTCGTGATTTTTTACAAAAACAACGGCAACAGGAGCAGTTGATGGAGAAGTTTAGCAGTAAACTTAAAGAAAACTTTGATAAAGATGACAGTTCAAACCAAATGGAAAAGATGCTCAAGGAGAGATTGGAGCGACAAGAACTCGAGGCTAAAAAGAATGAGAAACTTTTAGAAGAGCTTGAAAAGCTGTCAGATAAAATTAATAAAGAGGATTTAAAGAAGAGACTTGAGGAGATCGGAAAAAAGCAGAACGCTTCAGCAAGGAACTTAGAACAAATTTTAGAGCTTACCAAAAGATATTATGTTACTGAAAAAATGTCCCAGCTTTCAAAGGAATTGGAAAAGCTTGCTGAAAGGCAAGACTTGCTTTCTAAGATGAAGCTCGATGATTATATTGATAATAAGCTACAGAAGGATGAGAATAACAAGTTTAAGGAGTTGTCAAATGAGCTCGATACACTAAGAAAGGATAATGAGAATCTTAAAAAGCCGTTGAACATGAATGTTGCTCCCAGAGATCAGGAGTCGGTTAAAAAAGATCAACAAGATGCACTCGAGGAGATTAATAAACATCAGGGAAATGAGGAGTCATCAGAAAGCCAACAGAAGGAGAAATCAGGGAATAAGATTTCCCAAAAACAAAAATCGGCTGCGCAGAAGATAAGAGATATGAGCCAGGCAATGCAACAAAGCGCTATGGGAGGTGGAGGTTCATCTGACACAGAAGATGCGGAAATGTTACGGCAGATTCTGGATAATCTGGTTACTTTTTCTTTCAAACAGGAAAACTTGTTTGACACTATGGAGAATGCAAATACAGATGTTTCACAATTCTCCAAAACTGTTCGGAATCAAAAAGAACTAAGGCGTTTGTTTGAACATGTGGATGATAGTCTTTTTGCTCTTTCGTTACGAAGGGCTGAGTTATCGGAATTTGTCAATGAACAAATTACGGAGGTGTATTATAACATTGATAAATCTTTGGAGAGTATCGCCGATAATCAAATATTTCAAGGCTCATCATATCAACAGTACGTTATAAATTCTACAAATGCTTTGGCCGATTTTCTTGCCAATGTGTTGGACAATATGCAACAAAGCATGCAACCTGGACAGGGAAGTGGTCAGGGCGGCGGTGATTTTCAACTTCCTGACATCATTGAAGGACAAAGGGGTATCGGGGAAAAAATGAAAGGTTCAGGCCAAGGCCAAAAGGACAAGTCCGGTGAAGAAGGAGAAAGAGGTGAAGGTAAAGACGGGGAATCTGAAGGGAAGGAAGAGGGTCAGGATGGAAATAAAGAAGGTAACGGCAGGGAAAATGGAGAACCAAATGGGCAAGATGGAAAAGATGGAAATCAGGGAGAGAATGGTCAAGACGGAAGCAATGAAATGGGTTTGAATGAGATATATGAGATTTATAAAGAGCAGCAGCATTTAAGACATCAGCTGGAAAAGCAATTGCAGGACATGATCGATGCTTCTGATAGGAATCTAGCCAAGAAATTGATTCAACAAATGGAGCGGTTTGAGAATGATTTATTGGAGAACGGTATCACCCAGAGAACACGGAATAGGGCGAATAACATCCAACATCAGTTATTGAAATTGGATAATGCAGTACTTAAGCAGGGTATGAAGAAAGAAAGAAAAAGCACTACCAACCTTAATGGTTTTTCCAACCCCATAATTACAAAACCGGAGGCTCTAAAAGAGCACAGGAACCAGATTGAGATATTAAACAGACAAGCATTACCTTTGCGGCAAAATTACGATAAGAAGGTAAAGGTTTTTTTTAAGAATGATTGAGTTTCATTTCGAGTCGGGGTTTCATTTTAAAGATAAAACCAAATTTTCCGATTGGATAAATAGGGTGGTGGCTTCGGAGGATTTTAGTATTGGGGAAATCGACTATATATTTTGTTCAGATGACTACCTGTTGACAATCAATCAGGAGTATTTAAATCACGATACATTTACCGACATTATCACTTTTGATTATTCAAGTGGGAATTCGGTTTCTGGAGATATTTTCATTTCTACGGACAGGGTTAAAGAGAATTCAGAAAGCTATAATGTTGGTTTCGAAGAAGAGCTTTTGAGGGTTATGAGTCATGGTGTACTACATCTTATGGGGTACGGAGATAAGTTGGAGGATGAGCGGAAATTGATGAGGCAAAAGGAGGATGAAAAGATAAAATTGTTCCACGTGGAACTATAGATATGTTTGAAAAAGAATATGATGTTATTGTGGTTGGAGGCGGTCATGCAGGTGCTGAGGCAACCGCCGCCGCTGCCAATATGGGATCAAAGACTTTGCTGGTTACCATGAACCTGCAAACCATTGGACAGATGTCCTGCAATCCTGCTATGGGAGGAATTGCAAAGGGGCAAATAGTTCGGGAGATTGATGCCTTAGGCGGTTATAGTGGAATTATAACCGACAAGTCCGCTATTCAGTTTAAGATGCTTAACAAATCAAAGGGGCCTGCTATGTGGAGCCCTAGAGCCCAGAACGATAGAATGCGCTTTGCAGAGGAGTGGAGAATTGCATTGGAGGGAACCCCAAACGCTGATTTTTATCAGGAGATGGTTTCTGGCTTGTTGGTTGAAAAGGACAAGGTAGTTGGAGTTAGAACATCACTTGGAATTGATATTAAAGCAAAAGCTGTTGTTCTTACTAACGGCACTTTTCTAAATGGACTTATCCATATTGGTGAAAAACAATTTGGTGGAGGAAGAGCTGGGGAAAAAGCGGCTACCGGAATCACAGAACAATTGGTAGATTTTGGTTTTGATAGCGGTAGAATGAAAACCGGAACTCCGCCGCGGGTTGATGGTAGATCATTGGATTATTCCAAAATGATACCGCAACCGGGCGATGAAAACCCCGACAAATTTTCTTATTTAAACACTTTGGTTTTAAATGAGCAACGGGATTGCCATATGACGCATACCAGTGCTTTGGTTCACAATTTGTTGCGTGAAGGGTTTGATCGTTCGCCTATGTTCAATGGCAGAATTCAGAGCATCGGGCCTCGTTATTGTCCATCTATTGAAGATAAGATTAACCGATTTGCCGAGAAGGACTCACACCAGATATTTGTTGAACCCGAAGGTTGGAATACTGTGGAAGTATATGTCAACGGGTTTTCAACTTCACTTCCAGAGGATGTCCAGTACAAAGCTTTAAAATCTGTTAGGGGATTTGAAAACGTAAAATTCTTTAGACCCGGATATGCCATCGAGTATGATTATTTTCCACCAACGCAATTAAAGCACACTTTAGAAACTAAGTTGATCAACAACCTTTATTTTGCTGGCCAAATCAATGGTACAACCGGATATGAGGAAGCTGCTTCCCAAGGTTTGATGGCTGGAATAAATGCCCATTTGAAGATTAATGAGAAGGAATCTTTTATTTTAAAAAGGGATGAAGCTTATATAGGCGTGCTAATTGATGATTTGATCACAAAGGGAACAGAGGAGCCTTATAGAATGTTTACCTCTAGAGCTGAATATAGAACGTTACTTCGTCAAGATAATGCCGATTTAAGATTGACCCCAAAGAGTTTTGAACTTGGTTTGGTCACGGAGGAGCGGATGAAGCTCATGGAAGATAAACAGGAGAAATCGGAAAAATTTGTTGAGTTTTTTAGAAAAACAAGTTTTGTTCCTGAAGAGATAAATCCAATTTTGGAATCTGTTTCTTCATCAATGGTAAAACAATCGGATAAGCTTTTCAAAGTTTTCTCAAGACCGAAGGTTACAATGGACCATATGTTAAGCTTAGACGCTGTTTCTAAATTTGTAAAAGAAAATGAGTTTAATACTGAAGTTTTAGAACAAGCAGAAATCCAGGTAAAGTATTCTGGATATATAGAAAAAGAAAAAAATAATGCAGATAAGCTCCACAGGCTTGAAAATGTCAAGATTCCAGAGAACTTTGATTATTCTAAACTTAAATCTCTTTCCTACGAAGCTCGAGAAAAGTTGGAAGCCATTCGTCCGGTGACTATATCGCAGGCTTCTAGAATTAGCGGCGTATCTCCATCAGATGTTAGTGTGTTACTTGTTTTTTTAGGACGGTAGGTATTTTTTGTTCCACGTGGAACACCTATTCTTCACGATATTTTCAAATCACCGCTTTTAATGTATCTTCCCTAATTCAAAAACGAATATTTTCAACATTGTCAACTACAATGAAGTTGTTTTTAAAGACCAAGGACTTTTCAGTTTCAAAAGAAAATTTTGAATTGTTATTTGATAATGAGCTGGAGATGTTGGTAACAGACCCCCAGCCAAAGGATCTTGCTCCTTACTATGATAGTGAAGCATATATTTCGCATACTGATTCCAGGAGCTCCTTAATGGATAGATTGTATCAGCTGGTAAAACGATACAGTCTCAAAAGAAAGGTTCAACTTGTTGAAAATCAGATAATTGCATCAAAAGAGGTGCTTGACTTGGGTGCCGGGACAGGAGATTTTTTAATCGAAGCAAAGGCTAAAGGGCTTAAAATCAGCGGGGTAGAACCAAATGAGAAAGCTAGAGTTAATGCAGCAAACAAGGGGCTTCAATTAGTTAAGGAAGTAAAGGAAATAAAGAATAGAGCCTTTGATGTGATTACCCTGTGGCACGTATTGGAACACCTGCCCGATCTAAATGCTCAGTTGAAAGAGCTCAATAATTTACTCGATACAAACGGCACCTTGATCGTTGCAGTTCCTAATTATAGATCATATGATGCCAAATACTATGGTGCCCACTGGGCCGCTTATGATGTACCCAGACATTTATGGCATTTTTCAAAAACATCCATTGTTAGACTTTTTGACCAACATAACATGGAGGTGGTTTCTATTAAGCCCATGATTTTTGATGCTTTTTATGTTTCGCTCCTTTCTGAAAAATACAAGGGCAACAAACTGTATTTTATCAATGCTTTTTTTATTGGACTGTGGTCAAATATCAGAGCATTTTTTTCAAAGGAGTATTCCTCGCTTATTTACATCATAAAAAAGAAGAAATAAGGATTATAAAGCGTTTTCTGCTCACTTTTTGACACTTAATAGGTGATTGTGCCTTTTTAAAAAGAAGTGGGTTTAAGCGCACACTTTCCAATCTGTTTTAATAGGCATTTCTTATGATTTTTACAATAATCAATAATCACTCTCTATTCTTTACTACTATGGTATTTTATGATTCCTCAGAAGATATTGGCAATCATTAAAAAAGCTTTTCTATTTTTGCGCATCTTTAAATCAGAGAAATGAAATCGATATGATTAAAATAATCATTAAGCAATATGGACAATGATTATGCTAATCATCAAAGATTACATGTGACCAATAAAAAACAACAATAAAAAACACATGAAAAAAGGCATAGGATTATTTATAATAGTGATTACAGCAATAGCATGTCAACAAAACAAGATCGGGTATGTAGATAATGTAAAATTGATGGATGGCTACCAAGAGAAGATTGATGTGGAGGCAAAGTTTAAAACTAAAGTTGAAGCTTTGAATAAAAAAAGGGATAGTATTTCCCAAGCATTTCAACTGGAGCTTCAAGCATTTCAAGCAAAGGCCCAAAAAATGTCACAAAAAAGCGCACAAGAAGAATATGGGCTGTTGCAGCAAAGAGGTCAGTTCGTTGGCCAACAGCTACAGCAAGAAGAGCAGCAATTACAAAAAAGCAGTCAAACCGAAATGGATTCTTTGGTAAGTAAAGTAAAGGATGAAATCAAAACCTATGGGAAAACCAATGGCTACACCTATGTTCTAACAGGTGGTGATGGTGGAGCGGTATTATATGGTGAGGATGCGAAGAACGTTACCGATGCCGTTCTTAAAATCCTAAACGACAAGTACAAAAAGTAAGAAGTATAATTTTACGCAATTAGTTTAAAGCCCATTCTTTTGAGTGGGCTTTTTTTTTGCAGTTGCTTTCCCAATAAAATTTAAAATTGATATAGGGTTTGATCTCTATTTTGTAGATTGAAGGGCCAGTTAAAATGGCTAAAATGGATATTTTTTCTTGCCCTTTTAAGAGAAGACGAAAAGTGCTTTTTGTGGTCTATTTACTTGGCTGCGTTGTATCTTTTTCTCAGTCCATTGGCGGGGGTATTACAGATGCAAATGTCCCGGAAAAAATATATCTCCAACTAAGCTCCAAAGAATTCACAACAGATGAAACCATTTGGTTCAAGGCCATTGTAACTGATTCTAGAAACCATCTGCCCACTGAACTTAGTGGATTGCTCTATGTTGATTTGATTGACTACAGAAATCAAATAGTTTCCCATAAAATTTTAAAGCTGACCGGAGGTATAGGACACGGCTTTATTGATTTGGAAGAAAGTTTCAAAGGCCAGTTTTTGATTAGGGCCTATACACAATGGAACAGGAATTTTGGTGATGATTTTATGTTCAGCGAACACATTGTGATTTATGAATTGGCAAAACAAAAAGAAGAAAACCTCTTTGAACAATTGCATGTAGTTCAAAAAGCAGGCGAAAAGATTTTCTTGTCAGGAAAGATTCAGCTGGCGCAAGGAGCCAAAACAAATCCGAACAAAGTTATGGTGCTGTTGGATTGGGGTGGCGGAAAGGATTCCGTTTGGGTAAAGAGGGAGACAAGTGATGTTTATTCATTGGAGCATGAAATTCAAAAGGAATGGAATTGGATTTCTATAAAAATAAAAGGTAAAGAGGAGGCCAACCATTCAAAAACGATTGTACTTAACGAAAATGCCCTGGATCTACAGTTTTTCCCCGAAAGCGGCAAAATGATCAACGGGCTTAAGAACAAAATAGGATTCAAAGCTATAGGATATGATGGAAAGGGAAGAAAAGTCCAAGGCGATGTTTTCGATAGTAGAGGGAAGAAAGTTGCTTCATTTCAAAGTAACGCTTTGGGCATGGGCGCTTTTTTTCTGCAACCGGAGCCCAATGTTCGCTACCACACAAGAGTTGTTTCAGAAAACAACGTTCATGTAGATACTATATTCCCATTACCGGTGGCAACTCCACAAGGAAGCATTTTGTCCGTTGAGAAAGCAGAAGAAGAAATAAGATTTCGAGTTGTCTCAAACAGTCAAACAGACAGCATTACCATCAAGGTCAGTTGCCGGGGAGAGGATTATTATTTGATAGAAGGTTTGCTGCACAAAGGAAACCTTCTTTCCGAAATTCCATCCGCAGATCTTCCTGATGGAATTGTCGTTTTCACCTTGCTAGACAAACAGAAACAACCAATCGCGGAACGACTTTTTTACAATGAATCAGGGAAGGAAAAACTACAGGTCGAACTTACAACGGACAAAACCACTTATAATCGACGAGAAAAAACGAGGTTGGACATTCAGGTGATTGAAAATGGAAGAGAACCTTCGGTTGCAAATATGTCCATCAAAGTGATTAAAAAGAATCAATGGCGTGAAGATGTTGGTGGGTTCATACAATCCTATTTCTATTTGGAGTCAGAATTGAGGGGAAACATTGAGAATCCAGGTCGGTATTTTGATAAAACCAATCCCGATCGCCTAAAGGAAATTGATGCTTTGCTATTGACCCAAGGCTGGCGCAACTATAAATATCCGGCCAAAAGGCAGGGCAACAATTATTTTTGGCCAGAAACTGGGCTTACCGTGAAAGGAAGGGTTGCCCAACCTTCAGCTAAGACCAGAATAGAGAACGAAGTTGACCTTACTTTGGCCGCTTTTGGTAAAGAAACTTCGCTCTATACACAGAAAACGGATAGTTTGGGAAATTTCCAATTTTTACTGGAGGACACCTTCGGTGCGCCAATGCGGATATTGCTCCACGCTACTTCCGATGGAAAAAGGAGAAAGAACAATACCATATCTATAGACACCTTTTCAAAACCCAAAACCAAATATGAGTTCAATTCCTTTGCGCAAGAACCTAATCAAATAACACGGAGTTATTTGGAGGCTGAAATGGAAAAGAAGAAAACGGAGGAAGTTTTGGACTCCGTATACGGAGTGACCCAATTGGATGAAGTAGTGGTGGAAGATTTCAGATTGACTCCTGAGCGCAAAGAACTGTACAAAAAATATGGCACACCAGATATTGTGATTTCAGGAGATTCACTAAAACAAAAAGAGAAAAAATGGTCCTATGGATTGTACAGTATCCTTTTGTTCAATTATGGAAATGAGGTTCAGATTGAAAGATTTCCTGATGGCTTTATGCTGGCCCATATCGCCGGTGGCCCAACCCTATTGATGGTAGATGGGAGGTTGTTACAAAGGCATGAATACGAAAGAGTTCCGGGCATGCCTCCGGGGATTATAGAAAGTGTGGAGTTGATAAAATTTGCCAAATTTTTCAAATCTCGATACTTAGAGGTATTCCCAGAAACGAATCCGCTAGACGCCCCGTACGTAGGGCATATTATTTCGATTAATACAAAAGGAAAAATAGGCCTTCAAGGGACGGATAAGCCCAAGCCAGGAACCTTAGACACCACGATTGAAGTATTCTCCCCAATCAAGGAATTTTATTCGCCAAAATACGATAAGCCGGTTCCAATCAACGAACAGAAGCCTGACCTTAGGTCTTTGGTTCATTGGCAGCCCATTTTAAAAACAGATGAAAATGGAAAGGCTACTGAAAGTTTTTACAACGGAGATATTCCAGGGGAATATGTCATTATAGTAGAGGGGATTTCAGAAGAGGGGCAATTGGGATACCAAAAAATAACCTATACGGTTGATTGAACTGTCTAAGCTAATCCGACTTTCCTATTAACAGTAATAATATTATGGCAAACAACATATCTATTTTATGGCCCACCCTCTAATTTGAGGAATAATGGGAACAAAGGGGGAGTAGGAATTGTATTCTTCCAATATCAAAGAACTAAAACCCGCTGACTCCAAAAGTGATTTTGTATCCCTATTGGTGTTGCATCCTTCAAAAAACCAATGCCATGGTTGATGCGTTAAATTTTGAATCAGCTCTAGCACCGTATTTTTCTTTGCCTTAACATGTTCAATAAAAACAAAAACACCAGAGGGTTTTAATATGCGTTTTATCTGTTCTATACATTTGACCGGATCGGAGACAGTGCACATAACAAGGGTGCATATCACAAAATCAATCGAATTATCTGGCAAATCAATGGATTCTCCCACGATGGTTTTTATCTCAAGGTCTATCCCATACTTCTGGGCACTTTTTTTTAAGTTTTTATGCATATGGATATTGGGCTCTACGGCGATCAACCTTGTTCCTTTTTTAAGGTATCTCATATTAGCGCCAGCTCCTGGGCCAATTTCTACCACAGTTTTTGGATGATTCTTGAAAAGCGTTCTTTTTGATTTGCCAAAAAGACAATCCATATACCCGGAAAGTGTTTTAAACATCCAAGAGTTAATAGGGCCCAAAATGGCATTGTTTTTAAATTTGATGCTCATGACATTAAAAATTTGTGTTGATGAGAGATGTTAAATCCAATTACTTGCCCAGTGAGGATGGCTCATGATATTGAAGCTGATAAAAAAAACGGAAAACAATTTCGGGAATATTGATTTGCTTTTCCATTTCACCTCCGATTTGAGGCCATTGCTTGGTGTTCGGGTTGGGAAAAGAATACCCACCTTTAACGATTTTTAAAAGTGAAACCCTTTGGTTCTTTTCCGAAGAAGAATAATCATATCGGATTGCATGGGAATTGGATTTTTCAATAAACGAAACTTTAGGTTTTGGCATCCTTCCATTATGCTCAAGAAGTTTTGTCCCGTGGTTCAATGTTTCATTTATGGGGTTAACTTTTTCCATTGTAATCCCATCCAATGAGGCAATCGTTCCATTGTTATTTGGGTTTATGGTGTCCGCCACATCGTTTATCATAATAATGGAAACCGGCTTGCTTATAGGGGTATAGTTATTCTTGGAGTTTGCTAAAAAAGTTGCTCCAATTACCGCAAATCCTTTAAAAATATCTGGAGTTTCCCCAGCTAATTTGTAGCACATATTTCCACCATTGAAATAGCCAACAGCAAAGACATTTTTACGGTCAATATGGTATCTTCTTTCCATTCTTTGAACAATGGATTTAACAAAACCCACATTATCTACACCTTTATTTTTTGCTTCAATTGATGTCACTTTTCGACAATCGTTCCAGAGGTTTTTATATCCTTGAGGATAGACAACTATGCTGCCGGCTGTTTTATCTGCCTGCTTATTAAACTCAAAACCAGTAATCTCTTGAATGGCCTTTGTGTTCATGTTGTTGTCGTGGAAAACAAAAATCAATCTGGAATTATCAGAAGGGAATTGAGGAACATGAAATTCAAAAATTCTCCAAATACCATCAACCAGAATAGAATCTCCAATGGTGTTTTTTTCATGACCCAATTGAGCATTTGTAGCTGATGTGCAAAGTGCTAAAAATAGGATTGACCAAACAAATTGTTTTCTACACTTCATCGCGTTGTTGTTTTTATTGATAAGTGTTTTGCATTCATGGTTTCTTCTTCCGTGCGTTTGAATATGGGTTCTGGGTTTTTCAGCTTGCCAGTACTGCTCCATCCAAACCAAATCATTTTCAAATTTTTCATCCACTTTTCTTTGAGGTTACATCTTTAAATCGAAGCATTTCGAATATCCTATTGGAGGCTCCCAAATAATATCCAGTTTCATGCTCGTAGGTTTTGGGATTCTTAAATGTTCCGAACAACATATCTATGATGGCTAAATCGGTATAATTGTATTTGTGGATTCCTTTAGCATGATGAAGGTTGTGACTCTCTGGGCGTTGAATTATATAACCAATCCACCGAGGAGTATTAATGTTGGAATGCTGAAATATGCCAAAGAAAGTCAGGGACAAAACAATTATGGTTATGGCCTGTGGAGTCAACCCCATGATTAGGGCAAAGCTTACAGACCCGACCAAGGAAAGACCAATCATATCATTAATGCTCAGCATGAAGGCGCTGGGCACATCCAACCGTTCTGAGCTATGGTGTATTTGATGTGAAACCCTGAACAGGAAATCTGATTTGTGCATGCTAATGTGCCAACCATATTGAACTAGTTCAAAAACCAGTAAACCAAGAACAACTTGTAAAAAAATAGGCAAGGAACTTAAGTCAAGCAATTGATAGGAAGCAAAAAAATCATCCCATACAAGGGGGATATAAGTGGTAAGAAGCGTATAAGCCAAAAAGAAAATCAAGCCTCGTAGCTTCCAGAATTTAACTTTTGGGAGTTGTCGGGCTGGGAACATAAACTCCCATAAAAATAGTCCGCCAAAAATGACATATACAATGAGTGAAATAGGGTCTAATAATATTTCTAACGGTGTGGGTAATTGAGAAAATATTTCTTCCATAATCTTTAGTTTAAAAATTCGACCACAAATGTATATGTGGTAAAAAGCTTAAACTAAAAAATGGACTTGACCTATGTTAGGAATTCATTTTCTTTCGTATTCTACTGAGGCTTTCAGGGTGTATGCCCAAGTATTTTGCAACTTTATTAACGGGGATAAAGGAAATATAACCAGAATGTGTTCGGAACATTTCCGCATATCTTTCCTCTGCAGTTTTGGTCAAAAGGTCCTTTTCCCTATTAGATTTTCTTATGTAACCCCGCTCGGTAGAAATTCTTCCAAATTTGTTCGCTTCAAGAGAAAACTCATACGCAGGCAAAAGATCTTCACGCTTCAACACTTCAATTTCGCAATCCATTAAAGTCGTTATTTGAACATCGGTTGGCTGTTGATCCAAAAAAGAAGTGAACCCGCAAAACAATTCGGCCTCAAAAAAAAAGTCGATAATTTTCTCTGTCATATAACTTTTGATGGTCATCTCAACAATGCCCTTGTTCATAAAGTATAGGGAATCCTCAATCTGGCCATACTTGGTTAAACAGGTTCCTTTCCCAACCCTTATGGTTTTCAAAGGAAAAGGCAGATCGCCATAAGTAAACGAAGTCTTTAAAACAGCGTTGTAAAAATCAATAAATAACATTTTACTCGGTTCTTATAAGGCAACTATTAAATTACTGCTTTTTTAGTTGTAATCCGTTGATTGAAATAAAAACGCCCTACTCGCAAAGTAAGGCGCATATCCACAACCAAAAGTAATTGACGGTTACTTTTAACCCCTCCAGTTTTGATCTGCTTTCACAATCATTTCCTTTTCATTGCTGTTCCAGGGAACTATAGTGTTAAAGGGCTTCCCTTCATAGTAATCATTAAAAAACAGATACAATTTTCCGTCCCTTATTTTAAAGGTCTTCGGGTCGGCGGGAATTTTTGCTCCTTTCATAGCCATAGCAAAAGCACAATACCCACCATAAACAGGTTGAAACATTTTTGGATTGGATTTGAAAGCCGAAGCGTTTTCAGCAGAACTGAAATAATACATTGCTCCATCATTTTTAACGGCATGGGCATTATTGCCCCTGACCGCTTCATGCTGTTTAAAATAAGCCACAACATCATAGCCGTTAAGAGCTACGCCCTCGGCGTTCACCGCCACATTGTTTTGGGAATGAGATGGAGCGATCACAAACATAAATAGTATGACCGATAAAATGGAGTTTGAAATTTTCATTGTTCACTATTTTAAATTAATAATGCAAAAGTCAATCAAATAATAGATTGATATAGCCCTAAAAGTTCTTATTTAGTGACAATTAGTACAAAATTTCGAATTTTAAGTAATGAACTGTGTAGCTTTGCAGCATGAAAGATGTTATTGCCGACGTACTGGAAACCGTTAAATTCAAATCGGCGGTTTACTTTAAACATGGTTTTTGCAACTCTTGGGGGATGGACGTGGAAGCTGGAAATTTTGCACAGTTTCATTTCTTATCTGGGGGCAACTGCATTTTGGAATTTAATAAGGAACACCATACCCTTTCCAAAGGGGATTTGGTTATTTTCCCAAAAGGAAGCCATCACCAAATAAAGTCGGGAATAAAGGGGTTTTGTCTCCCTGGTAAAGAAGTGGTCACCCAAATTTTGAAGGGCGACAGCCCGTTCGAAGAAGGAGAGGCAAACGCCAATTTAGTATGTGGACATTACGAATTGAATAGGGAGGTGGGCCATTTTCTTTTGGACGATTTACCGGAATGCATCATAATCAAAAGCGAGGAATATGGGCGATTTGATATGATTAATTCCATTCTAGATTTAATGGTAGAAGAGTTATCCGAAAAAAGATTAGGGTATGAAGTGGTGACGCTTCGCTTTGCGGAGATTCTGTTCATTTCAATCCTAAGGCATTATTACCTTAATCAGGTACAAACCAAGGTGAATTTGTTCAAGGACAAGGCCATATACCAAGCGATAAGCTATATCCATAATAACATTCATGATGTGCTGACCCTTGAAAAGTTATGTCTCCATTCAGGAATATCTCGTACACTTTTTATTGAACGGTTTAAGAATTCAGTTGGCAACACTCCCTTGGGATATATCAAATCATGGCGGATGACAAAAGCTAAACAATTGCTAAAATATTCAGATTTTACACTAGCGGAGATAAGTGAACAAGTTGGTTATGGGTCCGCTTCGGCATTTAACAGGGTGTTTAAGCAAACCTTCAGGGTATCTCCAAAAAATTTTAAGAATTTAGCACTTACAGAGCAGGCTGAAGAAATAATTGATTCCTGAGAATGATGATTTAATAGTACAATCCATTTTTAAGAATAACGGAGATTGCTTTTTTCTCATGGGCCAACAAAGTGTCGTAATCCTCTTTATCCAATGTACAGGGAACACCCATAAATGTTAACGCAAACCCATCCAATATTTCGTTGAAAATCAACCTTACCCTTTCCAGATGATATCCTGATGTGATAATAGTAAGCGAAACTTCCTCCTTGATTTTCGCTAAAATGGCTTTGGCTTTAACAGCATCGTCCACTGTATTTTCGGAGAGCGCAAAATCCAAAAAAGCACTTTCTGGCAACCCCTTTTGCAATAAATACTTTTTTGCATAATACGCATGCGGATGTTCAGCGGTATTAAAATGAGGCCCCCATCCCCCTGTACAAAGCACTAGACTTTTCTTTTTGAATAAATCGAGACAACAATCAAGTCGGCTTTTGGAAATAGCACTTAATTCACCCGTCTCAGAGTTTGGTGAGCCCAGGACGATTAAGATTTTCTTCATGGTTTTTCCACTGGCCAAGGGATAATCTTTAGAGTGTTATTGCAACAGATAAATCAGAAAAATGGTCGGAATAAAATAAACCACAATGGTTTTTGCACCCTCGTAATCTTTGGCCACCCGTTGTCCCAAAAGCAAAAACAACAATGTTATTGCAGAAAGCAGAGCTCCACAAAATGCCATATCACTTGCTCCGGACACAATAAACTGAAAAATGCCAACAGCACATAAAATTCCAGAGACCATTTCCAACAATAGAACAACTCCCAATAACGCCGGAACCATTCCATTGAAAATACTTTTAGAAAAATGGTCTTTGAGCCAGGTTACATTCCCGGTCCAATCCATGATTTTGTCAATACCACTTTGTAATAAGGTAATGGTCAAAAAGAGAAGTAAAAGAATTTGGGCTGCGTTTGAGAAGATATGTTCCATTGTAAAGATGATTTTTAGGCTGCTTTGGTATGCAGCAGTCGGGTTAGCTTTATTGAGAGATCTGTAAATATAATTTTGGAATTGCCATTTCGTTCCACATGAAAAATGGCCTTTTCAAGTTCTTCAACAATTTGTTCAATGTTGCCCTCATGTACAAAAGGAGCGAACTTGGATAGGTCAAACTTTTCCATATGTATCTTTAGATAAACCAGCTCGTGCGCACTATAGTTTAACAAGAGTGCCTGGCGCATTGCCCTAAGACAATAGTTTAAGAATTGCTTTTGCACTTCTCTTCCTGTTTTGGCCACCTCATCGCTCCATAAAATCAATTCCTGAATGGCCCCTTTATTGCCCTTGGCCTTAAAAGCACTTCGCACCCACTGCACAAACCAGCGTTCAAAGACCAGATCTTCTGAATCTTTGTTCACCAGGTCGAGAGCCTTGTTGAAATTTCCATTGGCCTCATGAGCAATGGAGTTAGCCTCAGATTCTTGGAGTCCTTTATTGATAAGAGCCTTGGCAATTGCGCTTTCAGAAAGTGGTGGAAAATGTAAAATCTGACAACGGGAACGAATCGTGCTTATAATCTGTTCCTCATCTTCTGCAACCAAAAGCAATATGGTTTTATTGGGAGGCTCTTCAATCAGTTTTAAAAGTTTGTTGGCGGCCGCGATGTTCATTTTTTCGGCCATCCAAATAATCAAGATTTTAAATCCTCCTTCATAAGATTTCAAAGCGAGTTTTTTTACCACATCCTGAGCTTCATCAACCCCAATCTGCCCTTGTTTTTTTTCTATTCCGATAAGGCGATACCAATCAAAGAGGTTTCCATAAGGCTGCTCTTTTACAAACTGGCGCCAATCTTCGAGGTAATGATCACTTACGGCATGGGATTTTATCTTGTCCGATGTGGAAACAGGAAAGGCAAAATGCAGATCAGGATGAGCGAGCGAATCGCATTTGGCATTGCAGACCAGGTCTCCTCCTTGATTTTCGCCCTCTGTATTGCCGCAAAGTAAATATTGTGCGTAGGCAACGGCCATGGGCAAAGTGCCGGTGCCCTCTCTCCCAACAAACAATTGGGCATGGGCCACTCGACCAGATTCGGCTGTGGAAACCAAATGGTTTTTAATGTGCTCCAGACCCAAAACATCTTTAAACAACATATTTCAAAGATACATTTTTTAGGTTCTGATGCGATGAACGCCTTTTTTGTTGGAACTCTAAAAATAAACAAGCTCAATCCACATAAAAAGCAGGAAATCTTTACATTTGACCTCGCCATAAAATGAATAGGATGAAGACCATAGAAGACTTTAATTTTGAAAATAAAAAAGCCCTAATACGTGTTGATTTTAATGTTCCGTTGGATGGAGATTTCAATGTTACGGACACCAGCCGAATTGAAGCCGCGACCCCGACTATTTTAAAAGTTTTGGAAGACGGGGGAAGCGCCATTTTGATGAGCCACTTGGGAAGACCAAAAGGACAAGTGAACCCTGACATGTCCTTGGCACATATCTGCGAAAAGGTTTCTGAAATTATTGGGGTACAGGTAAAGTTTGTCGATGCATGTGTGGGCGATAAAGTAGTGCAAGCGACTTCTGAACTTCAGAATGGTGAGGTATTGTTGTTGGAAAACCTTCGGTTTCATGCAGAAGAGGAAAAGGGAGATGAGGTGTTCGCCGAAGCACTATCCAAAAATGGGGATATTTATGTGAACGACGCTTTTGGAACTGCGCATCGGGCGCATGCATCCACAACTATAGTGGCCAACTATTTCCCAGACAACAAATGTTTTGGGTATTTATTGGCAAAAGAAATCAAGGCCATTGAAAAAGTAATGCAAACTGGGGAGAAACCTGTGACCGCTATTTTGGGCGGCGCCAAGGTGTCTTCAAAAATCACCATTATTGAAAACATTTTGGACAAGGTGGATAATTTGATTATTGGCGGTGGAATGACCTATACTTTTGTGAAGGCCAAAGGCGGAAAAGTTGGCGATTCCATTTGTGAGGATGATAAAATGGAGTTGGCCCTCGATATTTTAAAGCAGGCCGAAGCAAAAGGCGTAAAAATTCATTTGCCCGTAGATGTTTTGGCTGCCGACGCATTCGATAACAACACCAACACCCAGTTTTTGGATGTAAACGAGATTCCTGACGGATGGCAAGGCTTGGATGCGGGGCCACAATCTTTGGAGCTCTTCAAAAACGTGATTCTACAATCCAAAACCATACTTTGGAATGGTCCAGTCGGGGTTTTCGAAATGGAAAACTTTGCAAAAGGAACCATTGCCATTGGCAATTTTATAGATGAAGCCACTCAAAATGGAGCATTTTCATTAGTGGGAGGAGGAGATTCGGTTGCTGCGGTAAAACAGTTTGGCTTTGAGGATAAGGTCAGTTATGTCTCTACCGGAGGTGGGGCCATGCTCGAGAGCTTGGAAGGAAGAACACTTCCTGGTATTGCGGCAATATTGGCCTAAGCTCCACGTTATGAAGTAATAGGCAAGGCCCTATTTTAACGGATGTTTTAGACTGAAAACTTTAATATTTCAGAAAAAAACACCATTTTCGTTTGCCCCAAAACCAAACCTTGTCCAAAATGAACCCAAAATTAAACTTCGCCATCTTGGCGAGCATACTCTTTTCAGCTTCCGTACTGCAAGCCCAAGAGGTTAGTTCCACAGCAATTCCTAATGAAAAGGGTGAAGACTCGCTTAGAACCAAAGTTTTGGATTTAAAAGTCGATCCAAATCAAATTGATGGGCAGCAAATTATTCGAGCGGATAAGGAAAATAAATTCCAGCTAAAAGATTTACAGCAAGCCAGAAATTATGATAGCCTTTGGTTAAAGGAGCTTCATTCAAGCGCTCAGTTGTTCAGTGAGATGTTATTGGAAGTTGAAAACCCGTCCACTGAAGAAATGACTGTGGTGGATTTACCAACGGACACCTTAAAATCCCGTTTGGCGCGAATGGATGAAAAAACACCATTTAATATTTCGTATAATCCATCTTTGGAAAGTGTAATCAAGTCTTTTTTGGTTCGGAAGAAAGATTTAATGGAACGGATGATTACGGCCAGTCAATTTTATTTTCCCCTTTTTGAGCAGGAATTGGATAACCACGATATTCCTCTCGAGATTAAATATTTGGCCATTGTAGAATCGGCATTGAACCCACGTGCAAGATCTAGGGTTGGCGCAAAAGGACTTTGGCAATTTATGTACGGTACCGGAAAGATGTACGGATTGGACGTAAGCAGTTATGTTGATGAACGGAACGATCCAATTTTGGCGACCAAGGCGGCGAGTAAATATCTGTCCAAACTATACGACATCTTCAATGATTGGGACTTGGCACTTGCGGCATATAATTCTGGCCCTGGGAATGTGAACAAGGCCATCAGGAGGTCCGGAGGGTATAAAAACTATTGGAATATTCGAAGAAATCTTCCGCGGGAAACCGCAGGCTATCTCCCGGCCTTTTTGGCGACCATGTACATTTTTGAATATGCCGAAGAACACGGGCTGCATTACAAAAAGGCGGAGAGACCTTATTTTGAAACCGATACGGTACATGTAAAAAACCTGATCACATTCGACCAGATTTCAAAACTTGTTGATATAAGCACTGAGGAATTGGAAATGCTGAATCCGGCGTATAAATTGAACATTATACCAAAGATCAAGGGAAAAACATACACTTTACGATTGCCGATAACCAAAATCGGAAAATTTGTGAGCAACGAAGAGGCCATTTACGCCTATGCAAAAAAAGAACTGGACTCTCTTGAAAAACCTTTGCCACAGTTATCTATGGCCAAGAACCAAATAAGATATAAAGTTAGAAGTGGTGATTACCTGGGCAAGATTGCCGAACGTTATGGCGTTGGGGTAAGCCAAATTAAAAGATGGAACGGTTTGCGGAGCAATAATTTAAGAATAGGACAACGATTGACGATATTTCCTCGAAAACCCTATATCCCTAAACAAGCGGTGGCGAAAAAGAATACACCGCAATCGGCTTCCGGGGCGGTTGCCAGCGGAACAAAAGTGCATACCGTACAGGAAGGAGACTCACTTTGGACGATTTCCAGAAAATATCCTGGAGTTTCTATTGAAAATTTGCGAGAATGGAACGGTCTTAGTGGTAATAATTTAAAACCCGGCACAAAACTGAAATTGTGCGATTGTTCTTCGTAAATTTAAAGCAAGATGAAAAAATTTGGAACACTATACATTGCCGTGCTTACCCTGGCATTGTTTTCATGTGATAATGGACCCAAAAAACGATTTCTTCCACCTTCAACGGGGGGAGTCAACTCTCTTATGGTGGTAATGGACACCGAATTGTGGAAGGGAAGTGTTGGCGACAAGATTCGGGAGCATTTTGCAAAACCCGCGGCAGGGCTTACGCCCCAACAACCTATTTTTACAATAACTCAAATTCCTCCACAGGTTTTTAAAGGTGCAACCGCATATTCCCGATCGGTTCTTTTTGTGGAACAGGATACACTTTCCTTGGCGCATATCAAAACAAATGTGTATGCCAAACCACAAAAAGTGGCTGTAATCAAAGGAGAGACGTATAACGATTTTGCCAATAATATTGATTCTTTGGCCGGAATGGCCATTGCAGCATTCAAAAAAGTTGAGATTGGAGAGGCCCAAAAAAGGTTTACGCGTTCGCTGAACAAAGAAAAGGCCTTTGAAGAAGAGTTTGGAATTAGCCTAAAAGTACCATCGCTTTACAAACTTGGAAAGCGGGAAAAGAATTTTGTTTGGATGGATATACAGATCCCGAAAGGAACTATGAACATTTTGGCCTATTCCATGCCATTGAACAGCTTTGCAAACGACTCTACTTTTGCAAATGATATTGTCAAGATGAGGGATTCCATTGGCAAGAAATATATCCCTGGCCCTTATGAAGGAACGTTTATGATGACGGAAAAGGCGTTTTCACCCTATATATATCCGGCACAAATAGGAGGGAAAAAGGCTGCTGAGGCTAGAGGAATTTGGGAAATCAATGGATATCCGATGGCAGGTCCTTTTTTGACCTACATTATCAACGATAAGGAAAACAATCGAAAATTGGTCCTTGAAGGATTTACCTTCGCACCTTCGGAAGAAAAACGGGATTATATGTTTGAACTGGAAGCCATTTTAAAGACGGTACAGTTCGACATAGGTTCATGACCTTACTGACCTGAATAAGCAATTCAAAAAAGCCCAGTGATATCTCCCCAGATGTTCTGGGCTTTTTTGTTCTTTAAATGCTTAAAAAGGAGTTGTTAGTCAAATGCGAATCCAGTTGCAATTCTGTATACAAATGCATACAGCACAATAAAGAACATTACAAAACTGAACCAAGCAAAGATTTTAAAATATCTTTCCAACAGATAATGTCCAAGGTTTCTGAATCCTTCTAAATAAATTTCTTTTACAAGTAATAGTTTTTTCATAAGTCAGATTTTTAAGATTTAAAGACAAGGCAAAGATTGGGCTGAACAAAACGAATTGAAAAACTTCCAGATAAAAGGCAAGAAAAGAGTGATGAACACCCATGGACTTTTGAAAACCCTATAAAAGAAAAGGTTTCATCGATGAAATACTTGTTTTGAAAATCACGTTGTCGAAAGAAGCTGTCGATGAAATGCAAATAAGAGAAGGCGAGCAAAAAAAAGCCCCGTTTAAGGGGCTTTTGCTTTCTTGTTTTATCACATATTGACGATTATAAACTCTGATCGCCGGTTTTCTTGATGTTTCGCCCTGGAGCACCTGACGCCATTTCCGCATTCATTGAGCAATCGTTCTTCTCCATAACCTATTGCACTTTGAATTCTGGTGGCATCTATTCCTTTGGATATGATATAATCCCTGGTAGACTTGGCCCGTTTGTCCGATAAGTATTTGTTGTAGGCCTTTTTACCTATGGCATCTGTGTGGGATTCAATTTTAATGACCATTTCAGGATATTCGAGCATTACCGCCACTAATTTATCCAATTCAAATGCAGCTTGTTTTTTTATGTTGTAACGGTCAAAGTCAAAATAAATAGTTTCGGTTTCAATCTTGGCCACATTATTTTGTTCAACAATTATTTCTTTAAGTTTTTGCAAGGATTGCGAAACACTAATGGAAATATTGTTTTTGGTGGCCACTTCCTGCTCATCTTCAAAATATCCTTTCTTGGCCGCTTTAACGGTATACTTAGACAAAGGGTCAAGGTTTTTGAAGACATATTTGCCCTCTGGAGTCGTCTTTGCCTCGGCAACAATGACCTTATCTCTATTATACAATGCTACAGTGGCCTCTGCTATGGCCTCACCGGTTGAATCATCGGCTACGGATCCAGTAATTGCATTAAGGTTTTCCAGTAGTTTGAAGGAATAAATGTCATCATCTCCTTTTCCTCCCTTTCTGTTGGAAGCGAAATATCCTTTTTCTCCTTTTTTATCAATGATATAGGAAAAGTCATCCCTGTTACTATTAATAGGTTCCCCCATATTCACCGCAACACCGAACACATCTTCGGCGTAATCGGCCTGATAAATATCCAAGCCTCCGATTCCCATATTTCTGTCAGATGAGAAATAGAGGGAATTTTCTGTGATGTAAGGAAACATTTCCTTTTTCTTGGTGTTAATGGTTCTACCCAGGTTTTTAGGTTGTGTAAACCTTCCATTTTCTAGAATGTCAACCACGTAAATATCTGTGCCTCCAAAACCACCTGGTCGATCGGACACGAAATACATTTTTTTGCCATCTGGACTTATGGATGGGTGTCCGTTAGAGTGATTTTCACTATTGAAAGGAAGTTCTACGGCATCTGTCCATTCACCATTCACCAATTTTGAGCGATAAATTTTGAGGTGGTTAACCCCATTTTTACCTCTTTTTAATTTTTTGCCATAGTTGTTTCTGGTAAAATAGATGGTTTTTTGATCTGGAGAAAAGGCAACCGAAGCTTCATGATACTTGGTGTTGATTTTCTTGGAGAATTTTTTAGAACTATTTAATTCCTCACCCTGCTCGTCGCTTTTTGCTACATATAGATCAAGGAAGGGTTGATTGTTCCAGCGATAACGTCTTGTCGCCAAGAAGGCCGAATCAAGAGCAGAAGCATACACAACTTCAGAATCATTATGGAACATTGGTGAAAAATCGGAATATTTGGAGTTTATTGCCAAATTCTTGATTTGAATTTGCGTTGGACTTTTAAAAGTCATTGATTCCACATCCACTTCGTCAAAATCTTCATTATTTTTTTGACGGAACAATTTGGTAAGTTTAGCGGCCCTTCGGTATCGGCCGGTTCCTTTCAATGTATGGGTATATTTAAAAAATCTATCCTCGGTAATCTCATCGGTGAATCTAACATACAATTCATGATACCATTTATATGACTTTTCAAGATTGCCACTATAATAATGTGAATCGCCAGCTTTAGAAAGAAGTTTAAAGGTATGGTCTTCGTCACTTTTTTCCAGAACAATGTCGTATACCCTTGCAGCTTCAGCAAACCACATTTTATCATAATACTCATCCGCCATTCTAATGAGCTTCGCCGTGACACCCTTTTTATTAACAAATTTGGAAAGCGCACGATTACTGAGGCCATCCAGCTGTTTCATAAAAGGTGTTTGCATAGGCATATCAACGCCATCGGTGTTCAGCTCTTTTGTGTACAGTTCGTCGTCTTCAAACTGCAAAAGAGATAACTCCTGGGATTGTAGCCCAAAAGAACCTATAAAAATTAGGGTTAGAATGAGGTTTTTCATAATCTTTCCATCAGCACCGGTCAAGACCTGGTGATAGACAAAAACATCCAACAATACATATGAATGTCATAATCAAACGCTAAAATAGACCATGGAGATAGCGTTTATAATTTTTTGTTGTGAATGGAATGATTTACGACGTGTAGACGTAAAAAATGTGGTTTTTTATCGATAAACCCTTTAAATGCGGGCTTTTCCAATGTGAGAAAAACCTTTATAAATAAATGGAATTAGGAATCAGATTCCTTACCGCTCTCTAATTTTTCATCCTCTTTAGACGCGTCTTTGAATTCTTTGATGCCACTGCCCAAGCCTCTCATCAGTTCAGGAATCTTTTTGCCTCCAAACAGCAAAAGAACCACCAAAACAATCAGTACAATTTGCCAAGGACCCAGCATACCAAGAAAAATAGTTTGAGCAATCATATTATCTACACCTTTAAATGAAAGGTAAAATTACTAAAAAGAACTGTAAGGCCCCACATCATTAACGAAAATTAGTAAATACCACGATTAGTTTAGACTACCGAGGAGCCGCAAGCATTTTAAAAAGCTTAACAACTTAAATTAAAATCAAGGGTTATCTTTGTCCACATATGGCAAGGGACAAGAAAAAGAGAAAAGAGATCAAACGCAAGTTGCTTCACAAGTATCGTTTGGTGATACTGAACGAAAGCACCTTTGAGGAAAAAATTTCATTTAAGCTGAGCAGGCTGAACGTTTTTGTGACCGGAACGCTGTTCATTATTGCCCTAATTGGACTGACCACCTTGATAATTGCGTTTACTCCCTTAAGGGAGTACATCCCCGGATATTCCTCCACACGGTTAAAGAGACAAGCCACTGAATTAACCTACAAAACGGATTCCTTAGTCACTGTTTTAAATTATACCAATCGGTATTTAGACAATGTGCGCTTGGTTTTAAGGGGAGACATAGAAAATAATGAGGTAAATCGTGATTCTCTTTTTGAAAAATACAAATTAGATCCTTCAACTGTGGACCTCACCCCAATCCGCGAAGATCTGTTGCTTCGGGAAGAGGTTGAGCTGGAAGACAAATACAATTTATTCGAGCGCAACGTTGAAAATGTTGGAACCCTATTGTTTTCACCTGTGACTGGTACACTATCGCAGCGGTATGATCCCGAGAACAGGCATTATGCAGTTGATGTTGTGGCACCTAAGGACTCCCCGGTTAAATCAATTGCGGATGGAACAGTTCTTTTTTCCGAATGGACAGCAGAAACAGGATATGTGATTATTATTGAACATCAAGACAATAACCTAACTTCGGTATACAAGCACAATGGATCATTGAGCAAGTCACAAGGCGATTTGGTAAAGGCGGGAGAAATCATTGCATCCGTAGGCAATACGGGAGAATTGACCACGGGGCCCCATTTACATTTTGAACTATGGAGAAAAGGGAAGCCAGTGAATCCCTTAAACTATATTGATTTTAACTAAATGTCGCTAAAAGCATTTGCGGCAAAACTTTTTGCCAAAAACATTTCAAAAAAAACCGCGAAATGGGCAAACGACCCCATTGAGACCCAAGAAAAAGTATTTCAAGAGCTCGTTTCTTTCGCAAAGCACACACAGTTTGGGAAAGATCATGGTTTCGAGGCCATTAAAAATTATGATGATTTTGTCAAAAAAGTGCCTATTAGGGATTATGAGGCATTAAAAAGTTATGTTCATCAAATTATTGAGGGCAAGAACGATGTCCTCTGGCCAGAAAAGCCGATTTATTTTGCCAAAACCTCTGGCACAACCTCAGGAGCGAAATATATACCAATCACCAAAGCATCGATAAAACATCAAGTTGAAGCTTCACGAAATGCAATTCTATCCTATATCCATGAGACGGGCAATGCTGATTTTGTGGATGGCAAGATGATCTTTTTACAGGGAAGTCCCATTTTGGAAGAAAAAAATGGGATTAAGTTGGGTCGACTTTCTGGAATCTCCGCACATTACATTCCCAGTTACCTCCAAAAGAACAGGCTTCCAAGTTGGGAAACCAACTGTATTGAGGATTGGGAAACCAAAGTGGACAAGATTATCGAGGAGACCGAAAACGAAGATATGACCGTTATCGCGGGAATACCTTCGTGGGTTCAAATGTATTTTGAAAAACTCAACGCCAAATCAGGAAAAAAGGTTGGGGAACTGTTCCGAAATTTTCAATTGTTCATTTATGGTGGCGTAAATTATGAACCATATCGGGCGAAATTTGAGGATTTGATGGGCAGAAGAGTGGACAGTATTGAACTTTTTCCTGCCAGCGAAGGTTTTTTTGCCTATCAAGATTCCCAAAAAGAAGATGGAATGCTTTTGCTGTTGAATTCAGGTATTTTCTATGAATTTATTAAGGCAGATGAATTTTTTGAGGAAAATCCAAAGCGCTTGACAATTGCCGAAGTAGAATTAAATGTGGATTATGCCCTAATTATTTCTACAAATGCTGGGCTTTGGGCCTATAACATTGGAGATACCGTTCGGTTTGTTTCCCTAAAACCATATCGTGTGGTGGTTTCCGGAAGGATAAAACATTTTATATCCGCATTTGGAGAACATGTAATTGCCAAGGAGGTTGAAGAGGCAATAAAAATTGCCATTGAAAATACCGATGCCCTGGTCAACGAATTCACCGTGGCCCCTCAAACTTCTCCTCAAACTGGCGAATTACCCTACCATGAATGGCTGATTGAATTCGAAAAAGCCCCTACAGATTTGGCAAAGTTTTCCAACTATATTGAGGAAAGTATGAAAAAGCAGAACAGTTATTACTTCGATTTGATTGATGGCAGCATACTGCAGCCCCTAAAAATCACCAAGATCAGAACCGGAGGATTCCAAGATTATATGAAGACCATAGGCAAGTTAGGGGGGCAAAATAAAGTGCAAAGACTATCCAACGACCGCAAGGTTGCTGATGGGTTAATACCATTTCAACTTTAGTTGATAAACAACAGTGTTAATTTCGTAGGAATTCATGTATTTTTGCCAGAACGATTTATGGCAAACAAAGTAAAACAGACTACGCGAGCACAAGAATCCACCAACGCCATTGAGCGCATGTACATTACCATGCGGCATCTTCTCAATCGTGGATTTTATAAGCCATCAGGAGTTTCAGGGAATGCATTGCGCAATGCACTTTTGTTGTTGAGACCTGAAATTTATGGCACTATTGCGGAAGAAAAAGCAGAGCTTAATGGATTGATTTATGTGCTGGAAAGACTTCCAAAAGGAATAGAAGAATGTAGATTTGTCAATCTAACATCCGATGAAGGGTTTTCGAAATCCCATTTAAAAGCCATTGTCCCACCAAAACGAAGAAGAAATTGTTATCGCATCGATGATGAGCAAATGAACATTGAAATCACGAGGGGGCGAAGCGACATCTACGATATTCTTACACACCTTACCTTTTTATACATTGAATCTGGTAAAATATGCAAGCGCGTATTGGTCGAAGACGGAAAAGCTACCATTCGTGATTGGGATAAACTAGCGGATTTTGTCAAGAGTGAAGAAAAGGAAGAATCCGAACGTGAAATCGCAATGATTCATACGGCCAATATTCTTGGAAGAACCTATGATGAGGTGGTTGAACTTCATAATTCCCTCAAATCCAAACAAGACCCGGACCGATTTTTAAATGTGGTTTACTGGTTGGGGAAATTGGCCATTGAAGAAGAAACTACCGGAAACAAACGCACCATAACATTTAGTCCTTTACTTCGTGAAAGATTGGGACACCATATTCATGGAGAACGCTGGGCAGACATGATCAAGGAAACCCTTAGCAAGAACAATCTGTTACATAGACCAATCCATATTATTAGTGCCAATATGCACAGTGTTATGAATTCGCTGTTTGCCAAAAAAGCATTGGCCAAAGAATTTCCCGATACTGAATCCTTGGATATTTATGAATCATTGAGTTCGTCCGGCAACAAGGATTTAAGAAAAAAAGTAATGGAGGTTGGTGCCAAAAATGGCATGATTTTCATTGATGACACATCCGGGGCAAATATTGATGTTCAAATTTTCGATTCTGCAAAGTTTGGAAAGGATACCTGCTGTTATGCACTTCCAAAAGATTTACCGGAGGAGGAAAGACCGGTAATTTTTGTAATGGATTATGCCTTTGGAGAACAGGCTTACGAAACTATTGATGAGCTGTTAAAGCCCATTGAGGAAAACGGCCAAAAACAATTTCTGAACGTAGATTCCATATCCATAATGGGCAAAGCTGGCATTTTGGAGGGAGGAAAAGGCGATTTAATGATTCCTTCCGCACATATTTTTGAAGGAACAGCCGATAATTACCCATTTAAAAACGAACTTTGCGCAGCTGATTTTGAAGGCTACGGATTAAAAGTGTTGGAAGGAACCATGGTTACCGTTTTGGGAACCTCTTTGCAGAACAAGGATATTTTGAAGTTTTTCCATGAATCTACCTGGAGCGTGATTGGGCTGGAAATGGAAGGCGTTCATTATCAGAAGGCGATTCAGTCAGCTTCCAAGATTCGTAAAAGCATTAATAAGGATGTAAAAGTCAGATACGCGTATTATGCATCGGATAACCCATTGGAAACAGGAAGCACATTGGCGTCAGGAGGATTGGGCACAACTGGGGTAAAACCCACATATTTGATAACAGATAGGATTTTAAAACAAATATTCAACGTATAGTTATGGCAGAGCAACCATCAAACCAGAATAACTCGGACGAGATTGATTTGGGACAATTATTTCAAGTTATCGGAAGAGGTTTTCAAAAGTTTTTCAATTTTATTGGAAGCATTTTTAAGGGATTGTTCCATTTATTGATACTGCTTCTTCTTTTTGTCCAAAAGTATTTTTTAATTCTTACCATAGCGGCAGCCGCAGGAGTAATTGGAGGTTATTTTTTGGATAATTATTTGCCTGAAAAGTATGTTTCCAAGATGGTTGTTGAACCCAATTTCAACAGTGTACAACAACTATACAACAATATTGATTTCTACAACGATTTGGCACAAGCTGAGGATTCGATTGCTTTGGCATCTGCTCTAAATATCAATTCAGCTGAAGCAGCAAGCATAAAGGAGATTTTTGTGGATTCGTATTCTGATGAAAATCAAAAAATAAAATTATTTGATAATTTCATTAAAGGATTGGATACTACGACCATTAAGACAATTGACTTTGAAAACTATCTCAAGAATTTTAATTCTTTGGATGCCAGATTTCATCACATTTCAATAATAAGTACAAACAACTTGGTCGCCAAAAAAACACAACCAGCCATTATTAGCTCTATCTCGGTCAATGATTATTTTAAACTGCAAAAAAGTATCAATGATGAAAATTTGACACTTCAAGATTCTATTTACATGCAGCAACTTAAGGAAATAGATTCACTTCAAAGTTTATATAAAAGAGTTTTGGAGAAGGAAGCTGAAAAACCCATGCAGGGAACAAACATCAACTTGGCTGAGAACGGTGAATCTCAGAACAAGGAATTGGCCTTAGTTAAGGAACGGGAAATCATAAAAGAGAAGTTGGTGGACTTAAATGAAGAACGAGCTAATAAATCCGAGATTTTAAACATAATTAGTGATTTTCCAAATAGAGGAGTGGAGCAAAAGGGATTTTGGAAAAGCTATAAATTCTTATTGCCCTTGGTTTTATTGGGATTGGTGATGAGCATAACAACCATATTCGGGATAAACAAGTATTTAAAAAGTTACAAAAAAAATTAATAAAGTACCATTAATGACTAAGCCCAACCAAAAATTAAGAAAGAAAAGAGTTGCGATAATTGGCGGAGGCATAACAGGCTTGGCATTGGGGTACAAAATATTGGCTCAGAGCGATAACTATTCTGTTCAATTATTTGAAAAGGAAAGTTCAATTGGAACTCATCAATCAGGAAATAACAGTGGTGTTCTCCACTGTGGTTTGTACTATAAACCTAATTCTTTAAAAGCAAGATTAGCAGTTTCCGGAATTCGCGAAATGACCATTTTTTGTGAAAAACATAGCATAAATCACGATTTGTGCGGCAAAGTAGTTGTAGCGGTAGACGAGGGGCAATGTGAAACTCTGGATGCTCTAGCTGTCCGCGGAAAAAAAAATGGATTGGAAGGCCTTCGGTTTTTAAGCCCTTCAGAACTGAAAAAGAGGGAGCCATGTGTTAAGGCGGAAAAAGCATTGCTTGTTCCTGAAGAAGGCATTGTAGATTATAAGGCCGTTATGAATAAAATGGCCGAGTTGATTAAAAAGCAAGGGGGTGAAATCATAGTTGGAACCAAAATTGATAAGGTGATGGAAAGGAAAAATGTAACCACCATTTTTGCGAAACAAGGATCTAGCTATGAAGTTGATTTGCTAATCAATTGTACGGGGTTGTTCACTGATCGCATGTTTCAGACTCTTTCAGGAAACACTAGGCCTCTACGAATAGTTCCCTTTAGAGGAGAATATATGATGATAAAGAAAGAATATGATGATATTGTCAATCATCTTGTTTATCCTGTTCCGGATGTAAAATACCCCTTTCTCGGTGTACATTTTACACGAATGATTGGAGGTAGGAAAGAAATTGGACCCAACGCCGTTTTGGCTTTCAAAAGGGAAGGATATAAAAACACCGATTTTTCCTTAAAGGATACGTACGATAGCTTATCTTATCGGGGGCTACATAGTTTTTTGGCAAATAATTTTTCATTTGCCTTAAAAGAATTTGGCAGTTCTTTATCAATGGCGTCATTTGTAAGAAAGGCTCAAAAAATTGTTCCTGAGCTAAACATAAACATGATAGAGAAGGGCAATGCTGGAGTAAGAGCTCAAGCGATGAATGATGAAGGCGAGCTTATTATGGATTTCAAGATTGAAAAGCAGGGCAACCAGGTGCATTTATTAAACGCACCATCTCCTGGCGCAACAGCATCATTAGCAATAGCACAACATATTATTGACAATTATATAAATATTTAGATATGAAAAATGTCCTTTTAATAGGCGGGGCGGGGTACGTCGGAACTGTGGTTACAAACCACTTCTTAAAATTAAATTACAACGTCACAATCCTTGATACTTTTACCTATGAGAACCAATTTGCCGTAATTCCTTTTATTGGGGATTCGAATTTTAGGATCGTATATGGCGAAATGGGAGACAAGAAAATATTGGATATGGTATCAGAAGGTATTTCAGATGTGATAATTCTAGCTGGCCTGGTTGGTGACCCCATTACAAAAAAGTATCCTGAGGCATCTGAAGAAATAAACGAGGGTGCGGTTCGGGCATGTATCGATTATTTTGGAGACAAAAACGTTGACAAATTGATATTTATTTCGACATGCTCAAATTATGGGTTAATAAAAGATGATGAATTAGCGGATGAAGAGTTTGCGTTGAATCCATTGTCCTTATATGCAAAAGCAAAGGTCGCCAATGAAAAATACTTAATGTCAAAAAAGTATGAGGTAAACTATACCGGGGTAGTTCTAAGGTTCGCCACTGCTTTTGGTCTTTCTCCTCGAATGCGTTTTGATCTTTCGGTGAGTGAGTTTGTTAGAGATATGTATTTTGGCAAAGAACTCGAAGTATATGATGAACACACATGGAGACCTTATTGTCATGTTCGTGACTTTGCCCGCCTTCTTGATATTGTGCTCAAAGCGGATAAAGAAAAAGTAAACTTCGAAGTATTCAATGCAGGGGGTGAAATAAACAACAACACCAAGAAAATGATTGTTGACAAAATTATAGCCAATTTACCAGATGCTAAGGTAAGATACTCGGCAAATGGTACGGACCCTAGAAATTATAGGGTTTCGTTTGATAAGGTAAAAACCGTTTTGGGCTTTGAACCCGAATATACTATTGAAATGGGAATAAAAGAATTAATCTCCGCTCTTGAAATGGGCCTCTATGCAGATTGCATCAGTTCTAGGGAAAAATATGGGAATTATCAGATAACGAGAAGGCGTTGAGAATGCAACATTATTCAAAAGTAGCAGCTTTTATCAAAGACCTATTTTCGTCAAATGAGTTTATTCCTCTTCATGCACCGACTTTCAGGGGCAATGAAAAAGTGTATTTGAATGAATGTGTCGATTCCACTTTTGTGTCAAGCGTGGGTAAGTTTGTGGATCGTTTTGAAGAAGAAATAGTTGCTTTTACAGGTGCAAAATATGCTGTGGCAATGGTAAATGGGACGGCAGCATTACATATTGCTTTAAAATTAGCAGGGGTTACTGAAAATGACGAAGTTATAACTCAACCCTTGACATTTATAGCAACTTGTAATGCAATCAGCTATTTAGGGGCCAAACCCGTATTTGTTGATGTTGACCGTGAAACCATGGGGCTTTCTCCGGACAAGCTGGAAGATTTTCTGAAGACAAACACCGAAATAGTTAGAGGACATTGTGTCAATGTCCGGTCAAAAAGGAAAATAAAAGCTATAGTGCCAATGCACACTTTTGGGCATCCGGCCGATTTAGAAGAACTTACAGCAATATGTGAACGTTATAACATCATTCTCGTTGAAGATTCTGCTGAATCGTTGGGCAGTTATTATAGAGATAAACATACGGGAACTTTCGGAAAAGTAGGAGTGCTAAGTTTTAACGGAAATAAAACAATTACTACCGGCGGCGGCGGAATGTTAATAACCAACGACGGGAATATTGCCAAAATCGCCAAACATATTACAACAACCGCAAAAAAACCTCATCCATACGAATATGAACATGATATGATTGGATATAATTATCGATTACCAAACCTAAACTCTGCTTTAGGTTGTGCCCAAATGGAGAGTTTGCCGGAGTTTCTGGAAAAAAAACGCAGATTGGCCAAAAAATATGAAGCTTTCTTTGCAAATACAGACATAGATTTTGTTTCGGAACGTGAAGGGTGCATTGCAAATTACTGGTTAAATGCGGTCATTTTGAAATCACACGACGAAAGAAATTCATTTTTAAAAGAAATGAATTCAAGTGGAGTAATGACAAGGCCAATATGGATGTTAATGAACCGACTTGCAATGTTTAAAGATGCCCAATGTGGAAATCTGGAAAATGCCGCTTGGTTGGAAGAACGCGTAGTGAACATACCTAGCAGTGTTATATGATCAAACTTGTGCTTCTCGGTGGTGGAGGCCACTGTGAATCTGTTATAGATGTGATTGAACAGCTTTCGGACTATTCTGTGGAAGGCATTCTTGACCCATCATTTACTGCTGAAAAGTCTCAAGAAATATCCGGATATCCTATTATAGGAAACGATAATATGATTCCAAGTTGCATCAAGGATGGGTTTCATTTTGTCATTACGGTAGGCCAGGTCAAGAGCACTGGAATTAGAAAAAAACTATATAACATTGTTAAGAAAAACAATGGGAACCTTCCCGTTATTATTGCTAAGAATGCGCATGTATCAAAATATAGTTCCCTAAAGGAAGGAACTGTAGTAATGCAATTCGCAATGGTAAACAGTAATAGTAAAGTGGGCTTGTGTTGTATAATAAATAATTATGGAAATGTAGAACATGGCTGTGAAATAGGAAACTTTAATCATGTTTCTACTGGGGCGATACTAAACGGTGAAGTAAAAACAGGCAATGATGTATTCATCGGTAGTGGTAGTATTATAAATGAAGGTTGTAATATAGGAGATAGAGTTATTATTGGCTCTGGCAGTGTTGTTCGCAAACAAATCCCTTCAGATGTACTTTGCTATGGGAATCCCTTAAGAATTAAAAAAAAATCTTAAATCAAAATGCTGGAAAATAAAGTCATAGTTATCGCTGAAGCAGGAGTGAATCACAATGGAAGTATAAGCTTGGCAAAAAGACTAATAGATGCTGCCGTTGATGCCGGGGTGGACTACGTAAAATTTCAGACTTTTAACGCTAGTAAATTAGTCATAAAGCAAGCAGCAAAAGCGAGATACCAAATTGAGAATTCGCAATACAAAGAGGAATCTCAGCTGGCGATGCTGCAACAACTTGAATTGAGCAAGGATATGCATTATTCACTAATTGAATATTGCAATAGTCAAAAAATAAAGTTTTTATCGACAGCTTTTGATTTGGATAGCGTCGATTTTTTGAATGACTTGAATATAGACCTTTTCAAAATTCCCTCAGGGGAACTTACCAATTTGCCATATTTAAGAAAAATAGGCGGTCTTGGGAAACCTGTAATAATCTCTACTGGAATGGCGGATATAAATGAGATAGAAGAAGCCATTGCCGCCATTACCGAAGCAGGAACAACCCTTGATAATATTACAGTTTTGCATTGCAATACAGAATACCCTACCCCAATGGAAGATGTGAATTTAAGTGCTATGCATACGATTAAGAAGCGTTTTAAGATCCCTGTGGGATATTCTGATCACACTCTAGGGATAGAGGTGCCAATAGCGGCAGTTGCCCTCGGAGCAACTGTCATTGAAAAGCACTTTACTCTTGACAAATTTATGGAAGGACCAGATCATAAGGCATCTTTGGAGCCCCACGAGTTAAAGGATATGGTTGCCGCGATTAGAAACATTGAACGGGCTATGGGAGATGGTATAAAGCGACCCACCGAGAGCGAGAAAAAAAACAAACCTATTGTTAGAAAAAGCATAGTTGCCAGCAGAAAAATTAACAAAGGAGAAGTTTTTACCGAAAGTAATATTACCGTCAAAAGACCGGGCACAGGACTTTCTCCTATGAAATGGAATGAGGTAATAGGAACAATAGCCGCAAAAGATTATCAAGAGGACGAAATTATATGAAAAGAAGGGTGTGCGTAATTACGGGAACTAGAGCAGAGTACGGCTTGCTATTTTGGGTGTTGAAAAATTTAAAAGGTGATTCGGCCATAGAGTTGCAGCTCATAGTAACTGGTATGCACCTATCACCTGAATTTGGTTTGACATACAGACAAATTGAGGCAGATGGTTTTCAGATAAACAAAAAGGTTGAAATATTGTTATCTTCAGACACCCCAGTGGGTATTTCCAAATCAATGGGCTTGGCACAGATTGGTTTTACCGAGGCTTATAGCGAGCTCAAACCAGATATTGTGCTTGTGTTAGGGGATCGTTTCGAGGTGTTTTCAGCAGCTGCCGCAGCAATGATTTCGCGTGTTCCAATAGGTCACATACATGGAGGTGAATCTACGGAAGGCTTAATAGATGAACCTATTAGACATAGTATTACTAAAATGTCGCACTTGCATTTTACGGCAACTGCAGAATATCGAAATAGAGTTATTCAGTTAGGTGAAAATCCGGAAAGGGTATTTAATGTCGGTGCCCCAGGATTGGATAATTTGACTCACCTTGAACTATTGAACAAACAAGAGTTTGAGAAATCAATAGATTTCCAGCTGGGAAAAAAGAATGTTTTGGTGACCTTTCACCCTGTAACTTTAGAAGAAAACACTTCTGGAAATCAATTCAAAGAGGTCTTAAGAGCAATGGACCACTTTAAGGATACAAATTATATTATCACAAAACCGAATGCCGATACCGATGGCAGGATTATCATAGAACTAATCGACTCATTTCTCTCAAAAAACCCCAAACGGGCTTGCGCGTTTGATTCTTTGGGCCAATTGAGGTACTTATCGGCTCTGGGGCACGTAGATTTGGTATTAGGCAATTCATCAAGTGGTTTAACGGAAGCTCCTAGCTTCAATATACCAACAATCAATGTTGGGGACAGGCAAAATGGAAGAATAAAGGCCAAAAGTGTTATAGATTGTACTAACCAAAAAGAGGCAATCATAAAGGCCATGCAGAGAGGTTTTTCAAAGAACTTCAATTACCAAATACAAGGAGACATCAATCCCTATGGAAAAGGAGGCGCTTCGGTTAAAATAGCAGAGATTTTGAGTAGCTTTGATATAAAAGGAATTTTAAAGAAGGAGTTTTATAACATTTCAAAATAGTATGAAAATATTCTTTATTGGAACGGTTAAATTTTCTGAAGAAGCACTTCTTACACTTATCGATAATCAAGCAGAAATAGTTGGAGTAGCCACCAAGAAGAAATCGGACTTTAACGCAGATTTTGTCGATCTTGCTCCAATTTGCGTCCAAAACAACATTCCATTTAAACATGTAAAATCCATAAACGATGAAGAGGTTTTACGGTGGATTGGTTCATTGAACCCGGATATTCTTTTTTGTTTTGGCTGGTCTCAGTTGATAAAAAAGCCTTTACTCGAGTTAAGTCCAATGGGAGTAATAGGGTATCATCCAGCAGCGCTACCAAAAAACAGGGGCAGACATCCTATTATTTGGGCTCTAGTTCTTGGGTTGAACAAAACGGCATCAACTTTTTTCTTTATGAAAGAAGGAGCTGATGATGGTGACATTCTTTCACAGATTGATGTTCCGATTGCCAAAAATGACGACGCACAATCTTTATATGACAAATTAGTTGCTGTTGCACAGAATCAAATTGCTGCTTTTATACAAGAATTGACGAGAGGAGATTTTAAAAGAATTCCTCAGGATCATTCCAGGAAAAATTATTGGAGAAAAAGGGACAAGTACGATGGGCTAATTGATTTTAGGATGAACAGCGAGTCAATTTATAATTTGGTAAGGGGCCTCACCAAACCCTATGTGGGTGCCCACATTGTGCTTGATGGTGCCGACATCAAAGTTTGGAAAGTTAATATAGGAACCAATATAGAAGAAAATATAGAACCTGGTAAGGTGATTGGGGTTTCAGGTGGAAAAATAGAGGTTAAAACCCCTAATGGAAGTGTTTGGTTGATAGACCACGAAATAGATCAGTTACCAGAATTAAATTCATACATAAGATAATGGAAAAAGTCATTGTTGTTTCAGCTCATCCTGATGATGAGATTTTAGGATGTGGCGGAACCCTGCTCAAGCACAAAGCCAATGGAGATGATCTTTATTGGTTAATCACCACTAGAATAATGAAGGGGCAAGGTTTCAGCAAACAGAGAATGAATGAACGGGAAAAGGAAATTTCCTCAATATCCTCAAAGTTGGGTATAACATCGACCTTTAAATTGGATTACCCTACCATGGGCCTCTCAGATGAAAGTTTGATTTCTATGATTCCAGTAATCAAAAAGATTTTTTCGGAAATAGCTCCTGAGACCATTTATCTATTGAACCGATCTGATGCCCACTCTGACCATAATATAACTTTTAGGGCGGTTATGGCATGCACAAAGTCTTTTAGGGCTCCTTCGATAAAAAAGATTTTAATGTATGAGTGCTTATCTGAAACCGAGTTCGGGCCTGCACTTCCTGAAAATGTCTTTATTCCCAATTATTTTGTGGACACGACGGAATACCACGGGCAAAAGAAAGAATTGATGAAGATTTACGAATCTGAATTAGGGGAACACCCTTTTCCAAGAAGTCTTAGAAATATTGATGCTTCAGGTACATTAAGAGGAGCAACCGCAGGCGTTGAATATGCAGAGGCATTTCAAATCTTAAAATGGATAGATAAATAGAAAGTACAAAAAACATTTTTTTGAGAAATTTCAAAGAACACCTAATCCAAGAAGGAACCACGATCAAAGAAGCATTGTTAAAGCTCGATGAGCTGGCCAGTGATGCCGTCTTGTTTGTAATCAACCGAGAAAACCGGTTAGTAGGTTCGTTGACTGACGGCGATGTGCGAAGAGGCCTTATCAAAGGTATAGCTATTGATGAGCCAGTTGATGCTGTCATTCAAAAGAATCCAAAGTATTTTGAGAAAGGATTGCCAGATTTTGATAGGATTATCGAATACCGTCAAAATAACTTTAGGATTGTACCTGTTATTGATGAGGAAAAAAGGGTAGTCAACATTGTCAATTTTGGAAGTTTACGATCATATTTGCCTGTTGATGCCGTGATTATGGCAGGAGGCAAAGGTTCCAGGTTACGCCCCCTTACCGAAAGCATACCCAAACCCCTACTGAAAGTAGGTCAGAAACCTATTATGGAGCATAATATGGATCGGCTTATTCTTTATGGGATTGATGACTTTTGGATTTCAATTAAATATTTAGGTCAACAAATTGTGAATTACTTTGGAAATGGTGCAAGTAAGAATATAAAAATTGGCTATATCACCGAGGAGAGCCCCTTGGGGACTCTTGGTGCAGTTTCAAAAATTTCTGATTTTAAGCATGATACGGTATTGGTAACCAATTCAGATATTCTAACCAACTTGGATTATGAACGTTTTTATTTGGACTTCATCAGTAAAGGAGCAGATATGAGCGTAGCCACAATACCATATGATGTTAACGTACCCTATGCCGTCTTGGAAACCAATAATGGGCATATTCTCAGCTTAAAGGAGAAACCAACTTACACCTATTTTTCCAATGCGGGAATTTATATGGTAAAACGGGAAGTGCTTGAAAGGGTTCCAAAAGATGAGCAATACAATGCTACCGACTTAATAGAAAATCTAATAACCGAGGGCAGAAAAGTGATTTCGCATCCGATTTTAGGCTATTGGCTGGATGTAGGAAAGCCAGAGGATTTCAAAAAGGCGCAGGCAGACATAAACCAAATTAGATTTTAGATGGATTTATTGGCCGTAATTCCGGCAAGAGCAGGATCTAAAGGAATCTCGAAAAAGAATACCAAACTGTTGGCGGGGAAACCCTTGGTACAATACACCATTGAAGTTGCGAAAGAGGTGTTCAAAACAGAAGATATTCTGATAAGCACAGATGATGACCACGTTGTCGGTATTGCTGAGAATTTGGGTGTCCCCGTACCTTTCAAAAGACCTGAGTACTTGTCGAATGATACGGCATCAATGTATAATGTTCTGTTGCATGCTTTGGAAAAGCATGAAGAACGGGTAAAAAGGAATGTTTCCGGTTTGGTTTTGCTACAGCCCACATCACCTTTTAGAACATCCCTTCATGTAAAAGAAGCCATTCAAATATTCGAAGACAATAAGGGGTTAGATATGGTTGTTTCTGTTAATAAGGCCAAGTCGAACCCGTACTATACCCTTTTTGAAGAGAATAAAAAGGGCTATTTAAAGCCTTCAAAAAAGGGAGATTTTGTAAGAAGACAAGATTGTCCTGATGTTTGGGAATATAATGGAGCTGTTTATGTAATAAACATAAACTCTCTAAAAAAATACGCATTAAATAAATTTGAAAGAATAAAGAAATACGAAATGTCCGACGAAACCTCTCTTGACTTGGACACCCCTTTGGATTGGAAAATAGCAGAAGAATTAATAAAAATCATTTAAAAACCTTAACAGGGAATTGGGAAACGAATGCAATATCAAAGAATAGCAACTCTGGATTATTTAAGGGGCCTAATGGCATTATTTATAATGGTATACCATTATTTTTCTTGGACTTATAAAGCGCCCCTTAGCGAATCAATTTTGGGAGTTTTAGGAATTTATGGAGTTTCAATATTTTATATTCTTAGTGGGCTGACGTTATATTTGGTATACTTCGACAAGCTGATACTAAGCACAAGTTTTTCTTTTTATATAAAACGAATCTTTAGAATATACCCCGTTCTATGGCTGGCTATTTTACTAAATATTTTTCTCTTGAATAAAACTTATGATATTGAAACAATTTTTCTAAACGTTACTGGTATTTTTGGTTTTGTTGCACATGACAATTATATACCAACAGGAGCATGGTCAATTGGAAACGAACTTGTGTTTTATAGCCTATTTCCATTTATTATTATTGGAAAAAATATATATAAATACTTTCTTGAAGTATGTTTTACGATTTCTTTATTAATAGGAGGTTTTTTTTGTTTTATTAAAATGACAGATTTAGAAACTCTACAAACTCAATGGAAAATTTATATAAACCCTTTCAATCAGCTGTTCTTATTCCTTGGAGGAATGCTTGTCGCAAAGTATTTTTCATTTAAAAAAATAAGATTATAACTCTATTTCTTCTCCTTATTTCAGTTTTATTTTTTTATCCGGTAAGTGGAAATAAAATAAATATTGTAACTGGTTGGAACAGGATTTTCTTTTCAATCATTGCATTTTGTATCACTATCGGGTTTTTTAATTCTTATAATGTAGGAAAGGCATTGGATTCTGTACTGGGCAAGATTGGTCATATTTCCTATTCGATATATTTAATTCATCCTCTGGTATTTTGGTATGTAAATGTTTTTTTTAACAGAGGAGAAGACCCGGAACTTTTCTTATCCTTATGTTTCCTGATAACAATGTTACTTAGTTGGGGGATTTATGAAATTATTGAAAAAAAATTCATTGCATTTGGCAAAAAATTATCAAGAAAAGTTGAACTTCATTAAACGATTTTTTAGTTATCTACCTTATCCAGGTGTTAGGGTTTTTATAATAAAAGAACAAAGTGTGGTGATAAAATCCTTAAAACGTTATTGTTATGAATATAATTCTAAAAAAATAATAAATGACAGAAATGGGGCCACTAACTTTAGATATTAATGTATTGTGAGTATAGGTGCTAAAAACAATACCTTTGTTGCTGAACCTAATGGTCATTTAGTTGATTGTTATTTAAAATAGTCCAAAAATTGCAGAAATTAACTGCACTTGCTTTTAAGGGCGGTGGTATTTTAGGGAAGTTTTTACTGACGTTCTTATTAACAAAAAAAATCTCTTTGGAGTTTCAGGGAGAATTTTCGCTAATGAATGCAAACATTGCTTTGTTGGTTATTTTCATTGGCTTTGATTTTTATATCTATAGTAATCGTTTAATTGTAAAGGAACCATCGTCTATTCTATTTATATTTAAAAATGGGTTGGTTTTTTATTGTTGTTCCTATTTGCTGCTGATTCCTATTTGCTTTTTATTATGGCATATCGGACTGGTGGCAAAGGAAGTGTTATTGGTGTTCTTTGTTTTAAGTGTTTTTGAACATTTAGGACAGGAACTCTTCAGAATCTATATTGCTCTGGAAAAGGTGGTTTTTGCAAATATTTTATTTTTTTTAAGATCAGGCCTATGGTCATGGATTGTGGTACTCCTCCTTTTCTTTTTAGGAGAAAGCAACATTACCCTTAAAACCATACTTCTGCTTTGGACAGTAAGCAGCCTCATAGCAATTACTTTTGGCATCGCAAAATTGCCTAATATAAAGGATTTTGGAAAGATACAATTAGACAAAGATTGGATTATAAAGGGGGTCAAGGTTGGTGCTTCTGTCTTTTTGGCCACTATATTGCTAAAAGTTGTGGAGTACTCCGACAGATATTTAATTGATTATTTCTTGGGAAAGAAAGAATTGGGTGTTTATGTTTTCTATTTTCAATTGGCTAATATTATCAACGTATTGGTATTCACGCTCTATATTTCATTCATTTACCCAAAAATTCTCAAAAGTGTTTATGATAAGGACAAATTATCGCTAAAAAAGAACAAGAGCGAAATTTATAAAAGTACCTCAGCCATAGTTGTTGGTATGATTTCAGTGTTCGTTGTGTTTTCATCATTTCTTCTCGACACAATGGATAAGCCTGAGCTTTATACAAGCAAGAATATCTTCTTTGTTTTAGTGATTAGTGCGCTTTTTTTTAATTTTAGCTTTGGAAGTCATTACGTTCTTATAGCGGAAGAAAGAGAGAATTTGATTATCAAAACTACTTTTATGGCTTTTGTTGTAAATCTGAGCTTGAATCTTATATTAATTCCGGCCATAGGAATTTATGGAGCAAGCATTGCACTTTTGCTTAGCTCTCTTGCTCTTTGGATAAGCAAATTGTACGAAGAAACACAGCTTTTAAAGAAATGGTAGAGATTAACACCGTGGTTATACTGCTTACGCCACACCATAAAAGGTCAATAAGCCTACTATTTCCTCAAATTTTTAAGAGCCAGAAAACCTTGTTGCTTTATAGCCCTGTCATCAGAGTTGACGAATTTGAATGTCAGAAATATTTGTTGACAGATTATGCGTTTTCAAGAAGAAGAATTTTCAGTTCTCCTCTACAATTTGTAAAACCCTTTCGTGACAACATCCAAAAAATAGATAAAGAAATTAAGGCACTTGAACTCAAGTATTGCTTTCAATACGGTATACAATGGTTTTTTGGTAGTGACAAAGATATTTTTACCCAATTATTGCTTCAACGGCTAAATTCAAAACTTGGTAAGGTAATCGCTATCGATGAAGGATTGGGATTTTATCTTTTTCTTTCCTATAAAGACAGACTTATTTCGTTTTTATACTGGTTGATGACCCCAATTTTATTTGGGCGCCGGCTTTATTATGTTAAGAGATTGGGCACCATAAGAGCTATTGACACGGTTTATTTAAGGCATAAGGAGTTACTGCCAAGGACCAAAAAAGGAGTTGACTATAGGGAATTCAGTTTAAAAAGTAAACAAAACCATAGGAATATTGTAAAAGGAAAGGTCTTGTTTTTTTCTTACGCTGAGCAAGATTTTATGCTGGACCCCAAGAAAAAAATAGAAACACATAGAGAGTTGGCAGCGTTATTACGAGAAACAGGGCGGGAGCTGATTATAAAACCTCATCCGAGGGAAGATAGTGGATTTTTAAGGGAAGGGTTAAAAAATGAGTCCAATTTAACGATATTAGAATCAAATCAGATGGGTGAAGACCTTGATTACTTTGCCCATGAGCTTATTATCAATGTGTTCTCGTCTTTGATTTTTGATCTTTTGGACAGTAACTATCCAAAAAATAGAATTATAACCCTCGGTTTTCTGCCAAAACCTCCAATGAAGTTTGATGGCAAAATGACATATATTCCATTAAAGAACTTTAACGTTAAAACGCACCTTCACCTTGAGCCTTGATTTTTCCATCAATAAAATTTTATTTTTGGTGCTGCTCTATCCTGCGGTTCTGTTCATTCCCAATATCTTTGGTCAGGAAGGATTTTGGTTAACAGCTCCTTACTTTTTTTTGATATTCCTTCTATTGATGGGCTTTATTTTGGTCAGTAAAAAGGTCAAAGCTCCACTTAATACCTCTTTCTTTCTTATTCTTGGCATCTTTCTGGTCAGTTTATTTAATTTTTCAACATTTCGATACTCGCTTCCTCTTTTTTTTGCCATCTATGGTATTACTTTAATAATAGTATTCAAAACTCTACCAGAACAGAGTGTTCTCCAGAGACCTTTAGAGTTAGTTTTCTATTTGTATTTACTGCTTTCTGTGCCATTTTTGCTTAGCTCATTGGGTTATGTGCACCAGGATAGATTTGCAGGTTTTGTTGGATCTCCAACAATATATTCTGGTTTTATAATGGTGCTATTCGTTATAACCAGTTTAAGGCTTAGGGTCTCCTCGGTAAAATTTATACTCTTATATGCCTTGACCTTTTACTTGGTTTATTTGACTAAAACACGGTTGTTGCTTGTTTTTGTGCTTATCTATCCGATTTTACGCGAATTGATTTTCTCAGGAGGATGGCTAACAAGAAAAAGGCTTTTCTTGATTTTCTATGGGGTCACATTGTTTATCTACCCCTTGTATGTTGCTCTATTGGAATGGTTTCCAAATTTGTTGACCTCAAGGTATGGAGGAAAAACCGACACCTCATTTGGTTTACGGAACTATCTTTATCTAAAATCACAGGAAGAGTTGCTTAATGGCAGCACTATTGAAATACTGTTTGGAAGGGGTAATGAATATGCAAGAAATTTTGTTTATAATCTGATGAAAGTTGATTATATGCCGCACAACGATTATTTGCGAGTTTTAATTGATTGGGGGGTACTGGGATTTATGTTATTTTCCATTTTCCTTTATAAAATGGCCACTAAAAACAATTATACACTTTTTATTGCTCTAACTTATATGGTGCTTTTTTATTCCAATATGATTTTCAACCTATTTTTGGTCTCGATCTTGATATCATTTTATTATAGCAAATCGCAAAAACTGAACACTTATGCTAAAACAGCTTAAAAGCAATGAAATGCTTACAATTGCGATAAGCCTATTTGGGTTCACGCTTTCTCTTGGTCATTTTGCTATGTCCATTGGGTTATCGTTATTCATTTTTACGGCGTTTTTTCATCTTAGCAAAACAGGTGTATTGAAAAAGCAGATACTTTTCTTGCTTTGTTACAGCATATTGTTTTTAATGTACCTAGTAGGTGCTCTTTTTACACCTTATGTGGAAAGGTCTTTGCAATTGATTATAAGAACATTGCCCATTTTTGTCGTGCCCTTATTAATAATTTTCACAGGGACAAATAAAAAAATTGATTACTATATAGTTCGTCAATATTTTATTTTTGGCATTTTTTTATCTAGCTTGATTTCTATTTCGGCAGCAGCTATGAAATTATTAGCGGGCAATAATTATCAAGATATTGTTTATTTTGGCTTTACAGAACCTTTTGGTTTACATCCTTCATATTATTCCCTTTATATCCTAACTTCTTTAATTTTTCTTTTGGAAGCGCCCAAATTGTTGTTGCCTATTTTTAAGTCTTTTGTAGCTATTACCTTGGCGACCGCACTCTTACTTGCACAGTCAAAGATTGCCTTGGTCATATTTGTTCTGCTTGCGATGTTTTATTTGGCTCAATCCTTGAAAAATAAGGTCAAAAAACAATCAATATTGATTACTGTGCTATTGTTGGGCTTTGTTGGTTCTGGAATCTTTATTGGAGGAGGTAGGTTAAGTGAATTAACAAAAACTCGGCAATCAAATGAAATAGGAACCTTTTCTGAAGATGGTATTTCTCAGAGAATCTGGTTATGGCGAACTGCTGCGGAACACATGCAAGACAAACCTATATTTGGATTTGGTTTGGGCGCCCAAGAAGGATATTTCGGAAATAGGGTTGCAAAAGATCTTTTAAGGCAAGATTTAGATGCGACCTATATCAAAGCTTCAAAGGCATTGTCTCACTTTAATTTCCATAATAATTATGTTCAGATTTGGTATGAGTTAGGCTGGGCAGGGTCATTGCTTTTTTTAGTAGGAATTGTAGGAGTTTTAATTTATGGTTTCAAAAGTCGAGCGTACCAAGGAATTTTGATTTATGGGATATTTCTTTTTATTCTTACTGTTGAGGTAATGCTGAATCGGCAAATGGGCATTTATTTTTATTCTTTTATATCGATATTTTTGTTGTTTGAGAATCAAAAAGAAAAAGGTAATGAACTATAATCCGCGTTTTATAATGAGGCTGTTGGCGCCCTTGTTTTTTGCAATGGCTTCTTGCTCTGAAACGCCAATTACCCCCGAGTTAAAGATATTGAGCCCATTATCAAAAGCTTTTGCCCAAGGCGATTTCTTTGAAGCAACCAAAGATTTGTCTTTTGTGGTATTCAATGACTCGGTTCATTATATTTCGACAGACCCCAAAGGTTTTAATGACAATCGATTTATGTTTCATTTACTCAATAACGATAATACTTTTAAAAACTTTGACTTTTCGGCAACAGGAAAGGCACGGTCAAAAAAACTGGCGAAAACTGGCCATAAGGTATTTTTAATGAGCCAGGCACTCGATTTAAAATCCCATGAAGGATTTAGAACGGGTCAATTTTCAAGGGATAGCTTAGGAAATCCCATAAATATTTGGGTCAAGCAAATATCAAAAAAAGAACTGGGTAGGGGCAAACATCCATACCTTTCAATATTAGATGACTATTTGGGATTTAGCTTCTTGGAAGAAGAATTTATAAAAGATTTGAACCAGGGTACTTTTTATGAAAACCCTTTCGGATTTTATGTGCTGCTCACTCAAAACCATATTTACCTGATTACCACTCCAAAAACTACCCTTGAGGCACCCATAATGCTACATTTTGTGAAAGAAGACTACACCTTTACCAACAGTTCGTTCAATTTTTCGAACCATAGTATTGATACCTACTTAAATGGAAAATTCAAAGATTTTAGAATAGCCAAGGTTATATTGCCAAAAATCAATTATTCAAAAATCAGGTTTGGACAATACACCGAGAAAGAAAATATATGGGTTCAAGAGGTTTGGCCAAAAGAACTTTGGCACAACCCCCTTCTTAAATACAATGGCGAGCTAACAAGATAGACTCTTTCATTAATATAAACTCTGTGATACACCAAATAAAATCAAAGATAACGGATAATACCGAAGAAATACACGAAGCACAAATTACCAGTTATCTCAACATTTATAATTATATGTTGCTTCGTAGAGATCCGGAAACTGTCAAAAATATCGACTTTTTTACACTAGACGGGATTATGATGATTCTATTTTTGAAGCTTTTTTTTCAAAAGTCATTTGAACGTAAAGCTCCTGATTTTTCTTCATATTTTGTTCGTTTATTTTCAGAGATTTCGAAAAACAACAACACGATTGGTTTTGTTGGCGGTTCTAAAGAAGATATAAAAGCGTTTATTCGAACTGTTAAATTGAATTATCCTAAATTGCAGATTTTACATGCCATCAATGGCTACTATAGCAATGAACAGTTTGTGATAGATCAATTATTGAACAATCAACCTAATGTTATTATTGTTGGTATGGGCACTCCTATGCAAGAAAGATTTCTGGTTAGACTAAAGCAGCGAGGTTTTAAGGGAGGGCTATATTCTTGTGGAGCTTTTATAAGCCAAACGGCTTCAAAAGGGAGGGATTATTTTCCTTCTGTCATCAATAAGCTCCATTTGCGATGGGCCTATCGAATTTATGAAGACCCTAAGCTTTTCAAAAGATATGCCCTCTATTATCCGATGGCTATGGTTTTATTGCTTAAAGATTATGTGCAAAAAAAATAGATTAACTGTCAATAATTTATGTGTAGGTGGAAAAAGAAGAACAAATATTAAAAATAATATTTGATCCAAAATCAATAATTATTTTTTAGAATAATAAGCTTTGAAATTGTTAATATAAGTTAGTCAAAAAAATGATTTTCAAGAACAGTTCGGACTCAGATTTGGTTTTCAATTTATCTATTTTGATAGATTTATTGGTGTTGAACGTTTGCGGCCAACAATTGCCAATACTATTCGAATTTCCTTTAATATTCCACAGCTATATTTCTTTAAGCTGGGTAGTTATTGCACTTCATATTGATTTTTACAAGACATACCGATTTGATAAAGTCACTTATGTCTTAATGTTGCTTTTTAAGCAATTTGGCATCTTTTTTTTAGTATTGTTTGCTTTTATCGGGTTTTTTAAGCAGCCGAATATAAGTAGGCTAAACCTGGGAATATTCTTTGTGACGGTTTTTTTGGTGGTTTTCATTCTAAAATTCCTGAATTATTATTCTTTGATGGAATTTAGAAAGCGAGTTAAGGGAAGCCTTAAACATATAGTCCTTATTGGTAAGAACAGAAAGACGGACCAATTAGCTGGAATGTTCAAAGAGCATGATGAATATGGATATCGGGTGGTTAAACAGTTCTCACAAAGTAACCCGGAGTTTGATATTGGCCGCTGTCTTAAGTTTGCTAAGGAGAATAAAATTGATGAGATATTTTGTTCGGTTAACGAAATTAAGAATGAAGATATTGGAAGACTTGTTAATTATGCAGACAATAACCTAATAAAACTAAAATTCATACCGGATAATAAAGATATTTTTACGAAGAACCTAAAATTGGACTACTATGAGTATCTTCCTATCCTTTCTCTAAGGGAAATTCCTCTGGAGGACACATTGAATAGATTCTATAAAAGAAGCTTTGATTTTCTTTTTTCCCTTACGGTGATTATTGTTTTGCTTTCTTGGCTGATGCCGATAATTGGAATTTTAATAAAGCTGGATTCCAAAGGGCCAATATACTTCCGACAGAACCGGCCAGGATTTAATGAAGAAGGCTTTGGATGTTATAAGTTCAGAACTATGAAAACGAACAACGAAACCGAAAAATCTGCAACTAGAGATGATCCTCGTGTTACTAGAATAGGAAGGTTTTTAAGAAGAACAAGTATTGATGAACTCCCCCAATTTGTAAATGTTTTGCTTGGCCAGATGTCTGTGGTTGGTCCGAGGCCTCACCTCTGGAGGCAGAATAAAGAATACAATACAACTGTCCAAAAATATATGCTTAGACATTATGTTAGGCCTGGAATTACGGGTTTGGCACAGGTAAAAGGATATAGAGGAGAAATTGAGAATGAGGAAGACATTGTGAACAGGACTCGTTATGATTTTTTTTACATTGAAAATTGGTCTGTCCTATTAGATCTAAAAATTATTGTTCAAACCGTTTTAAATGTCTTTAAAGGAGAGGAAAAGGCATATTAATTTTTTTTGGCTGAAATTGGCCTTTCAAATCCCCCAGAATAGTATTTTTGCTTTTTATCTAATCTTGCTTACAATCTAATGAGTGTAAAAAATATATGTTGTATAGGTGCTGGATATGTTGGCGGCCCTACCATGGCTGTTATTGCCCAAAAATGCCCTGACATTAAAGTTATGGTTGTAGATATCAACCCCGAAAGAATTGCCGCATGGAATAATGAAGACACTGAGAAGCTTCCGATTTATGAACCGGGGCTGGCCGAGGTCGTTATGGAGGCCCGTGGACGAAATCTGTTTTTTTCAACCAAAGTGGAAGAGGCCATTGAGGATGCAGAAATGATTTTTATTTCGGTAAATACCCCTACGAAGACTTATGGCAAGGGAAAGGGAATGGCAGCGGACCTAAAGTATGTAGAGCTTTGCGCACGACAAATTGCCAAGGTGGCCAAACAAGACAAAATCGTTGTTGAAAAATCCACCTTACCGGTAAGGACTGCATCGGCCATAAGAAGTATTTTGGACAACACGGGAAATAACGTAAAGTTTCAAGTCTTGTCGAACCCGGAATTTTTGGCAGAAGGCACCGCGATTCCCGATTTGCTGGATCCAGATAGGGTTCTTATTGGGGGTGAAAATACGTCTGAAGGGGAAGAAGCTATTCAATCATTGGTCGATGTCTATGCCAAATGGGTGCCAAGGGAACAGATTTTGACAACAAATGTTTGGTCTTCCGAACTTTCTAAATTGACGGCCAATGCGTTTTTGGCTCAGCGGGTCTCATCTATTAATTCCGTATCCGAGCTTTGCGAAAAAACTGGAGCTGATGTAAATGAAGTGGCCAGGGCTATCGGCATGGACAGTAGAATTGGACCAAAATTTTTAAAGACCTCCGTTGGCTTTGGAGGTTCCTGTTTTCAAAAAGACATATTGAACCTGGTTTATATTGCTAAAAGCTACGGGTTACAAGAAGTGGCGAACTATTGGGAACAAGTTATCATTATGAACGATCATCAAAAAAATCGTTTTTCGGATAACATTATTAGTACACTTTACAACACAGTCTCAGGCAAGAAAATTGCCTTTCTTGGCTGGGCATTCAAAAAGGACACAAACGACACTCGGGAGTCTGCCGCAATTTATGTGGCCGATAATTTGCTTTTGGAACAAGCACATATTTTTGTGTATGACCCAAAAGTTTCTGAAGAAACCATTTATGCCGATTTAAATTACCTGAATACAAGGGAGGATAAAGAAAATAGAAAGTTTCTAAAGGTAGAAACGGATGCTTATGATACCTGTAAGGGAGCCCATGCCGTAGCGGTTTTGACCGAATGGGACGAATTTAGAACCTATGATTGGAAGTCTATCTTTGAAAACATGTTAAAACCCGCTTTTGTTTTCGACGGAAGAGGAGTTTTAGATAGAAAAGAATTAGAGGATATCGGGTTTGTGTACTACAAAATTGGAGAAAGTAATTTAGATTAAAATATGAAAAGGACTTTAATAACTGGAGCTGCTGGTTTCTTGGGATCCCATTTATGTGATAGGTTCATTGCGGAAGGACACTACGTTATAGCAATGGACAATTTGATAACGGGTGATCTAAAGAATCTGGAGCATCTTTTCCACCTTGAGAGATTCGAATTTAACCATCACGATGTTACCAAATTTGTGCATGTTCCAGGCAAACTGGATTATATACTTCATTTTGCTTCACCGGCCAGTCCAATAGACTATTTAAAGATTCCGATCCAAACGCTTAAGGTTGGGGCACTTGGCACACACAATTTACTGGGACTGGCGAAAGATAAAGGAGCTCGTTTTATGATTGCCAGCACTTCCGAAATATATGGAGATCCCTTGGAACATCCTCAGACGGAAGAGTATTACGGAAACGTCAATACCATTGGGCCAAGAGGAGTTTATGATGAAGCAAAGCGCTTTCAAGAATCTATAACGATGGCTTACCATCGTTTTCACGGCCTGGACACACGAATTGTTCGGATATTTAATACCTATGGACCAAGAATGCGGCTGAATGATGGTCGTGTAATCCCGGCATTTATGGGGCAAGCACTTCGAGGCGAGGATTTAACGGTTTTTGGTGATGGGTCCCAAACTCGCTCATTTTGTTTTGTGGAAGATGAGATAGAGGGGATTTACCGATTATTAATGAGTGATTATGTTTTGCCAATGAACATTGGTAATCCAAATGAGATTACCATTAAGGATTTTGCAAATGAAATAATCAAGCTTACAGGAACCGATCAGAAAATTGTATACAAACCTTTGCCAACAAACGACCCTATGCAAAGACAACCTGATATCTCTAAGGCAAAGGAAATTTTGGGGTGGGAACCTATAGTTGACAGAGCAGAGGGAATGAGGAAAACCTTTGAATACTTCAAATCCTTATCTCCGGAAGAATTACACCAAAAAGAACACCGCGATTTTTCACATTTAAATGGCAAATAAGCAATGTCATTTCGAAATGAGTTCTGATAATAATCGGAACGATTGAGAAATCTAACAACTTATTTTGAAAACCGATTTCTCCTTACACTCGAAATGACACTTTTCCTTCCTTATTCCATCTGAATTGGGTTATTTTTGCCAAAATTTTGATTGATGAATATCCTTATCCTTGGTTCCGGGGGTCGCGAACATGCGATTGCCCATAAAATTTCACAAAGCCCTAAAATTGAAAAACTGTTTGTCGCACCAGGCAATGCCGGAACATCTGATATTGCTACCAATATTGAGATTGGGGTAAATGATTTTGAAGGAATCAAGGCCTTGGTATTGGAAAAGCACATCGATTTGGTGGTTGTAGGCCCAGAAGATCCGTTGGTGAACGGGGTACATGATTTTTTCCTGAATGATTCGGAGCTTAAAGAGATTGCCGTGATTGGCCCGCAAAAAGCTGCTGCCGAATTGGAAGGAAGCAAGGAGTTTGCAAAGGAATTTATGATGCGCCATAACATTCCAACGGCTGCTTATCAAAGTTTTACTTCGGACAATTTAGAGGAAGGCTATGCCTTTTTGGAAACATTAAAACCTCCTTATGTGCTTAAGGCCGATGGTCTTGCTGCTGGAAAAGGCGTATTGATTCTTCAGGATTTGGAGGAGGCCAAAAGAGAATTGAAAGCTATGCTTTTGGATTCTAAATTTGGAGCAGCCAGCGCTACTGTTGTTATCGAGGAATTTTTGGATGGGATTGAATTGAGCTGTTTTGTGCTGACCGATGGTTCCAACTATAAAATCTTACCAACGGCAAAGGACTATAAAAGAATAGGGGAAGGAGACACTGGACTTAATACGGGCGGAATGGGAGCCATTTCACCCGTCCCTTTTGCCGATGAGGTCTTTATGCAAAAGATTGAGCAACAAATTGTAAAACCCACGGTAGAGGGCCTTAAAAAAGATAATTTACCCTATGTGGGATTCATTTTCATTGGATTGATTAAGGTTGGCGAAGAACCCAAGGTAATCGAATATAATGTGCGTATGGGTGATCCAGAAACCGAGGTGGTAATACCTAGATTGAAATCGGACTTGCTGGAAATTCTTGTGGCAATGTCCAATGGAACACTGGATAAAATCAATCTGGAAATTGATGAAAGAGCGGCGACAACGGTAATGGCCGTTTCAGGAGGTTACCCAGAAGCTTATGAAAAGGGAAAACAAATAACAGGAATTGAAACCATTCAAGATTCATTGGTTTTTCACGCTGGAACCAAAGAAAGTAATGGAAATGTCGTGACCAATGGCGGACGTGTAATTGCAATCACTTCCTTTGGAAATGATTTCAAGGAGGCATTGCAAAAATCCTATCAAAACATAGAAAAGCTACATTTTGATGGAATGTACTACCGAAAAGATCTTGGATTTGACCTATAGGTAAGAATGCGAGCTAATGCTCTTATCTTCCTCGCCGTTGTCGTTGAACATCTTGAGTTCTTTCATCCAATACACCATAGCAACAAAACCGATAATGGCGAAAATCCAGTTCACTGCGTTGGAACCCCACCAGTTTTGCATAAATCGGAAGAAATCATAAGGAGCAAAAAGACCATTTACAAATAAGTCTTCAATGCCGTAAAAAAACTTGCTCATCTTAGCTATATTTACTTTGCAAAAGTAGTAAAACCCAACATGATTTCAAGCTTTTTTGGAAAAACAAAACCGATAAATTACATCGTTTTAGCTGTTTTTCTCTTTGTTTTTTACACCATTTACCTGTTTTTCGGATCAGCTCGGGGAATTACTATTGATTCGCTCCCTGAAGAAAGCTTGATTTTGGGGATACTGCTACTTTCTACCTATAGTATTAGCAGAATGGTTAAAGTTGAGAAAGTTACTGGGCTCAGCTCATTTGCCATGTTGTTTTTTACCATATTGTTAGTGTCGTTTTCTGATACTTTGGAAGACAAAAATGCGATTTTCTCCAATTTCTTTCTGCTATTGGCCATTTGGAGATTGTTGGCCATTAAATCCATGAGAAATGTAAAGCACAAAATTTTTGATGCTTCTTTTTTGATCTGCATTGCCAGTTTTTTCTATGACTGGGCAATCATTTTTTTGATACTCGTTTTTGTTGTTATCAATGTTTATGACCGGAAACCACCGAAGAATTGGATGGTTCCTTTTATGGCAATAATAACCGTCTTTATTTTAACATTTGCCATTTTAAAACTCGGTGGTTCCCTGGATTTTTTTGAAAACCATTATCGGTTTGAAATAGATTTAATATCCAATGAATTTTTCGGGGAGGGGACAACCACTAAATTGTTGATCTACCTTTCCTTGCTGTTGTTGGTGATGTTCCTAGTTTTTTTAAAAGTCCGCAAAAAAGGTGGTGGAAAACTGGTAATGCTTCGCATTGTGTTTTTGGCATTTGTTCTGGGAGCAATTATGAGTTTCCTGAAATTCAATGAATCTTCACCTGTGTTGATTACGTTTTTTCCGGGAGCAGTGTTTTTGACAAATTATTTGGAGACCATAAAAAAAGCAAAACTTAAAGAATTGGTTGTTGCAATTTGTATCCTGGTGTCATTTTTGCTTTTTGTGCTAGAACTTAATTTTTGAGATGTCACTTGGAGCTGCCAACCTGAGCTCGCCAAAGAGCTACTTATCAATATTGTCAGGTCGAGCGCATTCGAGACCTAAATTCAAGTATTTTGCTTTTAAGACATCTCTACTGCACCCGAAGTCATAAGTAACATCCAATTCACCTTAAAGCAATATCTTTGCCCCAAATTATTGCACATGTTCAGTTCTTTTGCCTTCAAAATATTTCAGGAAAGTATAGACACTTATCATATAAAGGATGATGTTTACCAAGATTTTGCAAATCCTTATCCGAAGGATAAAGTAGAACATTTACTCTATCGAAAAAATTGGATTGACACCGTTCAATGGCATTATGAGGACATCATCAGAGATCCAGGGATAAATCCCGTAGACGCATTGGACCTCAAACGGAAAATTGATGCCAGCAATCAGGACAGAACAGACCTTGTGGAATATATTGATAGTTATTTTTTGAACAAGTATAAAGATGTTGAGGTGAATTCCAATGCCACAATTAATACCGAAAGTCCCGCTTGGGCCCTGGACAGACTTTCTATTCTAGCCTTAAAAATTTATCATATGCAGGAAGAGGTTGATCGCACAGATGCTTCCCCAGAGCATATTAAAAAATGTAGCCAAAAGTTGGCGGTACTTTTGGAGCAAAGAAAGGATTTGTCTTCCGCCATTGACCAACTACTTAAAGACATTGAGTCTGGAAACAAGTACATGAAAGTCTACAAACAGATGAAAATGTACAATGACGATGAACTAAATCCGGTACTCCGTGGACAAAAAGGGTAGGCAAACCCATATTTTGGTCATTCGCCTATCCGCAATGGGCGATGTGGCCATGACCGTTCCCGTTTTGCGGGCATTGCTAGATCAACATCCACAGGTAAAAGTTACCGTACTTACCAAAAAACCATTTCTTCCCATTTTTTCTGGATTGGAAAATGTTGATGTGTTTGAGGCCGATGTCAAAAAGAGGCACAAAGGATTGGTTGGACTTTGGCGATTGTACCAAGAACTGAAAACACTTCAAATTGATGCCGTGGCCGATTTGCACAATGTGCTGCGAAGTAGGGTGCTTCAAAAATACTTCGGGCTGGGTAAGATTCCCTTTAAGCAAATAAACAAGGGCAGGGAAGAGAAAAAAGCCTTGACGAGAGCCAAGAATAAAGAATTCAAACAACTTAAAACCACACATCAACGCTATGCCGATGTATTTGCCGAACTGGGCTTTACGGTTGATTTGACAAAAGCAAAGCTTTTGGAGCGTGTCCCACTTTCGGATAAATTGCTTGGGCTAGTACAACAGGACACTAAAAAGTGGGTGGGAATTGCACTTTTTGCTGCTCATGAGGGTAAAATGTACCCATTGAACCTAATGAAAGAGGTAATCGCGGAACTAAATAATACCAATAAGTATAAAATATTGCTATTTGGTGGTGGCGCCAATGAAATTAAGCAGTTGGAAGCAATTGCCAGTGAGGGTGAATATGTTTTGAACATGGCTGGAAAGCTAAATTTGAAAGAAGAACTGGCTTTGATTTCGAATTTGGATGTAATGCTTTCCATGGACAGCGGGAATTCGCATTTGGCTGCAAATTATGGGATTCCGGTTATGACACTTTGGGGGGTTACGCACCCCTTTGCTGGGTTTTATCCGTTTGGCCAACCTCAAGAAAATGCTTTATTGGCCGATAGAAAACGTTATCCTTGGATTCCTACTTCCGTGTATGGCAATAAATTGCCGAAGGGATACGAAAGTGTGATGGCGACCATAACTCCCCAACAGGTGGTGAATAAGATTACCACTCTATTGGAAGATTAAATTAAAATCGTCTTGATTTTTTGGTTCGTTTTGTATCAAGACAAAATGAATAAAGAGATAAACTTCTTGATACTAAATCTCGACAAAAAACACTTCGACAAGCTCAGTGTGACATTTGTGATAATTGGTGAAATTTGTGTCAAAATGATCTAGCTACGGCCTGTCTTTCCGAAATAGAATTAAAATAATGCTTCAACTGCTGTAAGTATTTATATTTTAATTGTCCACCATTGGTTTCCGAAAGCAAAGAGCGTATGCCCAAATAGGAGGCAATAATGTAGGTGGCAACTGCTTCGCAATCGATATGACGAGCAATATAGCCATCACTTTTACCATTTTTCAGAACGGAAATCAGATTTACCTCCCAGACTTTAAGGATATCCTTTAAATAGGTGCTGATTTCAGTGTTTCGTTTATTGAATTCGGTGATAAAGTCGTTCAGCATAAAACCATAGGCCATTTCATTGCTTTTACCTGGCTCCATAGCATTTCCCAAACTATCCAAAATGGCGTGCAATGGATTTTCTTGTTCATTCAAGGGTTCTACCAATAGGGCATAGACCTTTTGAACTATCAAGTTTTGTACAATACTGATAAAATAATCCTCCTTGGATTTAAAATGATGGTAAAAAGCACCTTTGGAGAGATCTAGTTGGGTTAAAATATCATCCAAACTGGTATTGTAATAACCTTTGGCATAAAAAATCTCCAGGCCCATTGTATGTAATCGGTGCAGAGTTTCGCGTCGTTTTAGGTTTCGTTCCATAAGATTTGGTTTTGGGTTAATCAAAAAGAAATTCTCGCAGCTTGCTGCGGGTTTCCGATAAACTGTCATTCTCGCGAAAGCGGGAATCCAAATAACAAAATTTCGGTTTCGAGAATTTGTTATTTAGACCGTTAAGTCTGTTACAAAGTTTCGCCAGATTGGGGCTAACCTCAAGATTCAGGGATGAATTTGTGGGAAAAATCGTTGAAGTGTGAAAAATGTACCCAAAATCCAATATCTTCAAAATACAAACAGACTAGCGGGTCGGTTTAACCGATTCTTTTTTGGGGTAAAATACAATTCGACCAGGAACAAAACACATTGTAATTGAGAATGAATAGTTTAGAGTAGGGCATTGGGAAGCAGTAAAAATATAGAAATACACGAAACGTCGTTTGTAACATCAACCTTGAGATCTTTTGATGAAAATTTAAGCCAAGATATTTTTGCGAAGCTATGGCACAATCCAAAAACAGAGCTGTGGTTGGAAAAATATCTAGCTGAGGTCTCTTCAGAAGAAATTTACACGCATTGCTTAAGGAACCGATATTTTTTGGATACCATTAAAAGATTGGTGGATTCAGGAAAAATTGAGGTCTTGATAAATTTTGGAAGTGGATTTAGCATGTACCCCTTTTTGTTGAATGAAGAATTGCTCAATATAGAAATTGACAAACCAGAGATTGTCAATTACAAAAGGAATAGGTTGGAGGAGTGGCAAAAAAGCAAGGTGCTTCCAAAAAGAAATCTACATTTAATTGGAGTGGACTTCAGTGAAGACTATGAAAAAGACCTCATATCCAAAATTAGTTCGATCAAAACTGACAAGTCCTGTTTTATACTTGTTGAAGGGGTGCTGTTTTTTTTGACAAAAACTGAAACGGACAAGCTTTTCAATTTTTTTGACAAGATCCAGAACAGTGAGGACTATATTGGTAGTGCTTCTTTTCAAGACGCCATAGCCGAAACTATGGCCTATAAAAATCTGCTGCACTTTTTTGGCCAAAAACTGTCCAATACAGGAGAAGGGGATTTTCAAACGATACAAGATGAATATTATCTGTCATTTAAAAACTATAATTTGATGGACCACCAAGATTATTTCAGTCTTTCTAAAAAATATGGAAATACATTAAAGGAGTCCAAGGAAATGATCTTGAACGAAAATTTTTATTTGCTCAAGAAAAGTTGACTTAAACATGACGCCTCCGTTTAATATAATATTGAAAGCTCCAAACTATTTCACTAGAGTTTTGTTTTTGGGCAAAATAAAGGATATCCTATAAAGACGACCGTTCCATAGCAACTACTCCATATACCCACGGCGCAGCCATAACAATATTGGGAAATGATACGCTCTTTAATACGGGCAGCCCAAAATAATTACCATTTTTTGGTATATTTGATTCAAATCATATTAAAATGAACAAAAACACATCTATATCACTTGGAAATTATTTTGATGAGTTTGTTCAAAGTCGAATAAAGGAAGGGCGGTTTAAAAATGTCAGTGAAGTTATACGCGCCGGGTTAAGACTTTTAGAGGAAGAAGAAAGCAAAGTGACCGCATTGAAAAATGCAATTAAAGAAGGCCTTGACAGTACGTTGGTTGAAGATTTTGACTTTGACGAAAATCTTAAAAAATTAAAAGCTGAGAAAAGAAAGAATGGCTAAAGTTATTTTCAGACAAGAAGCCATTGATGACTTAAATAGCATTTGGGATTATACTTTTGAAAAATGGTCTGAAAACCAAGCGGACAACTATTACACGACAATTAAAATGACGTGCAAAGCATTAGGGGAGAATCCCAATATTGGAAAAGAATATTACGGAATAAGTAAAAATTTGTGTGGACTTAAATCTGGAAAACACATCATATTTTATCAGATAATATCAAGCGATAGCATTGAAATTATTAGAATATTGCATGAGCGAATGGATTTAAGAAAGAGAATGTCCAAAAACCGATAAACGCTCACTCCATAATTTTGCCTAAATGATGTTTTAAGCCACCGTCCCCTGACAACTGCTCCCGGCTCCCGCAGTACAGCCATAACAATGTTGGGAGATAATAATGTTCCTATCGTTTAAAATGTCCTCGTTGTAATCCTTAATGTGTTTCACTTTGCTGGCGACCTTTAGGTCCAGCATTTGGTTAAAGTCACAATCGTACAACCAACCGTCCCAGCTTATGGAGATGGTGTTGGTGCACATCACATTGGCCACCGCGGCCGGATTGTAGGCTTCGACTAAGGCGTACATATAATCTTCATAGTTTTCGGAGGCAATCAGATAATCCAAAAAGCGGGAAATCGGTAAATTGGTTATCGCAAAGAGGTTGTGGAACTGAATCCCGAAATCCTCATCCAAAGCCTTTTTAAAGTCGCGCTCCATAGCCATTTGGTCTCCAGGTAAAAATGCTCCGGAAGGATTGTAGACCAAATCCAACCGTAAAGGGCTGTCGGGCATACCATACCCTACAGCATTCAATTCCTGCAATGCTTTTATGGACTTATCAAAAACTCCATCACCACGTTGCTTATCGGTTTTGCCCCGAGTGTAATGTGGCATGGATGAGACCACGTGCACATTATGTTTTTTAAAGAACTCTGGAAGATCGTAGTATTTTTTATTGGCCCGGATAATGGTCAAATTGGAACGGACAATAAAATCCTGGATGCCCGCTTTGGCGGCCTCTTCAACAAACCACCTAAAGTTGGGGTTCATCTCGGGAGCACCTCCAGTAAGGTCTAAAGTATGGGCTCCTGTATTTCGGATGACCTCCAGACACTGCTCCATGGTCTCACGGGTCATGATTTCCTTTCGGTCGGGTCCGGCATCCACATGGCAGTGCTCGCACACCTGGTTGCACATATAACCCACATTGATTTGTAGGATTTCCAACTTGTTGGGGCGAAGCGGAAAATGACCTATTTCAGCAATCTTGTCCTTAAAATAAGGAAGCTCGCCCTCAGCAAAGACCCCTCCGTTCAAGATTTCCAATTGCTTGTTGGTTTCGGCCAATTCATTTTCCCGTGCTTTAAGGGATTTTTTGGCCGCTTTTTTTATCTGGGGCATGATACTTTCACTCATTGTTTAAAATTTTATTGCCAAAACACTTATTCTCGATACTATTTCCCTTTGATTTCGACTGCGCTCAATCTGACAGGGAAAAAAACTCGAATTGACGGTTTTTGTTTAATTTATCAGTTAGGGTTTAGAAATACAGAGTGAAAATTCCCTTCGTACTTTTAACCTCTTACTTCTTACATTGATAGCTTGTTATACTTGTTCATCATCTGCACCCCGTGCACCAATGTGGCACCACTTTCAATGGCAGCACCTGCATGAACGGCTTCCATCATTTCTTCTTTGGTAATTCCCTTTTGAAGCCCATCTTTGGTATAGGCATCTATACAATATGGGCATTTGACCACATGTGACACGGCCAATGCGATAAGGGATTTCTCCCGTGCACTAAGCGCTCCCTCTTCAAAAACTTTTCCATAGTAATCGAAAAACTTGTTGCCGAGTTCCTCGCTCCATTCGGTGATTTTTCCAAATTTTCGAAGATCTGCCGGATCGTAATAACTGTTTGCCATTTTTATGTTTTTTGGTGTGTCATCCCTGTTTTGGCGGGAATCTTATAATTTTAAATTGAAAATGTTTATTCTTTTTAACCCATTTCCCGATCCAAAGGAATAAACAAAGGCTTATAACCTTTAAAGGGTTATTTAACCTGCAATGCGGATATTGTATTGGAAATGCTACTGAGTCAATAGCAAAAGGTTGGGTGAACCTTTATTGAAAGTAGAGATGATGAAGCGCATTTCCGGTTTTAAGATATGCGTTTCGAAAAAGTAAATATTTCTTTTAGTTAAGTCAGCTAAGATTTTATAAACAACTTTAGGAATTCGTCCAATGAAATTCAGCAAAGCTGACACATCCTCAAGGATGTCGATATCCCGAAGTAAGGGAAGCGTGTGTAGGGTTGAATTGTTCGTGCTGAACAGACATGAGATTTTGTTGAACAATCCCACGCGCTGCCAAGGCAGTTTTTGGAAAAGGGAGGGGTCAAAATTAGAACGATGCAGCCCCATCAAATAAAAACCGCCATCAAACGTGGGCCCCAGAACCGTTTTGCCAAGTTTTAACTGATTATTGGTCTCAGCCAAATGATGTAGCCTTAATTCCGGACTGTCATTGCCAACGGTAATTATATTTTCATAGCCCTTATCATAAATAGCTTGGATAGCGTTGGAAAAGCGTTCGCCAAAGTTGGTTCCGTTTTGCTCTTTTTCGGTAAAATGGAAAAAGGGCAAACCCGATTGGTGTACGATATTTAGGGTATGTGCAGTGAGCTCATAAAAAAGCTCTGATTTGGAAATAGAAGTCTTGTTACGGGCATCTACTACCGCAGAGTTCGCAAAAATCAAAATAGCCGTTTCCTTTAATCTTTTTTTATTCAAAATTTGATTCCGATCGTACACCTAATATTAAGAATTTAGGTCGAAATATGCCTGCTTTAATTACAATATAACCTCAAAAACGCCGAAATTTAACATTCCGACTCCTTGGTCGGTTTTATAAAATTGTGGTTTTGAATTCTTCAAGATTAAAATCGAAGCAATATCGATAAAGTGTAAAAAAGGCATCCATTTTCGAAGGAAACAAACTGGGGAGTCTGTTTGTAGCATGTCATCCTGAGCCTGTCGAAGGATTTTAAAAGGTAAATATGCCCTGAAGAACGTTATACTTCTCGACTGCGCTCGAAGTGACACGCTGTACTATAAATTTACCGCGCTACACGTCATCGTAGTCCACTTTTAAAGTTGGGGTAAGCGGATGTGCTTGGCAGGTCAATATCAACCCTTCGGCTACTTCTGCATCAGTCAAAATCTGATTTTTTACCATTTCTGCTTTTCCTTCCGTTATTCGGGCAATGCAGCTACTGCATACTCCACCTTGACAGGAATAGGGAGCGTCAATGTCTTCTTTCAGCACGGCGTCCAAGACCAAGGATTTTTTATCCATGGTAAAAGAAAAGTTTTCATCATCTACCGTTATCTCAACCTGGGTTTGTCCGTCCAAGTTTTCTGCTACCGTATCTTCCGTATCTGATGAGGTAAAAAGCTCAAACAATATTTTGTCCTCAGAAACACCGTTATTTTTCAGGGTATCTGAAACCGTATTGATCATTTCTTCAGGACCGCAGAGGTAAAAAGCATCAAATGCGGTTTCCTTGAATCTGTTCTTTACGATAAAATTCACCGTTGACGTTTCAATTCGACCAAAAAGTGAGCCTTCTTCCTGGGAGCGACTATAGATGCGCTGAACAAAAAACCTATTGGTATATTTTTCTTGAAGTGTCTCAATATCCTGTAAATACATGGCTTCTTGAGGCGTCTGATTACCAAAAACCAAAACAAACGTACTTTCAGGGTGACTTTCCAAAACCGTTTGCGCAATGCTCATTATGGGAGTGATTCCACTACCGGCTGCAAAAGCTGCTATATTTTGTACGGTGGCATCATTTTCGAAAACGAAACGCCCTTCGGGCGGCATTACTTCTATTATGTCACCAGATTTGATACTTTCATTGGCATAAACAGAAAATGTGCCATTCGGTACTTTTTTAATTCCCACTGTAATCTTACCCGATGAAGGTGCCGAAGAAATCGAATATGCCCTTCGCACCTCTTGTCCATTAACATCATGTTTTAAGGTAATATACTGTCCGGCAGTAAAAGCAAAAATGTCGGTAAGATTTTTTGGAATATCAAAAGTCAAGGCTACTGCGTTTGGGGTCAAGGCATCCACCGCAGAGATTTTTAATGCATGAAAGTCACTCATGTAAGATCAATTTTTTTGCAAAGCTACGGATTCGGGCAATTTTGATAGGGGAGTTTTTAAAAAAAGAAGTGCTGGTGTAACAAATCATTCCAACTGAGTACTAACCTGTTGAAAATTACCAACCCATGTTTAAGCGATTTATAGACCTTCAATGGAAAGCTTTTTTTAGATCTTCTTCTTTTGGAAAGGGAATAACAATAAAAATCTTGGTCACCTTTTTTACCATTTATTTATTGGCCATAGTGGTTTTCATTGGCGCTTTTTTATATCCCATTTTAAGAGAGATTTTCCCAAACGAAAACCCAATGTGGATGTTGAGCAGGTACTTGGTATATTGGGTGTTCATTGAGCTTTTTATCAGATACTTTTTGCAGAAACTCCCAGTCTTGGATATAAAGCCCTTGCTTTCACTTCCCATAAAGAAAAGCACCATTACCCATTATATTCTAAGGCGGTCTTGTGTATCGTGGTACAATATTTTGGCACTTTTCCTTTTTATTCCTTATGGAATTATTCTGGTTTATCACGGATATCCTGCCCTAAATGTATCTCTGTGGATTGTTTCCGTTTTTGCGATTGTACTCTGCATAAATCATGTCAATTTTATTGTAAATAAAAGTGATAGGGCGTTGTACATTATTGGTGGTATTATAGCAGTACTCTATGGGTTGGACCATTTTCAACTGTTGCCGGTAAAAGACTTTTTCGGACCTATTTTCCATGGACTTTACCAATACCCTGCGACGGTCATTGTTCCCATTGCCTTGGCGATTGTTGCATATTGGATAAATTTTAGGTTTTTAAGGAACAAACTTTTTTTGGACGCCTCATTAAGTGTAAAAACAAAGGAAGCAAAGACTTCGGAACTCGCTTGGACGAAACGCTTTGGAGAAATGGGGCCGTTTTTGCAATTGGACCTTAAAATGATCTGGCGAAACAAGAGAACAAAGGCCCAAGTTGTAATTTCTCTGCTCTTTGCTTTTTATGGTCTTATATTTTACACCCAAGAAGTATATGCCAACATGGTACCTATGTTCGCATTTTTGGGAATTTTTATGACAGGTATTTTTCTATCCAACTTTGGGCAATTTATTCCTGCATGGGATAGCAGTTATTATAGTATGATGATGTCCCAAAACATTCCACTTCGCAAATATTTGGAATCCAAAGCAGGGTTGATTTCCGTAAGCGTGGTGGTAATGTTTTTGCTCACCATTCCATATGCCTATTTCGGGTTGGATAAATTGGCTATAAATTTTGCCAGCGCGATTTACAATTTGGGAGTCAACATCCCATTGATTCTATATTTTGGTTCGTACAATAAAAAACGCATCGATCTTGAGAAAAGTCCCATTGGTAATATGCAAGGGACCAGTGCTACCCAATTTCTCATCATAATTCCAGTTTTGGGATTACCTATTTTAATTTTTACCGCATGCTATTATCTGATCTCTTTGGAAGCTGCAGTGTTGGCACTATCCTTATTAGGAATCATCGGATTTGCGTTAAAAAACAGATTATTAAATATAATCACGGAGCAATATAGAAGAAAGAAATACGGAATGATTGCCGGATTTAAAGAAAAGAATAGTTAGTAATATCAAATGGTAGATGTCGCTTCGAGATGTCATCCTTAGCTTGTCGAAGGAGCAGTCGAGAAGTCTCAACCAGAAAATTGAACTTAGATCGAATTGATACAACACTATTGAAACATAAATGAAATATAGATGATCACAACTCAAAATCTAACCAAAAAATACGGTTCACAACTAGTATTGAATGTTGAAACTTTGGAAATCCCAAAAGGGCAAAGTTTTGGATTGGTTGGCAACAACGGTGCCGGAAAAACCACCTTTTTCAGCTTGTTGCTGGATTTAATTCAACCCACCTCTGGCAGCATTGTCAATAATGCAGTGCAAGTGGATAAAAGTGAAGCATGGAAACCTTTTACATCATCTTTTATTGATGAATCCTTTTTGATTGGATACCTAACCCCAGAAGAGTATTTTTATTTTATTGGGGATTTACGAGGTGCCAATAGAGCTGATGTGGACAAACTGTTGTCCTCGTTTGAAGATTTTTTTCATGGAGAAATTTTGGGTCAGAAAAAATACCTGCGTGACCTATCCAAAGGAAATCAGAAAAAAGCTGGAATAGTTGCCTCGTTTATTGGCAACCCGGAAGTGGTGGTTTTGGATGAACCTTTTGCAAATTTGGACCCCACTACACAAATAAGGTTGAAAGGGATAATAAAAGATTTGGCCGCCACCAAGGATGTCACAGTTTTGATATCAAGTCATGATCTTATGCATGTGACAGAAGTCTGCGAACGTATTGTGGTATTGAACAAGGGGGAGATTGTGAAAGACATTCAAACTTCGACGGAAACCTTAAAGGAACTCGAAACCTTTTTCGGGGAATAAGAAATGACTGCCAAGAAAAGTGTCATTCTGAATGAAATGATGAATCTCAACAGTGTTTCAGCAGTTGAACAAAACCCCTTGAGATTTTTCGCTTCCGCTCAAAATGACAATACTATACTTTTCAAGACAGCCTCAAAAAAACTTGTACTATTGGCTATCCCCCGAACATGGATGGATCATAAAAGAATTGTGCTTTTTTGATTTTTCCATTTTCAACCTGGTACATGCAGAGTTCTTGCATATTGCATCTTCCCATCCCCTTAAAGGTGACGTCACTTGTCATGGGCACCACAAAATGGTTATCCATTACCACGGCGTCACCAACAGTGCCTCCGTGCCTCTCCTCAACATTATTGGCCCATTCTTCAAAACCCTTCAAAATGTTATCTATTCCTTGGGTCATTTCATTCGGCACACCTGCCATCTCAACGCTTACAGCATCATCCGCATATAGGCCATATGCTTCTTGATGCTTTCCTTCCCTACATAGATTTACTAATTTGTCCGCTACTTCTTGTGTTGTCATTTTGTATTTGTTTTTATGATTAATAAATAAACTTATTGTCAATCGAACGCCTGGGTCAAATAGATGTTCAAAGGTTTAATAGCTTTAAAGTGATTTAAAATTTCTTCGTTCAACCTTTCCGAATCATAAAAAGGCTCCAAAGGAAACTCGGCCATGGCATAGAACTGTTTGTTATAGATCAAATCTGTTTTTTCTGCAGCGGACATGAGGCTTTTATCCAATCGTTTAGATTTTTCACCGCTCAGCTTTCCAAAATTTTGGGTAAATGATGAACCGGTGGTGATTTTGATTAATTCAGAAGTGTTTAAGGCAATATGATTTCTAACCCTGGAAAGTTCCGGGGGACGTAACGTAAAAAGACCCCCTCCCACATGGATACTTGTCGCATCAATGCCCAAATAGTATCCAGGCAGCATCGATTTTTTCCCATTGGGTGAAAATCCAGCCTTCAAAATCGTATGATATGGTGTTTTGTCCTTGGCAAAACGCACATCCCTATTAATTCTAAATAGCGCTTTTTTTGGGTCGGCAAGAATTCGAGAATCCCAATCTGTGAGTGTTTCCAAAAGATTGTCAAGTAAATTCAGGAAAGGCGCTTTGGCATCATTTTCATATCGTTTTTTATTCGCATGAAACCATTCTTTATTGTTATTCCTTGCCAATTCTTTGAAAAAGGAAGTGTAAGCTTTAGTAATGGACATAGGTTTATTTTTTTGAAATTTTTATAGATTTCTCTACCCACTCTAGTAACATGGCATGATTTTTTAAAACAGTTTCCGGAATGGAATAGTAAGGCATTTTTCCGTGTTTATGGGTACCTGCCTTTTCAAAAATTTCTAGGATAGTAGCGTCAGCTTTTAGATAAGCAGCTCCTTTGGAATCCACAATCCCAAACATTTTGCCTTCATGAAACAATCCATGCCCACCAAACATTTTTTTGGCTTTGATGGAACCAATTGACCCAAGCTTTTGAACCAACAGCTCCGCGGCCAGCACGGAATCATTCGTCATTTTATCGCCTTTTGCTCCCATTTTCAATTCAATTTTATTTGTTCCAATGCGGTTGAGGTCAACATTTCCCATTTTTGGTGATGTGCAAAATCAACCTCGTACCACCCTGCGAGCGGTTTTTTGTTCTTGAAGGGATTGAACTCCGAAACCTTGACTCCAAGGTTGTCCAGAGGATAATCTTTCCCCAATTTGAAGACCATTTTGTGCTTTCTTGAAAAAAAGGCGAACACCTTTTTATTATAATGTATAGCAGGAGAGCTCATCATTTTACCTTCGGTGACCTTGGGATGTCTTAGGCAAAACTGCTCACGGATTTCCATAAACTTTTCCAACTCCATATCCCAAAACTACAAAAGAGACGAAGGCCAAGATAAGGGCAAATAAGACACTTTAAAGGGTTGAATGTGCCACGATTAACCCTTACATTTATGGCAGTAAAAGTTTTGACGATGAAACATGTAAGTATTTTGGTGCCCAAAGGGAATACCATTTTGAGCAGTGTGGTAGGTCCATTTAAAATATTGACGGCCGCAAATCAATTTTTAAAGCAGCCAGGAGGAAGCGAAGACGATTTTTTTGATGTTCACCTGGTTGGACTTGATGAAGGTTCTACTTTGTATGAAGGGCTGTTCAGCATCCACTGCGACAGTACCATCACTGATGTTGAAAAAACCGATTTGATATTGATACCGGCGCTGAGACCGGATAAACTTGTTGAGGATTTGGACCAGAACAAGGATTTTGTGCCGTGGATTCTTAATCAACGCAATAAGAATAACGCAGAGGTGGCCAGTATGTGCATGGGAGCCTTTGTGTTGGCTCAGACGGGATTGGTAGATGGTAAGCAATGTGCTACCCACTGGGCAGCGATGGAGTTGTTCAAGAAGATGTTTCCAAAGGTACATCTGGTGTCCAACAAAATTGTGACGGATGAAGATGGCATCTATTCCAGCGGAGGGGCGTTTTCTTTTTTGAACCTCATGCTACATCTCGTTGAAAAATATTGCGGTAGGGCTACAGCAATTTATCTCTCCAAGTTTTTTGAGATTGATATGGATCGTGTAGATCAAAACCAATTTGCGATTTTTCAAGGCCAAAAAGACCATGACGATACCGCAATCAAAGAAGCCCAAAAGTATATTGAAAGCAATGTAAACGATAAAATTTCGGTGGAGCAGTTGGCCAAAAAATATGCAATTAGTAGCCGGAACTTTGTGCGTCGATTCAAAAAGGCTACCCAAAACACACCATTGGAGTATATTCAACGGGTAAAGATAGAGGCGGCCAAACGCAGTTTGGAATCCACCGAACAGAATGTAAATGAGGTCATGTATCAAGTGGGCTACGCCGACCAAAAAGCTTTCCGTACCGTGTTCAAAAAATATGCCGGACTATCCCCTGTCGCATATAAAACAAAATACAATCGCAGCAGGGCCAATTTTGAACGGCCAACAACTTGGTAAAAGATACATTTTTACCAATGTTTTGGCCGCAATAAAAAATAATTGCATTTTACCGATGAGCCTTATAATAAACTGACCGTTTTTCAGTTAAGGTAAAACACGATTACCTATAATTTTGAAGCTTCAACACCAAGTTTTTATACTATGTCTATTTGCAGGAGTACTTTTCAACTCCTGTTCCACTAAAAAGGATGCCTTTGTCAACCGTAATTGGCATGCCCTAAAAACCAAGTACAATGTGCTGTACAATGGTAATATTGCCTTTGAACAGGGAAGAGAGGAATTAAACACCAACTATCGTGATGATTTCTGGGAAACCCTTCCTGTTGAACGTCTTGAGGTCACTGAAGAAATCAAACTCGATTCAGAGGATAACAACCCCAATTTTATTATTGCTGAGGAAAAAGCCACCAAAGCAATCCAAAAACATAGCATGGACATTAAGGATGAGGAACGCAATCCTCAGACCGATGAAGCATTTTTGTTGTTGGGAAAGGCGCGTTACTTTGACCAACGTTATATCCCAGCTTTGGAATCGTTCAATTATGTGCTGCGAAAATATGTTGAAAGCGATAAGCTTAATGAGGCCACAATTTGGAGAGAAAAGACAAATATGCGTTTGGACAATCCTGAAGTAGCCATCAAAAACTTGAAAAGACTCTTCAAATTTGAACGATTAAAAGATCAGGAATACGCAGATGCCAATGCAGTTTTGGCACAATGTTATATCAATTTAAAAGCCAAGGACACGGCAATTCAAAAATTAAAGATTGCCCAGGCCTATACCAAAAAGAATCCTGAAAGGGGAAGATATTTGTTCATCATTGGGCAGCTTTACAACCAGTTGGGATTTAAGGACAGCGCCAATTATGCTTTTGACAAGGTGATTGCTTTGAACAGAAAATCACCCCGTGTGTATATGATCAATGCACATCTCAAAAAAATACAGAACACTGAGATTACCGATACCAACCGAGAAACTTTGCTCGAATATTTGACGGAGTTGGAAGAGAATCGTGAAAACCGACCTTTTTTAGATAAGATCTATCGTCAGATTGCAGAATATCATATGGCTAATCAATCCGATAGTCTTGGAATAGCCTATTACAACAAATCCTTGGCAGCCAACCGGACAGAGCGCAAATTGAACGCACTCAACTATCAAAGTCTCGCCGATTACAATTTTGACAAGGACCAATACAAAACAGCCGGAGCCTATTACGATAGCACACTTACCAATCTTGTGGTTAATACCAAGAAACATCGAAATATAAAAAAGAAGTTGGACAACCTTGAAGACGTTATAAAATACGAGGATGTTGTTCAATATACAGATAGTGTCATTACGCTATATGAAATGCCCGAGGCGGAACGCAAAGCGTATTTTGAAGATTTGATTGCTGAACTCAAACGTCAAGGAGAAGAAGCCGCCCAAAAAGAATTGGAAAGAACGAAAGCAGGGTTTGCTGCCTTTGCCGAATCAAAAGGAGGCAAGGAGAACAAGGGCAAGTTTTATTTTTACAATATCACAAGTCTTGGTTATGGAAAAAATGACTTTAAGACGCGTTGGGGCAATCGGGAATTAGAAGATGACTGGCGTTGGAGCAACAAGACCAGGTCCTTGCCATCAGAGGCAATAGGTGAAGACATTACTGCTTACCAGCAATCTGAGACCACAATTACGGATGAGCAGAAATATGATCTGGACTTTTATCTAAATCAAGTTCCTACCGACATTACAGTTATTGATAGTCTACGTGGCGAAAGAAATTTTGCCAACTACCAGCTGGGATTGATTTATAAGGAAAAATTTAAAGACAATCTCTTGGCTGCCGCAAAATTGGAAAGAGTTTTGGCGTTGAATCCAGAGGAAAGATTGATTTTACCATCAAAATATAACCTCTTTAAAATTTATGAAGAATCCGGGAGTCCCTTAGCGGATAATATGAAACAGGATATAATCCTTAATCATCCCAATACGCGCTACGCAGAAATCCTTTTGAACCCTCAAGCCATTCTTGAAGGAAATACCGACAGTCCTGATGCACGATATGCTTCTTTGTATAAGATGTATGAAAAGCAGGAATACCTTCAGGTGATAACCTTGTCCCAAGAGTTCATCAACAAATTTACTGGGGACCCCATTGTGCCCAAATTTGAAATATTGAAGGCAAATGCCATTGGAAGACTGCAAGGTTTTGAACCGTTCAAGGAAGCCCTTAATTATGTTGCATTGACGTATCCGAATAATCCCGAAGGGAAAAAAGCTGAGGAAATCGTTGCAGATCAATTGCCGAAATTAGAGTCCAAAGTGTTTTTGGATGATGCAGCAAAAGGCAATTGGAAGGTGGTGTTTCCATTTAAAATAAGAGACAACGAAAAGGCGTTAAAACTTAAAGAGCGTTTGGAAGCTTCCATCAAGGAGCTTAACTATAAAAACATTATTTCCAAGGACATATATAATTTGGAAGATCAATTTGTGGTTGTGCACGGATTCAAATCCAAGGATTTTGCACTAGGCTACACCGAGCTTATAAAAAAGAACAAGGACTACCGTATCAACGATGAGAATTTTGTAGTTTTATCCAACAATTACAAAATCATACAGGTCCATAAGAACCTAGAATCATACAAAGAACATATTTCAACCCCAAAACCCTAGAACACCATGTTTTCAGATAACAAAAAACCTAGACCTATGACAGAATTTGGAGGACAGCCCAACCGAATTGAAAAGAATACCAAAATAAAAGGAAACATCACTTCCGAGGCTGACTTCAGGATTGATGGAAAATTGGAAGGCAATGTCAAAACTTCCGGTAAGGTAGTGATTGGCAAAGACGGCTATATCAACGGGAAAGTAGAATGCGTCAATGCCGATATCGAAGGAAAGTTTAATGGCGAACTTGCCGTTAAGGACTTACTTTCTTTAAAAGCTTCTGCCATTATAGAAGGCACAGTAAGCGTTTCAAAATTGGCTGTGGAGCCGGGAGCAACCTTTAACGCAGCCTGTACTATGGGCAAAGGAGTGGAAACCGCATCAAGTACTCCAAAGCTACAGTCGACAAAAGCAAATGAGCCAGCAAAAGTCTCCTAAAAAGAAAAACAATTTTAAGAATGCCGCAATGCTCTCCGGTATTGCTTTTGAAATGGGTGCCATAATATTTTTGGCAGTAAAAGGCGGTAAATGGTTGGATGACCATTACCAAAACGAAAAGAATATTTTTACAGTAATTGCCACTTTATTGGGAGTGGCAATTTCTATTTGGGTAGTTTTGCAACAACTAAAACGAATTAAATATTGATGCTGAAGCTCAATTTTCCTGCGCAATTTTTGGCACTTCTGATTATACTCTTGCTCATTTCCTTCGGATTGCACATTTTGGTCTTGTCCAATATGGAATTACCGATCTTGGATAACCTAATTGTGCGCTCCTATTTGATCAACGGGCTTTTGGCCGCCATCATCTTCCTATTGCTGTTTAAGTTTCGTCAAAAATTAAAAAACCAGATTGGATTTTTATTTATGGGAGGCAGCTTACTAAAGTTTTTGTTTTTCTTCCTTCTTTTTTACCCAACGTATAAAAGCGATGGCGACATGTCAGGCCTAGAATTTGGTGCTTTTTTCATTCCCTACATTGTTGCACTTCTTTTGGAAACATTTTACACCTCCAAAATGCTCAAAAATTTGGATACGGACTCCAAATAATTAGACCCTCAAAATCCTCAAAAATAAAAGCTTGAAAGCTTTTTTCTTTTTGTAAGAAAGAATTACATTTGCACCGATTTTTGAGAGACCGATATTTTGAGCGAAATGCAAAAAACTTTTTTCAAGGGAATACTCGTTGGAGCAGCACTGTTTTTAGGTCAGTTCACTTTTGCCAGTGAAAAAGAAAGCGAAGCCGGTGGAGACGGCAAAGATCTTAAGACTGAAATAAAGGAATATATCTCCCATCACCTTCAGGATTCACACGATTTTTCACTGTTTTCATATACCAAGGAAAATGGGGAGCATAAATATGTTGGATTCCCTTTGCCGGTGATGTTGTGGGATGATGGGTTAAAGGTTTTTTCATCTTCCAAGTTCCATCATGGCGAAACTTTGGCCGAGGTTGATGGCAACTACTACAAGCTATACCACAGCAAAATCTATAAAACGGATTCGGAAGGCACCATCCATTATGATGAAGATCATCATGCCACCAATGTAAAACCTTTGGATTTTTCGATTACCAAGAACGTGGTAATGATTATCATAACCGGATTGTTGATGCTTTGGTTGTTTACAAGCCTGGCAAAATCATATGCAAAGAACAACGGAATCCCAACGGGTGCCGGTCGTTTCTTCGAGCCCATTGTGCTGTACATTCGTGATGACATTGCAAGACCAAACATAGGGGAAAAGCGATACAGGAAATATATGCCCTTCTTGTTGACGATATTCTTCTTTATCTGGTTTTTGAACATTTTCGGACTGACCCCTCTTGGAATTAATGTAACTGGAAACATTGCAATAACAGTTTCTTTGGCCTTAATGACATTCGTAATTACCAATGTTACAGGAACCAAGGATTACTGGATGCACCAATTTAATCCACTTGGTGATTCATTGCCTTGGTATGGAAAAATACCGTTGTATATCATTTTGGTTCCAATTGAATTATTGGGATTGTTCATTAAGCCATTCTCATTATTGATTCGTTTATATGCCAACATGCAGGCAGGGCACATTGTATTGATGAGCTTGATTGGTTTGATGTTCATATTTAAAAGCTGGTTGGGAAGCCCGCTATCCTTTGGATTGGCCTTCGCAATTTCATTGATTGAAGTATTGGTAGCATTGCTACAAGCGTATATTTTCACCATGTTAAGTGCATTGTACTTTGGATTTGCTTCTGAGGACCATCATGAGGAAGGTCACGAAAACGATCCGGAGTTAGCACATTTATAAGATTGAATTTTAATTTTTAAACTAGATAGATATGGAAATTCCAGTAATGGTAGGTGCAGGTTTAGTTGTTATCGGTGTTGGTCTTGGTATTGGTAGAATCGGTGGTTCTGCAATGGAGGCTATTGCACGTCAGCCTGAAGCTTACGGAAAAATCCAAACAGCGATGTTGATTGCAGCAGCGTTGATTGAAGGTATTGGTTTCGCTGCACTTTTCGCGGTATAATCAAAACATCTAAGGCGAATGGCTGTAACGGTTGGTTGCAGCCTCTGCCTTGTTTAAAAATTTATAAATAGAAAGTAATTATGGCAAAGTTATTAGAAGAGTTTTCGTTAGGACTGTTTTTCTGGCAAACACTATTGTTTGGACTGTTGTTGTTCCTTTTGTGGAAGTTTGCATGGAAACCAATCCTTGGTGCAATCAATGATCGTGAAGAAGGCATAAAAAATGCGTTGGATGCAGCTGAAGAAGCCAAAAAGGAAATGCAGAATGTTACTGCTGATAGCGAAAAGCTTTTAAAGGAAGCTAGAGCAGAAAGAGAAGCTATGTTGAAGGAAGCTCGCGAGATTAAAGATAAGATCGTTGCCGATGCCAAAGAACAAGCCCAAGTTGAGGGTGATAAGTTGGTAAAGCAGGCTCAAGCCACTATCGAAAGTGAAAAGAAAGCTGCAGTTGCTGATATCAAAGCGCAAGTAGCGAACCTTTCCATTGATATTGCAGAGAAAGTAATCAAAGAAGAATTGTCCGATACAAAGAAGCAACAAAAGTTGGTTCAAGATATGTTGGGCGATATCAAATTGAACTAAGAAATGAACGAGAGTAGGGCAGCCATACGCTACGCAAAAGCAACCTTGGATTTCGCTATCGAAAAGAAAGCGGCGGATGCTGTTGAAAAAGATATGCGGGAGATTTCAGCCACCATTTCTGAAAACACGGAACTTCAAAACCTTTTGGAGAGCCCGGTGGTCAAAGGTGAAGTAAAGAAAAATTCTTTGCTACTGATTTTCAAGGGGTCTAATGAGATTACAAAAGGTCTTATTGGGACATTGATCGGTAACAAGCGAATTGCTTTGCTGCAAGAGGTGGCCTTAAAATACATTATTCTACACGAGCAGTTAAAGGGAGAGGGTGTTGCCTATGTAACAACCGCGGTTCCGTTGACTGGTGACCTGGAGAAAAAGATTTTGAGCGAGGTGACCAAACTTACCGGCAACAAGGTTACCATTGAAAATAAGATTGACGAAAGCATCATCGGTGGATTTGTACTTCGCGTAGGCGATTTACAATATGATGCTAGTGTTGCCAACAAATTGAACGGATTAAAAAGAGAATTTACAAATAGTCTATAAAAATGGCAGGAGTAAAAGCCGCTGAGGTATCAGCAATTTTGAAAGAACAATTAGCAGGTTTTGAAGCTACCGCTTCCTTGGATGAGGTAGGTACCGTATTACAAGTGGGTGATGGTATTGCCCGTGTGTACGGACTTTCCAATGCTCAATATGGTGAGCTTGTGGAGTTTGATGGCGGTATGGAAGGTATTGTTTTGAACTTGGAGGAAGATAACGTTGGTGTTGTATTGTTGGGCCCATCCAAAGAAGTAATGGAAGGTGCAACCGTAAAAAGAACACAACGTATCGCATCGATCAATGTTGGTGAAGGAATTGTTGGCCGTGTGGTTGATACCCTTGGTAATCCAATTGATGGAAAAGGACCAATTGCTGGTGATACTTACGAAATGCCATTGGAGCGTAAAGCCCCTGGGGTTATTTACCGTCAGCCGGTAAACGAGCCATTGCAGACAGGAATCAAAGCGGTCGATGCCATGATTCCAATTGGTAGAGGACAGCGTGAGTTGGTTATTGGTGACCGTCAAACAGGTAAGACTACCGTTTGTATCGATACCATTTTGAACCAAAAAGAGTTTTTCGATGCAGGTGAACCAGTTTATTGTATCTATGTTGCCATAGGACAAAAAGCTTCTACCGTTGCTGCCATCGCGAAGACTTTGGAAGATAAAGGTGCTTTGGCCTATACAACTATTGTTGCGGCTAACGCATCCGACCCTGCTCCTATGCAGGTATATGCCCCTTTTGCTGGTGCAGCGATTGGAGAATACTTCAGAGATACAGGTCGTCCAGCTTTGATCATCTATGATGATTTATCAAAACAGGCGGTTGCATATCGTGAGGTATCACTTCTTTTGAGAAGACCTCCGGGACGTGAAGCATATCCTGGTGATGTTTTCTACTTGCACTCAAGATTATTGGAGCGTGCGGCTAAGGTTATTGCCGATGATGACATTGCAAAAAACATGAACGACCTTCCTGATTCCCTTAAGCCAATGGTAAAAGGTGGTGGATCATTGACCGCACTTCCAATTATTGAAACACAGGCAGGTGACGTATCAGCATATATCCCAACAAACGTAATTTCGATTACGGATGGTCAGATATTCTTGGAGCAAGATTTGTTCAACCAAGGTGTGCGTCCAGCGATTAATGTGGGTATCTCTGTATCTCGTGTTGGTGGTTCGGCTCAGATCAAGTCCATGAAAAAAGTGGCAGGTACATTGAAACTGGATCAGGCGCAGTTCCGTGAATTGGAAGCGTTTGCTAAATTCGGTTCCGATTTGGATGCCGCTACCCTGAACGTTATTGAAAAAGGACGTAGAAACGTGGAAATCTTGAAACAGGCGCAGAACGATCCATTTACTGTGGAAGATCAGGTAGCCATCATCTTTGCAGGTTCCAAGAACTTGTTGAGAGATGTTCCTGTTGATAAAATAAAAGAGTTTGAAAGAGACTTTATAGAGTTTTTAAATGCCAAGCACAGAGGTGTTTTGGATACATTGAAAGCTGGTAAATTGACTGATGAGGTAACTGAGACATTGACCTCAGTCTGTAAAGATCTTTCAGGAAAATATAGAGCTTAAATGATTGTCATTCCTAATTGTCATGCTGAGCTTGTCGAAGCATATTTTAAGACAAATAGGATTAAGTAAATAAAAGATTCCCGCCTGCGCGGGAATGACAAACGAAAAGAATGGCAAACTTAAAGGAAATACGAAATAGGATAGCCTCGGTATCTTCAACCATGCAGATTACCAGTGCCATGAAAATGGTATCTGCTGCAAAGTTGAAAAAAGCCCAGGATGCCATTACAGCGATGCGTCCGTACGCCAACAAACTTACTGAGTTATTACAAAACCTTAGCGCTAGTTTGGATGGTGATGCCGGAAGCAAATTTGCGGATAACAGAGCGGTGAACAAGGTGTTGGTTGTGGCCATAACCTCTAACCGTGGTTTGTGTGGTGCCTTTAATTCCAATATCATCAAACAAAGCAATGTTTTGTTGGGTGAAACCTATGCTGGAAAGCAGGTCGATTTTATAGCAATAGGGAAAAAGGGAAATGATATCCTTGGAAAAAGAGGGAGCGTTATCGCCAATCACAGTGCTGTTTTTGATGATTTGACTTTCGACAATGTTGCATCCATTGCCCAAGATTTAATGGACCATTTTACCGAAGGTAATTATGATAGAATTGAGTTGGTCTACAACAAGTTTAAAAATGCCGCTACCCAAATTGTGATGACAGAGCAGTTTTTGCCTTTAGTTCCAGTTGAGGGAGATACTTCTGGTGCTGCTGATTATATTTTTGAGCCATCTAAGCCAGAGATTGTCGAGCAATTGATTCCAAAGTCATTAAAAACACAACTGTACAAAGCCATTCGTGATTCTTTTGCCAGTGAGCATGGAGCACGTATGACGGCAATGCACAAAGCAACCGATAATGCTACCGAGCTTAGAGATCAGTTAAAACTGACCTATAACAAAGCAAGACAGGCTGCTATTACAAATGAAATACTTGAGATAGTTGGAGGAGCTGAGGCACTGAACAACTAATGGAGAATAAATGAATTCATTAAAAGGGCCGCTTCTTTAAAAGCGGCCTTTTTTTTGTCTGTTCGAGCCGTCATCCTGAGCTTGTCGAAGGATAAGCACAAGAACTAAAGTTTATATTGGAATCATGATAGACCAACACACTTCGACAGGCTCAGTGTGACAAACAATCAATGATTACCAGCCGTTCTGGCATTATGCAAATCAATATAATGTTGATTGAGTTCATCCGAATCTTTGTACTGTACTCGAAGTTCATCTAACTTCTTGTGCAATTCTTTAACCACACCGGCATAGGCAGGGTCGGAATACACATTATTCATTTCCTGGGGGTCTTTTTTACGGTCGTACAGTTCCCATTCATCTACATCATAATAAAAGTGGGCCAACTTATAATCAACAGTAACAATACCATAATGACGCATAACTTGATGCTCAGCGGGATACTCATAATAATGATAGTAAACCGCATCTCGCGACCAATTCTTTTCATTTGAAGTTAAAAGAGGGATAAGACTTTCACCTTGCATATCATCGGGCGCTTCAATTTGGGCAGCTTCCAAAAAGGTTTGGGCAAAGTCCAGATTCTGTACCATTTCCTCATTAGTAATACCGGCTTTTATTTTGTTGGGCCAGCGAACTAATAATGGTGTTTTGAAAGACTCATCATAAATAAAACGCTTATCGAACCACCCGTGTTCTCCCAAATAAAACCCTTGGTCGGAGGTATATACCACCATAGTGTTTTCAGACAGATTACTTTCATCCATATAATCCAGTAAACGGCCGACATTATCATCCACAGAAGAAATACAGGCCAAATAGTCTTGCATGTAGCGTTGGTACTTCCAGATCATTTTCTCTTCTGAGGTCTTGGATGGCCAGTTTTCCTCAAAATCTTTGCTTATTGCATCCAGAAAAGGCTTGTATTGTGCTTTTTGTTCATCTGTGGCACGATTGTATATATTGACAAATGCTTGGACCAAATCAGGTACTTGAGGAGTCACTTCACCCATTTTGGCAATGGTCTCTGGCCATACTTTGGTGTCATAGACATACTTCATATGGGTCAGTAAATTCATTTCCGCAGTTTTCGCCGCTGAACCTCGGTTGCTGTAATCATCAAAAAGTGTAGCGGGCAACGGGAATTCTTTCCCATAAAACTCTTTAAACTTTTCAGGAGTTGGCCACCATGGTCTGTGAGGGGCCTTATGAAGATACATCAACATAAATGGCTTTTCAGGATTTCGTTTTTTGTCCAACCAGTTAAGGGTTAGGTCGGTTATGATATCTGTAGCATATCCAATTATTGTGGTGTCGCCATCTTGTGTGATGAAATCTGGGTTGATATAATTTCCTTGTCCTGGGAGAATCATAAAATCATCGACCCCTTTGGGGCTGTTTCCAAAATGAAGTTTTCCAAACATAGCTGTTTCGTACCCGGCATTTTGAAACAATTGCGGAAAGGTTACTTGCGTGGTATCAAAAGGCATAAGATTATCCACTTTCCCATTGATATGGGTATGTTTTCCCGTTAAAATGGTTGCTCGTGATGGGGCGCAAATGGAATTGGTCACGCTAGCATTGGTGAACACAATACCTTCCTTGCCGATACGATCAATATTGGGTGTTTGTATGAGATGGTCGCTATAAGCACTGATAGCCTGATAGGCGTGATCATCGGACATTATAAAAATAATGTTGGGTTTTTCTTGAATCGAAGCTTTCCCTTCCTTCTTCTTTTGAGCACAAGAAATGAATAAGATGCTAAAAAGGGCAATAAAAACGGATCTTGATAAGATATTCATTGGTTGGATTGTTTAAAGCTAAAAAGGTACAAATTGTTCGCCAGAAGCTATAACTAAAGGCTTTTCCGTAACTTGTGCACACCTTAATGACGATTTTATAACAAGAGTCTCAATTGAACCCTCTTAAACGGCTTTTCAAACAAACTTTCATCTATGGCCTGGCAACAGTTTTGCCTAGGGTAATCTCCTTTTTCTTGCTTCCATTGTACACCTCTATTTTTGAGAATGCTTCAGGGTATGGTCAGTACACAAACATATATGCCTGGATTGCAATTTTCAACGTGTTTTTGGCCTATGGTATGGAAACGGCCTTTTTCCGATTCTACCATAAGGGAGAACATAAGAGTAAAATAATATCCACCTCGTTGATTTCGTTGTTGGGATCTTCCCTGTTGTTTTTGGTATTGGCACTTTCCTTAAAGGAAACCTTGGCAAGTGTAACCAACATAGATGTCGATTATATAAAATTCACGACCTATATTTTGGTTTTGGATGCTTTGGTGATTATTCCCTTTGCGTTGCTCCGGGCACAAGAAAAACCAATGAAATATGCGGTTTTAAAGATTATTAATGTTGCCATAAACCTTTCGTTCAATGTCTTCTTCCTGTTGATTCTTCCAAAAATTGCACAAGAAAATGGAAATGGTTCTCTCACAAGTATCTACAAAGAAGGATGGGAAATTCAATATATTTTCATTTCAAATATTATAGCTAGTGCTGTTACCCTGCTGCTGCTATTACCCACATACTTCAAAGTGTCCTATAAGTTTGATGCACGTATTTGGAAACAGATGCTGAAATATGCCGGTCCTGTTATGGTAGCGGGAATTGCATTTACCGTAAATGAAGTATTGGACAAAATTCTGTTGACAGAGATATTACCTTCGGATATAGCCGAGACCGAAGTCGGAAAATATGGGGCATGTTACAAATTGGCGCTGTTCATGACCCTGTTTGGAACTGCATTTAGAATGGGGGTTGAACCTTTTTTCTTTAGTCATGCCAAAACAGAAAGACCTCAAAAGACATATGCGCAGATAACCAATTATTTTGTAATCATTGGATCAGTGATTTTACTTGGAGTGGTTGTTTTTGTGGATGTTTTAGGAAAGCTTTTAATTCGAAATGAGGTCTACTGGGAAGCACTTGATGTAGTTCCGATAATACTTTTGGGCAGTTTTTGTTTGGGGATATACCACAACCTGTCCGTTTGGTATAAAGTTACAGATCAAACCAAATTTGGCGCTTATATTTCCTCAATTGGCGCCTTGATTACCTTAATCATAAATATTGGCCTGATACCGCGAATTGGATATATGGCTTCTGCATTGGCTACCTTGGCGGCATATGGAAGTATGATGTTGCTTTCCTATTATTTTGGAAGAAAATACTATCCCGTTCCCTACAATATGCGCAAGATTCTTTTTTACCTTTCTATTTCCATTGTGTTTTCTACCCTTTCTTTCTACGTTTTTCACAGAAATTTAATAGCCGGCAGCCTTCTACTTTTGTTATTTTTGGGGATAGTTTACAAAATGGAAGGAGATAAATTAAAAGCCATATTTCTACAGCGTGAAAATTAAGATAATAAATAAGTCAAACCATCAATTGCCCCATTATGAAACACCTGCTTCCGCGGGCATGGATCTTAGGGCAAACATTAAAGAACCAATTACTTTAAAATCATTGGAAAGAGCGATTGTGCCCACGGGTCTTTTTATGGAACTTCCCGTTGGTTATGAGGCCCAAGTACGACCACGAAGTGGTCTTGCGGCAAAAAAGGGAATTACCGTTTTAAACGCCCCAGGGACTATCGATGCCGATTATCGTGGTGAAGTTGGTGTTATTCTGGTTAACCTATCTGCTGAAGATTTTACCATTGAAAATGGGGAACGTATCGCACAAATGATCATTGCCAAACACGAACGTGCAGAATGGATGGAAGCAGAAGTGCTTTCAGAGACTGATCGGGGCGCAGGCGGATTTGGCAGTACGGGGACTAAATAGTTTCCAGTTTGAGCTATCAGTATACTAACTTCAGAAAATAAATGTTTAATTAAAAGATAACTGCTTCAGCAGCAAATACTATGAAAATAATTGTTCCAATGGCCGGACGAGGTTCCCGGTTAAGACCACATACATTAACAGTTCCCAAACCATTGATTCCGGTTGCTGGAAAGCCCATTGTGCATAGATTAGTGAGTGATATTGCCAAAGTGTTGGGAGAACAGATTGAGGAGGTCGCCTTTATTTTAGGAGACCCTGCATTTTTTGGTGATGATGTTGTTCAAAGTTTGATGGACCTTGCTGAAAGTCTTGGAGCAAAAGGTTCAATTTACAGGCAAGATGAGCCGTTGGGAACGGGACATGCTATAATGAGTGCCAAGGATTCTTTGAGCGGTCCTGCTGTAATTGCTTATGCGGACACCTTGATTCGAGCTGATTTCGATTTAGACAAATCTGCCGACAGTGTTATTTGGGTAAAACAAGTTGACAGGCCAGAAGCGTTTGGCGTGGTGAACCTGAATCAGCAAAATGAAATTGTAGAGTTGGTTGAAAAACCACAGGAGTTTGTTTCCGATTTGGCAGTAATTGGAATCTACTATTTCAAGGATGTTGGAGTGCTTAAAAACGAATTACAATACGTTTTGGACAATCAGATCATCAATGGAGGTGAATACCAAATTAATGATGGAATAAAACGTATGATGGAGAAGGGCATGAAATTTGTCCCAGGAAAAGTGGATGAGTGGATGGATTGCGGAAATAAGAATGTAACAGTGGAAACCAACCAGCGTATGCTCAACTTTTTGGAAAAAGATGGAGAAGGGCTGATTGCCAACTCGGTTAAAAAGGAAAATGCGAATATCGTTGAGCCTTGCTTTATTGGTGAAAATGTGGTCTTGAAGAACACAACTGTTGGCCCGTATGTTTCCGTGGGAGCAGATACCATTTTGGAAAATTCAACGATTAAGAATAGTTTGATACAGAGCAAGAGCAAGATTTCCAACGCCAATTTGGACAACGCCATGATTGGAAACCACGTGGTTTTCGATGGTAATTTTGAAGCCATCAGCATTGGGGATTATTCAGTACTGGAATAAAAAGTCCCCTCTCCCTTGGGAGAGGGCAAGGGAGAGGGTATATGAAAGCAAAACCGTTACTTATTAAAGTTATAATCACAGCAGTACTGCTGATGTTTAAACTAGCTTACACCCAAGAGGAAGAACAAAGTGCTGAGGTTTTTCTAGAGGAATACACCGATGAATTTCAAGAAAGCTTTTTTGAAGCCCTAAAGCAGAAGGGAATCCAAAATTATGACAGAGCAATCACATTGTTTCTGGAGTGTAAAAACCTGGACCCCCTGAACAGTGTTGTGGATTATGAACTTGCAAAGGCCTACTTTTTAGATAAACAGTACATTCAAGCACAGGAATATGCCATTGAAGCATTGATTTCTGAGCCTACCGATTTTTGGTATTTGGAAAGTTTGGTGAACATTTTGGAAAAGCAAGGTAATGCCGTGGAATTGATTAAAGGGAGTATTCCCTACAATGAGAATAAACTACAGGAAAATCTTGCCGTCATTTACTTTAAAAAGAAAAAGTACCAAGATGCATTAAAAGTTTTGGAGGGACTTGGAAGTTCGGAGTTTGCCTCGGAGTTGACATTGAAGATCAACGATTCTCTTCAAAAAGGCAGTGAGAAAACCAAAACTATCATTGCCGAAAAAGCTCCAAACGATGAAAATCCCATTGGGCAATACAAAAGTAGAATAGAAAGATTATTGGCAAAAGCTGATTATGGACAAATGGAGTCCGTCTCCAAGGAAGCACTGGATTCCTATCCATTGCAGCCCTATTTTTACTTTGCATATGGAACGGCTCTAAACAGAAATTCCAAATCGGCTAAAGCCGTGGAAGTTTTGGAAAGTGCCTTGGATTATTTGCTTGATGATGATGCCATGGCCAATAATATATATAAAGAATTATCCAGAGCGTATTCAACTATAGGCAATGTATCAAAGGCCCAAGAATATTTGAATAAAGTAAAATCAGGTTTGTAATGAGAGAACATCGATTTCATAAAATAACAAAGCCAGCATTTTTACTTTTGGTGCTGCTGGTTTTTGGCGCTTGTAAATCGACAAAATCAATTACAGGTGGTGAAATTGACTCGAGGCTCTCTGCCAAGCGAATCATTGAAAATCATTATAACAACCAAACAGATTTTAAAACACTGAGCGGTAGAGTAAAGATTGATTATTCAGATGGGAAGAGCAATCAAGGAGTAAGTGTAAGCTTGCGCATGGAAAAAGACCGGGTAATTTGGTTAAGTGCTCCCCTTGGAGTTGTAAAAGCACATATTACCCCAGAAAGAGTGTCTTTTTACAACAAATTACAAAATGAATACTTTGACGGAGATTTTGGCTATTTAAGTGAGCTCTTAGGTACCGAATTGGACTTTGAGAAAGTACAAAGTCTTTTGTTGGGCAACGCAATTCTGGATTTGAGAGATGAAAAATACACTTCGGAAATTGATCAGGGAAACTATCAGTTAAAACCAAAAAAGGCGCAAGAACTTTTTAAAATCCTATTTCAATTGGAACCAAAAAACTTTAAGATTGCGGCTCAGGAAATTGCCCAACCTCAAGAGAACCGACGATTAAGAGCAAAATATACCTATCAGGATATTTCTGGAGAAGCAGTACCCAACGAAATTCATATTGTTGCATTGGAAAACATGGATAGAACAACAATCGGATTAAGTTTTAAACACATGGAATTGAATAGGACGTTGAATTTTCCATATAAGATTCCAAAGGGATTTGATGAAATAATATTGAAGTAATATGATAAATAAAATTTCATATTGCACTTGTTTTCTTCTTATTACAATTTTATTGTCGAATTCGTTATCCGCACAAACCAGTGAACAAAAAGCATTGGAGGCAAAAAGGGAACGACTCCAAAAAGAAATAAAGGAAATTAATCGATTGCTCTTCGCCGAGAAGAAGGAAAAAGGCAATGTTCTTGACCAAATGAACGCTTTGGACCAGAAAATTAATGTCAGGCAAGAGCTTATCCGGGTTACCAATCAACAATCCAATTTACTCAATAGACAGATAAACGTAAATATTAGAAGTATTAGTAAGCTTCGGGAAGACTTAAAGATACTGAGGGAAGATTATGCAAATCTTATTCAAAAATCTTATCAGAACAAGTCACAAAGTAACCGATTGATGTTTTTGTTATCCGCGGAAAACTTCTACCAAGCGTTCAAAAGGCTGCAGTATATGGAGCAATATGCAAAGCATCGAAAAAAGCAAGGAGAGGATATTATTAAAAAAACTGATGAATTGGCAGAATTAAATAAGGAGTTGGTGACTCAAAGAAAGTCGAAAGAGCGCTTACTTGCTGAAAATAAAAAAGTGAAGAACGAATTGTTCGTAGAGATTGAATCACAAAAAAATCTTTTGCGCAGTATTCGGCAAAATGAATCCAAATATGCAGCTGCGATAGAGCAGAAAAGGAAAGAAGCACGTAAAATAGACCGCGAAATTGAACGACTTATCAAAAGCGCGATTGCAAGTACAAACAGAAAGGCCGGAAAATCGAGCAGGACCAAATTTGTTTTAACGCCAGAGGCTCAGCTTGTGGCCAACAATTTTTCGGCAAACAAGGGAAAGCTGATTTGGCCGGTTGAAAAGGGCATTAAAAGTCAAGGATATGGAGTTTATGCGGACAAACTTTACCCCGGAATCAAACATCGGAACAATGGGGTTACCATAGCCACCGATGAAGGTAGCCAAGCAAGGGCCATTTTTGAGGGAGAGGTGATTGCTATTATTTCTGTTCCTGGTGGTAGTAGAGGAGTAACAATCAAACATGGAAATTACATTAGCACCTACTATAATTTATCCAAATTATACGTCCAAAAGGGAGATAAGGTGTCCACAAAAGAAGTCATTGGCGATATTTATACCAGTCGGTTTGATGGTTCAACAAAACTCAAATTCTATTTGTACCAAGACTCCAATCGATTGAATCCGGAAGACTGGATTTACCAGCTTTAACGTATGAGAAACATTACGGATTTACAAGGAACTTTTGAGTTGAACAATGGGGTTCAAATGCCCTATTTTGGTTTGGGGGTGTATTTATCCAAAGACGGAAATGAGGTGGTTAATGCGGTCAAGGAAGCACTGAATCACGGTTATAGACATATTGATACCGCATCCATATACAATAATGAAAGTGGCGTCGGTGAAGGTATCAAACAAAGCGATGTTGACCGAAAGGATGTTTTTGTGGTCAGCAAGGTTTGGAACAGTGATCAAGGATATGATTCGACTTTGAAAGCATTTGATGACAGCCTTGACCGATTGGGTTTGGACTACCTGGATTTGTATTTGATTCATTGGCCTAAGGAGCAATCAAAAGATACATGGAAGGCGATGGAGCGTCTTTATCGGGATAAAAGAGTAAGAGCCATTGGTGTAAGCAATTTTATGCAACATCACCTAGAAGATTTATTAAAGGATGCCAATACTATCCCTATGGTTAACCAAATGGAATTTCATCCTTATTTGGTTCAACAGGATTTGATTGATTTTTGCCGTCAAAAAAACATTCAATACGAGGCCTGGTCCCCGATGATGCAAGGAAACATTTTTGAAATCCCCCAGTTACAGGATTTGGCCAAAAAATATAACAAGACAGTTGCTCAAATTGTACTTCGTTGGGACCTTCAAAAAGGGGTAATGACCATTCCCAAATCGTCCAAAAAAGACCGTATTATTTCAAATGCCGATATTTTTGACTTTGAACTGGGTCATGAGGATGTTAAACTACTCGATTCTTTAAATAGAAATCGACGCTTTGGCCCGGATCCGAATAATTTCGATTTCTAGATTAAATAAGGCTTATCTATAGGCCGAAATTGGAGGCAAAAACCTCTTTTTTAGAAATCACTTCGAGCTGTCACACTGAGCCTGTCGAAGGGGCAGTGCAGAAGTGTTGATATCCGTATTTTAAATAGGTCTCGACTACGCTCGACCCGACAATACTTATGAAGTGAACAAAGCCCTTAGTTCTGTTGCTTTATTAGGTTCCATTTTACCAGCCAAGACCAAACTTAGTTGCTTTCTTCGAAGTGCACCTGCAAAACGCTCTTTTTCCAAATCAGTTTCAGGCTCCAACGGAGGCACTTCAGTGGGAATTCCAGTTTCGTCAACAGCTACAAATGTGTAAATGGCTTCATTGGCTTTGGCCTTTTCTCCGGTAAAACGATCTTCCATCCATACATCAATATAGATTTCCATGGATGTTTTAAACGCTCGGGAAACGGAGGCCTCAACAGTGACCACGCTCCCCAAGGGAACCGACCTATTAAAAGCAACATGGTTTACAGAGGCGGTAACGGTAATTCTCCGACTATGTCTTCTTGCAGAAATACTGGCGGCCCGGTCCATACGAGCTAAAAGCTCCCCTCCAAAAAGATTGTTTAAAGGATTGGTTTCACTGGGCAATACCATATCCGTCATTACAGTACGTGATTCACTTGGAGTTTTCGCGCGCATAAGGTTTAAATTTTGCGCAAAGATATTGAAGTGGATATTGGTTTTAAAGAAAGAAAGACTATTTCTCAGAAAGCATCCAGGCATCTGGAGATTCAGTGCGTTTTACCTTTCTAAGAAACGCAAGTGCTTCTTTTGGATTTTCAAAACTATCGTAAGCCACTTGGTGTAGTCCAAATTTATTTACGCCCAAATAAAAAGCATTATAGCCCTTCTCCTTAAGGAGGGCCACTTTTTTATCGGCATTTTGCTCAATTCGAAAAGCACCGGCAATGACATGGTGTTTGCCTAGCTTTTTCTTGCTAATGTTGATATTTAAGGCCGGAAGTTCCAATGGAGCACTTTCAAAAAAAGTGGCTTCCTGTATCAAGCGGGAAACTTCCTCTTGGGCATCTTGCTGAACCGTTACCTGTTTCTGCTGAAGCTCATCATACGCTCTGTACGAAGTTGAACCCAATGAGACAGCCAATAAAATCACCGCTGCATATTTTAGCCAAGGCCTGAACGAAGATTCTCTTCGCTTTTCTGGTGTGATAATGAACGGAATTTTCTCTTCGAGCTCCTCAACCTCTTCTTTTAGAACCTCTCGTTGAATTGGAGTGGCGGCAAATGCAGAAAGACCAAAAGATGAAGTTAAATAGTTGATTTTATTTTCAGGTTGAAACTGGATTTTATGCTCCCGGGTCATGGACAATTTTCCAATCCCGAAAAGATCTATGTTTTCACCTTGCTCCAACCGCTTCTTCCAATTTTCCCCAACATCTTCTACTTCTTGCAATAGTTCTTCATAACCAAGATGTTTTTCCTTGGCAATATAAGACACCAACAAACCATCATTTTTTGAAAGCTGGGCGTTGAAAGAAATTGTTTTGGATGGAGGGATAAGCGTATTGGATGCCAAATCAATCGCTGCGGACTTACCATGGGCCAAAAATGCCCCAAAACCAGGCACCACCACGCAATTATAATCGTAGAGTAATTTTTCTATATAAGGTTCAATCCGCATTGCCACAAATATTGAAAAAAATCCCGCAGTACAAAATAGCGCTTATCACTTTTTATTAACATTTGAAATTCTGTATTTTGTGAACAACTACAATCCCAAATCGAAATGACTGAACCTGAAATTATTGCAGCGCTTCGGCTGCAGGCCATTCCAAATATTGGAGACATTACCGCCAAAAAATTGATTGCCCATTGCGGAAGTCCAACTGCAATTTTTAAGGATAAACTACAGCACCTCCTCAAAATAGACGGAATTGGGAAAATGACTTTAAAAGGTCTGTTCGACACAATCCATCTGGAAGAGGCAGAAGCGGAATATCAATATTTGTTGAAAAAGGAGATTGCAATTTCCTATTTTGAAGACGAGGATTATCCAAGTTATTTAAAACACTGCATCGATGGGCCCATATTGCTTTTTAAACAGGGCAAAATTGATTTTCAGAGCGGTAAAATAATCAGTGTTGTAGGTACCAGGAACATAACAAGCTACGGCCATGCCTTTTGCGAAGATTTTATTGAACAAATTGCACCCTTGAATCCCATAATTGTTAGCGGATTTGCCTATGGTGTGGACATAACCGTCCAGAAAATGGCCATGGAAGCTGGATTGCAGACCATAGGCTGTTTGGCTCATGGATTGAATCAGATCTATCCGAAGACACATAAAAAATATGCATCAAAAGTTGAAAATAATGGGGGATTTCTAACCGAATTTTGGAGTACAAGTAATCCAGATCGGGAGAATTTTTTAAAACGAAACCGAATTATAGCAGGGCTTAGCGAAGCTACCATTGTTGTGGAATCGGCAGAGAAAGGAGGCAGTTTGGTCACGGCCGATCTTGCCAACGGATACGACCGAGAGGTCTTTGCAGTGCCTGGGAGGTCAACGGACAAGTTTAGTAAAGGGTGTAATGATCTGATTAAGCGGCAAAAAGCCCATATGCTTACCTCTGCTGCGGAACTGATCTATTTATTGGGATGGGATTTAGAGGAAAAAAAAGAAAAAACCAACATTCAAAAACAACTTTTTGTAACTCTGGACGAAACAGAACAGTCTATCTACTCCTATTTGCAGTTGAACGGCAAACAATTACTGGACACCGTTGCTTTGGCATGCAAACTGCCCATTCACAAAACGTCATCCACACTTTTTAATATGGAAATGAAAGGAGTAATCAGGCCTTTGCCGGGTAAATTGTTTGAAGCGATATAAATGTCATCCTGAGCCTGTCGAAGGATGCAATAATAATCCTTGATCAACACTTCGACTACCTGTCCTCCGTACGAGACTTCGGAAGGCAGGAGCTCAGTGTGACAGCTCGAATTGACATCAGACATTGGACATCGGACATTCACCTTTTACCCTTTACCCTTTACCAATTTCACCACTTTGCTTTGCGATTATGAGATCATTGGATTCTCGGATTATCAGATTGTTGGAATTTGGAATTTGGAATTTTCTCATTTTGAATTGCCCACTGCCCATTGATAATTGTCCATTGTTCACTGCCCACTAACCCACTATTTCACTATCAACTCCCTTCACCCTTAACCCATTGTCCAAAGCTTTGGCGTAGGACAACCCTTCACCCAATGTAACCCATTGTCCAAAACTTTTCAGCTGTCGTAGCCAAGCCACTTTGGCGGAGAAGGCTAGTGCAGGACAATCGTCAACCCAAACCCCCCATCCATCAATTGGCAACATCCCGCAACACCCTGCACTTTTACCTTAGCGGAATTCATTTTAAACTTAAATACCATGAAAAAAGAAATACATCGAGCGCCATCGAGCGTAAAACACTGAAAAGATTTTTATTAGTGGGCTGCATGGCCCTGACCCTGACCTTTATCGCCTGCTCCGGTGAGGATGGTGAAGATGGACTAACCGGTCTGAACGGGATAAACTGTTGGGATCTGAACGCCAACGGGATCAATGATGCCAATGAAGATACCAATGCAGATGGTAAATGGGATATCAAAGACTGTCAAGGTACCAAAGGAGATACCGGAGGTAATGGCAACAATGGAGACAATGGCGATGACGGTATCAATTGCTGGGATTTGGATGCCGACGGCATTAACGACCCCGAGGAGGATATTAATGGCGATGAAAAATTCGATGGATTGGACTGCCAGGGAGCAGATGGCGACCCGGGAACAAATGGAGACAACGGCAATGATGGCATTGATTGTTGGGACTTGAACGGAAACGGAAAAAACGACCCAGAGGAGGACATTAACGGCGACAAAGAGTTCAACGCCCTAGATTGCCAAGGAGCAGATGGCAATGCCAATGTGATAAAATATACTGAGGATGTCTCAGATTTAGCCAATTTCTCAGAAATACCTTTTAACCTTATTGATGATTTGGGTATTGCAGCAGAAGACTTGCCAAATTATACTTTTCTGTTTTATTTTACAGTCGGAGGAAGTTCCGTTGTACCTGCACCTAATAAAGTGAATTTCAATGGATATAAGGATATAGTTGTTTTTTATGACGAATTTTCTGGAGATGGTAGTTATCAGTTTTTAAACCCCGATGGTTCTGCATTTAATGTTATACAGGGAATTATCGATGAAATTAGAATCGTGGCCATTGAGGATTCCGTTGTTATCAATAAAAATAGCAATGGCAATGTCATGGCCCAGCTAAAAGCCGCGGGTGTGGACACCAGCGATTACTATGCCGTACTGGCCTATTTTGGTTTAAAGGAGTAGTCTTGTTTTTCATAACAATGGTTGTAAGGAGAGCCCGAAAGGGCTCTTTTTTATGTTTATGATCAGTAGTGAGATGTCCAATGTCACACTGAGCCTGTCGAAGTGTCTTCGTGATAAGAAATAAAAATGAGAAGCTGGAATTCAGAAATCTAATGTCTGAAACTTTGAATTGTTGGATTGCTAGATTTTTGGAATTTGAATACTGGCAAGCATAAGCTCCTCCTCCTATTTAGGGGGAGGTGTCCCGCAGGGACGGAGGGAATCGATATAAAACTGTTTTAAAAATGAAACAAGAAGGGTGGCATACATATCATGTTTATATTTTAACCAATAAAAACAAGACTGTTCTCTATACAGGAATGACCAATCATTTGTCAAGACGGTTATTGGAACACAGGGAAAACATGCATTTGGGCAAAAAAACTTTTGCTGCAAGGTATAATTGCCAGCATTTGGTGTATTATGAAAAATTCTCTTGGGTACATGATGCCATTGTCCGAGAAAAAGAAATAAAAGGCTGGTTAAGGATAAAGAAATTGGAATTAATAAAAACCATTAACCCGAATATGGAATTTTTGGAAGATTTATTTCTTGCCAATGACTAAGATAGTGCGGTATTTAAGATAATCGTACTCTTTTTTTGTCATGCTGAGCAGCGCGAAGCATCTCAAAACAACTTGAAATTGGTTATGCGGGATTCTTCACTCGCTACGCTCATTCAGAATGACAAAAGACAATCAATACCCCAACTTTCCGCGAACCCGTTCCAAAACACCATCCGCAACTTTCTTTGCTTTTTCTGCACCAATGGCCAAAGCCTCATCCACCTCCTCCAAATGGTTCATGTAGTAGTCGAATTTTTCACGGGGCTCGGCAAATTTGTCCAAGATTACTTCGTAAAGAGCTTGCTTGGCATGTCCGTAACCATAACCTCCGGCTAGGTAATTGGCACTCATTTCCTCAATTTGTTCTGTGGAAGCCAATATTTTATACAATGCAAACAAATTGTCATTGGTAGGATCTTTTGGATCTTCCATCGGGGTGCTGTCGGTGACAATGCCCATGAGCTGCTTGCGCAATTTCTTATCAGGTTGAAAGATGTTGATGATATTCCCTTTGCTCTTACTCATTTTTTGCCCATCTGTTCCTGGAATGTACATGGTTTCTTCTTGTACCTTGGCTTCGGGCAATACAAATGTTTCTCCCAGTTGATTATGGAATCTTGAGGCCACATCCCTTGTCATTTCTAAATGCTGTAACTGGTCTTTCCCTACGGGAACAATATTGGCATCGTACAGCAAAATATCGGCGGCCATAAGCATCGGATACGAAAACAATCCGGCATTTACATCCTCAAGGCGATCTGCTTTATCTTTAAAGCTATGTGCAAGGGTAAGGCGTTGATACGGAAAAAAACAACTGAGGTACCAAGCAAGTTCGGTTACTTGTGGCACATCGCTTTGGCGGTAAAAAACAGTTTTTTCAATATCCAAACCAAAAGCAAGCCAAGCGGCCGCGGTGGCGTAAGTATTGTTTCTAAGCTCCTCCCCATTTTTTATTTGGGTGAGGGAATGCATATCCGCAATAAAAAGAAAAGATTCATTTTTGGGATCTTGTGCCATTTGAATGGCAGGGATAATCGCCCCCAAAATGTTTCCCAAATGTGGCGTACCTGTACTTTGAATTCCGGTTAAAATTCGGGCCATACCTAATTTTTGCCCGTAAAAGTAAGCATCCGGGTGGGATAAAAAAAGTTGTGCTTATCAGTGTTTAAATAAGCTAGCGTTATTTTTTAAAGAGGCCGGCCACGAACAGGACTACTACCGCTCCAATGACTCCCGTTATAAGGTCGCCGACAACCCCAGAACCAATATGGACACCCAAAACACCAAAAAGCCAGTTGCCCACAACACCACCTACAATACCGAGAATAATGTTTATGAGTGCGCCAAAACCACCGCCTTTCATAATTTTACCTGCCAGCCAACCAGCGGCGGCCCCGATCAATAAAGCATATAGTAATCCCATTTTCAAGTTTTTAAGGTTATTCCAATAAAGATATTCAAAAATTCTACTTTTGGCGAATGCTTTCCATTTTCAAGAACATAGGGCATATTTTATACCGAATCTGGTTTTATATGCTTGTGGCCCTTCCAATTTTTCTTTTTTTTCCATTTTTATTGTTGACCACACTTTCTGAAAGCACATATAAACAGTTCTTCTGGCTGGCCCGAAATCTTTGGGCCAAAACTATACTTTATGGGATGGGTTGTTTTCCAAAGATCATTAGGGAGCAAGAGATGGAGAATGGCAAAAGTTATATGCTCGTGGCCAACCATACCAGTATGCTGGACATTATGTTTATGCTGGTAGTGAGCAAGAATCCATTTGTTTTTGTTGGAAAGAAAGAATTGGTAAAGATTCCTGTTTTTGGATTTTTCTACAAACGGGTGTGCATTATGGTGGATCGTGAAAGTGTTAAAAGCAGGACAGGAGTATATCGCCGCGCACAACGCAGGTTAGATCAGGGGTTGAGCGTTTGCATTTTTCCCGAAGGAGGTGTTCCGGCCGAAGATGTTGTTCTTGACCAATTTAAAGATGGCGCTTTTAAAATGGCCATTGCCCATAAAATTCCTGTGGTGCCCATTACCTTTTACGATAACAAAAGGCGGTTTTCCTTTACTTTTTTAAGTGGCGGCCCTGGAGTCTGCAGAGCTCGGGTACACCGTTTTTTTGAAACCGGTATTTTGGGAGAAGAAGATAAGTCCACCTTACGGGAAGAAGTACGGGAAGTGATTCTCCAGGAATTGCAAAAGGAAAACACTTAAACCGGAATTCTGATAATCACCTTTGTGCCCAACGGATTGTTTTCTTCATCCACTTTATCAATAATTTGCAGGTTTTCGGGATTTTCACCCATAGACTCTAAACGTTGTTTGGTCACTTCCAATCCTCTGGATTTCTTTTCTTTTTGATAAATATGCAACCTCAATTTGGCCATTTGTCTGCCCACGCCATTGTCCTCCACTTCACAGATCATGGTGTTGCCTTCTTTTTTATAGTTGATCAATAGCTGTTTGTTGTTGCCTTTTTTGGGCAATAGACCATGGATAATGGCATTTTCAACAAAGGGCTGCAAAATCATAAATGGAATTTGAATTTCTTCGGGATCCAAAGCTTCGTCAATGTTTATTTTATAGGAAAAAGCATTGTCAAATCGCAAAGATTCCAGTTCCAGATAATCCGTCAACAATTTTATTTCTTCGTCAAGGGTAGTATTGGTCTCAAATGAACTTTCAAGAATGTTGCGTGTCAACCTACCAAACTTGGATAAATATTTCAACGCAGAGACCTTGTTGTTTTTGGTAATTAGATGCTGAATGGAATTCAGGGAATTAAAAATAAAATGCGGATTGATCTGTGCCCTTAATGCCTTGGTCTTGTTTATGAATGCCTCCTCCTGAAATTTTAATCGCTCCGTATTTTCCATAAAGATCTTGTAGGTAAGACCCAGCGCAAAAATGGTAATTTCCAAAATAGAACCGATAATTATATAAAGCTTATTGTGGTTTAATGGATCCACATCGGTGTCTAGATAAAAGAAACATCCGACTCCGACCATAAAGGTCACTGAACCTAGAATGAAAAATGTGGTGAGAAGGTTTTTATTGAAGAGAAAAATATAACCTACTGATAAAAATGCCGTGGTTGAATCCAAAATAGGAACTATCTCAAGAATATAAATGTGTCCAATAAAAAACTCAAAGAAATAAAAACAAGCATCCACTATTAAAATAAGAAGATGAACGCTTATGGAAACTTGTAAAACTTTAAAGGCGAAGGGATACTCTTTCTTTAGGTTCAAATAAAAGATCATAAACATCATATAACCTAAACCAATGACAATTACTAAGTTTTCCAGAATCCATGTTTTAAGAAGCTCGTTATCTGTAAAGAGATTATGGTACAGCAATAATTCCTCTTTGAATATGAAGACGAGCAACCAAAAAACATAAAATGAGTTTAGAAAAAACTCCCATCTTCTTAGGTAAATAAAGAACAGGAATACAAGCAAGGACATAATTCCACTTACTCCCGTAAAAATGTAAATGGGTAAATGGGCCTTAAAATCATCCCAAGAATATATATTTCTAATAGATTGTCGTTGGTAACTGATTTCCCAATTCTCCAGTTTTTCAAAGAATGTTACCCTACGAACTTTTAAATAGAGGTATTTTTTCTGGAAAAGTGTGGCTGAATTAAATGAAATTTCAGAAAAATATTTGTTGGATTTAACTTTTTCACTTTGGGTGCGGGAATCAAATTTTCCTACGGGCTGTTCATTTATTGCTCCGTTCTTCAGATAGAAGAGTTTACCGTAGTCATACGAATTGAACTTTAGGTACCAGGGATCTTTGGTATTTAGCTGGGAAAGTTCTTTTTCAAAGTTTATTTGAATCCAGTAGATGTCATCGGGATGTGTTTTTTGATTGAACTCACCCGGCAAGGCAAAGTGATGTTTTGATCCTAAAATAGCATCTATTGAGAGAGAATTGTCCGTGGTTTTGAATACTTTGAACGGCAGCATTTTTCCTTGGACGATGGAATCGGCTTGCGCAACACCAAAATATGATAAGGTGAGATGCAGGAATACCAGTAGAATAAGATTTTTGGATGGCTTTGGCATAGGTCAGAAAAAACAACCTTTTTTAACTATGGTTTTGTTTGCGGGGTTACTTATTGACTTGGGAAACTTTGAAACCGAATTTTAAATTAGTAAAAATTTCCACATAAGATATTTCGCACACAAAAAACACCCCGCCGAAACGAGGTGCTTACATGATTGCTTTAAAGGAGCAATCTTCCTAACCAACTTCTTTATATCTTAAAACTTAAAACGCACTCCGCTATACACCCCTACAGAAAAAGGTCTAAAGGAACCTGCGGTTTCAGAGAATGTGTTTAGTTGATATTTTAAGACTGGCTCTAAGTTCAATTGGACGTTGGAAGAGAATTCATAATTAAGACCTACCCCGACATTGGTGCTAAAGTTAACTGAGTTGGCATTGTTTGCCTCACCAACCTCGGTCACCAAATCATCAGACTCCAAAAGCACTGAATTTTCTACAAGGAAAAGTGAACTGACACCACCAATGATATTTACCCCAAACTTTTTGTCGATAAGAGCGTAGTCAAGTTCCACCGGAACCTCAATATAACCTAGTTGCTGAACCATTTTTCCATCAAAAGATGGATTTTCATTGGCAGCAATCTCTAAGAAAGCATCATTGGCTGAAACTTCAGGTAAACTATTCTGACTTTGAACCACAATAGTACGGGAAGCTTGACTGTAGTCTATATTATCAATTTTCCCATTTGCCGAAGCATCCAAAGAAGCCGAAAAGACAACATCATTGGTGTCGTAACCATAATTTACACGATGTACCCCAGAACGCACTTTCAATTTTTTGCCAAGCTCATAGGCTACGGTAAGCCCGTAACTCAAATTGAGATTTCCCGATTTGGAGTTGGCCGCAAAATCTGAGTGTATCGGTGACCCATTTCCGGAAGCACTAAAATAGACCGGTGCCACAGACGGACCCACAGACCATTTTGGGGAGGATGTTTCGGCCAAAGCTTCTTCTTCCCTTTCCTCGATCACCTCAAAAATTGATTTCTTTTCTTGGGAGGGATTCAATTCCTCATCGGCATTTTGTTGTTCGTTCTTTTTGTTTTCAGTAACCGCATCGGTATTATTGGGAATTTCAAACAGTTTTTCTCCCTGTTCCACCCTTTCGGAACGATTGTTTTCCTGAGGATTATCGCCGCTCGATTCGGTTTCGACATTTTTTAACTCCGGAGCACTTGTTTCCGCAACGGCCACTGCGTCATTTTCAATTTGGTTTTCATTTCTTTGATCAACATTAACATCAGCGACTTCTTGGTCGGTAGCCGAGATGGCATTCAATTCGCCGTTGTCGGATGTTTTCTTCGGATGCTGATGGTCGGGATTCGCAGCCAACTGCGACCCAGAATCTCGGCTCGAATTTTTAATGAGATCATCAGCGCTACCCTCTTCAATATTAGCATCGGGTTCTAGGTCGTCATCCTTTGATGATTCAACCACTTGTTCCTTAGCTGGTGTGGCAAAAGGGTCCACTTTCTCAGAATCTTGATTATCGGTATCATTATCTGATCCATCGGTCTCAGTTTGCGTTTCACTGATGATCACATCGCCATTTTCATTTGAACTTTCAAATGGATTTACCACATAAAACAGAATTGCTAATAAAGCTGCTACTCCGCCTAGCCTCCACCAAATTGGGATGACTCGTTTCTTTTGTTCTTTTTTGTTCAAGGAAGCTTCGATAGAGGCCCAGACTTTTTCGTCGGGAGTCTCCTTAAAGTCCTTAAATACTTCTTTGAACAATTGCTCTAAATTCTTTTTCCCCATCTTAAGCAATGTTTATATTTTCCTTTTCTATCTTTTCCCTCAGAATCATTTTGGCCCTAGCCAAATTAGATTTAGAGGTTCCTGTGGATGTTCCTAGCATCGCACTTATTTCTTTATGGCTATAGCCATCCAAAACGTAAAGGTTAAAGGTTAGCCTATACTTGTTTGGCAGCTCTTGTATATATCCCAACAAGGCAGAAAGACTTATATTTTCCTGCGCTGTATCAACATCCAATTCTTCTCCTATGTTCTCGGAAACCACATTTAGGTGTTGTTCCTTTCTATATTTCTGAAGTACGGTATTTACAGTGATTCGTTTGATCCAACCTTCAAAGGAACCATTAAAGTTGAACTGGTCGATTTTGTCAAAAATTGTCATAAAACTGTCGTGCAGATTATCTTCTGCTTCAGTTTTATTACGGGAGTATTTGAGACACATCCCGAAAAGAATACCGGAGTATTTCCGGTATAGTTCGGCCTGTGCCTGTCTTTTGCCCTTTTTACAATTATGTATTAATTCTTCAAGATCCAAATGTTGGTCAGTTTTGGATTGTTGATGTCTAGTTGACTGGAACCGTATATTCTATATATGTGGCATTATCTTCATTATCATTACCTGCATAAAATCTGAAATGGTATTCCCCGGTAAAAATCACATTGAACCGTAGAACTGCGGTCGATTCCTGTATTGCCAAGGTGCACGCCGTATTTTCATCTATTATCTCGGTTCCTATTACCACCACATCTCTGTCCGTATCTCCGGTTTTGGTTACATCGAACCCTTCAAAAAACACACAGCCATTGTGTCTTTCATAGGTCACTTCAATGTCGTAGGTCCTATTCAGTTCAAAAAACTCTGGCATTTTGGCCTCTACAACTCTAAGAGTAGTAAATTGGAAATTTTGGCCGTCATCCAAATCACAAGAAGATAAGGACGATGCAATTCCAATTAGCACAAACAGCGCAATTACCTTTTTCATCATTAAAATTCTTTAAACCCTAGATGTATAGTGTGGTTAAGGGTTGCGTGAATTTGCCTGTTTCTTGAAAAAGTAAGATGTATGGTAAAAAACTTGGTTTAAGCGCTCACCGTGGCAATGGCCTCCTTGATTTTGGCCTCTAGCTCTTCAGATAGTTCTGGGTTGTCCGCCAACAAGGCTTTCACGGCATCTCTTCCTTGGCCGAGCTTGGTATCGCCATAGCTGAACCAAGAACCACTTTTCTTAACAATTTCATAGGCTACGCCAAGATCCAGAATTTCACCTACTTTGGAAATTCCTTCCCCATACATAATGTCAAATTCGGCAGTTTTGAAAGGAGGGGCAACCTTGTTTTTTACCACTTTTACCCTGGTCTTGTTACCTTGAACCGCTCCGTCAGTATCTTTTATTTGGGTAGATCTTCTAATATCTAATCGAACCGAAGCGTAAAACTTAAGTGCGTTACCGCCGGTTGTTGTTTCAGGATTTCCAAACATCACACCAATTTTCTCTCTCAATTGGTTGATAAATATAACCGTACAATGAGTTTTGCTAATGGACGCAGTCAATTTTCGTAAAGCCTGTGACATCAACCTGGCATGAAGTCCCATTTTAGAATCTCCCATCTCGCCCTCGATCTCACTTTTTGGAGTAAGGGCAGCAACAGAATCCACAATTACAATATCAATGGCTCCAGAACGAATCAAGTTGTCCGCAATTTCCAAAGCTTGCTCACCGTGATCAGGTTGGGAAATAATCAAATTATCGATATCAACACCCAATTTTTCCGCATAAAAACGATCAAAAGCATGTTCCGCATCAATAAAGGCGGCAATACCACCATTCTTTTGTGCCTCTGCAATTGCGTGCAAGGTCAAGGTTGTTTTTCCAGAAGACTCCGGCCCATAGATTTCAATAACCCGTCCACGCGGATAACCACTAACTCCCAAAGCTATGTCCAGCCCCAATGACCCCGAAGGGATAACCTCTACATCCTCTACCACACTGTCCCCCAATTTCATGACGGCACCTTTTCCATAGGTTTTGTCCAATTTGTCAAGGGTTAGCTTTAAGGCTTTTAATTTTGCTTCTTTTTCGTTGCTCATGGTTCTCTTGATTAGGAAGGCTAAATTACCATTTTCTTTCTTCATGCCACAAAAGCGAAGCAACCTTTTTGAAGAAAGGATATCATACTTTATAAACTATCCTTTTGATGAAAAAATGTCTTTTGATTTTTCTGCTTGTATGTTTTTGTTCTTGTTCGAAAGAGAATGAAGATACTGCCCAACTACAAAGCCTCAAGGTGAGAATAGAAAAAAACTGTTCTAACATGAATAATGAGGCCATAAAGGAAATAATACAGGAATATGTGAATGAAACATCTTCTACAAAAGAATATCAATATGTGCTGAAGGCAAAATATAATGGAAAGACAATTTTTGTTTTAGGTAACTGTTGTCCCAATTGCAATTCAGTGATAATGGCATATGATTGCTCTGGAGATTATTTAGGGTATGTTGATAGCACAAATGGGGGAAGAGAAAATGCCATAGATGACAACAAAATTACAAACAAAGAAAAGCTATGGCCCAAAACACCCAATTGTGGATTCTAAAAAAGGATACGCAACCTTTTTAAAATGATGTATCTATTGGACAACTAATTCAAAAAACGACATATCGAATCGAGTTTTCGATTCAACACCACACAGCAAAGGGAAATTTGCGCTATGAAAAGAAACATGGTGGTTGAAAGGGCTTCTTGTTAAAAGAGGCCCTTTCTTTTTGAATCAAAGAATTGTACCTTTGCCCTCATTTTAATTCAGTCTTTTTAACTTAAATTATTGGTATAGCATGCAACTGTACAATACGTTAAGTGCGAAAGAAAGAGAAAAACTTATTGAGGAGGCCGGCAAAGATCGGTTGACCATCTCTTTCTATAAATATGCGCACATTGGCAACCCCGAAATTTTAAGAAACCACCTTTTTATCAACTGGAACCAGATGGATGTGCTTGGCCGAATTTATGTGGCCAAAGAAGGGATAAATGCCCAATTATCAGTCCCTGCGGATAACTTTCAAGTATTCAAGGAACATCTTGATTCTATTTCCTTTTTAGAAAATGTGCGCTTGAACATTGCTATCGAGCAGGACAACAAATCATTTTTGAAATTGAAGGTCAAGGTGCGCAAAAAAATAGTTGCGGATGGATTGAACGATGACACTTTTGATGTGACCAACAAAGGAATTCATGTAGGTGCGGAAAAATTCAACGAACTTATTGAAGATCCCGATACCGTTTTGGTAGATATGCGGAACCATTACGAAAGTGAAATAGGGCATTTTAAAAATGCGGTTACTCCCGATGTGGATACCTTTAGGGATTCTTTGGATATTATTGAAGAAGATCTGGCAGCTCACAAAGAAGATAAGAAATTGGTCATGTATTGTACCGGTGGAATCCGATGTGAAAAAGCAAGTGCCTATTATAAACACAAAGGCTTTAAAAATGTCTACCAACTGGAGGGCGGAATTATTGAATATACCAGACAAGTAAAGGCAAATAACTTAGAGAATAAATTCTTGGGCAAGAATTTTGTTTTTGACCACAGACGGGGAGAACGTATATCCGAAGATGTCATTGCCAATTGCCACCAATGCGGAAAACCGTGTGACACCCATGTAAATTGTGCAAATGAAGCTTGCCATTTGCTGTTTATTCAATGCGAAGAATGTGCCGCCGCCATGAACGAATGCTGTTCTCAAGAATGCAAGGAAATCCATGCGTTACCCTATGAAGAGCAAAAGAAGTTGCGCAAAGGCAAACATGCAAGCAACAAGATTTTCAAAAAAGGCCGTTCAGAAGTACTGAAGTACAAAAGTTAACATTTCATAGCTGCCTCAAATTGTGCTATATTTACCACTAGTAATTTATGAACCCTTTTTAAGAAAATGTATTGCATTTTCTTAAATCAAGATAAAAAATATGGGATGTAGCAGTTGTTCAACCGGCAAGGATGGACAACCGCGGGGTTGCAAGAACAATGGTACTTGCGGCACAGATGGTTGTAATAAGCTAACGGTCTTTGATTGGCTTTCCAATATGTCGTTGCCCAGCGGTCAAAAACCATTTGATTGCGTTGAGGTACGTTTCAAAAACAGTAGAAAGGAATTTTTCAGAAATGTGGATAACCTTCCCTTGGCAATAGGAGACGTGGTTGCCACACAAGCCAAGTCAGGTCACGATGTTGGCATAGTTACCCTCACCGGAGAATTGGTGAAGGTGCAGATGAAAAGAAAGAAGGTTCCTTACGATGATGAAGCTGTTCCCAAAATATATAGGAAAGCATCGCAGCGCGATATTGATATTTGGCAGAAGTGCCGTAACAAAGAACCGGAAATTCAAAAGCGTTCCCGTGAAATTGCCATATCACTTAAACTCCAAATGAAATTAAGTGATGTAGAATTCCAGGGAGATGGATCCAAAGCAACCTTCTATTACACTGCTGAAGAAAGGGTAGATTTTAGACAGCTGATCAAGGATATGGCGAAGGCCTTCGGCATTCGTATCGAGATGCGTCAAATTGGCTATCGTCAAGAAGCGCAACGATTGGGAGGTATAGGTTCCTGTGGTCGCGAATTGTGTTGTTCCACTTGGCTTACAGACTTTAGATCGGTGAGCACCGCTTCCGCGAGATATCAGCAATTGGCATTGAACCCACAAAAACTTGCAGGGCAGTGTGGAAAACTAAAATGCTGTCTTAATTATGAATTGGATATGTATTTGGAAGCGTTAAAGAATTTTCCACCCCAAGACAGCAAATTGAAGACAGAAAAAGGAATAGCTTTTTGTCAAAAAGCAGATATTTTCAAAGAAACACTTTGGTTTTCCTATAAAGATGACCCTGCCTCTTGGCATGCATTGGGCAAAGATCAGGTCTTGGAAATTTTGGAATTGAACAAGAACAATAAAAAAATAGCCAGCCTCGAAGAATACGCTGAAGAGAATGTAAGTGAAGAAAAAATGGCCTTCGAAAATGTTGTGGGTCAAGATAGTCTCACCCGATTTGACCGTCCCAGGAAAAAGAATAGAAGTAAAAACAGAAGAAAAAATAGGCCAAAAAAACAATCCAATGCGCAATAAATTCCTTGTTGTTCTGGTTTTTATGTGGAGCATGGTTTCATGCAACAACAACTTGGTCTTTTCCGAATTCAAGGCCATGGAGAACGGAAAATGGAATATGGACAAAGCGATAAATTTTGAGTTTTCATCTTTGGATTCAGTGCAACCGCACAATATGTTCATCAATGTTAGAAATGACAATACATTTCAATTTAGCAACCTCTTTTTAATTACCGAATTGGAACATCCAGATGGCAAAACATTCAAGGATACTTTAGAATATAAAATGGCCGAACCTACCGGTGAGTGGTTGGGCAAAGGGTTGGGAAGTGTTAAGGAAAATAAACTTTGGTTTCAGGAAAAGATCGTTTTTCCAGATTCAGGCGTATATAAACTGAACATTGTACATGCGATGCGCAAAAACGGCAATGTGGAAGGCCTCCATATTTTGGATGGCATTACCGATGTAGGTCTGGAAATAGAAAAAAGTACCCACTAAAAATGGCAAAAGCGCAAAAAAAAGAACAGAAAAGCTTCTTCGTATTTATTAAATGGTTTTGGATTCTCTTCGGGTCGGGAGTTTTGGCCGCTATTTTGATTTTTTTATTGGCCGCTTGGGGGGCGTTTGGTGAAATGCCAACATTTGAACACTTAGAAAATCCTCAAACGAATCTAGCTACTGAGCTTATTTCTTCAGATGGAGAAACACTAGGAAAGTACTTTTTGGATGACAACCGCACATGGTTGGATTATAAAGATCTTCCCGAAAATTTGGTAAATGCGTTAATCGCAACAGAAGATGCCAGATATTATGACCATGCCGGAATTGATGCGAGAGGAACTTTACGGGCATTTGCATTTTTAGGAACCAAGGGAGGAGCCAGTACCATATCACAGCAATTGGCAAGACAATTGTTTGTTGGCAAAAAAGCTCAAGACTGGAGAAGATATCTTCAAAAGGTCAAAGAGTGGGTAATTGCAACTCGATTAGAACGAAATTATACCAAAGAGGAAATCATAGCGATGTATTTTAATATCTATGATTTTGGAAACAACGCGGACGGAATACGCTCTGCTGCCAGAGTTTATTTTGGAAAAGAACCTACGGAATTACGAACAGAAGAAGCTGCAATGCTAGTTGGAATGTTCAAAAACTCCTCTTTCTATAACCCTAGACCCCATCGAAACCCGGTTGGCACCCGAAATCGAAGAAATGTAGTGCTGGGTCAAATGGCCAAATATGGATACCTGCCTGAAATGGAAAAAGATTCACTTCAAAAACTGGAACTGAACCTAAACTACAGTCCAGAATTGCATAACGAAGGTCTTGCCACCTATTTCAGAATGTATATGCAGCGTTGGTTAAATGGGTGGGCCAAGAATAACCCTAAACCCGATGGAGAGCGATATAACATTTACCTTGACGGGCTAAAGGTTTATACTACTGTTGATTCTAGAATGCAGAAAAATGCGGAAGAAGCCGTTCGGAAACACATGAAAAATTTACAGGCTGAGTTTTTCCATCAAAATACTCCAGAGCGGAATCCAACGGCTCCGTTTTTAGATTTGACCAAAGGCGCAATCGATACCATTATGCGTCGTGCCATGAAACAATCTGGAACATGGAAAAGTCTTAAGAGATTGGGCAAATCTGAGAAAGAGATTGAAGAATACTTCCATCAGAAAAAAGGAATGACCGTATTTGATTGGAATAGTGATTCTTTTGACAAGGACACTATCATGACACCTATGGATTCTATACGTTACTACAAAACCTTTTTAAGAACTGCAATGATGTCTATGGAGCCGCAAACAGGTCATGTAAAAGCTTGGGTAGGTGGTGTAGACTATAAACATTTTCAATATGATAATGTGCATCAAGGGACAAGACAAGCTGGGTCAACTTTTAAACCCTTTGTTTATGCCGCGGCGATTGATCAGTTGCGCTATTCCCCATGTGATTCTTTACCAGATAACCAGTACTGTATAGAGCCATTAAAGCACGGAAATATGGAGGCATGGTGCCCCAAAAATTCGGATGGAAAATATTCTGGTAAAAATTTGACCCTTAAGCAGGCTTTAGCGAATTCCGTAAATACGGTGACGGCGCAATTGATAGACAAGGTAGGGCCTGGCTCCGTTGTAAACATTGCAAAAGACATGGGAATTTCAAGAGAAATGCTTGAAGTGCCGGCGATAGCATTGGGTGTTCCAGAAGTTAATGTTTATGAGATGGTTGGGGCTTTTGGAACCTATGTTAATCAAGGGGTTTATGTAAAACCGGTCACAGTAACACGTATCGAAGATAAAAATGGCACTGTGCTATACGAATATGTGCCAGAAACAAAGGATGTTCTTAGTAAAGATGTAGCCTACGCCATGGTTAATTTGATGGAAGGAGTTACCCAAGGAGGTTCAGGAACAAGATTGAGGCACACTTTTGCCAAGAATCAAACAGTATACAAGGATATAATTACCGGATATCCCTATGAATTAACTAATCCGATTGCTGGTAAAACAGGAACTACGCAAAATCAAAGTGATGGTTGGTTTATGGGCATGGTACCTAATCTGGTTACTGGTGTTTGGGTCGGTGGAGAAGAAAGAGCAGCTCATTTTAAAAGTATTTTGTATGGTCAAGGAGCATCCATGGCCTTACCTATATGGGCGTTGTATATGAAGAAAAACTATGAGAACGAAGAATTAGGAGTATCTAAAGATGCATTTGAAGAGCCTGAGGAAATGTCTATAAATGTAGACTGCACCAAAGTACTGGAAGACCTCAAAGAAGAACAGGACACAGAGGATGATCTTGACGAAGACATTGGATTTTAGCTGTAATAAGCCAAAAAAAAATAAGCCCCAAGAAGCATTTTGCCCTTGGGGCTTTTTTATTAATCGCAAAGAATTCCCCGATGTCTTGCATCGGGGTTCCTAAAAAATGTCATTCCCGTTCATACGGGAATCCAAAATAAAAGAATTTCGTTTTTAAGAAATTCTATTATTATCGTAATTTCAGGCAATCAGAAAACTCATGGATAAATGATTAAAAAAACGGTCTCCAATGTTGAAAAAGCATTGGAAGGAGTAGCAAATGGAATGACATTTATGTTAGGCGGATTTGGGCTTTGTGGAATTCCTGAAAATGCAATTGCGCAGTTGGTAAAATTGGGCATTACAGACATTACCTGTATTTCAAACAATGCGGGCGTAGACGATTTTGGGTTAGGCCTATTGCTTCAAAATCATCAGATAAAAAAGATGATCTCATCATACGTAGGGGAAAATGACGAGTTTGAGCGTCAAATGTTAAGCGGGGAATTGGAAGTAGAGCTTACCCCTCAAGGAACTTTGGCAGAAAAGTGTAGGGCGGCACAAGCAGGTTTTCCTGCTTTTTACACCCCCGCTGGATATGGCACCGAAGTTGCCGAAGGCAAAGAAACTCGAGAATTTGATGGGAAAATGTACGTATTGGAGCCTGCCTACAAGGCGGATTTTTCATTTGTAAAAGCCTGGAAAGGGGATGAGGCAGGAAACTTGATTTTTAAAGGAACCGCACGAAACTTTAACCCATGCATGTGTGGGGCCGCTAAGATTACGGTGGCTGAGGTTGAGGAATTAGTTCCGGCTGGAAGTTTGGACCCCAATACCATCCATATCCCGGGGATTTTCGTGCAACGCATTTTCCAAGGAGAGCACTATGAAAAACGGATTGAACAACGAACTGTAAGACAAAAAGTATAATGAGGTTGACATATACTTGTTCGGCGTGTAAAAAGGTGAATTTTTTAAAAGAAAACGTTGAAACCAGGCCAGATTTGCAGATGAAGGTAGGTAAAGATGAAATTCATGTGAATTGTAACACATGTGGTAAAATGGATAGCAAGCACATCAATAGAATTACTGCGGTGGTTGACAATAGAGTTATGTTGGCCGGAATTATAACTGGGATTATTGCGACTATTGTTCTTTGGAATTATTTTGGAGCTATTGCAGTATTTACATTTTGTATTCCCATTATTTTTTGGAGATATGAAAGCAAGAAAGCCCATAGATTTAATACTTACGCTCTAAAAAGAAGATAATGCTGGATAAAAACGGAATCGCAAAGCGAATCGCAAAAGAAGTAAAAGACGGGTATTACGTAAACCTGGGAATTGGAATTCCAACCTTGGTGGCCAATTTTGTTCGAGACGATATTAGTGTTGAGTTTCAAAGTGAAAATGGTGTATTGGGCATGGGCCCATTTCCGTTTGAGGGAGAGGAAGATGCCGACATCATCAATGCTGGAAAACAAACCATAACAACCTTGCCTGGAGCTTCTTTTTTTGATTCTGCCACCAGTTTTGGGATGATTAGGGGCCAACATGTGGACCTGACCATATTGGGAGCGATGGAAGTAGCCGAAAACGGTGATATTGCCAATTGGAAAATCCCCGGCAAGATGGTGAAGGGCATGGGAGGAGCCATGGATTTAGTTGCCTCTGCCGAGAATATTATCGTGGCCATGATGCATACCAATAAAGCTGGGCAATCGAAATTGCTTAAACAATGTTCATTGCCATTAACTGGAGTGGGTTGTGTCAAAAAAATTGTTACCAATTTGGCCGTTTTGGAAGTCACAGAAAATGGATTTAAACTTTTGGAAAGAGCTCCAGGCGTTTCTGTAGATGAAATTGTGCAGGCGACAGAAGGTAAACTTGAGGTTAACGGAGATATTCCTGAGATGGAGGTTTAAATAGGAAATCCGTTATTCAACTTTTATCAATCACTTCTTTTTGTCATAATAACAATACCAGTTGACCAATTCATTTTGGTCATGGTAAAATCCGTTCTAGCTTCTAATTTAAAAATCAAGTTCTTGGCATTCTCGTCATGCCCTTCAGGCCAGTTGGGTTGTTTTACCATATCATCAATCACATAAAATCCACCCGGGTTAACAAGATCAAGAACTTCGCTCAACTCACTATATTTCCCTGGCCAGGCATCAGCAAATACCAAATCGAATTTTTCACCTTGATAATTATTGATCCAAGTGCTACCATCTTCACAAACAATGGTAACATTGGGATGGTCCTTAAAAAAATCTTTGGTGATTCCAACCAACTCTTGGTCGTTATCAATGGATGTCATTCTGGAGTCCTTGCACATTCCATCAACCATCCATGCCAATGATAGACCAATTCCTGAACCCAACTCAAGAAAATTACCATTTGGTTTGGATGCAACCAGTGTTCTTAACAGCGAACCAACCAATTCATCTGAGGGCATTGAAAATCCAATTTCTTGGGATTTGAGTTGAATCTGAGCAAGATTTTTTGGTTTTTCTGTAGTTTGGGAATCTATCATATTGAGATTGTTTAGTGCAATCTCGTTAAGACCAATGAAGTTGACTGATTTTTATTTCTAGATTTACGACATTCATTGTCCATTTTAGTCTTCTTAATGAAGCTTGGACTTCATGTGTTAATACTTTTTGCTTACAACAAAATCCAACAGTTACACAACAAACATTTTCATATAAAAATAGTTGTATTTAGTTTTGATATTATTGAATTTTTTCCCAAATTAACAACCTAAAAATCAACAGCATGGCACCCAGATTAAACCGACCTTCTTTGGACGATACCGTCCAGGTCTACAGAAACGACTTTTTTACAGGATTTATACTATTGATCAAAAAGCTTTTTATGCTTTAATACTTATAAAACCTAACTGAATCAAGAGCCAACATTATGTTTGGCTCTTTTTTTTGGTTTAATTTGAAGGCTCAAATAAGGATAATGAAACTAAAGCTGCAACAATGTACTTTGGGGGATTTGGAACAATTGATGCAGATTTCAAGGGACACTTTTATTGATGCTTTTGAAAGGGACAATGACCCTATTGACTTTAATTCATATATAGATGAAGCTTTCAGTGAAGAACAACTGCGTTCCGAGCTGGAAAACCAAAACACGGAGTTCTTCTTTGTTTTCTTGGCGAAAGAGCCGATCGGATACTTGAAACTAAATAAAGCAGATGCCCAAACCGACATTAAAGACGGAGAATCTTTAGAGTTGGAGCGAATTTATGTCGTTCAAAAATTTCAAGGAAAAGGAATAGGGAATTGGTTACTACAACAAGTGATTCAGATTGGACAAAAACAAGCTTTGGCCTATATGTGGCTGGGTGTTTGGGAAAAAAATGAGGCTGCAATCCGATTTTACCAAAAGCATGGTTTTCAAAAATTTGGCACCCATCCCTATTATATCGGCAAGGACAAACAAACCGATTGGTTAATGCGCCTCGACCTTTAAATAGCTGTTTAAAAACATGGTATCCCCATGAGCTTGCAGCTTGTGGGCAATTGAGTTTTCATATGCGGCATGCATAAGCAGCGAAATGGCCATGGCGTTGGACTTGGTTAAGCTGTTGGTTCGATACACGACATCCCGAATGGTGGAAAAACTTACGTTGCTCCTCGAAGCGATATTTGCAAAATCGTTTTTGGTTGCATTTCTTCTCAAAATGATGGAAAGTTGCTCACTGATTGGTTTTCCAAAGTCATCTTTGGAAAATACTCTGTCGATGTTGATCACAAGACCTAAATTTTTGATTGAACCCATATTATCTCTTTTATAGTTTATCAATTAATATGATGGGGTCAATTCCTATTTTCTATATTTGGTCTGTAACCCAATTACAGAAATGTATATCCTGACTGCGCAGATTCAAATATACGAAAAATAACTACACATATTTAAGAAAAGTATGCGAACAATTAAGCAGTTAAGACGTAAGAAGGGCATTAGTCAAACCCAATTGGCAGAAATTGTTGGGGTTAGCCTACGCACTGTCCAGAATTATGAGAAAAGAAACGCCAATATTCCAACTAAAAATCTGTCTAAAATTGCGGCCTATTTCGACCTGAGTATTCCCGAATTGTATTTGCAAGAAGAGCATGAAACTTACGCCGAGCAAAAAGCCTTTATAAAACACGGTTGCATTTTCTATCCAATGGAGGATAATAAACACCATGTTTTAACACCTTTGGTACTGGTAGAACGCCAAAAGAACTACATAGAAAGCCTGGCAGAAACCCGTTTGGGCAATAGTCCATATAAAACAGGTTTTATAATCGATTTTTTAGAAGATGACCCGCTTAAGGCTTTCGAAGTCTCAGGCAATTCCATGAACGATGGAAGTATCAATGCAATTCCGAATAAAGCTATTGTATTGGGAGTTAAAAAAAGAAAGGAGAGCTTTACCAAAGAAAACAACATAATGCTTAACAAATCATATGTTTTGGTCTGCAAAGACAGGGTTATCTGTAAAAAAATCTCCGATTTTGATGCTTCAAACAATACCGTTCGCTGTCAAAACTTGAACAAATCCCCCGAATTTCAAGATTTTGATTTAGCCTTGGATGAGGTATTGGAAATATTCAGAATTGTTAAAAAACAATTTTAGATTTGGGCGGTTTAAGTCACACTGAGCCTGTCGAAGTGTCTTTTTTAGTCTAAAATATCTATCCTTCGACGTGCTCAGGATGACTAAATTTGAAGTAAAATTTCAGCAGCCTGATCTAATACATCTTGGGTTTTGGCAAAGCAAAAACGCAGAAACTTTTTATTATAATCTGCACCCGAAAACACAGAAATGGGAATGCTGGCAAGCTTATGTTCCTTAATCAATAGTTCTGCAAAATCAGTATCTCTGTCATCAGTGATATCAGCATAATCCAATAACTGAAAATAAGTGCCGCCCGAAGGGGTCATTTTAAATCTAGAACCTTTAATGGCATTTAGAAAGTAATCCCGTTTCTTCTGATAGAAATTGTTGAGATTGACATAACGCTCAGGATCTTTTAAATATTGGGCCAAAGCAATCTGAATGGCATGGTTCACCGAGAAAACATTGAACTGATGTACTTTCTGAAATTCTTTCATAAGCGCTTTTGGAGCCACACAATATCCCATTTTCCACCCGGTGGCATGAAATGTTTTTCCAAACGAGGAACAAATGATACTGCGAGAGGCCAAATCCGGATATTTGGCAACACTCTCATGTTTCTTTCCATCAAAAACAATATGTTCGTAAACCTCATCACTCAACAAGAGAATATCTGTTCCCTTAAGAATTTCTTGAAGCTGCAGTATGTCACTTTCGGACCAAATGGTTCCGGTTGGGTTATGTGGTGTGTTGATGATGATCATTTTGGTCTTTGATCCGATGGCAGACCTAAACTTGTCCCAGTTCATTTTAAAATCATTGCCCTCCAAAGGTATGGGTACAACCTTACCCCCAAAAAGTTCAATGGCCGGTTCGTAACTATCATATGCCGGTTTAATGACAACAACTTCATCCCCAGAGTGGACAAAGGTTGAAATGGTGCTGAAAATGGCTTGCGTGGCCCCTGCGGTAATGATAATTTCAGATTCAGGGTGATAAGAGTGACCGTACAAACTTTCAATCTTTTCTGAGATTATTTCCCGAAGGGAAAAAACGCCCTGCATTGGAGCATATTGGTTATATCCACTTTTGAAGGCATGGTCCACCAATTCCAAAAGTTTTGGATCAGGGTCAAAATTGGGAAACCCCTGGGACAGGTTTACCGCATTGTGGGTATTTGCCAATTGACCGATGGTGGTGAATATGGTGGTGCCCACATTGGGCAGTTTGGATTTGATTGTATTCATTAAAAGAATGTTTTATCCTATTACAATTTTTGTCAGGTCGAGCACAGTCGAGACCTATTTTGGGAATTGACTATGCAGATTTCTCTGCTGCGCTTCGACTTCGCTCAGCACAAGCTTGCTCGAAGTGACAATTTTACTATTTTAAATTTCATTTATTTTCGAACCCCTGGGTTTTAGCCTTTAATGATTCGACTACTTTATGTAAACAAACATCTAAATTCTTTTTCACCTCGCTCTCCCAAAACCGAAATACGGTATAGCCCATTTCCTCAAGGGCAAGATTCACTTCTTGGTCCCGTTGAATGTTACGTTCTATTTTTGGAATCCAGAATTCGCGGTTGGTTTTTATTTTATGTTTGCGCTCCTCCCAATTGTGCCCGTGCCAAAACTCCCCATCAATAAAAATTACGGTTTTGAATTTGTTAAGGGCGATATCTGGTTTGCCAATTAGTTTTTTATAATCTATACGATACCGGTAGCCTGAAGCCCACAACGCTTTTCTAAAAGCCAATTCCGATTTTGTGTTTTTTCCACGGATTTTGCCCATGATCTTGGAGCGCTCCGGAGTGGTATAAAACCCAGATTCCTCATTAAAACGAGGGACCTTTATACGTTCTTCAGAATACTTTTTGGGCATGGTTCAAGATAGCAAAAACAGAGGCATGTGGGTTTATTTTTGAACGAACTATTTGCGCTGTTTTTTTACAATTTCAAGTTTGTATCCAACCCCATGAACGTTGACAATATTTATCCCATTATCTTCTTTAAACTTCTTTCTCAATTTTGAGATAAACGTGTCCAAACTTCGTCCCACGAAAACCCCCTTATCTTCCCAAACTTCTTTAAGCAGAAAGTCTCGCTTTACAACTTGGTTGGGATTATCGCAGAATATTTGGAGCAACTCAGATTCTTTGGAAGTAAGTTGTATGCTTAGATTATTTTTCACCAATTCATTTTGGTCTTTATAGAATTTGTACTCCCCAATGGTTTCAAAAGATAAGCTATCGTATATTTTGTTCTCCTGCTTCTGTTTGGTCCAATAAATCAAAATTATGCCCATTATACCTAAAAGAACCAATGCATACCACGGGGCGCCAAAGCCTAATCCCATTAATGCAGTATTCTGGTCAAACGATACATTTATCGAATAACATCTTAATGGAAGATTTCGGCCTAGGCATGGAATAATATTTTTTTCCTGGTTGTTGGATACGGAATAGCTATAAGAAACTTCTTTATTGCTGCAATTTATGACCTCTACCAAATAATCATTGGGAAGATTCAAGGCTGTAAAGTCTTTGTTGATTGCCTTTACAAGACTATCGGGAGTTATAATTAGTTCTGTCTGAAACGACAAATGAAAATTATTTTTCGGGGATTCAGTTACCGGCAAAACCAAGGAAGTTGAGTCTTTGCTTTGCAATAGCAGAGAATTTCCTGTATTTCTTAAGGCCACTTTGACCAATTTCGAAAAGGTTTCATCATTTTCATTGAAGGTATATCCACTTATTAGGAAGGAAAGCACCACTAAGAATAGCGCACAAATTAAATAAGTAACAGTTTTCATTTTTATAAACTTCGGGATGCGAAAAATTGCAATTTTTTACACTTCATTTACACTTTATTCACGACTCGAAACCTGCTCGAGTCTAGATTTGTCCAAAAACAAAACAATGAAAAAAATCATCATCTTATTGGTAAGCATCGGCACTATTTCAATAGCGCAAGGACAAGGTAGTATAAAAATCGACACAGAAAAAAGTGTGATCAAATGGAGTGGTTCCAACCTCTTTAAATTTAACCGGCATTACGGAACTGTAAAGTTCTTGAGCGGGGAAATTTCTATGGCCGACCCCGCTAACTTCCCCAGCCCGGAAATTTCCGACAACAGACCCAAAATAGCTGACGGAAAATTTGTTGTGGATATGAACAGCATTGTGAATACCGACGGCAAATACAATGAGATGCTGGTCTCCCACCTTAAGCATAAAGATTTCTTTGATGTTGAAAAGTATCCAACGGCCAAATTGGAGATTCACAAAATAAAACATAGGGACAATGGACAGATGGAAATTGAAGCGCTGTTAACGATAAAAGGAATTTCCCGAACAATAAAGTTCAGTTCCACTATGAAAAAAGGCCCCAAAGGAACCTTGCTTAAATCAAAATTTATAATTGATAGAACCCGATGGGGAATCAATCATGAATCCCAAGGACTGGTCGGAAGCGTCAAGGATGATATTATTTCGGACGCTATCGAGTTTGAGGTAATCATTGTTTTTCGACTACTTTGTTGACGATAAGGATTGAAACATAAAAAACCCAAACTCCATTTGGAATTTGGGTTATTCTTTATGTTGATATATCACCTCGAGAATGTCATCCTGAGCTTGTCGAAGGAAGAATCGAGAGGTCTCGACTGCGCTCGACCTGACAACTATCCTTTTACGCTGGCAGAAAGATATTCCCGATTCATTCGTGCAATATTCTCCAGAGAAATACCTTTAGGACACTCTATCTCACAAGCTCCCGTATTGGTACAGTTTCCAAAACCTTCTAAATCCATTTGGCGCACCATGTTCTGGACACGGTCTGCGGCCTCAACCCTTCCTTGTGGCAATAAGGCGAACTGTGAAACCTTTGCCGAGGTAAACAACATGGCACTTGCATTTTTACAAGCGGCGACACAAGCTCCACAACCAATACAAGTAGCGGCATCCATAGATGCATCGGCATCATGTTTGTTAATTGGAATGGCGTTGGCATCGACCGTATTTCCAGAGGTGTTTACCGAAATATACCCTCCAGCCTGCTGAATGCGGTCAAAAGAGCTTCGGTCCACAATCAAATCCTTGATTACAGGGAACGCCTTTGCTCTAAAAGGTTCAATAACGATAGTATCTCCATCATTGAATTTTCGCATATGCAACTGGCAGGTAGTGATCAATCTATCTGGCCCATGAGGTTCGCCATTGATTTGTAATGAGCATGTTCCACAAATCCCTTCCCTACAATCATGGTCAAATTCTACAGGTTCTTCACCTTTGGAGATGAGCTCTTCATTGAGGATGTCCAGCATTTCCAAAAAAGACATATCTCCTTCAACCCCATCAAGGGTGTAGTCTACCATTTGACCTTTTGAAGAAGCGTCTTTCTGACGCCATATTTTTAATGTTAGCTTCATAACTTTTATTTGTAAGAACGTGTCTTTAATTCAATGTTTTCGTAAACCAAATCTTCCTTGTGCAGTTCCGCATCTTTAGGTTCGCCTTTAAATTCCCAGGCAGCTACGTACTTAAAGTTCTTGTCATCACGAAGTGCTTCGCCTTCTTCAGTCTGGTACTCTTCACGGAAGTGACCTCCACACGATTCGTTTCTATGCAGGGCATCCTTGGCGAACAATTCACCAAGCTCCATAAAATCTGCAACCCTTCCAGCTTTTTCAAGCTCTTGGTTTTTGGAATCCGAGGTTCCAGGAATTTTCACATTTTCCCAGAAATCCTTTCGCAATTCTGAAATCTCCTTGATGGCCTCTTTCAGCTCTTTTTCATTTCTGGACATACCACATTTGTTCCACATGATCTTGCCCAACTTTTTGTGATAATAATCCACGGAGTGGATTCCGGTACCCGACATCAACTTTTCCATACGGTCCCGTACTTCTTTTTCTACGGCATCAAACTCTGGAGAATCTGTAGAAATAGGTCCGGTACGAATATCGTCAGATAAGTAATCGCCAATAGTGTACGGTAGTACAAAATAACCATCGGCCAAACCTTGCATCAATGCCGAAGCACCCAAACGGTTGGCTCCGTGATCACTAAAATTGGCCTCACCAGCGCAATAGCAACCCTCAATGGTTGTCTGTAGATTATAATCGACCCAAAGTCCACCCATGGTATAGTGCACCGCAGGATAGATCATCATTGGGGTTTTGTATGGATTTTCATCCACAATTTTTTCATACATCTGGAAGAGGTTTCCGTACTTCGCTTCTATAACCTCTTCTCCTAATTTGATGATGGTTTCCTTGTCAGGATCTTTAATCCCAGAAGTCAAGGCTTTTTCTTTTCCATAACGCTGAATGGCAGCTGCAAAATCGAGATAAACAGCTTCCCCGGTCTTGTTTACCCCAAAACCAGCATCGCAACGCTCCTTGGCAGCTCTTGAGGCCACATCACGAGGAACCAGATTTCCAAAAGCTGGATACCTTCGTTCCAAATAGTAGTCACGTTCTTCTTCACCCAATTGCGTAGGCTTCAATTTTCCTTCACGGATGGCAACAGCATCTTCCTTGCGTTTTGGCACCCAGATACGACCATCGTTACGAAGCGATTCCGACATCAAGGTCAATTTGGACTGATGTTCTCCTGAAACAGGAATACAAGTTGGATGAATCTGCGTGTAACAAGGATTGGCAAAAAATGCTCCTTTACGGTGCGCGCGCCAAGCGGCAGTTACATTACTTCCCATGGCATTTGTGGATAGGAAGAAAACATTGCCGTATCCGCCAGTGGCCAACACCACGGCATGGGCACTATGTCTTTGGATTTCTCCAGAAACCAAATCCCTAGCGATGATTCCACGAGCTTTTCCATCCACCAAAACCAAATCCATCATTTCATGACGGTTATAGGCTTTGATTTTTCCACGATTTATTTGACGGTTCATGGCAGCGTAAGCACCCAACAACAATTGTTGTCCAGTCTGTCCCTTGGCATAGAAAGTTCTGGAAACTAAAACCCCTCCGAAGGAGCGGTTGTCCAAAAGGCCTCCATATTCACGTGCAAATGGAACTCCTTGTGCAACGCATTGATCTATGATATTTACAGATTCCTCTGCCAAACGATATACGTTGGCTTCTCTGGATCGGTAGTCACCACCTTTAATGGTGTCATAAAACAAGCGGTAATGGCTATCACCATCGCCTTGGTAGTTTTTAGCGGCATTGATTCCACCCTGGGCGGCAATGGAATGCGCACGACGCGGGGAATCTTGATAGCAAAATGTCTTTACGTTATAACCCAACTCAGCCAAGGTAGCCGCTGCGGCACCTCCGGCCAAACCGGTTCCGACAACAATGACATCAATGTTTCTTTTGTTGGCCGGGTTGACCAGGTCAATCTCATTTTTATGTTTGGTCCATTTATCGGCCAAGGGACCGGATGGAATTTTAGAATCCAATATGCCCATAATTAATGTGTTATTGGGTTAAGATGATGGTACAAAGCAATAAAAGCAAAAGCCAGTGGTACCACTATTGCGAATAGTTTTGTAAATGTTTTTAGCGCTGGGGTATATTTATTGTTAACCCCCATACTTTGAAGTGATGAAGAAAAGCCATGACATAGATGCAAGCTCAACAATACAAATGAAACTACATAAATAATTGTACGCCAAAAGGGCTCAAATTTCTCTACGGTTTCGGCATAATAACGAGTAGGGTTTTCAGGATTCACCTCAATATACTTATAGGTCATTTCATGAATCCAGAAATCGTAAAAATGAAGTCCCAAAAAAGCCAAGATTACAAGTCCTGAGTAAATCATGTTTCTAGACACCCATGATGCATTGGCACTACCTTTATATTGTTCATAGCTTACCCCACGGGCATTTCTGTTTTGAATTTCGAGCACAAAACCCATAACAAAGTGCACAATCACTCCGGCAATCAAAATGGGCTGCATGAGGTATTGCACTAAAACATTATATCCCATAAAATGGGAGGCTTCATTAAAAAAATCTGGAGATATAACGGATGCTAGGTTGATGGTGACATGAATAACAAGAAAAGTTACTAGGAAAAGTCCCGAAAGTGCCATCACTACTTTACGGGCAATCGAAGATTTTATCAATCCACTCATTAGTGTTGGTTTTAACTACAAATTTACGGTACGGCCTAGTTTTTAACAAGCATTGAAGCTTGTAAAAGAGGTTATTTAGACCGATTTTAAGCTGTTTATAATTTTCTGGGGCCAATTGATGAAAAAGGATTTCCTTGGCTCATGGAACTTGGTCGCATTTATAGTTTAAAATTTCAATTATAACGGCGATTTTGCAAATTTTATCGGATATTAAGATCGTTTTTGATTAAACCAAACTAAGTGGACATTGCCATTTTATCTGTAAGCCTTAATGTGCACTCTACAAAAAGAATTGTGGAGGAAGGGCAAAAAGCAGGTCATTATATCGAATTGATCGACCATACCAAATGCTCTGTGAAATTGGGCGAAGGGAAACCACAAATTTTTTTGGGAGAGGAAAATGTCACCAATGAGTTTGATGCTATAATTCCCAGGATTGGCGCAAAAGTAACCCGCCATGGAGCGGCCATTGTGAAGCAGTTTGAAATGAACAATGTGTTTAGTACGGCCAGATCGTTGGGAATAATGAGAGCAAGGAACAAGGTAAGAACCTTGCAGATCATGGCTCGCAAAGGAATTCCAATACCGGAGACCCTTTTTTCCATCAACCCAAATAACATTGGGGAACAGATTGAATTATTGGGAGGGCCTCCGGTAATCATAAAACTTCAGGAAGGGACACATGGAAGCGGCGTTATTTTGGCCGAGAGCAAAAAATCGGCAAAATCCATTATCGATACCTTTTATAAAATGGACACGAGCATCTTGCTCCAAAAGTATATTGAAGAAGCCAATGGGGAAGATATCCGGATAATAGTTGTGGGTAATAAAGTTGTGGCGAGCATGAAACGCATAAGTGAACTTGATGATTTTAGGTCCAACGTGCACCGAGGTGCTGAAACCGAAGCCATCAAACCTACGGCCAAAGAGCAATTTATTGCTTTAAATGCAACTAAATATCTGGGCTTGGGAGTAGCTGGCGTCGATTTGATGCGGTCCAAAAAAGGACCGGTCTTGATTGAGGTGAATGCGTCACCTGGCCTTCAAGGTATTGAGGGTGCAACAGGAATCAATGTTGCTAAACATATTATTCAATTTGTGGAAAAAAATGGGCGAAGAGGAAGAAAATAAGACCATCACCATAAATGGAGCGGCCATTTCCCCTGGACAGAATAGTCTGGTTCGCATAGGAATTTCAAGATTGCCAACAGGAACACTTATTGATATTCCCGTACATGTTTTTAATGGGAAAAAGGCGGGGCCCACTGTACTCGTTCAGGCTGGATTGCATGGCGATGAGATCAATGGAGTGGAAACTTTAAGGCGCATGCTCCAAGAGAATTCATTCAGTATAAAGAAAGGAGCAGTCATAGTGGTGCCAATCCTCAATATTTTTGGATTTATTCATTTTTCAAGGGATGTTCCTGATGGAAAAGATGTCAACCGAAGCTTTCCAGGTACAAAAACAGGCTCATTGGCGAGTAGAATTGCCCATACGTATACTTCGGAGATTTTACCTCAAATCGATTTTGGTATCGATTTGCATACAGGTGGAAGTCAGCGGCATAATTATCCGCAGATTCGCTATTCCGCTGAAGATACCAAGAGCAAGGAGTTGGCTGAAATTTTTAATGCGCCATTCTATTTTGCCTCACGGCAAATCAATGGCTCGTTCAGAAAAACCACTTTTAAAATGGGAATACCAACAATCGTATTTGAGGCAGGGGAGAGTATGCGATTCGATGAAGAATCCATTCAAAAAGGGATTGAAGGAATCCAAAATGTGTTGGCCGGTCTCGGAATGATTCCCAAAAAAGGATTGGCAAAACAAAAACCATCATTGCATTTAAACTATATTAGATGGATTCGAGCTCCGAGGGCAGGAATGTTTGTACCTGAAGTTAAAAATGGGGAACAAGTTATCAAGGGACAAATTTTAGGGCAGGTAACGGATACCTATGCAAAGAAAAATAAGAAAATAAAAGCACCTTTTGATGGCCATGTGTTTTGTATCAATAATCAAGCAGTGGTCAATCAAGGTGATGCCCTTTTCCATATTGGAAGATTAACAACCAAATAAAAATCATGAAAAAATCAACCTTTTTTATGGGAGCAATGCTTGTTGCAGCTACCTTAATTTTTTCTCACGGATGCAAATCCAAAGAGAACCAATCAATAACACTTTTTGAAGAGAACAGCGACACATGGTTTGTTGATGGAGACTCAAAATGGGAATTTGTGAACAATGAGCTTATCGGGGTGGCCGATAGCACTTCGGGATTCATAATTACCCATGATAAATACCGAAATTTTGAGTTGAATCTGGAATTTCAACCGGACAGCACCATCAATTCTGGAGTTTTTGTGCAATGTGCAAGACCAGAAATGTCGGCTGAAGACTGTCATGAACTCAATATTTGGGATTTGCATCCGAATCAGGACTTTAGGACGGGATCCATTGTGACGAAGGTAAAGCCCTATGAGATTGTGGAAACCTTAAATAAATGGAACACCTATAAAGCTGTTACGGAAAATGGAAACATAAAAGTCTATGTGAACGACGTACTAACCTCCAGTATTGAAAAGGATACTCTCATGGAAGGGCATATTGGACTTCAGGCCATGGGAAATGGAACCATAAAATTCAGAAAAGTGAGGCTTAAAAAGATGTAGTACAATCAACAAGCCGTTAAACCAAGTCTTTTTTGGCATTTATTTGCGCCATGCTCCACGCAATAGCATCGTCAAGATTTGAAAATTGTTGGATGCTATTCCTAAAAAACATTTTCTCCATAATAAGGCTGGCAAGTCCACTTTTGTTATAGCTCACTACAGAATAAAACTCGAGCTGGTGTCTATGGGTATAGAATTTTAACCAATCTGCTGCTACAATTGAGTAGGTATTGATTCGATTGGAGATGTATGCAATGGGGACATCTTTTCCGATGACCTCGTAGGCCGCATTGATTACTTTTTGTGCCATGGCCCAATTGAAAACCACTCCTTCCTTTACTTCGGAAATGACAAGACCATCAAAAAAATAAAAGACACCAAATTCGCACTCCCGGATTTCCCGGATGTTCTTGAAGAATTCTATTTCTTTTACACTTTGCATTACCAAACTATCTAAATACTACTTCTTTAGAAAAAGAAGGAAGAAGCTTATAAAGATATGAATTCTTGAACTTTGTTTTCTTTTTGACAACTATAAATAACTCAACCACCACTTTTCCCGATGGTTGGTTTTATAATTGTTGTACCAACTGCAAATGGGATAGAGGGCGATGGTCAGAACAATCCAAATGAGATAAACTACCCAGAGTTGGAAACCATATCCCTGTAGTTGGGGTTGCAATGTTATCCAAAGGTCAATGACCATATCGGAAAAACTGAAACCGGTTAGCATGGCGGCAATCACTCCAAAAAAGTGAATTACATATAAATGAACAATGTAAAAGAACATGGGGACCCGGCCAATGACGACCAATTTTTCCGATAGCCAATTTTGCCAATTTTCGACCAGCGCCAAAAAAATAATGGATGGCCCCAAGGTTATCAATAAATAAAGTAGTGACGGAGGATACTTGGCCACATTAAAAAAGGAAGCTATGGTCATACCTATTGAATCTTGTTCAGACCAAGGAACAAGATCACCATAGACATTGATTGCTCTAAGCGCAAAAAACAATATGGTGATTCCCAATCCCATTTGAAACAACCGCTTGATTCTTAGTTTTGGGTCAACAGAGGGTTTATAAAGTTCACCAAAATAATAACCCAAGGGCATTACAAATATCCATGGAATCATGGGATAGCCGACAAAAACCTGAAAACTTCCAAAATCAATCAAATTAAATACATGTAAAAAGGTCCAAATACCTGATGCAATAGGGTCGGTAGGTGCAATTGCATCCAGTAAATTATGTCCGAAGATTGCCACAAGACATAGTCCGATCATGAATTTTTTAGGGAGATGAATGAATCCTGCCAAAAAAATCATGCTTATGCCCAGTACCCAAATCACCTGCAGCACAATGGATGAATAATCCAACTTGAACATCCATGCCAATTTTATGATGGTAAGCTCTGCAATTACCAACCAAACACCCCGTTTCAACAGCCAAATGGACAATGATTTCTTATTTCTACGTTGCCCGACAAAAAAGGCTGAGGTTCCTGCCAAGAAGACGAATACCGGAGCACAGAAATGAGTCACAAAACGAGTCCAAAAGAGCGACACATTGGTTTTGGTCATATCGGCGGGGTCAAAAAGGTAGGCATCAAAATGAAAATAGTCACGAACATGGTCGAGAGCCATAATGACCATGACCAGTCCTCGTAACATGTCTATAGATTTGATTCGTTTTTTTCTAGTGGCTTGCATTATATGAAATTGGGTTGGTATATGTATGGTCTTTCATCTGGACTTATGTAAAGTCCAGTGCGGCGGTCAACTTTTCAAAGCTAAAATTATAAAGAAAGAAGCATATTTATGATACGGATTCTTGCGCTTTTAATCTTCAACTGGATAACCGTAAACTTCAATCCAATCCACCCTGGAGCAGGCATCCGAATTGCCTCCGGGCATCAAGTCTGTCCAGCCGACGGCTTCTACTTTGCTCAAATCTGGATTTTGTACCAGTTTTGTTTCAACGATCAATTCCATGTCCAAAGCCTTCCAAGTAATATCCGAAATATTGAATTCGCGTATTCTCCAATCGGCAGATGGTCCATCGGAAGCATCACTGACCAACCACGTTCCATCAGCAAGTTTAAGAACAATACGAAGTTGACGGAAACCGGATTGTTTTGACCTCCATTTAATCTTTCCAAATTTGGACAGGTCGACATGTTTGGAGCGATGTTTTAATGTAACCGCCCAGGTACTTCGGCATAATCCCGACCAAACATAATAAGGATCATCCTTGGGCGTATCATGATGACTTTTCTTGAGCTGGCCTGAATCTTCACCATATAAACTGATGACCACATCCTCATTGTTGATATGCTTTTGGCTTACAGGTATTTCGGCAGGAGTTTCCTTAAAATCCTCTCGAAAGAAAAGTTTTGGCCGTTCTTGCGCAAATAGCGCACATTGAATAAACAGGAAAAAGTATATGAAGTATCTCATTCTTCTATTATAAATTCAATTTTTTCGGCTTTTCCATTTGCAGAGATTTCAACTACATAATTGCCTTGGGGCAAATAGGTTTTTCCATCTTTGGCTTCTTCCAGTTTCATTTTGTTCTTTTTAAGGAAATTACTTTTTCCTTTTTTGGTAAAGGCCAGGTCATAGGACAGAATATTCAAGCCTTTATCGGCCTGTATTTCTGTTGAACTTACTTCGGTTCCATTCAAGGTCATCACTTTGGCGATACAGGGTCCAGCTGCGAAACAATAAAAATTGACATCCAGCCCAGGGGTGTTGGGTTTTGACCAGGTGTATGATATATTGCCCCAGTTTTTGGAGTGTTTAATGTTTCCAACATCAAAAACGACCAACTCTTTGGAAAGGACATCCGAATTCATTTGCTGAAGTGTTGAAATATCCGCTTTATAGATACTTCTGCCATGTGTGCCAATCAATAAGTGTTTGGCTTCGGGTTGAATTACCAAGTCATGAATCGCAACATTGGGGATTCCGTTTTGGAATAGTTCCCATGATTGACCGCGATCGAAACTTGCATAGAGGCCATTATCGGTTCCTGCAAACAACAGATTTTCATTTTCCGGATCTTCAACCAAAGCGTTGACCGGGGAAGTTGGGATATTGCTAGAGATATTTTTCCAACTTTTCCCATAATCATCACTTACATATATATAAGGAGTGAAATCATCCCAACGATAACCGTTCAAAGTGACATAAACTCTTTCCTTTTTGTGTTTGGACGCAACTACTTCACTTACCCATAAATCCTTTGGAAAGGAATTGGAGATTTTTTCCCAACTACCACCAGCATTTTTTGAAACATGAACCAAACCATCGTCACTACCTGCATAGATCAAACCAAACTTAAAAGGTGATTCCGAAATTGAAGTTAGGGTTCCGTAGGCAACATTTCCTTTTCTACCTCCTTGGGTAAGATCATCGGAGATGGCTTCCCAATCGTCACCTTGGTTTAATGAACGATGCAATTTGTTGCTTCCTAAATATAAAATATCCTGATTGTGCTTCGATAGGAATATGGGCGTCTGCCAATTAAATCGATACGGAGATTCACCCAATTCATGTTTGGGTTGAATGTATTTTTGACTGCCATCATCAAGATTCAACCGATAATAATTTCCGAATTGAAAACCGGTATAAACGATATCCGAATTTCTATTGTCAATCTGTACTTGCATGCCATCTCCACCCATAATCATCTTCCATGGATTTTTACCTGACTGATGCCATTGTCTATCTTCCTTACTGTTATGGGCTCCCTTCCATACCCCATTATCCTGCAATCCACCATATACATTATAGGGTTTTTCATGGTCTATATTAATAGCGTAAAACTGGCCTACGGTTGGGGAATTGTTCTTCATCCAATTGTCTCCGTCGTCGTAGGTAATGTTGACGCCGCCATCATTTCCATTGATGAGGTGCCCCGGTTTTTTAGGATTTATCCAAAGCGCATGATGATCAGCATGCACATTTTCCTTGTTGATTGAAGTATAGGTATTTCCACTATCCTCAGATTTGATCAATGGAACCCCGGCCAAATAAATATGGTCCTTATTATTGGGATCAACCCGAATCTGTGCAAAATAATAGCCGTAACTATAAAAAAGATCATCAATATACTCCTTGTTCATTTTTTTCCATGAGGTACCGGCATTGTCACTACGATACACTTCCGCTCCTGTCACAGGGGTGTCGAATAAAAGAGAATTGGCATTCTCCAAATACTTGGTCAAATCGATGGGTTTTACCGCCCCACTTCGAACCATTTGTTTTACATTTTCGGCGCGATATTTTTCTTGGAAACCATTAGTCTTGAGGTAGTCGTTCAACTTTTTATCATCTAAAGCAAGAAAAGTTTCAGTGTTCATGGATTTAAAATCATCCTTGGTTAGACCATCTTCTTTCTTTTTGGACTTTTGCTCTCGTCTAAACTGACTGTCGTGAACGGCATAAACCGTATTGTCATCAAAAACCACCAATCCAATTCGGCCAACACCCTCTCCCGTCGGGAACCCACTTCCTTCGGAAGTGACCAAAGCCCAGCTGGCACCTCCATCAACACTTTTGTAAATCCCTGAAGCGGCACCATTGCCGGAAAAGTTCCATGCCTTTCTATCTTTTTCCCAGGCCGCGGCATATTGAATGTTGAAGTTGTCCGGGGAATGGGCAACATCAATAATTCCCGTGGCATCGTTAACAAAAAGAGTTCGTGTCCATGAATTGCCGCCATCCATGGTTTTGTAGATGCCCCTTTCTTGGTTTGGGGAATACAAATGACCGGTAACTCCGACCACAATATCATTGGGGTTGTTCGGATTGATTAAGATTCTTCCAATATGATGCGAATCGTGAAGACCCATATTTTTCCATGTCTTTCCTTTATCCGTAGATTTTAAAATGCCAATTCCAGCATAAGATGAGCGGGACGAATTGTTTTCACCGGTTCCTACCCAAATTGTTCCCGTTTTCCAATCCACAGCGATATCTCCAATATTTTGGGTGTTGGAATTGTCTAGAATGGGTTCAAATGAAATTCCATTGGAGGTAGTATGCCATAATCCTCCGGAAGCATAGGCAACGTAAAACTCAGTAGGATCATCGGGGTTCACTTCCAAATCAACCACACGTCCGCTCATTACCGACGGGCCAATATTTTTTATGGGAATGTTTTTGAGCAATGAGGTTTCAGCCATTTTAGACTTTTGGATCAAGCCCTGCATAACTTTATCAGCAGCAGTAGAAGTCTGTTGGGCAAGGGTACTTTGGAAAAGTAAAATAAGGCAGAAAAAGAAAAGTTTCTTCATGAAAATCAGGGTTAAATTCTTTTGATCAAGGTATGAATAACTAGCGGCAGGAACAAACCAAGAAAATTGAATTATTCAAAAGTATAAATTGATAAAATGAAATTTTATTAATATAGATTTTGTCATATTCATAAAAAAATTCTTATTTTCTACGAATTAACCATTATAAACTATAAATATGGAAGAGTACTTACCGTTGATTATTCAACTAATTTCTGGCGCCGTAGGCGGTAATCTAGCAGCTAAATTATTGCCCAAACTGAATTTGGGAACATTGGGTAATTCCATTTCTGGAATCCTTGGTGGTGGATTGGGAGGATATCTTTTGGGTATGCTCGGTCTAGGAACAGATGGAGGAATGGATGTATCCGGAATTCTGGGAAGCATTGCTGGCGGTGGTGTTGGCGGTGGTGTTATTATGGCCATTGTGGGTGCGATTAAAGGAGCCATGTCCAAATAACCCGATTATACAAAGTATAAAAGGAGCCATATTGGCTCCTTTTTTTGTTTGTGGCCGATAATCAAATTTTTACATTTGGAACAAATAGTTTAGCTCAATGAAATACCATCAAATCGACAACCAGCTTTTTATCAAAAACCGCAAAAAGTTTATGGCGCAAATGAAGCCTAAAAGTATTGCGATATTCAATTCCAATGATATTTATCCAATTAGTGCCGATAGTACAATGGCTTTTGAGCAGCACCGAGATATTTTTTATTTGAGCGGAGCTGATCAGGAAGAGACCATTTTGTTGCTTTTTCCCGATGCAATGGACAAAAAGCATCGTGAAATTTTATTTGTTAGGGAAACGAACGAGCATATTGCCGTCTGGGAGGGTGCTAAGCTAACCAAGGAACAGGCCACACAGGTTTCTGGGATTGAGTCCATCTATTGGTTGACAGATTTTGACAAGGTCTTTTTTGATTTGATGACCGAGGCCGATACGATTTATTTCAACACCAATGAGCATTACCGGCAAGCGGTGGTGACCCAAACTCGCGAAGACCGATTCATTGAAAAATGTAAAAAGGATTTCCCAGCACATCAATGGGCCAAGAGCAATCCAATTCTTCAACAGATTAGGGGAATAAAGGAACCCGAGGAAATTGCCTTGATGCAACAAGCCTGTGATATTACCGAAAAGGGATTTCGAAGAATCTTGGAGTTCACTAAACCCGGGGTTTGGGAATATGAAATGGAAGCTGAATTCTTGCATGAATTTGTTCGAAATCGCTCCAAAGGCTTTGCCTATACCCCTATAATTGCGGCTGGCAATAATGCCAATGTGTTGCACTATATTGAAAACAACCAACAAGTTAAGGACGGTGATTTGATCCTTATGGATTTGGCCGCCGAGTATGCCAACTATGCCAGCGACATGACGCGTACCATTCCTGCAAATGGGCGTTTTACCGACCGACAAAAACAAGTGTACAACGCAGTGCTCCGTGTTAAAAATGAAGCTACCAAAATGCTGGTGCCAGGAGTTATTTGGGCCGAATACCACAAAGAAGTGGGCATAATTATGACTTCAGAACTTCTGGGTCTCGGTCTATTGGACAAATCAGATATTCAAAATGAAAACAAGGATTGGCCTGCCTATAAAAAGTACTTTATGCATGGCACCAGCCATCACATTGGTTTGGACACACATGATTATGGCGAACTTAAAACTCCAATGAAACCCAACATGGTCTTCACGGTAGAACCTGGAATATACATTCCCGATGAAGGTTTTGGAGTTCGCTTGGAAGATGATGTGGTGATTCAAGAAAAAGGAGAACCTTTTAATCTAATGCGAAACATTCCGATTGAAGCCGAGGAGATTGAGGAATTGATGAATTCATAATGCATCCGCTAAGACAACATATTCAAGAGTTGATACAATTGACCGATGAGGAATTTGATGTTGTCTTGAGTCATTTTGAACACGTAAAAAAACGTAAGCATCAATACATTGTTCAAGAAGGGGATTTAGTAAACAAAGAATATTGGGTCATCAGAGGATGTTTAAAAAGCTGCTTTTTTGAAGATGATGGAAAGGAACATATTCTCCAATTTGGCATGGAGAATTGGTGGATCACTGATTATGAATCTTTCATCAAGCAAACGCCATCAAAAATTGCAATAGATTGTATTGAAGACTGCGAACTGCTCTATATCACTTTTGAAAACAGAGAGAAATTGACGGCCCAAATGCACAAAATGGAACGTTTTTGGGCCAAAAAAAGTAAGTACGGAAGAATTGCGCTTCAAAAAAGAATATTGTCCTTATTGAAAAACTCTGCGAGCGAACGCTACAATCTTCTTTTGGAAGAATATCCCCAACTTTTTCAGCGAGTCCCAAAAAAATTGATTGCCGCCTACCTTGGTGTTTCCCGCGAAACTTTGAGCCGATTATCCTCTTAAGACCACGATTCTCTTTTTCCATTTTCACATGTGATATATGTCACCCATAATCTGTGACTTTCCTCCTTTCGTTCCTGACAACTACACGAGAACTTTGTGCCATAATTTAAAATGGAAAATATGCCATATGTAAACATTAAGGTTACCGATGAACAGGTGACCACAGAGCAAAAAGCCCAATTAATTGCCGGAGTAACACAATTACTTGTGGATGTTCTAAACAAGAATCCACAAACGACCCATGTGGTCATTGACGAAGTGCCCATGGGAAATTGGGGTCATAACGGGAAACAGTATACAGGAACAAAAACAACAAAATGAAAAACAAAACAGCAATAATTACAGGCGCCTCAACCGGTATTGGTAAAGAAACGGCCAAATATTTTTTAGATAAAGGCTATAATTTGATTATGAACTCTTCAAATGAAGAGAATCTTAAAGAAACATACGAAGCTTTTGGTTCTCCATCCAATGCAATTTATTTTGCAGGAGATGTTAGCAAACCTGAAACAGGAAAACAATTGGCAGCCTTAGCTCTGGAAAAATTTGGAAGGATTGATGTGTTGATCAATAACGCGGGAGTTTTTTTACCTAAGCCATTTCTGGATGTCACCGAAGCGGACCTGGAACGTTTTTGGAAGATAAATCTTTTGGGAACTTACTTTACCTCCCAAGCAGTTATTCCTCAAATGGTGAAACAGCAAGAAGGTTCCATCATCAATATCGGAACTGTTTTGGTGGATCATGCCATTGGAGGCTTTCCTGCTACGGCACCCCTAACAAGCAAGGGAGCCATTCATGCTTTAACCAGACAGTTGGCAGCTGAATTTGGAAAGGACAATATAAAGGTGAACACTATTGCTCCAGGAGTTATCAGGAGCCCATTACAAGGTAAAATGGGTATTGAAGACGCCGATAGTTTGTCCGGTCTTCATTTATTGAATAGGATAGGAGAGGCCAAGGAAGTGGCTGAAGCAGCCTATTATTTGGCAACCTCAGATTTTGTAACGGGCGAAACTATAAATATTGCCGGAGGGCATACCGTAGGACATTCAATTTAAGCAGATAAGAAAATGTATAAAGAAAATAGAGCGGAAATAGAGCAGTTGATCAATGATTATTTTGAGGGCATTTTTAATGGGGAGACCGATAAACTTGAAAAGTGCTTTCATGATGGTCTGTACCTTTATGGAGATATTAAGGGGGAGGACTATCTTAAAAGCAAACATGAATATATTGATGGGGTAAAAAGCCGAAAAAGTCCCAAAGAGTTGAATGAAAAATTCAACATGAGTATTATTGGGCTGGATATTTTGGGCAAAGTTGCCATGGCAAAATTACACGTACCTTTTTCAGGATATAACTATTATGATTATCTGTCCATGGCCAAAATGAATGATAAATGGATCATTGTAAATAAAATATTCACACATGTGGAATGAAGCTGGACCTAAAATCCTAAAGTAAGACAAAAGCGGTTTGCTAATATGGAAGCCGCTTTTTCTTTGTGGTATATTTGCTATTATATTTATGGGCGACAAATGCAATATACAATGAGACCAATTTTATTTTTACTACAACAGCCTGACATTGAGGAAAAAATAAAAGAGGCTCCGGACAGCGCTTATGAGATTGGAGTGGTCATTGGATCATATCTTCCGTTCGTGGTTTTGGTGGTGGTTGCTTATGCCATTTATCACTATAATAAAAAGAAAAGGGGAGACAGCTAAAATCCGAACTAAATGAAAGCAGGTTTTTTAGCAGATTGTTACCCCCAATTGGAAAAATCCCTAATTGAAGAAATTACACGACATTCGATAAAAAAGGATTTTTTAAGTGGAGAAAAGATTGTGGTACAGGGGCAGTATATGAAATACCTGCCCATTGTGGTGTCTGGTAACGTAAAGGTTTTTAGCCAAGAAGACACCATACAATTTCTATTGTATTACATATCTTCCGGAGAGTCTTGCATATACAGTTTTGCCCACATACTTAGAAATGAAAAGGCCGATTTTTCGGCGGTGGCTGATTCCGATAGCTCATTGCTGCTGCTTCCCGTTCAAAGGGTTAAGCTTTGGATGGGAAAATACCCTTCATTCGGCAGTCTGGTGTTGGATGATTTTCAAAAACATTATTCGGATCTACTCAATACCACAAAGCAACTTATTTGCTACAACCTTGAAGACCGCCTTTTTGAATATTTAAAAACGAAGACCCAAATTGAAAAATCGGATCTGCTCGCTCTTTCGCATCGTGAAATAGCGGATGACCTAGGAACTTCTAGAGAGGTTGTGTCCAGAGTAATGAAAAAATTGGGAGTCGCCCAAAAGATAGAACAGCAAGGGCGAAAAATAAAAGTGCTCTAAAAGTAACATATGTCACTGTTTGATAAGTACGTGGATGTTAGTTTTGCGTATTATAAACATATCACCTATGTCTGAAGAAATACAACTTATTCCCGGAAACTCACTGATTACCAATACCCCTGAAGAAGGCAGGGCACTTGCCATAAAAATCGCAAGACTTACCATTAAAATTACGCAACCGGATGCTGAGGTTCGCGAAAAACTTCGCCCTACATATGCCAATGATGCCAATATGCTTATTGCGATTGGGCAAACGGTTGCGGCAGAATTTGCAATCATTGCCCAGGCCAATAATTATTGGAGATAAGGCTATTCTTGCGTAATGAAGTTAGGGGATATTTAACCTTATCAATTGAAAGTAGAGGTTTATCACTTACTTATCACCATCCATCAAATGGAGATGCCTTTGTGGCCAAAATTTCCGAGATTTCCTGCCAGATTTTATTTGGCGAAATGACAAAAACGGATGAACTGTACAACATTATTGGACTTTTTAATAAAAGGCAAGTCGAAGTTGTTGGCATTTTGGAAAGACATTTTGGTGAAATTCCACAAAGCGAATTGGGCTGGTCATTGTGGAGCAGTATGCACCATAACAAACTTCAAAGTTTTAAGGACGATTTTAAGCTATTTCCACACGGGTATGGGCTCACTTTCTCCAACAACGAATTTTGGATTGATTTTGATTTCGGCGAGGACGGTGAGATTAACGGATTTGATGCAAAAAGACTATGGGTATTTATAGAGAAAAATAATATTGAAACTAACTTTCTGTCCTCCCATGAGATTCAAGAAATCATAAAACTTAAAACCAAAAAGGGGAAACAGGTGTTTAGTGGGGATACAAATTATTATATAAAATAGACGAATGGTCTATGAACAGTAATAATCTGTTAGTACATAATATATCGAGTGTTTTTCCTAATTGAATACTATAGTGACGTCAACTGGGACTGGCGTTTTATCACTTCAAGAAGCTGGCCGGTCAATTTAGTTCCTGTTTTGTTGGGGAAATATCGAACTTGAATTAAAATCAAGCATACTATTATGTTTAAAATGGCAATTGTTGGATTGTTTCTAATCCTTGTTTCAAGCTGTGGCATAGCAAAGCATCAAATTGTTGCTTTGGAAAATGGAAACATCAACATAAAGGACGATAGAAAGATAAATGTCCAATGTGATACCGAAAGTAATTTAGATGGTTTCCGTTTTAATGGAAGCGATCAGTATGTTGACCTTGATACACTGTCATTGGAGACAGGGGATGGTTTAACGCTATCACTGAAGATAAAAACCAAATCCAAAGAGTTTCAATGGGTGATTGGTAAATATGATTGGCGTACAGATGCGGGCTACCATTTGATTTTGATAGATGGGATTGCCAGGTTTAATGGCAGGGATAAGGGTGGCAAATATGTTCGTTGTGAAGGGAGAACCTTTATTGCTGATGGGAAATCACATCATTTAGTCAGTGTTTGGAAAGGCAATAAATGGGCATTATGGGTCGATGGAAAATTAGAGAATCAAGTGGAAACGGAAACACTAACACCTAGTATTAAGAATTTACAACCCTTGGAATTGGGCAGATCGATAATCGGGCATAAAGGACTTCACTATTATTTTGAGGGGACAATAAATCAAATCAAACTTTATAATACGGCACTCAACGAAAAACAAATTAAAAGATTACTCAACTAGAATGCCTGTTTAAGGTCATGTTTCTTGCCACAAAAACAACCAAAGCTGGCAACACCCAACCCATATGGTATTCCCTTAAGGGAATCCATGAGGTGAAAGAAGTGATGGTATCTCCATAGCCAATACTGCCCAAAAAATCTGGAATGCTAAAAAGTATTGTTGCACCAACTACCCATTTAAAAATTTTAGGGGTCGCATATTTGTCTGGTACCACGTTCAACAAGATTAACACAATGGTAATGGGATAAATAAACATCAATGCGGGGATTGCCACAGCAATAATATAGCCAACATTGAATTGACCCATCAACACGCCCAGCACACATCCAACAATTGCCGTAATCTGATAAGCTAGTTGGGAATCGTTAAAACGACCTTTAATAAAATCCGCTGTTCCTGTAACAATGCCCACCGCAGTTGTAAAACAAGCTAAGCTGACCAATATGCTCAACCCTAAATTGGCCGTATTTCCCAAGGTTTTTGTGCTTATCCCACTTAAAAGAGCGGTTCGAGAAACGTCGACATCAAAGGAATCGTGGAACAGGGCCCCAGTAAAAATAAGTCCGGTATAAATAAGGAATAAACCCAATCCGGCCAACCATCCGGCTTTTCGGATCAAACTTTTTTTAATTTCATAGGACGCCTTTTTGTCTTTCAAATTGATGGAAATAATAATTACGCCTCCCACAACTACGGCGCCAATGGCATCAAAAGTTTGGTAACCTTCCAACACACCATGACTAAAAGGACTTTTGAATTCGGTTGTCCCAAAAACAAAATCAACATTAAAAATCACCGCACCAATTATCAAAAGGAGGACTATTAAGATACCAGGTGTCAAAAGTTTACCCACCACATCCAAAATCTTGGAACGGTTAACCACAAAAATATAGACCAGTGCAAAGTAAATTATGCTCGTAAGCAAATAAGAAGAATCCCAAACAGGTTGAATGGCCATTTCGTGCGTTACCGAAGCGGTTCTTGGTGATGGCAGCGCTATAGAAATGGCATAAACAATATAACAATACACCAGACTAAAAGAGGGAGATACCTTTTTGGCAAAATCAAACATGGTGCCCTGCAATTTGGCATGGGCCAATATCCCCAAAATTGGGATGAGGACAGCCGAAAGACAAAATCCAAAAGCGACCAGCCACCATAAGCCGCCAGATTTAAAACCCAATTGGGGAGGAAGGATAAGGTTGCCCGCGCCAAAGAACAATGAAAAAAGTGCAAACGCGGTTACGGCGACAGTTTTTCTATTCATAAATTGTTAATAAATTTTTGATAAGATAAATCAAAATACTATATTTCAAACGAGTATTACAGCGAGTGAATGTGGCTTTTTATCGAATATTGTGCATTTCATCGAAAAATGGCATTTCGGGAAAAGTTTATGAAATAAAAAGTTATTAACATCCGTTGCTAAAATATAAGGTCAATTGCAAATATTAAGATTATAAAATAGAATTACAGAAAATTAGCATTTTCGATCCCCAAATCGTACCAATGCTCCACCCAAACAACACCGGCTTATGAAAACCACCACTACCCCCCATGGCAACAAATTCTCTTCTTTCTTCTGCAATTTATTCGGACATCATTATGTAGTGTCCAAGAAAGTCACCAAACATATTAAAGAGTACAAATGCCTACATTGTCAAAAACAAGTTACCACCGATGTAAGTGGAAAACTTTCGGCATTGACGCCACAAATGCAGGACATCAACAGTACTTTGGAAGATATGTATCGCAAAAGACAAAGCAGGCACGTACAGCATGTAGCCTAATTATTCTGGACTAGAAAATATTTAAGGTTTATCCCGGAGATTGAGCAAACACCTCAAGCTATTCAGTCGCGTGCCCCAAGACCGTTTAGAGAGTTCTGTTCTTGATTTTCGGGATTTTTTATTCCTCAAAAGAATCCCACCCCTGAGCGGTCAAAGCTATTTTGGTCTCCGCCCTTGTAATTAAATGAGCTCCTTCTTTCTTCTCCACCATATGTCCAATCACCGTTAAATTTGGATTGGCCTTGATCTTTGGATAGTCCTCTTGATCTATGGTAAACAGCAGTTCGTAATCTTCTCCACCACTCAAAGCTATTGTGGTCGAATCCATTTTGAATTCCTCTGCGGTAGAGATCACGGTGGGATCCAATGGGATTTTATCTTCAAATAAATTGCACCCCACTTCACTTTCTTTACAGAGATGCAAAATTTCTGAAGAAAGCCCGTCGCTGATATCGATCATTGAAGTTGGTTTTACCTCTAATTTTTCCAACAGCTCAACCATGTCTTTTCGCGCCTCCGGTTTTAGTTGCCGCTCTACGATATAGGAATAGGGCTCCAAGTCGGGCTGACTATTGGGATTTACCTTAAAGACTTCTTTCTCCCGTTCCAAAATCTGCAGACCTAAATAGGCGCCTCCAAGATCGCCGGTGACCACCAAAAGGTCATTGGGTTTTGCTCCTTTTCGTAATACAATTTCGTTTTCCTCGGCAATCCCAATGGCCGTTACGCTTATTAGCATTCCTTTGGTGGACGAAGTGGTGTCTCCTCCAATTAAATCCACATGGTACGTTTTACACGCCAAGGCAACCCCAGCATAAAATTCTTCAAGAGCTTCCAGGGGAAATCGATTGGAGACTGCAATGGAAACCGTTATTTGCGTCGCTTGGGCATTCATGGCGTAGATATCGGAAAGATTTACCATTACCGACTTATAACCCAGATGTTTTAAAGGCATATAACTAAGGTCGAAATGCACCCCTTCAATAAGCAGATCTGTGGAGACCACCGTTTTCTTTCCCCTGAAATCGAGCACGGCGGCATCATCACCAATACCAAGAATGGTGGATTCATGATTCAATTCAAAATGTTGGGTAAGATGTTTGATCAAACCAAATTCTCCCAAATTTTCCAAAGCTGTCCGTTGCGGACTTTTATCTTCTAGCATTCGGCAAAAATAAATAGGATAATTTTAAGTTGTATCTTTAGTAAAAACTTAAAATTGCTATAGCATGCCAAGAGTGATTCTTCAAATGATTCTTGTGGCATTCATTGTGGTTGGATGCTCAAGTGATAATGGCGGCGACAATAATCTAGGAAACGGCGACAATAATGGAGGCTCCGGCAATGGTGGTGGTACAAACATTGGCACTGGCGATGTGACCCGAGGCGCTACACCATGCGATGGTGGAATGGCCGCAATTTATCCCTGTAACGGATATGATCTTTTATTTCAAATGGATCTTGGGGCTTTTGCTGCCAATTCATCAAATGATATTTGGGGGTGGACCGATGCCACGACCAATAACGAATATGCCATAATGGGCCTTGACAACGGCACCGCGTTTGTTGATATTTCTGACGAGACTAATCCTATCTATTTGGGAAAACTGCCAACAGCTACTGTCGCAAGTGGATGGAGGGATGTAAAAGTTTATGGTGATTATGCCGTTATTGTTGCCGAAGCGGACAATCATGGAATGCAGATATTCGATCTAAAAAAACTGCGAAACGTAACAAACCCACCCCAAACATTTACTGCAGATGCTAGATATACTGGAATCGGGAATGCGCATAATGTTGTGGTCAACGAAGCTAATGGATTTGCCTACCCGGTTGGCACCGCAAGAAACGATTCCTTTAATGGAGGAGTACACTTTGTCGATATTCAAAATCCAACCAGTCCAAATGGAGTGGGAGGATATGGTGTCAATGGATATACGCATGATGCCCAAGTTATCACCTATAACGGACCGGATTCAGACTACACGGGCCGGGAAATTTTTATTGGGGCCAATGAAAATCTTATTGCGATCGCAGATATTACAGATAAGTCGAACCCCACTCAAATAGGAACTATCGGCTACAGCAATATTGGCTACACCCATCAAGGTTGGTTTACGGAAGACCATCGTTATTTTATTCTCGGCGATGAATTGGATGAAATCGACTTCGGATTTAATTCCCGTACCCTGGTTTTTGATATGACCGATTTGGATGCCCCACAATTGCACACAACCTATGCCGGACCAACAGGAGCTATTGATCACAATGGATATGTATTGGGGGATGAATTTTTTCTGGCCAACTACACCGCTGGAATGCGGGTATTGGACATCTCCGATATTGATAATGAAAACATAACCGAAAAAGCCTTCTTCGATACCTTCCCATCCAATAACACAGCCAGTTTTAATGGTGTCTGGAGTGTTTATCCTTATTTCAGTAGTGGTAAAATTATTATCAATGACAGCAACTCTGGATTGTTTGTAGTGCAAAAGTCCAACTAAAAAAAGCGTAATGAAGCAGTTAAGTGGCATTTTGCTTTTAATGTTTCTTTTGGCATGCAGCAATGATGACAATGGAGGCGAACCGATGGACAAAATCACTTTTTTGGGAGAAGTGGATTGGATAAAAAATTATGGTGGAACAGGGGAGGACACAGCTCAATCCGTCATTCAGACCTCCGATGGCGGTTATGCCATTCTGGGCTTCAGTAATAGCGTGGATGGGGACATTGTTGGGAAAACGACGGATGTCAATGATTACTGGTTGTTGAAATTGGATGCCGAAGGAAATCCAATGTGGAATAAAACCTATGGTGGAAGCAAAGATGATCGAGGGCAGTCCGTTATTCAAACCACCGATGGTGGCTATGCCATTGTGGGTTATGCCATGAGTGATGATGGAGATGGCAGCAATAATGAGGGCTTTCACGACAATTGGATATTAAAGTTGGACAGTTCCGGAAACGTTGTTTGGGAAAAGAGCTTTGGTTTTTCCGGGCATGACCATTCCTATGATGTTGTACAAACTTCCGATGGCGGCTTTTTCTTTTCAGGATTTCTGGATGTGACTTCTTCTGGTGGTGATGGCAATAATGGTAAGGGAACTTACCTTACGCGCCATGGCGTTGGCGAATTTTGGGGAACAAAATTGGACGCAGATGGGAACTTACAATGGCGCAGATATTTTGGAGGCAGCAATAATGACCGTTCATACGGTGTCGTACAAGCTGATGATGGAGGATTTGTTTTGGCCGGGGCATCCGAAAGCAATGATTTTGATATTACAGATCCGAAGGGAAGCTATGACTTTTGGGTGTTGAAAGTCAGTGGCACAGGAGACCTATTTTGGCAAAAATCTTATGGAGGGACGGGTATAGACAAAGCTTATGCTATTGCCAAAACAGCAGACAATGGCTATGTGATAACCGGCAACACGTTCAGCACCGATACGGATATTTCCAAAAACAATGGAGAATCAGATGTTTGGCTGATCAAAATTGATGATAACGGAAACCTGGTTTGGGAAAAGTCATTTGGAGGAACAGCTTTCGATGCTGCGCAAGGACTAAATCTAACTGCCGATGGAGGCTTCGTCATTGCGGGGAATTCCAAAAGTGCTGATGGCGACGCAATTGAGAACATGGGAGAAAATGATCTTTGGATCATTAAGACAGATTCCGAAGGAAACATTGAATATCAAAAAACATTTGGAGGCTCGGGTCTGGACTATGGTTTCGATGCCATCCAAAATACTGGAGGAAGCCTAATTTTAGTTGGAGAAACCGCTAGTGACGATTTTCCTGAACTTCAATCCAAGGGAATGACCGATCTAGTGGTCATCAAAATCAAATAACCCCCATACTTTTCCATAGATAACCCCTATTGGATTATTCGTTATTATAATGTTAGGAAATGTGGTAAAACCCTACTTATACCATATATTTGTAAGCTATTTAGAATAAATCCAAGTAAGAATGATTAAAGTTTCAGAAACAGCCAGACAAAAAGTGGTGACCATGATGACCGAAGAAGGTTATGATGCTTCTACGGATTTTGTCCGTGTGGGTGTAAAGAGCGGAGGTTGCAGCGGATTATCCTATGAATTAAAATTTGATAAATCCACAACAGATACCGATAAAGTTTTTGAAGATAATGCCGTGCGTATCATCGTTGATAAAAAGAGCTTTTTATACCTAGTCGGAACCACTTTGGAATATTCAGGCGGATTAAACGGAAAAGGGTTTGTTTTTAACAACCCAAATGCGCAGCGAACTTGCGGTTGCGGCGAGAGTTTTTCACTATAAATTGTTAGTTGACCATTGGTCATTGACGGATTGAAGAGTATGGCGTATACAGAAGAAGAATTAAAAAAAGAACTGGAAACCAAAGAATACGAATATGGTTTCTATACCGATATTGAATCAGATACGTTTCCAAAGGGATTAAACGAAGATATTATTCGTGCAATTTCCAAGAAAAAGAACGAACCGGAATGGATGACGGAATGGCGCTTGGATGCTTTTCGCATTTGGGAAAAAATGGAAGAACCGGAGTGGGCAAATGTCCACTATGAAAAACCGGACTTTCAGGCAATCAGTTACTATTCTGCTCCTAAAGCTGCGGACCCCAATAAATCCTTGGAAGATGTGGATCCTGATTTATTGGAAATGTATCGAAAATTGGGAATTTCCGTTGATGAGCAAAAGAGATTACAAAATGTTGCAGTTGATATTGTCGTGGACTCTGTTTCTGTTGCAACCACTTTCAAAAAGACGTTGGCAGAAAAAGGAATTATCTTCATGCCTATATCAGAAGCCATTCAGGAACATCCGGAATTGGTAAAAAAATATATGGGAACCGTTGTTCCAAAAACGGATAACTTCTATGCGGCATTGAACTCTGCTGTGTTTACAGATGGTTCCTTCTGTTACATTCCCAAGGGAGTACGTTGCCCTATGGAATTATCCACTTATTTCAGGATTAATGAAGGAGGTACTGGTCAGTTTGAACGTACACTGGTCATCGCAGATGAAAGTAGCTACGTAAGCTATTTGGAAGGATGTACTGCGCCATCAAGAGATGAAAATCAATTGCATGCTGCCGTTGTAGAGCTTATTGCTATGGATGATGCAGAAATCAAATACTCAACAGTTCAGAATTGGTTTCCTGGAGACAAAGAAGGAAAAGGAGGGGTATATAACTTTGTGACAAAACGAGGTTTATGCGAGACAAATTCCAAGATTTCTTGGACCCAGGTTGAGACCGGTTCAGCTGTAACTTGGAAATATCCCTCATGCATTTTAAAAGGAAATAATTCCGTAGGTGAGTTTTATTCCATCGCGGTTACCAATAACTTTCAACAAGCGGACACAGGAACTAAAATGGTACACTTGGGCAAAAACACCAAGAGTACTATTATTTCCAAAGGAATTTCAGCAGGGCAATCCCAAAATAGCTATCGTGGATTGGTTCAAGTAAATAGCAGAGCGGAAAACGCGCGGAACTTTTCGCAATGTGATTCATTATTGATGGGAAACAAATGTGGGGCGCATACTTTTCCATATATCGAAGCAAAAAACAAAACAGCACAAATAGAACACGAGGCCACAACCAGTAAAATTGGAGAAGACCAGATTTTCTATTGCAACCAAAGAGGCATCGATACCGAAAAAGCAATTGCGTTGATCGTAAACGGATTTAGCAAGGAGGTTTTAAATAAACTTCCCATGGAGTTTGCTGTAGAAGCACAAAAATTATTGGAGATAAGTCTCGAAGGCTCCGTTGGATAATCAAAAACGAATAATGTCACCTCGAGCGCAGTCGAGAGGTATCAAAAGTTCTCGACTGCGCTCGAACTGACTAATAAAAAGCATGAAAAAACTACTACTACTTATAGTAACACTTGCTGTAATTACAAGCTGTAAACAAGCAAAAAAGGAGGCGGAATCCACTGAGGAAAAACCCGCAGAGATTGTTAAGCCAGAAGTTAAGCTTTATACCTTCAGTGGAGGAACGGTGATTGCCAACAGACTGGAACTTTTCTCGCAGGACACAACCTACACTGGTCAATCCAAGGAATTTGCCGATGCGTTTTACGTGATCAGTCACCCAAAAGGGAATTTGATGTGGGATGCAGGATTACCGGAAATGTTGGTGCCCATGCCCGAACCATTTACAACTCCCGGAGGGGCCTTTACGGTTTCCAGAAAAGATTCGGTTGCGAATCAATTGGCAAGTATTGGTCTGAAAGTGGATGATATAGACTACATCACGTTTTCGCACACCCATTTTGATCATACGGGGCACGCCAATGTGTTTTCTAATTCCACTTGGATTGTACAAGAAGCTGAATATGATTTTGTGGCAAATGAAGAAGCGCAAAAAAATAGAGCGGATAATTACAATGCAATTAAGGAGCTTCAGAACATTCAAAAACTAAATGGCGACCACGACGTTTTTGGAGATGGGAGTGTCATCATAAAATCTATGCCCGGACATACACCTGGACACCAAGTGTTGTATTTGGACTTAACAGAACATGGGCCACTGCTTCTGTCAGGCGACATGTACCATTTTTATGAAAATAGGGAGCACCAGAGGGTGCCAATTTTTAATACAGATGTAGAACAAACTAAGGCCAGCATGGTAGCTTTTGAAGCTTTTGCAAAAGAAAAAGGAGCAAAGGTTTATTTACAGCATGCTAAAGGGGACTTTGAAAAATTACCCAAAGCACCTAACTATTTAAAGTAATATTGAAGAAGAACACAATGTTAGAAATTAAGAATTTACACGCAAGCGTCGAGGATAAAAAGATTTTGAATGGCATCAACCTCCAGGTGAATGCAGGAGAGGTACATGCCATAATGGGTCCCAATGGATCTGGAAAAAGCACACTTGCCTCCGTTATCGCTGGAAAAGAAGAATTTGAAATAAAAAAGGGAAGCGTTTCATTAGAGGGTGAAGATTTAGAGGAATTAGCACCTGAAGAACGAGCACACAAAGGAATATTCCTTTCGTTTCAATACCCCGTGGAAATTCCAGGGGTCACCGTGACCAACTTCATGAAAACTGCGATCAACGAATCAAGGAAAGCAAGAGGTTTGGAAGATATGCCCGCCAACCAAATGTTGAAATTGATTCGTGAGAAATCAGAACAGTTGGAGATAGACCGCAAGTTTTTATCTCGCTCCCTTAACGAAGGATTCTCCGGGGGTGAGAAGAAAAGAAATGAGATTTTCCAAATGGCCATGTTGGAACCCAAATTGGCAATTTTGGATGAAACTGACTCAGGATTGGATATAGATGCTCTTCGAATTGTTGCTAATGGCGTGAACAAATTGCGTGGAAAGGATAATGCCATAATCGTAATTACCCATTACCAAAGATTATTGGAGTACATCGTGCCCGATTTTGTACACGTATTGCACGATGGTAAGATCGTAAAATCCGGAACCAAGGAATTGGCGCTGGAATTGGAGGAAAAAGGATACGACTGGTTAAAACGGGAGACGGTAGTATAACCTACTTTGTCATTCCTGTGAAGGCAGGAATCCATGACAAAAACAATTATGTTTTAAAAGATTCCCGTTCTCACGGGAATGACAACGACAAAGAAAAATGGATTTAAAAGATAAATTACTTTCTTCATTTATAGCTTTCGAGAATAATGTGGATTTAGATCATCCCGTGCACGAAGTGCGTTCTGAAGCCATCAAAAATTTTGAGACCAAAGGATTCCCATCAAAAAAAGATGAAGCTTGGAAGTATACGTCCCTTAATAACATTCAAAAGGTAGATTTTAGTGTTTTTCCAAAAGAGGAAAGCACACTGGACTATAAGGATATTAAAAAGTATTTTCTACATGAGATAGACACCTATAAAATTGTATTTATTGACGGGGTTTATAGCTCTTACCTTTCGGAAACCACCCACGATGGTGTGGATGTGTGTTTGATGAGCGCTGCTTTCAGCAAACCGATGTATCGTCAAATCATTGAGCTGTACTTTAACAAAATTGCCTCTAAAGATGAGTCGTTGACCACGTTGAATACGGCATTCAGCAAAGAAGGAGCATATATATACATTCCAAAAAACAAGGCACCTAGAAAACCAATTCAGATCATACACTTTGCCACAGGAAATGAGGCAGCATTGATGTTACAACCTCGTAATTTGGTGATTGTTGAGGAAAATGCGGAAGTACAGATCATTGAGCGCCATCAAAGTTTGACCAGTAATGAGGTATTTACCAATTCAGTAACCGAAATATTTGCCGCCAAGGATGCCATTGTTGATTACTATAAGGTTCAAAATGATGCCAATACCGCATCCTTGATAGACAACACTTACATATCACAAAAAAACAACAGTGTGGTTCGTGTTCATACCTTCTCTTTTGGTGGAAAATTGACACGAAACAACCTTAACTTTTATCAAAACGGAGAGCGCATAGATTCTGTTCTTAAAGGAGTGACCATTTTGGGTGAAAAACAACATGTAGACCACCACACTTTGGTGCACCATGCACAGCCCAATTGCGAAAGTCATCAGGATTATAAAGGAATCTTTGGAGAGAAATCTACGGGAGTTTTCAACGGAAAGATTATTGTGGACAAGATAGCCCAGAAGACCAATGCTTTCCAGCAGAACAACAACATTCTAATCAGTGATAAGGCAACCATCAACACAAAACCTCAGCTGGAGATTTTTGCTGATGATGTAAAATGCTCCCACGGGTGTACCATTGGGCAGTTGGATGAGGATGCTTTGTTCTATCTTCAATCCAGAGGAATTCCCAAAAAGGAAGCCACGGCTTTATTGATGTATGCCTTTGCCAATAATGTATTGGAAAGTGTACGTATACCTGAGTTGAAGACTCGGATCAACAAGATTATCGCCAATAAATTGGGGGTACGGGTCGGGTTTGAGCTCTAAGTTAAATCAACACTCAAAGACTAATCCCTAGTAAAAATGGTGCAATCCTCATTGGACATACAAACAATTCGTAAAGACTTTCCCATTTTAAACAGAAAGGTCAACGGACAACCTTTGGTGTATTTGGACAATGCCGCAACCTCACAAACACCGCAGCAGGTAATTGATGTGATTGTGGAGTACTACCATAAGTACAATGCCAACATCCATAGAGGGGTGCATACCCTTTCCCAAGAAGCTACCGATGCTTACGAAGCGGCTAGGGGAAAAATCCAAAAGCATTTTAACATAGCTAAACCGTATGAGGTTATTTTAACTTCAGGGACTACCCATAGCATAAATTTGGTGGCCAACGGATTTTCTTCCTTTATAAAGGAAGGGGATGAGGTTATAGTTTCGGCAATGGAGCACCACTCCAACATTGTACCTTGGCAAATGCTGTGTGAAAGAACGGGTGGCGTTCTGAAAGTGATTCCAATGAACCAAAATGGGGAATTGATTATGGACGAATTCCATAAGCTGCTTTCCGAAAAGACTAAACTCGTGTTCTGCAACCACGTTTCCAATGCCCTGGGAACCATAAACCCTATTGATGAAATTATTGAGGCCGCACACCGGGTTGGAGCTGCGGTTTTAATTGATGGCGCACAGGCAGCAGCTCATATCAAGGCTGATTTACAAGCTTTGGATGTGGATTTCTACACGGTTTCCGCACACAAAATGTGTGGTCCAACCGGAGTCGGAATGCTGTACGGAAAAGAAGAATGGCTCAAGAAATTACCTCCTTACCAAGGTGGCGGTGAAATGATAGAGGAGGTCACCTTTGAAAAAACCACCTATGCCGATCTGCCCCATAAATTTGAAGCAGGCACCCCAAATATTTGCGGAGGAATTGCATTTGGCGCAGCTTTGGATTATATAAATTCCATCGGATTTGAAGCTATTGCGCAGTATGAAGATGAGTTAATCCGTTATGCAACGGAGGAACTTTTGAAGATTGAAGGATTGCGTATTTACGGGACTGCCAAACACAAGACCTCTGTGATTTCATTCAATATAGATGGAATCCACCCCTATGATATTGGTACAATTCTGGATAAAATGGGTATAGCAGTTCGCACGGGTCACCATTGTGCGCAGCCCATCATGGATTTTTATCAAATCCCTGGAACCGTTCGAGCGAGTTTTAGTTTTTACAACACCAAAGCAGAAGTTGATGTTTTGGTGGAAGGAGTTAAGCGAGCTAAAAACATGTTGCTATAACCAGAAGTTATCTTTCTCTTAAAGGGTTTGATTGGGAAATGCCCGAATTGTACTTTTGAACAAAACATATAGATGACCATAACAGAAATTCAGGAAGAGATTGTAGACGAGTTTTCCATGTTCGATGATTGGATGCAGCGGTACGAGTATATGATTGAGCTCGGAAAATCCCTTCCCTTGATTGAGGAGCAATACAAAACGGAGGACAATATTATAAAAGGGTGTCAAAGTAAGGTATGGGTACACGCCGAACTGGACAATGACAAATTGGTTTTTACTGCTGACAGTGATGCTATCATCACAAAAGGCATTATTGCAATTTTGATTCGAGCTTTCAGCAACCAAAAACCACAAGATATTATAGATGCCGACACCAATTTTATTGATGAAATTGGTCTAAAGGAGCATTTGTCGCCCACTAGGGCAAATGGTTTGGTAAGCATGATAAAACAGTTGAAACTGTACGCAATTGCCTATCAAACGCAATTGAACTGAGTTGAGGAGGTTTTGGTTTAGGAGTTTAAAAGACTTCCCTAAACGTTTAAACTTCTAAACCCATAAACTACAAGAAGAATGAGCGAAGAAATTACTATAGATACACAAGAACTGGGAGAGAAAATCGTGAGGGTGCTAAAGACCATTTATGACCCGGAGATTCCCGTTGATATTTACGAATTGGGTTTGATTTACGATGTTTTTGTGAATGAAGATAATGATGTCAAGATTTTAATGACCTTAACATCACCGAACTGCCCGGTTGCAGAAACTTTACCCGTTGAAGTTGAGGAGAAGGTTAAATCTTTGGACGAATTGAAGGATGTAGAAGTGGAAATCACCTTTGATCCACCCTGGACCCAGGATTTAATGAGCGAAGAAGCGAAATTGGAGCTGGGAATGTTGTAACTAAGTCACACTGAGCCTGTCGAAGTGTGCATGGACGTAAGCTTTAATTTGATTCCCGCCTTCGCGGGAATGACGATATGGGAAATGAAATAATAAACAGAGTAGCCCAAAGCAAACTGATCACTTTTGATCTAGAGGAATTATATCCCGAAGGTCGAAGGGAAGTGTTGGACATCAAAGATTGGCTCTACGAAGGCATAATTCTAAAAGAAAAGGAATTTAGAAGTGCTTTGGATGAACAGGATTGGTCAGCTTACCAAGATGCTTATGTTGCATTGACCTGTTCCACCGATGCCATTGTACCCGGATGGGCGTTTATGTTGGTGGCATCCAAATTGAATCCATTTGCAAAAAAAGTAGTTATTGGGAAGCTCGAAGATTTGGAAACGTCACTTTATCAAACCATTCTTGAAGCATTGGATCTGTCCCCATTTAAGGATAAGCCGGTGATCATAAAAGGATGTTCCAACAAACCAGTTCCGGAAAATGCCTATATCATGGCAATGTCAAAAATGCAACAAGTGGCCAAAAGCGTGATGTATGGCGAAGCCTGTTCTGCTGTTCCTCTTTTTAAAAAGAAATAAATCTTTTAATGTCCTATCGAGCGCAGTCGAGATATGGACAATAGTTCTCGACTGCGCTCGAAAGACAAATTTATTTCACAAAAATAGAGTAGGCTCTTGCCCAACTGGTCCCATCACTTAAATCAATGCGTACACCATTTTTCCATAAAATGGCCACATAATTGTCTCCGTTATATTCGTGTCCCACTACATATACATCAGATTCGTGTACATAAATTGAGCGTGGATCTGTGTAATATGTTCCATCACTTAAATTTACAGGAACTTCATTTTTCCAGTATTTGGCTATAGGGTTCGGACCTCCATTATATTCTTGACCAGCTACATAAACATCGGACCCTTCCACGAAAATGGAGGCTGCAAATGCGTTATAGGCTCCATTGGTTAATAGACTTTCCCGTTTTCCATTTTTCCATAGTACGACAGCACTATTGAATTCATTTTGATATTCCACTTGCTCAATTCCCACAACGTATACGTCGGATCCTTCGATATAAATCGCATTGGCATACGCATGGCTATCTCCATTCGTAAGGGGCATCGGATTTCCATTTTTCCATAACATAGCAAGGGTTACTAGGTGATTCTCACTTTCCATTTGGATTTCCTCAGACCCTACAACATATACATCGTCTTCATAAACGAAAACACCATTGGCAAAGGCTTCTCCTGTGCCATTTGTGAGATTTTCCTCCTTTCCATTGATCCACAATTTGGCCACAAAATTGTCTCCATTATGCTCATAACCTGCTACATATACATCATTTCCATTGACAAACATTGAATGGGTGCGTGCTCTTTGGGCACCATCGGTCAGTTCGGATTGGACTCCGTTTTTCCAAACCAAAGCCGAAGAGCCATTAAAGCCTACATTTTGAGAACCCGCGACGTATATATCTCCATCAAAGAGATAAACCGACCTTGCGTAACTATGTCCGCCACCGGAGGTCAAACTTTGCGCGACCCCATTTATCCATAACCGGGCCACGGCATTGTTGCCAATTCTTTCATCGCCGACAACAAACACACTTGGGTTTACCTTAACCTTGCAAAAGGCAGAAGCCTCTCCAAAGCTTGCCATCACATTAGCTGTTCCAGCTTTAAGTGCGGTAATATTGCCCTGGGCATCTATATGCAATACTTTTCGGTTGCTGGTCGCCCATTCAACAGCGCTGTTTTCATCTCCTCCAGAAATTGAGGCGGTTAAGGTTGCTGTATCTAGGGTAAAGAGTTCCAATTGGGTGTTGTCCAGAACAATTTCTACGGAATCTTCAGTTTCCGCTTTATCCTCCGGGTTCTCAATTTCATCTTCTTGGTTTTGTCTTGGGTCGGGAGGTAATAATAAAGGAAGTTCACTGGAGCATACAGATAGGAAAAGAAAAGAAATCAATACAAACAATACTGAATGGAATCGATTTTTCATGGGATTTATGGTTATTGATGTAAAGACAAACAAGAAAGAACAAAATGAGATAGAGGTATGTCGCCAATTTATATATGGGCTATTTCAATTGATGGTTCCCCATTTTCAAGGTGACATTTCTTAATTTTGCGTTTCTAAACACAAAACTCCATTCTATGAAAAAACTACTTTATGCGGCCACAGCATTTTTTGTGCTGACAGCAACACATGCGCAGACCGAAGAAGAAATCAAGGCTCAAATGGGGCCTAAAAAAGATTCCATTGCTGCCATTCAAGGTCGGGTAAATGCCCTTCAGGCACAATTGGATGCCCTCCCGGGTTGGAAAGTCGGTGCTTTTGGTACCATAGGCGGAAGCCTTTCAGGCTTCAACAATTGGTTTTCACAAGGCATTCCGAATAACTCTTCCGGGACAATCGGGTTTACGGTCAATGCTTTTGCCAATCAACAAGAGGAAAAATTCTTTTGGAGAAACTCGGCCAACATCAACCTGAACTGGGTTAAATTGGATGACAAGGATGACCCGAACGACGAAGATGGTTTTAGAGAGTCAACAGACGTGTTCAATATCTCCTCACTTTATGGTTATAAATTGAGTGACAAGTTTGCCATTTCCACACTTGGGGAATACAGAACCACCATTTTGAGCAACTTTAACGATCCGGGATATTTGGATGTCGGTATCGGTGGTACGTGGACTCCAATTGCAGATTTGGTCGTGGTGATTCACCCGCTCAATTACAATTTTGTTTTTAGCGATGAGGATACCATTTTTAATTCATCATTGGGTGCAAAAATCGTAGCGGATTATACCAGACAAATCGGAGCCGTTAGTTTTAAGACAAACCTATCCATGTTCCACAGCTATGAAAGTGGGGATTTGAGCAATTGGACTTGGACCAACTCTTTTGCCTATACCTTATGGAAAGTAATTGGTGTGGGTTTTGATTTTGGATTACGAAACAACAAGCAGGAGACCTTGAACTATATTGTGAATAATGCTCCTACTCCTGATCCAACTGCAACTTTTGATACGATTGACAATGAGCTGCAAACCTATTGGACATTAGGACTGAGTTATTCCTTCTAAAACAAAGAAACGTTATCAACTAAAAAAGCCCTCAAAATAGAGGGCTTTTTTATGGGGTTATATATGATTTGGGGGTGTTTTTAAGCCATGTTATAAGTAGGTTAAGTTTATAGCGGATTTGGCGCGTAACACTATCACTTAAAAACAGTATGAAAGTAGTTTTTCTGTTGTTAGGGCCTAAACTTTTGTTGTGAACAGGCAAAAAGATGTGGTAGAAAATGTTAACGGTTGTATTTCATCGAGAAACTAAAACACATCGTCTGAACAGGTTTTAATACTGGTCAAGGTGTTCGGGGTACAAAAAGTTGTTATACGGGAATCTGGTGACATGAATGTCACGGACTTCATCGTAGACCCGTTTTCTAAAATCATCTAAATTCTCCTTGTTCAGGGCAGAAATAAAAAGTGCCCGATCTCCTATTTTATTGAACCAGGTTTTCTTCCATTCCTCCAAAGTAAAATGGGATTTGGTACGTTCGGTGACCAGATCATCCTCATCAATAGTTTCGGGTTGGTATTGGTCGATCTTATTAAAAACCATAATTGTCTTTTTGTCGGCACTTTTAATCTCGTCCAAAATTTTATTTACAGAAGCAATGTGCTCCTCAAAGTTGGGGTGCGAAATATCCACTACATGTAATAACAAATCCGCTTCGCGAACTTCATCCAACGTACTTTTAAAACTCTCCACCAATTGTGTGGGCAGCTTTCGAATAAATCCAACGGTATCACTTAACAAAAATGGGAGGTTGCCGATAACCACTTTTCGAACCGTGGTGTCCAAGGTGGCAAAAAGTTTGTTTTCCGCAAAAACCTCACTTTTGCTGATGACGTTCATCAAGGTCGATTTACCGACGTTGGTATAGCCCACCAAAGCAACTCGGACTAAAGCCCCTCTGTTACCCCGTTGGGTCTCCATTTGGCGGTCTATCTTGGTAAGTTTCTTTTTTAAAAGAGAAATTCGATCACGAACAATCCGCCTATCCGTTTCAATTTCGGTTTCACCAGGTCCTCGCATTCCAATACCCCCTTTTTGCCGCTCGAGGTGGGTCCAAAGACCAGTTAACCTAGGCAGTAGATATTCATACTGTGCCAATTCTACCTGCGTGCGTGCATAACTGGTTTGTGCCCGTTGCGCAAAAATGTCCAAGATTAAGCTAGTTCGATCTATAATTTTGCAACGAAGTTGCTTTTCAATATTCCGCTGTTGCGCAGGAGAAAGCTCATCATCAAAAATTACTGAACCTATTTCGTTTTCTTTCACATACTTTTCAACTTCCTCCATTTTCCCACTACCGATTAAGGTTTTGGGATTGGGTATCTCCATTCGCTGCGTAAATCTTTGGAGGACTTCCCCGCCAGCAGTATAAGTAAGGAACTCCAGCTCATCCAAATATTCCTTGACCTTCTCCTCATTTTGTTCACGGTTGATTACACCAATGAGCACCGCCTTTTCATAATTTGTAACCTTCTTTTCTAGCATGGGACCAATTAAAGTGCAAATCTAAACAATGTTTACGAAGCTGTTTTCGTACTTTGGAGTTTTATATTTTTAAGCAGAAACCGAAACCTCAGCACATTGAATCATCTAGAAAATCAATATACCGTAGCTTTTTATAATCTTGAAAACTTTTTTGATACTACAAACGACCCTTACACTTTAGATGATGATTTCACTCCTGATGGAAGAAAGGCCTGGAACGAGCGGAAGTTTGACAAGAAGGTGAAGAAAATGGCCAAGGCTATTTCACAAATTGGTCTGGAGGATAGTGAAATACCTCCAGTACTTATAGGAATTGCCGAGGTGGAAAATAAAAAGGTCATTAATGCCCTTTTGGGATCAAAGGCACTTCGAGACGAAGACTACCACTATGTGCATTTCGATTCTCCTGATGAACGGGGTATCGATACGGCCCTAATCTATAATCGGGAACATTTTGACCTTCTGGATGCCGAAATCGTTCCATTAATGATTGAGGATGAGGATGGAGATAGGGATTTGACCAGGGACATCTTGTATGTGCACGGTCAGCTACATAATGAAGAGGTACATGTTTTTGTAAACCATTGGCCTTCTCGAAGGGCGGGGGCAGAAGAAACTAGTTATAAAAGAATCAAAGCAGCTGAAACCATTATTAATAAACTAAACGCTATAACCGCCTCCAACATCAATTGTATTGTTATGGGGGATTTTAATGATGACCCGAATTCGGCAAGTATCCAAAAATTAATGGAAACCGAACTGTTTATTAATCCAATGCAAAAGTTGTTGTCCCCAGATTCAGGTAGCGCCAATTACAAAGGTGAATGGAGCCTATTTGACCAAATATTGATTTCACATAGCTTTCTGAATTATGAAGAGGGGACGCATAGCTTTCAAAAAGCCAATGTTTTTTCACCTCGATTTTTAAAAGAATGGAAGGGCAAATACAAGGGCAATCCGTTTCGAACATTTGTAGGGAAAAAATATTTAGGAGGCTATAGTGATCACTTTCCTGTATATGTGGTTTTAAAGGAAAACAAGCAAGATTAAAAAGAAAGAAAAATACTACACCACATAAAAATGTAATTTCACAACAGCTCATCTTCAAAAGCTGTGCAATTCATCGAAATAAAAGGGTTTTTTATCGACAAATTTTGATTCGATAATAGATTTGTAGTCCAAATCCTACTCAACCTTTATTATGGATTGTAAAAAATCAACCAAGGGCACAGGAGTTTTTCTAATGTCCATTTTATTCTTTTTAAGCATCTTTTGTGCTTTTGGCCAATCCGATGCCAACAAAAAGATTATTCAATCAACATACAATAACCAGCAATTTATCTCCATGGTTTCTAAAATGGAAGCTGAGTATGCCTCCAAAGAAGCCAAAATTGGCCAATTACTTAAATCCAAAGCTTGGAAACGATTTGAAAAGCAGAAGGACGGGACTATTGTGGCGCTAAATGATATAGGAACTGACGGAACACCTCTTTTTTACACCACCTTTAATGATCCATCCAATCAGGTTTCAAGAGCAAACACATTGTATTCGGACGGACTTTTACACCTAGGCCTCGATGGAAAAGGGCTTGAGGTAGGCGTTTGGGATGCTGGACGTGCGCTTACCTCCCACCAAGAATTTGATCACCGAGCCAAAAGTATGGATGCTGCCAAAGAAGTAAGCTTGCACGCCACTCGGGTAACAGGGCATCTTATTTCTTCCGGGGTAAAACCCAATGCGAAAGGAGTTGCATATTCTGCAAAAGTATTGTCGCATGATTGGACCAGGGATAAAATTGAAGTTGCAGAAGCGGCCGCAGATGGGCTATTGTTGAGCAATCATTCCTATGGAATAAAATCGGATAGGGTGCCCGATTGGTATTTTGGTTCTTATATTAGGGTCTCACAGGATTGGGACCGAATCATGCATAATGCGCCTTATTATTTGATGGTGACCGCAGCTGGCAATGCGCAAAGATCTTATGACAATGCATCACCCAATTTTGGCAAAACAGCTGAGGGATTCGACTTATTGCTTGGATTTGCAACCTCTAAAAATGGACTTGTTATTGCAGGTGCCAATACCAAAATGGGAAATAAGGGAGAACTTAAAGAAGCCAATGTTTCCAGTTATAGTAGTTTAGGCCCAATAGATGATGGACGCATAAAACCCGATTTAGCAGGAGATGGATCTTCTATTTTTTCAACAAGTTCCAACAGCAATACGAGTTATGATACATCTATGGGGACGTCGATGGCAACTCCTGGAGTAACGGGGTCTTTGCTTTTGTTGCAACAGTACCATGAGGATTTATACAGAACTTATATGAAGGCTGCCACGTTAAAGGGACTTGCCCTGCACACAGCAGATGATGTCAATGGCCAAGGGCCAGATTATAAAATGGGTTGGGGCGTAATGAATGCAAAGGCTGCAGCAGAGCTACTGCAACAGAAAGACTACAGTAGTTTAATCAAGGAGGAAACCCTTTCCGAAGGAAACACCTACGAGATTACCGTTACCGCCAACAATCTAAAGAATCTTATGGTTTCGATAAGCTGGACGGACCCTGAAGGGGAATTTATTAATAGAGGGGATTTAAATAATACTACCGCAGCGCTCATCAATGATCTTGATGTTCGCGTGACTAAGAACGGGGAAACCTATTTGCCCTGGAAATTGAATCCATACCAAGCCAAAGAACCGGCAACTAGGGGAGATAATAAGGTTGACCCCTTTGAGCGGATTGAAATTGCCAATGCAAAAGGGGAGTATGTGATAAGGGTTACACATAAAGGAAGTTTAAAAAATGGGATGCAGGACTTCTCATTATTGGTTTCCGGTGCGCAGATTTCCAAATGTGTCGCTGTAAGCCCTTCAAACTTTGGAATACTTTCCGCTGAAGAAAACAAAACTACGCTTAACTGGGATGATGCAACCGATACGCTTTTTGAGATTCAGTATAAAGCGATGAACGATGATGTCTGGAAAAGTGAATTGGTATGGGCCAATAGTTTTGAACTTTTGGATTTGGAAATCGGGACTACTTACGAGGCAAGGGTGCGTTCAATCTGCACAGAAAACATCACTTCTGATTTTTCTGAAGAAATACAATTTGTATTCAATGGCAGTGAAACTGAAATTTTTGAGTTCGAGCCCTATACTTTGCCAGAAGGAGAGGGATTGGAAATGAAACTTTACCCCAATCCTACAACCGAGTGGCTTTCCATTGGGGCGGAAATGTCACCAGACGCCATATACTCCATAGTCACCACTTTGGGCAATACCGTAAAAAAAGGAGGTGCCAATGGTGATATTGACGTGTCAGGACTTGCTACCGGGGTGTACGTATTGGTAATGCAAGATCACTCGGGAATACAGAGCGCCAAGTTTTACAAGAACTAGAAAAAAAACGCATTTATGTTAAGGGTTGTCTCACAGAAGGATAAAAAACCAAGACTTCTAACTTTACTGATTTCAATCATACTTTTTTGACCTCGGCGTCATCAAGCAAAGCTTCATTTCGCAATTTCAGAAACACTTGGGCCGTTGTCACCACATCCAATTCACAATAGGTGATGATTCTATCAAGATCATTATCTTCATAAAACACGCTTTTTACCATACTGCCATCCATGTCTTCTTTCGGAGAAGGAATTCCCAAAACATTTGCCAATAATTTTAGGGAAGTATAATGTTTGTAATCACCAAACTTCCACAATTCCATGGTGTCCAAATGAGGAACTTCCCAGGGTTTCTTGCCGAATAAATTCAATTTATAGGGAAGCTCTATTCCATGTATAACCATTCTACGTGCTATGTAGGGAAAGTCAAATTCCTTGCCGTTATGGGCACACAAAAGGTGTTTTGTTTTGCTAAAATGCTCTTGGAGCAATTGTTTGAACTGTTTCAGCAACTGTTGCTCCTCTCCAGAAAAGGAAGTGACTCGAAAGTTTCTTACATCCCCTTTAAAAGTAAAATAGCCCACCGAAATGCAGATGATTTTTCCAAACTCGGCCCAAATACCGGCACGGTCGTAAAAGTCTTCTGCGGTGATTTCATCTTTTCGTTGGTATTGGGATTTTTGTTCCCAAAGGAGCTGGGTGTTTTCATCCAAATCGTCAAAGTTTGGTTTTTGAGGAACGGTTTCAATATCAAGAAACAGGATGTTTTCTATAAGTAGTTTTTTGAGCATATCGGAAAATACTAATTTAAGGGATACACCAATCGCATGATCTAATAAATCGTACCTTGTAATTGATAAATGCTATGAAATTGAAAACTTGGATAGGATTGGCCATAATTTTTGGCCTTGTCGGATGTGCATCCGATGACCAACCTCAAGAAAATTCCCCGAAGTTAAAAGAAGGGAGTTTTGTTGCGGTTGGGGAGGACTTGAACAACGTTTTTCAATATAACTACAATGCAGTTTCTAAAACGGCAGTAACTTTTGATCTAACCCAAGATATTGACGTCCCAGCTGATTTTTTAGCACTCAGACAAAGAAATGAGTTTTTGTCCTTTTTCTCATTTTCTGAAGGACGGTTTTCTTTGGCTTTAAAAAATATAGTTACCGGACAAACTAATAAGTATCCCGATTTTTATACGAATAACACGGAGCGTTCCATAGCTTGGGGAGTACATCAAGATTCGGAAGTATTTTTTGCCTATTTGGAACGCACCGGTTCTAGAAATCTTGGGATTCTGGAATTGGACCTGACAGATTCGAATGAAACTGAAATCACTATCGATTTTAATATTGCGGATGTTTTCGAACCCCTGTTTTATGAAGAGATGCTGTTTATCTCCTATATAGATGCACAAGGAAATTATAAATTGACTGCGTATAATACTGCAACAAAAGCTGTTGGCACCATTCTAAATTTCCAGAGTACCCCAATAAGTTTGTTGATTTCTGATGTGGGCGATTTGGTGGTTCTAAAGGGACAACCACAAACCGAATTGGAAAAATACGATTCCAAAACCCTTGCCTTTCTTGAAAAAACACCATTAAATGCAAGGTTTGGCTTTTTGCCAGGGCCCATTGAAGACATGTTTCTTGTAGACGAACAGATTTTTTTCAACCTGGAATATGCACAACCTTCCAGACTATTTTCGGCACCTGCAACCTATGATTTGGTAAGTCAGGAAACCAAAAATATTGACTTGTTTGCCTTGGTGGAAAAGGTAGAAGAAGAAATTGGGCAACCTTTGCGAATTACCACACAGATTTATGACAAATCGGAACAAGTGTTCTTGATTGGCTATGGAACGTTTGATGATAATGTGCTCGGAGGAGTCTTCCAAGCTTCATTGGAGGGTGATTTACTGCATAACATCACATTTCCATTTTTTCCTTCCTATTTTGTAAGGGATTAGAAGAGTGATTGTTGGGGAGATGGGCTTTCGTGCTCTAAAAGCCACTTTTTTCGATGTAGTCCACCTGCATAACCCACCAAATCACCTTTACTTCCAATGATTCTGTGGCAAGGAACAACAATCCACAACGGGTTTTTTCCGTTAGCGGCCGCAACGGCCCGAATGGCTTTTGGGTCGCCCAATCTTTTAGAAAGTTCTAAATATGAAAGTGTTTTGCCAAAGGGAACGTCTAAGAGAGCTTTCCATACTTTTTTCTGAAAATCGGTCCCGGATGGATTCAGTTTGAGGTCAAAATTGTTACGTTTCCCCTCAAAATATTCACGAAACTGATAAACGGCATCTTCCAAGGCTTCCGGAATTATACCAATAGGTTTTTCTCTGTCTAAAACTCGTACTGCGGACAGCCCATTTTCATCACCTTCAAATTCAGCTAAGCCTATAGATGTTTGTAAATAAGCTATTTCCACTATTTCATATCATTTTTAACTTCAATAATCCCAATACGCTTGGCTCTGCTCTCCCAATTCTTTCTGGCAAGCTTTTGAAGGTCTTCAACATTGTCGCTTTCATCCATAATCTCTAATCCGAGCAGGGTTTCAATGACATCTTCCATGGTGACTAACCCACTTACCGAACCATATTCATCCACAACCAGGGAAACGTGTTCCCGCTTTGCCACAAATTTTTCAAAAAGCTCCGGAATGGGCTTGTTCCTATTGGTGACCAAAATTTCCCTTTTAATGGTATTTAAGGTTTCCTTTCCTTTTTTGTTGATAATGGACTCCAACAACTCATCCTTCAGGAAAAAACCAGTTATATTGTCCATTCGATCTTTATAAAGTGGGATTCTTGAGAATCGAAGTGGTCTGTTTGCCTCAAAGAATTCTTGTATGGTCATGTCTTCTGATGCTGTTTTCATAACGGTTCTGGGCGTCATGACATCCTTGGCCAGGATTTCATCAAACTTCAAAAGATTTTTAATGACTTTGGATTCCGATTCCTGAAAAACGCCTTCTTCATGAGCGATTTCCGTCATGGCAGTAAAATCTTCACGACTCAAAACACTTCCATGATGCCCTTTTTTGCCGATGAGCTTGGTAAACAATTGCAATATCCAAAGCAATCCGGTCCATTTCAGCATAAACACCATTAGCTTTAGGGCTTTGGCCGTAAAGTTGGCCAACTGTTTCCAATACGTAGCTCCAATGGTTTTAGGAATGATTTCGGAAGCAACCAAAATTAGAATGGTCATTATGGTAGAAACCACTCCCACCATTAAATCTTCGGTGAACTCAATTCCAAATATGCTTCGGGTTGTGGTTCCATAGATATCTACGTAGGCGACTTTGGCCTGTACCCCGACCAAAATGGCACCTACGGTATGTGCAATGGTATTTAAGGTGAGAATGGCGATTAGCGGTTTGTCCACATCCTTTTTTAATCCCTCGAGCAAAGTTGCGTATTCCTTGCCCTCTTGTTTTTTAACATTGATAAAGGTAGGGGTGATGCTCAACAGGACAGCTTCCAAAATGGAGCAGAGAAATGAAAAGAAAATGGAAATAAATGCGTAAAAAAGGAGTAAGCCCATGTGTTTTATCTAGTTGTACTAAGGTAATGATTACGGACGAATTCTACTCTTGCGAATTGACCAAGGCATTATAAAAAACCTGATGTAATGCCGTGCGTATATTCAGCTTGTAGAGCTTTCGGTGATCTCTTGATGGATATACCCTGTTAGAGAGAAAAATAAATACCAATTGGTTTTTTGGGTCTGCCCATGCAAAAGTGCCTGTAAAACCAGCATGCCCAAAGCTTGTTTTGCTTGCCAAAGGTGCTGGATAAGCATCTTTTAATGCAAGCATGTCGTTCCCAATCAGAGGCTTGTCAAAGCCCAATCCTCTGCGATTTTCATTTTCAGGATATTGAATAGTGGTAAATTCTTTAACCGTTTCAGCTGAGATGAGTTGCTTGTCATCCACCTTGCCATAGTTTTGGTAAAAGAGCATGATTTTGGCCATATCGTCGGCAGTAGCAAACAAACCGGCATTTCCAGAAACCCCTCCCAAAAGTGAGGCATTTTCGTCGTGTACCCATCCTTTCACCAAAGTTTTTCTGAACAATGTATCTTGCTCTGCCGGAATTATTTTGTTGGTAAAATTCTCTTTTGAAGGGTTAAATCCTAGGGTTTTACATCCTATAGGGTTGTAAATGTTTTCTTTTAGATAGGTTTCGTAATCGGTTCCTGTCAATTGAGAGATTAATTCGGGGAAAATGAGAAATGTAAGTCCGGAGTATCTGTATATTTTTTCAGGAGACACATCTGAGCGGTTGATAATGCGATACATTTTTCGCTGAAAGCGATTTTTCACATAAAGGCCATTGTAAACCTGTTTCTGAAATCTTTTGCTCGGTTTTCTTTTGATGAACCTGTTTTTGATTTTTCCATTTTTCATCACTTTTTCCAAAAAAATGATATAGGGAACCAAACCGGCTTGATGGCTCAAAATTTGTCTTAGCGTGAGGTCTTTTTTGTCCCTTCTTTTGGCCCAAGGTTTCCAATAGGTGCTGAAAGGGACATCCAAATCCAGCTTTTTTTCATCCACAAGTTTCATGAGTGCCGATAACGGACCTGTAATTTTGGTCACAGATGCCAAATCGTAGATGTCATTCAAGCCAACTGGTTGAAGACTATCGTAAGTATGATAACCGTATGCCTTATGAAAAATGACCTTGTTGTTTTTGGCAACCAATACCTGTGCTCCAGGAAACGCTTGTTCTTGGATGCCCAAAGTCATTATGGAATCAACCTGATGGTTGATATAGGATTCATCCATCCCCATTTCAGATGGACTTGCATATGGCAAACTAGTTTGAGCGAGGCTCAGTTGCACGAAAGCGCAAAAACAAAATAGCAATTGAATCGATTTATTCATTAGAAACACTTCATCTCAACAGGGAATTAAATAAATACGTCGTCAGGTCGAGCCTTTCGACTTCGCTCAAGACAGGCCAAGGTCGAGACCTGTCAAATGGATTCCATAAAAACCTCTCGACTGCTCCTTCGACAAGCTCAGGATGACATTACTCGAGGTGACATTTCTAGCAATAGAATTTTATTAAGTTAACCTAAAACCCGAATAAAATCCTTGGCAAAATAGCTGGCAATGATATTGGCCCCAGCTCTTTTGATGGCAACCAATTGCTCTAGCATCACACTGTCATGATCTAGCCATCCTTTTTCGGCAGCAGCTTTGAGCATGGCATATTCGCCAGAAACTTGATAAACTGCTACTGGGACATCGACTTCGTTTTTGATTTCCCGAACAATATCCAAATAAGCCAGACCAGGTTTTACCATTACAATGTCTGCTCCTTCGTCAATATCCATTTGGGTTTCCCGTATGGCTTCGAATCGGTTGGCAAAATCCATTTGGTAAGTTTTTTTGTCCTTCGGAACATTGGCAATGTCCACTGGAGCCGAATCCAGGGCATCACGGAAAGGACCATAATAAGCACTGGCGTATTTGGCTGAGTAGCTCATAATCCCTGTATTTTGGAAGCCTTCATCTTCCAATGCTTCGCGAATGGTCAAAATGCGTCCGTCCATCATATCGCTTGGGGCTACAAAATCAGCTCCAGCTTGGGCGTGTGAAACACTCATTTCGGCCAAAACCTCTGAAGTTTCATCGTTCAGAATCTGCCCTTCGGCAACAATACCGTCATGTCCGTAAGAGGAAAAAGGGTCAAGCGCAACATCGGTCATGACCAGCATCTCTGGACAGGCATTTTTAACCGTTTTAATGGCACGTTGCATCAATCCATCAGGGTTCAATGCTTCGGTTCCTTTGTTGTCTTTGAGGTTGTCTGGAACCTTTACAAAAAGTAAAACAGCACAAAGGCCCATTTGCCAGAGCTCTTTGGTTTCTTTTTCGAGATTGTCCAGACTCAATCGATAGTAATTGGGCATGGATGGAATTTCTTCTTTGATGCCCTTACCCTCAACCACAAAAAGTGGAACCAAAAAATCATCTGGTGAGACAACAGTTTCACGAACCAATCGTCTTATGGATTCTGATGAGCGAAGTCTTCTATTTCGTATTAATGGAAACATTTGAAAGGAGATTTAAAGCCAATTTTTAATAATATGTTCTACTTCTTCATAGGGTTTATGCCCAAACCAATGTTCAAGAATGGAATAATCTTTATCAAAAAGCACAAAGGTGGGTGTCCCTCGAAATTGATTCAGTGTAAAGGTAACAGGGATTATGGGATTCGTATTCAGATAATCCTTGATTTTATGATCAAATTGTTCGCGTTCTAGTTCCGAAGCTTGACCATAATTCGGAAATTGGCCCCCAATGTAAGTGATATTTTCCTGTGTAATAAATGTTTTATCACTCAAAACATCCATGGCAATGGGGAAATCAATATCGGAAAGTTGGAGTTCATCGGGATACGTGTCAAAAGCTTTTTTTGTTTCGCCAACAAGCTTTTTTTCGTCCAATAACTGTTTTGTGTTTTCTAAGTTGTTGAATTGAAAATCTTCAAAAGCTGTGGACAATCCCAAAAAATTGATTTGCCCATTATACTTTTTGAACAAATTAGTTACCGTGGGAAAGCCATAGAAAAAACATCCTGGGCAATTCACCTGGAAGGCAAACAACAGATTGCGTTTCCCAAGAGAAAACTTTCCTTGTAAAATGGACGAATATTCCAGTCTAAGTTTTTTCATGGCGTCGCTTATGGTTTGACACGAATTTTTCTAATTATCACAAAAGGTTATTACACGAAAATAACATCGCTAGATTTCTATTTCTCCAACAAGATATGGTGCGCCCTTTCCCGAAATTTTTACTCGCTCGCCCAAAAACTCACAAATCAAATCCCCGCCGCGTTGCGAAAGTTGCTTGGCCGTCATTTTGGTTTTTCCCAAAACACCTGCCCAATATGGTGCTAGGGTTGTATGGGCGGAACCGGTCACAGGATCTTCGGGAATGCCGCATTGAGGGGCAAAAAATCGAGAAACAAAATCAACCTTTTCTCCTGGGGCAGATACAATGACTCCTCTACAATCCAATTGATCGAGCAAATGGAAGTTTGGGGTTATGGCCTCAATTTCTGCTTGAGAATTATAGATAAGCAGGTAATCCGTTTTTCCCTTGATGGTTTTTATGGGAGTAAGACCAATGGCATTGTCAATTTCTGGGATGTTCCGAATGGCCACTGTTTCATCAGTGGGAAAATCCAAAGTCAGTAGACCATTGGGTGACTTTTCAACCTCGAGTGGGCCGCTTCGTGGTGAATGAAATTTGATGATATTTTCCGAAACACCGTAGTAATTGAAGAGTACGTACGCGGTTGCCAAAGTCGCATGGCCACATAGATCCACTTCAACCTCCGGAGTGAACCAACGAAGTTCATAGCCCTTGGCATTTTTTACCGCAAAAGCCGTTTCGGCCAAGTTGTTTTCCTGGGCAATCTTTTGCATGAGTTCAGTATCAAGCCAATTGTCTAAAATGCATACCGCAGCTGGATTGCCTCCGAAAACATGGTCTGTAAAAGCGTCTATTTGATAGATTCTCTGTTTCATAGGGTTGGTTTTCTAACAAAACTACGGATTAAACCCAATGCACGGGATCTTGTAATACTCGAATAAGTTTTTCCTCATCACTTCCTTTTTCGGGATGATGATCATACCTCCATTGCACATGGGGAGGAAGGCTCATTAATATACTTTCAATGCGTCCATTGGTCTTTAATCCGAATAAAGTTCCTTTATCGTGTACGAGATTGAATTCGACATACCTTCCACGTCTAATTTCTTGCCAATCCCTTTGTTCTTGGGAGTAGGGCAGCTCTCTTCTTTTTAGAACGATTGGTACATAAGCTTCCAAAAAGCTATTCCCGACCTCCGTAACGAAGTTGTACCAATCTTCCATGGAGGTTGAATCGGTTGCTTTGCAATAATCAAAGAAAAGTCCACCTACACCTCTGGCCTCATTTCTATGGGAATTCCAGAAATACGCATCGCAGCGTTTTTTGTAATTGGGATAAAATTCTGGATTATGGGCATCGCATGCCTTTTTACAAATGGAGTGAAAATGCTTTGCATCTTCTTCAAAAAGATAGTAGGGCGTTAAATCCTGACCGCCGCCAAACCATTGATCAACAATGTTTCCCTGCTTGTCATACATTTCAAAATAACGCCAATTGGCATGAACTGTCGGAACCATCGGACTTTTAGGATGAATCACCAAACTAAGTCCACAGGCAAAGAAATCAGCATCTTTTACTCCAAAATAGTTTTGCATGCTCTGTGGAAGTGCTCCATGAACCGCCGAAATATTGACCCCGCCTTTTTCAAAGACCGCTCCGTTTTCTATAACCCGGGTTCTTCCACCGCCGCCTTCCGGCCTTTTCCATAAATCCTGCTGAAATTTGGCCACTCCATCTACTTCTTCCAGTTTGCTTGTTATGGTATCTTGGAGCTGTTGTATGTAATCGTAAAACTTGTCTTTCATTCCTCGTCAATTATATAAACCAATTGGTTTTTTACTAAAGTAAAATCTGTTTCAATGTCTATTTTAATGGCGTTTGAGGTCATTTCCCTTAAAAGATCAATCACTTGACTTTCTAACTTTGAAAAGTGTTTCTTAAAAAGAAAACGTCCAACTTCATTGTTATGCAAATCCATCTTTTTGGCCAATTCCCGATTCGGAAATGCATTTTCATGCCAATCCGTAATTTTCTTGGCCCACACCAAAACGGCTTCCATATTATTTCGCCAACGGAAACACTTTTTTGCAATCAGATAGTTCCAAAAAGCATGTCTAAATGCATTGGCAGGCCCATTTTTGTAATGTAATCGACCATAAATTTCAGTTGAGGTTGACATACATTGCCTGGTGGCAGATAAGGTTGGAAAAATAAAAAACGGAAACCTTAAACATAGCTTTGCTAAAGTCCAAAAACTTTTTAAACTAATCCTTTTGAGTGTTTTTAGCACATTCATGATTGCAAGGCTGGATTTTGGAGTTCGTACAATTCCATATCCAAAATTTCACCATTGCCGGTAGTGTGCTCCTTCAACAAAGTTTGCTTCCATTGAAATCCATTATGCTCTGCAATCCTTATGCTCGACAAATTACTGTTATGCACAATGATTTGAAGGGTTTCTAATTTGGCGCTATCAAAACACCAAGGAACCAGATTTTTAATACTGGCCTTCATTATTCCTTTTCCCTCATGCTGATAACCAATGCAATAGACCAATTCACCTTTGTTTTGCTCCTTATCTAATTCTTTTAGAAAAATCAGACCGATAATAGTTCTGTTTGTGTTTTCCTTTATGGTAAAAAGGAATTCTTCCTTGGCTATAAATTCCTTGACTTTTTTGGCAACAAAGAATTGCGCCAATGTTGGATTAAGATTTTGCTGTACCGTTTTTGGAAAATAATCTTTGAGCCTATCTTCATTGGAAACCACAAAGTCGCACAAGCGCCAAGCATCTTTTTCTTGAATAGGACCTATGCTGTAGTTTTCAAATTCGATTTGCATCAAAACCTTTAAAATCTATTCTGTGTATTCTTTTACTGCATCAATAAATACTTTTGCATTCTCCAAAGGAATGTGTGGAAGAATTCCATGTCCTAGGTTCACCACGTATTTATCCTTTCCAAACTCACGAATCATTTGGGTGACCATTCGTTTGATTTCTGAAGGAGGTGAGAGCAGTCTTGCGGGGTCAAAATTTCCTTGCAAAGTAATGTTTCCGCCCGTTAAATAGCGCGCATTTTTTGGAGAGCATGTCCAATCTACGCCCACGGCAGAAGCTCCGGATTTGGCCATTTCTCCAAGGGCGAACCAGCAACCCTTTCCGAACACAATTACTTGAGTTTCATCTTTTAGGGCATCAACAATTTGTTGAATGTATTTCCAGGAAAACTCTTGGTAGTCAGTTGGGGACAGCATTCCTCCCCAAGAATCAAACACCTGAACGGCATTGACGCCCGCCTTTACCTTCGCTTTTAAATAGGCAATGGTCGTATCCGTTATTTTTTGGAGTAACTGATGTGCAGCCTCAGGTTGGGTAAAACAGAACCCTCTGGCCTTATCGAAACTTTTGCTTCCCTGACCTTCCACACAGTAACATAAAATGGTCCATGGAGATCCGGCAAATCCGATTAACGGAATTTCATCCTCCAGTTTTTCCTTGGTTTGGGTAATCGCATCCAAAACATAACCCAAAGAGTCTTTAATATCAGGAACAACAACTTTTTCCAAATCTTTGGCAGAACGAATTGGATTTGGCAAATAAGGCCCAAAGTTTGGCTTCATTTCCACTTCAATGTCCATTGCTTGGGGAATCACCAAAATATCGCTGAACAAAATGGCAGCGTCCATTCCATACCTGCGAATGGGCTGGACCGTTATTTCTGAAGCCAACTCTGGGGTTTGACAACGGGTAAAGAAATCGTATTTTTCTTTTAGCGCCATAAATTCTGGAAGATAACGCCCAGCTTGACGCATCATCCATACCGGTGGTCTGTCCACAGTTTCACCTTTTAATGCTCTAAGAAATAAGTCGTTTTTAATCATGTTGTTTAAAATGTTTTATGACTTGCACCAACACGTTTTCCACGGTTGGCTTGTTAGCTATTATAATTTGATCGGTATGTTTTTTGGCTTCTGATGCTGTGGTCGGCCCAATGCAAAAGGCCCAGCTTTGTCCAATTTCATTTTCTTGAAAATAGCTTCGTATTCCACTTGGACTGAAGAAAAGAACTCCATCAAAAATCCTATTAAATTTTTTGGGTCTTAGATGGGTGTTATAGATTTGAACCTCTTTATACCGAATGTTATTTTTTTCTAATAATTCCGGTAACTCTGATCTTCTTTGGTTTCCGGATAAAAACAAAAAATTTGTGTTTTTGTGGTTTTTTGCGATAAAATCACCTAATTCTGATGCGTTTTGGGCCATTTTAACTACGTTTAAGCCATTTTCTTCCAAAAAGGATTTCGTCTTTTCTCCAACGCAATAAGCATGATAATTCGAAAAGTTGGGTTCATCAGATAGTTTAAGAAATGCCTTTACAGCATTTTTGCTGGTGAAAATGAGATTTGAACAATCCGTTGGAATTTCAACATCCAAAAATTCAAATTCAAGAGCATTGTACTCCACAAAACCAATTCCAGAATTCAGTAATAATTCTTTTTGGGAAGGGGTGAGTATTTTAGTGGAGAGCACTGTTTTCATTTCGTAGGGCTTCCATCAATTTATCTCCACCTTTTTCCAAGACTTCTTTGGCACAAGCTTGTCCAAAACCTTTGGCTTTGGATAGTGGAATATTCTTTTCAATACTGATTTTTTCTTTCCCATCCAATGAAAAAAGGACCCCTTCAAAATAAACCTTTTGGTCTTTAATTTGAGCTAAGGCCCCAATGGGAGCGGTACAACCGCCTTCAAGGGTTCTTAAAAATTCCCGCTCAATACCCGTGGCAGTTTCAGAATCAGAATGATTCAGTTTTTGCAATGCCTTTTTTGAAAAATCATCACTTTCTTGAGCAACAACAACCATGGCGCCTTGTGCGGGCGCTGGGACCATCCAGTCGAGCACTAAAGCATCCTTTGGAAGTAACTTTATCCGCTGTAATCCAGCTTGGGCAAAAATGGCTCCGCTCCAATCGTTTTCAATAAGCTTTAAAAGACGAGTATTTACGTTCCCCCTTAAATCTACCACTTGGTGATGAGGATATTTATGCAACCACTGGGCTTTTCGGCGCAAGCTTCCCGTAGCAATCGTTGAAGGTTCTTCCGATTCTAGAAAATCCAACCCTTTATGCACAAGAATATCGTGGGTAATGGCCCGTTCCAAAACTGCAACCTGAACAATGCCCTTTGGCAGTTGTGTGGGAACATCTTTCATGGAATGCACAGCGATATCAATTTGCCCTTTGAGCAAGGCAACATCCAAGGTTTTGGTAAAGATTCCGGTAATACCAAGCTCGTAAAGCGGTTTGTCCAGGATTTGATCTCCAGTAGATTTTATGGGAATCAAAGTGGTGTCATAACCCAATTCCTCCAATTTGTGCTGCACCGTATGTGCCTGCCACAATGCCAATTCGCTATCGCGGGTACCGATTCTTAAGATTTTGCTCATTGAGAATCGATTTCTAATTGAAACACTTTTTGGATAAGTGCCAAACTATCTTCTGTATCGACCTCTGAACTCTTTAAATGGTTTGCAAATTGCTTGGTGATTTTTTGAATAATGCGCTCCGAAATTACCTCGGCTTGGTCTTCGTTAAAATCGGATATTTTTTTAGACTGAAAATCAATTTCCTCGGCTTTCATGGTTTTAAGCTTCTTTTTAAGAGCCTTAATGACCGGAGCAAATTTTCGAGTCTCCAACCATTTTAGAAAATCCTTCTTTACCTGCTCAATAATAGCTTCGGCCTTAGGGACAAACTCTTTCCGTTTGGCCAACGTATCGTCTGTAATTCGAGAAAGTTGATCTAGGTGAACCAGAGAAACATTGTCCAGTTCCATTACATCATCCGATACATTTTTGGGAACGGAAAGATCCAAGATCAATAACGATTTTTTGGAATAGATCAGTGCTTTAGAAATTGTAGGCAATTGTGCGCCTGTAGCCACGACAAGAATATCCGTTTTTCGAATCTCCGTTTGAAGATCGCCATAGTCCTTAACGGTAAGGTGAAATTTACCTGCGACATCCTCAGCTTTTTCTCGGGTTCTGTTGATAAGCGTTATGTGGGAGTTGTTGGAATGCTTCACTAGATTCTCACAAGTGTTCCTCCCAATTTTTCCTGTTCCAAAAAGCAAAATGTTCTTTTCAGAAATGTTTGAAACGTTGTCCAAAATATATTTTACCGAAGCAAATGCAACCGAGGTAGCACCTGTTGACAATTCCGTTTCATTTTTGATACGCTTACTGGCTTGGATTACCGAATTGCAAAGGCGTTCTAAAAACGGATTCGCCATTTCATGCTTTTTAGCGCGGTAAAATCCTTGTTTTATCTGACTAATGATTTCAAAATCCCCTAGAATTTGACTGTCAAGGCCAGTACCTACCTTAAACATATGGGAAATGGCGTCATGGTTTTTATAGACGTAAGCCACCTCTTGAAATTCTTCAACACTGCCCTGGGTTTCATCGCAGAGCATTTTTATCAACTGGAAGGGGTGCTGGGCAAAACCATAAAGTTCGGTACGGTTGCAAGTAGAAATGGCCAAAAGACCATCAATGCCCTGCTCTTTAGCTTGAATTATGATTCTATCTATGGCAGGAACATCCAAACTGAATTTTCCCCGAACTTCAGCATCAGCTTTTTTATAACTGAGGCCAACGGCATAAAAAGAACTATGTTTTGAAATATTATAACTCCTCATAAAGGATTTAAAATCGATGACAAAAATAAAGGCATCATTACATAAAAAATAACGCTAGAGGAACAATAAATAACAGTTCCTATGTCTTTAGATGGGTTTTTGGCCAAAAAGTTTCAAAAACATTGCATTTATTGATACTTTTGATAAGACAACAACTAATTTAGAATCGTTATAAATAGAAAATATCAATTCTTTTGATTAACAAATTGTATGAAAAATGTCGCCAAAGGTTCCTATGAGGAAATTTTAATCGAAGATGGGTTTTATGTACTTAAAATTCAGAACGATAGCGAAGAATCCGCCCTTGTGGAACGGGAAATTGACAGCAGTTTTATCCAGTTTCATTTTTGTTTGAAAGGAAGGGGGCAGTTTCAATTTAATCAAGGCAATTACCAGCTTGAAGTTACTGAGGAGAACTCATTGTTACTTTATAACACACAAAAAGACTTGCCCCTTAATCTTCAGGTTTCACCAAATTCATGGGTGCTGTCGGTGATTATGACCATCCGAAAATTTCATTCCCTTTTCTCTTCGGAAGCTGATTACATTCCATTTTTGAGTGATGAGAACAAGGAAAAAAAATACTATTCCCAAGAAGTAGTGACCCCTACAATTGCTGTGGTGCTTAGTCAGGTAATGAACTATAGTTTACATCCTTCCATCAAAGAACTTTATTTAAGAGGGAAAATATATGAACTGATTTCATTGTATTTCAACAAAACGCCAGATGCCGATTTGGAACAATGCCCTTTTTTGGCAGATGAAGATAACGTAAGACGAATCAGAATGGCTAAGGAAATTATGATTTCCCGTATGTCCGAACCTCCCACTTTAGCCGAACTGTCGCAAGAAATTGGATTGAGTTTGAAGAAATTAAAAGAAGGATTCAAACAAATTTATGGGGACTCGGTCTATGGTTTTTTATTTGATTACAAAATGGAATATGCACGCAAAATGTTAGAAACGGGAAACCATAATGTGAACGAGGTGGGCCTAAAAGTTGGGTATAGCACGGCAAGCCACTTTATCGCTTCTTTTAAAAAGAAATATGGGACAACACCTAAAAAATATTTAACTTCAAGCGCTTAATATCAAACCATGCGCTCAATAAAATTTTTACTGATTACTTTTTGTTTTGCTCTGATTGCCAATGCCCAAGAACCAATCAATATTCAGGAAGGAGCAAAAATGCCCGATTTGGTGTTGGTCTTTACCAAAACCGAGGGATACCGGCACAAATCCATTGAAAAAGGAGCCCGAACACTGCGACAATTAGGTAGAACCAATGGTTTTATTGCCTTGCAAAGTGAATCAGCAGAAGATTTTAATTCCCAAAATTTGAAAAATTTCAAACTGGTGATTTTTTTGAGCACTACAATGGATGTTCTCAATGACCAACAACAGAGAGCACTTGAAGGCTACATCAAAAATGGGGGAAGTTTTTTGGGAATCCATGCGGCGGCAGATACAGAATATGATTGGCCTTGGTATGGTAAATTGGTGGGAGGATATTTTGAAAGTCACCCTGAACAACAGCAGGCCAAAATTAGTGTGGTGGACAGAACCCATCCTTCAACAGTTCATTTAAAAAATGAATGGCTTCATTTTGATGAATGGTACAACTTTAAAAACCTTAACCCTAAGGTTAATGTGCTCATGAAATTAGACGAGTCCAGCTACAAAGGTGGGACGAATGGGGATAATCACCCTATAGCTTGGTATCACGAGTTTGATGGGGGTAGAGCTTTTTATACAGGATTGGGTCATACAGAAGCCGCTTACGATGACGCCGATTTTATACAACATTTGCTTGGCGCCATTGAATGGTGTCTAAGGAGAAAGTAAGGTTGGTCTTGCCACAATAATCCCAATATTGCTTTTTATTTTTTTGAGGTAATCCACCAGAGGTTCTTTGGTAATTTGTACCGAACCGGAAATGGATGCATGTAACAGATGGATTCTTCCATCGGCTTCACGAATGGCGATTCCTGTGTGCGTAACATCCAATCCTTTTATGGAAGTGGCCAATGCTATGATATCACCCGATTGGATTAAATGTTCATTGCTTTGGATTTCATCCTGCGCCAAAAAGCAAAGACTTTCTTTGGCCAATTCAGCCTCTGCTTTTAGAATGGCGTTATAGTTTTTGTCCTGCTCCAAAAAGGGGTATAAATCGCGATGCGTACCCATAAAATTAATGGGTTTTTTATGTTCCCTGCCACCTAGTTCTGAGGTAATATCCCTTACCAATCCTTTTTGTTCATTATTTCGAATCCAATCTGTAAAGTAGTGCAATCGAGAAGGATATCCGTCCAAAATGCCATTTCTATACCGAATGGTTTCCAGATTTTTAGCAAAATCTGTAAAATCAGATTGTTCTTTTTCGAGCATGAGGCCAAATGCCAGAACATTCTCTACAAAAGTGGTACAATCCAACCCTCCTAGGTTAACAACCAAGGTTTCGGTATCACCCACTTCCAAGGTTTTTTCAACATAGGGAATATCCAAAAAGGACTTTCCTACAAATACTAAACTATCTCCCAGATCTTTACCTTCAACTTGTCGTAACTCTTTCATTTTAGAAATGAAAAGGGAAGAATCTTTGGGAGCATAGGTGATTTGTGCCTCGCCTTTAACAGAAAACACTAGAAAAAAACAAAAAAGTATCCTAGGAAGCATGAGCGTATTGGTTTGTCCTTCGAAATTAGGATTATCTATGGAATTATAAAGAAACAAATTAGGAGAAACAAATGTTAAATCAGCTTCAAGTAGTATTTTTATCGCCTCTAATAACAAAACTATCCTCAGTGCTATGAAAGGAGTATTATTGGTCAATTTAGGTTCCCCGGACAGTCCAACAGCAAAAGATGTAAAACCATATTTGGATGAATTCTTGATGGATGAACGGGTAATTGACACCCCAAAATGGCTCCGAAACATCATTGTAAGAGGGATTATCCTTCAAACCAGACCAAAAAAATCGGCTGAAGCATATTCAAAAATATGGTGGGATGAAGGCTCACCGCTAATTGTAATTTCAGAACGGTTTGCGGAAAAGGTGAGCAAACAGACCGATATGCCAGTGGCACTCGGTATGCGTTACGGCTCCATGACCATAAAAAAAGCACTTCAAGAACTTAAGGACAAGGGCGTAGATGAAGTATTGCTGGTACCCTTATATCCACAATATGCCATGAGCTCTTTTGAGACCGTTGTGGTAAAAACCATGGAAGAACAGGCAGCACATTTTCCTGAAATGCACTTAACAACCTTACCGGCTTTTTACGGCAATTCAGATTATATAAAAGTGCTATCTGAAAGTATTGCAGAGGGATTAAAAGATTTTGAATACGATCATATTCTATTTTCCTATCACGGAATTCCTGAAAGGCACATACGTAAGTCGGACCCGACAAAGTTTCATTGTAAAATTGACAATAGTTGTTGCACGACCAATTCTGTGGCCCATCATACCTGTTATAGACATCAATGTTTTAATACCACCGAAAAGGTAAAAGCATTTTTAGGATTACCAGAAGACAAAACCAGTATTTCTTTTCAATCCAGATTGCCCAATGACCCATGGTTAAAACCATTTACTGATTTTGAGTTTGAACGATTGGCCAAAGAAGGGAAGAAAAGATTGGTAGTGATTACCCCTGCATTTGTTAGTGATTGCTTGGAGACTTTGGAGGAAATTGCCATGGAAGGTAAAGAACAATTTAAGGAAGCAGGCGGTGAGTACTACATCCATATTCCTTGCCTTAATGACAATGATGCTTGGGTTTCCTTGATGGCCAAATGGGTTAACGAGTGGCAATTCAAGGAAACGTTGCCAGTGTAAAAAAATGTTAGGTCGAGCGACATCCTGAGCCTGTCGAAGGACGAGACCTATTAATAGTAATATATTCTGCCAATATCTCGACTGCGCTCGATATGACAGATGCAATATCATGTCGTAAAATCTGTGGCAAAAGTATCTTCAGATCAATTAGGAGTTGAGCCAATCGGTAAATTGCTGATCAAGCAAGCCGTACCTGCATCCATTGGTATTTTGGTCATGTCACTGAACGTTCTGGTCGATTCCATTTTTGTGGGAAACTGGATTGGTTCCATCGCTATTGCGGCCATTAACGTAGTACTTCCCGTTTCTTTTTTTATAGCTGCTTTGGGAATGGCTATTGGAATTGGGGGATCGAGTATTGTTTCCCGCACATTGGGTTCAGGAGATAAGGAAAAAGCCCTAAAAACTTTTGGAAATCAAATAACCCTCACGTTTACCATAACCACCGCTATGGTGGTATTGGGGCTTTACTTTGTTGATGGTCTAATTCCTGCTTTTGGGGGTAAGGGTGCAATTTTTGACCCGGCCAAGATCTACTATACCATCATTCTATATGGGGTTCCATTTTTGGCGCTCTGTATGATGGGCAACACGGTGATTAGGGCAGAGGGAAAGCCAAAGTTCGCCATGGTAGCCATGATTATCCCATCCGTGGGAAACCTGTTTTTGGATTACCTCTTCATCTATGTTTTTGATTGGGGAATGCACGGAGCTGCTTGGGCAACCACGGCCGGATATTTGTTGTGTTTTGGGTATATCCTATATTTTTTCCTTTCCAAAAATTCAGAATTAAAAATTGGGTTTCCGCATTTTGGGTTGAACATGCCCATCTTGAAGGAAATAGGCGCACTGGGTTTTGTTACGCTGGCCAGACAAGCTGTTACCAGCATTACCTACCTGCTCATGAATAATATATTGTTCAATTTGGACGGAGAGGCTATGGTTGCTGTTTATGCTATCATTGGAAGGATGTTGATGTTTGCCTTTTTTCCAATTTTTGGGGTCACCCAAGGATTTTTGCCCATTGCGGGATTCAATTATGGTGCTGTAAAGTACGATCGGGTAAAGGAATCCATCTATACCGCAATAAAATATGCAGCCTTTGTGGCTACATTGGTATTTGTAGTCTTGATGGTTTTTCCGGATGCCTTTACTGCCTTGTTTTTGAGCAACAGACCAGATTTGCCACCTGAAGAACTGGCAACCAATTCCTTTGTAATGGAGCATGCTCCCACGGCCATGCGATTGGTGTTTGCAGCCACCCCAATTATTGCTTTACAGCTTATTGGAGCGGCATACTTTCAAGCTGTTGGAAAAGCTATTCCAGCCTTATTGTTGACCTTGACCAGACAGGGATTCTTTTTTATCCCATTGATTCTAATACTCCCAAATTTTATGGGCGAACTGGGTGTTTGGCTTTCATTTCCGATTGCAGATGTCCTCGCTACTGTGGTCACGGGAATTTATTTGGGCAAAGAAATCAGGACTAAACTATTAAACTAAGTCTTGCGTAAGGATTCAATTCTTTATTTTAGAGGCATAATTGTACCAAAGTCCATGAAAAAATATCTATTGTGTAGTCTGTTCGCCATTTTGGCAATAAACTGTGTGGAACAACCTGAAAAAAAAACAATGTATACTCTTTTTGTTGGAACCTATACCGATGGTGATAGTGAAGGCATCTATAAATTTACTTTTGATGCCAGTACGGGAGCATTAACAAACAAAAATTTGGCGGCTGTTTTGCCCAACCCATCATTTATCAAGATTTCTGAGGACAAGAAAAACATTTATGCTGTTCAGGAAACTGCTGATTTTGACAGTTTGGGTGGAGGTGTCACTGCATTTAAGTTAAAGGATGGACAGCTTGAGCTTTTAAACAGTATGGGTACGGCAGGAAAACATCCTTGTCATGTTGCTCTTTCAGGAGATGGCTATTTGGCGGCTTCAAATTATTCAGGTGGAAATGTTTCTGTTTTTAGGTTGGGAGATAATGGAGAGCTGGTATCAAATCCCCAAATTATAGATCATAAAGTTCTCGATACTACAAAGACCTCACATGCCCATATGGCAAAATTTAAAGGGAATAATCTTCTGGTAGCCGATTTGGGATTGGATGCTGTTAAACTATATTCAAACGAGAACAATGTGTTTGTTCCTTCGGAACAGGCTTCCCTGGATCTTGCTGAGGGAGCCGGACCAAGGCATTTTGTTTTTGGGAAGGAAGGCATCCTTTATGTTATCAATGAGTTGAATTCAACCCTTACCGTTTTTCAGAAAAATGATGACGGCACCTATGCTGAAATTGAGACCCAAAGCACCCTCGATTCGGCTTTTGAAGGTAAAAGCTATTGCGCTGATGTGCATCTGTCGGCCGATGGAAAGTTTTTGTACGGATCTAACCGAGGAGAGAACACCATCGTGGTTTTTGGTGTTGATTCAGATTCTGGAAAATTGACTTTAGTGGGAAGGGAATCCGTTCGCGGAGATTGGCCACGAAGCTTCGCTATAGATCCCTCAGGTAATTTTCTGCTGGTCGCCAACCAACGGAGCAATAACATCACCATCTACAAAAGGGATGCTGAAAAAGGGACGCTTGAGTTCCTAAACGAGATAAAAATGTCAAGTCCGGTTTGTCTCGAGTTTTTGGATTAAAAACACTATTCGCACCGATATGTTTTACCATTAAACTCAAAAGAGGTATTGTTGTTGGGTCTTAAAGCACCGTGCCATGTGTCTTTGTACCACTTTTCAGGCTCGTCATCAGCTCTGTAATCCGCTGTAAAGAAGGAAAAATCATCTGTAAAGGTGATAATGATATCCCCTTCTCCGTCTGGATCATGCCATCGTCCTGTCATAACTTTATTTTCTAATTTTCCCCAAACACTCCCCAAGGTGTTTTTGTGTTTCAGATAATATGCTCCAGCCACTTCATTATCATCAAAAACCAAATCAAAGCGACCGATTTCGGTGCAATATCTTTTGGAGATTACCGTACTTTTTTCATTGTTTATGCCATTGCCTGCCAAGTTTGAAATCAGCAGACGATAGTTTTCCAATTTTGTAGTATCCGTAATCGCAACAATCTGCTGATCCAACATATCCAATTGGGAATCAACTATAAAGTACATGGTATCACCTTGTAGGTCAAAGGTTGTTGGAATATCTGTTAGGCGGGGGAAGGTTTGTAATTTTTCCTGCTGAATAATTTGAGTGTTGTTTTTATCCAAATGGAACCGATAAATACCATTCAGGGTCGCATCCCGACGGCTGTTCACAATGGTAACCAGGTTATTGTCGTAAAATTTCATCCCATCAATGCCCTTATGGTTGTTGGGTTGATTGACCAATTTTTTAGCGGCAATATCCAAAACACGGATTCCGCTTACATATGAGGCGAAAAAGAGAAGCTTATCGTCTGGGGAAATAGCAATTCCGTTGGAGTGTTTGATCTCATCATTGGAGAAAAACACCTCCAGCTGGTCCGTGGACTTGTTTATGGTGTAGATGTTAATGCTTTCGGAGTCGGTTATGTAAACATCTCCATCTGAACTTACAGCAATATCGTTGAGATATATAAAATCAGGAACATTTAGGGGATAGGACTTTATCAATTTGCCCGAAGGGATGTCCAGCAGCAATAAAATGGATTTATTATTGACTTTGGGAAGCGTGTTTCCAAGTGCAAACAGCGTATCGCCCTTAATGGTCATACCAAAGCCACCCAAATAACCGTATTGATTGCTCAAAATAAAATCCTCGGGATTGGAACCATCAAGATTACAGCGCACAATTTTGTTATGCACAAGGCTGTTGATGTACACTTTTTTGGATGGTAGGTGAACCGCAATACCTTCCGGGATCAGGTCTTTTTCAAAATCCAAAGGAACAGATTGTGCGTTTAGCGCAGAAGAAATGAAAATGAATAGCCAAAAAAATGTTCTCATAAGGTTGATTGGACACTCCAATTTAAGTGATAAATAGTCCGGTCATTTCAAAAATTATGTTAAACTAAAAATTGGAGCGTGCCCATAATCAATCTAAATTCTTAATCCCAGATACATGGGAAGCGACTGCTTTCCAAATCCCCGTGCGTTTAATCAAGATGTTGCTGGATTGGTAAATGGTCTCTGTGCTATCGTTAAAAATATGTCCGGTGCCACAGATTAGTGCTGTGCCATTAGGGAGCACATCCAAACGTTTTATCTCATAAAAAAATGAATCGTTTTCCATGGCATTTTCTTTGATCCATTCCAATTCTTTGGCCTTGTTGGACCACTCGCCACTGGCATCGATCATTTGGAAATCATCGCCCAAAATTCTATCGAGTAGAAGCGTGTCTTGTTCGCGATAGGCTTTGGGCCATTGCACTTCCTTAAGATTACGTAAGATTTTTTGGTCCTCATCACTAATTATAGACGTTTGTGCCGTATCTGGTTTTGGTTGATTGCACGAGAAGGAAAGCATGAAAATAAATAGAAGCAAAATTAAATTTTTCATAATGTGTTGATTTAGAAAAAGGTATATAAATATTTTAGTGTGAACAAACGGTTGTTGAATCGCGGCAATGAGATTCCCATTTGGGTTACCCCTGTATTGTAATCTTGATTGAAGACGACATACAAATTATGTCCATCTTTAAAATTATAGCGCAAACGGACACTGGCAAAAACTTGATCTTGAATGGAATTGTATTGGGCGGTCATACTACCTGAAAGATGAAGATTATAAGCCCAATTCAATCGGAGTTGAGGTACATTGATCCACTCATCTATATTTCTGTTTTTGAAATTAAGGTAGTTGATTCGCCATGAACCTTCCAAGGTAAAATGCTCGTTGATGCTCCATTCCGGGCTTATACGGAACTGTAGATTTTCACCATCAAAAAAGCTTCCATATTCTGCAGAAATGGGAATCTTGAATGCCCTTTGAAACCCGCTGGAGTAGGATGCCCCAAAGAAAGTGAAGAAATAATCCCCTTCGGGGATGGTTATGTCTTTTGAGAATACCAGAGGACTTTGTAAAAATTCATACTGGAGTTGTCCAAAAATTGAGATTTCATCATTGTTGAAAAATCGCCCACTCCATTGGCTTCGGTTATACCAAGTGAGGACATCACTGAAATTTGTAGTAAAGTACAGGTCAGAGTTGATGGGCATCCACCTTCTATATTGAAAGGTGTTATCTTCTTTATTCGTCTTGAATTTTCCATGGTTGAGCCCTACATAAACGTTGTGGTGTTTTTCACGAAGCAAGAAACCCATACCGGGATTAAAATCTTCCCCTGAGTATTCATAGGCCGTTCTATAAAACCAGCCATCCCGCTTTCGTTTGGCAAACTGAAAGGCAAAACGGGAATTGTCTATCAAGTTAAAACTCGAATTGGAATAGTTTTCACCTTCCAGCGTTGTGGCCAGAGAGGTAATTATAAAATTCTCCTTGCCTACATCGATGACGCCATCCATGCCCAAGGCAGTGTTTACATAATCCTCACGAAGTCGATTGGTGGCCATAAACCCAATAAAGGATCTATCGTTGAACACCTTCCGCCTAAGTCGTAAAACGGAAAAATTCTCCGTGGGTAAAGCATTATCATTTATGGTAGATCCCTCTGTCTGTAATGAAAGGAAACCCAAATCCCAATTTCCCAACTCACCTGTTAACTTGGCACCACCGATTATGGGTGTCAACTGTCCGTTGCTTATTCCAATGGTTCTGCTGTAGAAAAGCTGGGAAAGAATCCCCAAATCAAAATCAAAAAGACCCGATTGCTGTAAAAAGAACTTCCGGCGTTCTGGGAAGAAAATGGAAACACGTCCTAGATTTACCACTTGATCGTCAATTTCCACTTGTGAAAAGTCGGTGTTCAAAGTCAGGTCCAGGGTCAAGCTTGGGGTGATGCCATAGCGCACGTCCAAACCTACATCCAGTTCGTTAAACGAATTTTCTTCATATTGGGTTTCATCTTCGGAGAGTTGAAATTGGGTTTGGGTGGATGCTAAAAGATATGGGGTAATCTGGAGGTCTTTTTTAGGTTGAAGTCCTACAAAACGAACCGGTTTTTTTAGGGAAGGTTTTCCGTTGGCGCCAGTAATATTTTGTGGAACTTCCGGATATACCAGCAATTTGTTATCATAATTGATCGTACGTTGTGCTGAAATGCCACCAAGTACTTCTCCATCGCGAATCTCAAATCGCAAGTTGGACAATGGAATGCGATACTCGGCCTGCCAACCTTTATCCGTGATTTGGGTTTTGCCTTCCCAAATCATATCATAAGCTGGAGTTGATGGTGCATTACCTAAAGGAACATTATCGTTGTATATAGCATCATCATACCTGCTACCCGAAGGGTAGATGCTAAAAATAAAGGCATTTTTACGGGTACGGTTGGGGTCTATCTGAAAGGCAAAATAATCGTCACCATACCAGCCATCGCGAACCAAGTTTCGACTAATGATCTTATCGGGATTTGGATCGTTGGCATTCAAACCTACATACAAATAGTCATCATCAAAAGTGATAAAAAGTGTTGTTAGGCTATCAGCAACTCCCCAATCTGGTTGCCATTCCATAAATGGAAACTTTTGGGCATCTTTCCATAGTGGTTCGTTCAAAAAACCATCGAGATGGAGTTGCCCTTTCGTCCCATGAATGCTTTCAATACTGTTCAGGTATTCCTGTGAAAACAAAATCGTAGGAACCAAAAGAAATAGAATTTGATTGAGAAATCGCATTGGCATGATCAGTTTGGGCCAAAACTAATCGCGCTAGGTTGCGGAATAAAAAATAGCTGTGTAAGCTGCGGGAAAAAAAGGGTAAGTTGCGGACTCTAAATGTGGGCCAACTCTTGAAGATAGGTTCTGCTGAACTTTAAATCATCTCCGGTCTTTAAGCGAAGCTTACCATCTCCACTGTTGTTTTTCTGTATTTGATCTATAAATTCAGAGTTCACCAAATACGAGCGATGAATGCGCTTAAAAGTGTTTGGGCAAAGCGTTTGGGAAAACGAGCGAAGGCTCTGGTATTTTACAAACTTGCCTTTTTGGGTATGTAGTACAATGCAGTTATTACTGGTCTCTACATAAACAATTTCATGAGGCTCCAAAAGAAATTGCGCCCCTCTTTTTGAAACGGCAACCCTATTTTTTAGCTCGGGCATATTGTCTTGCTGTGGAACAGACTTATCTCTTTTAATGCCGACAAAGTAAAAGAGCAGCGAAAAATAGCAGAGCAAATTCACTGCTATATTATTGGTAAGGCTGGCATTGAGCATATTGAAACTGGGAGAGGTGCAATTGTATATGGTGGTCATTAGAAACACCACTAAAACCTGTCCGATAATAATGTTCAAGGCGGAGGCGGAAATTCCTATTCCACCTTGCAAGAGCATATTCTTTCTCGTGGCATCTACCGCACATCTTGCAGCCCAGGTCTTGATTTGTTTTGCCGAGAAGTTCCAGAAGAAAAAGCTGGTAATGGCAAGAATGGACAGCTCGGAAAAGCAAGTGGCGCCTAAACTTTCCTGGAACATGCGTCCAATGCCCATATTCAACAGCACAAAAATGGAAATAAGGGAGACTTGTTTTGCCATAGGCTAAAAGTAAGGATTCTAACGGTTGACAACCAAAACTTTAAGATTTAGTTAAAGAATGTATTGAATAGAAAAAACCGCCTTCCCAAATTATGGGAAGACGGTTTCCAGTATTTATTTGACAAAGCTATTTATTGTTGCACCTCAGGCTCAACAACCTTTTTAAGTTGCTCGGTTTTTTCTTTTAGCTTTTCCCTTCCTTTTTTAATGGAGACTTCCAATTCGTCCAGTTTTTGCTCTACCGTTTTGAGTTTTTCTTCTTTCTGGGCAATTATCTCAGGCTCTTCTCCTTTTTCTTTTGCTTCTTCAACTCTTTTTTTGGCGTCGTCCAATGACTTTCGCCCTCTTTTAAGAATTTCTTCATCTTCATTGAGCATGTTTTCAGAGGTCATTAACTTTTCCTTTGCTTGAGAAGCGCGAAATTGTCCAAATTCTTTACCGGACATATCACCTTTATTTTTTCCGTAAGCATTTCCCTTGTTTACTTTTTCGGATTTTTCTTTTGCCTCTTCAACTTCTTCCCCCATCTCCTCGACATCTTTTTGACGCTTTTCTTTTGTTTTTTCAGCTTTCTCCTTCATTTTATCACCCTTTTCTTTTGCATCTTCTTGGGCGTCTTCTACATCATCTTCAACCTCTTGTTTGGCTTTTTTCACCTTTTCGGTCTTAGCCTTGTTCTTTCCTTTTTCTTGGGATTTGCCTTGTGCATTTCCAGATACAACAAGACCAAACATTGCAACTAAAAACAATACAGATTTTACTATGTTTTTCATTTTTCTAGTTTTTGGGATTAAATACTGTCCAATTCTTTAATTAGTTCTTCTACTTGTTCTGCCTTTTCGTTTACAACATTAAGTGTTGAATCAACTGCAGTTTCTACAGCTTCGATTTGTTCCAGTTTTTGGTTCAGTTCTTCTTGCTCCTTTTTGGTGTCCTTGCAGGCCACAATAACAAGACCAATCATAAAGATAAAGGCCATTAGTTTCTTAGTCAGCATATTATGTGATTTAATGGTTAATATAATTAATATACGCATTAAGACACATAATAGGATGTTTGGTCACTTTTATGTCAGAGGTAAGAGTATTGAAAATGTAGAAAACCGCCTTTATTATCAATTAATGGATTGAATTCTCGATGGAAAACGGGAATGAACTGATTTAGTTAAAGAGTGGTTCTACATTTTCATGGGGTTCCCCTTTCACAAACCATGTCATTTTGTGCTTTTGAGGTCGCCTTTTTATCAGAGTGTCGGCTTTTCTATCATACCAAACGGCGTCGAAATCACCTTTTGTAGTCAATACCACACGCCACTCTTGTTGTAATATGTTTGGGTCTTCATAATCAGCATTTAAATTGTTCCAATCGACACGGGAAAGAACTTGGGGGTCCAAATGTGCCATCACTTCCTGTTCACTCAAAATGGCCAGCCATATAGGAGTGGAAAGATGCTCTATGGAAAGTTTTTCGTTTTTGCCGCCCCATCCAACTTTCACATCCTGACCATTACGAATCGCATTTATAAGATTTTGTTTGCTTCCAGAAAGAACGGCACCATTTTTATCTGTTTTGAGGGCAATTAGCCATTCGTTGGTGGATTTTTGATTTTGCATACAGGAGCAAAGGGCAAGTGCCCAAGCCATTAGAATAAGTTTTTTCATGATGTTGCTTTTTGTTGATGATTATGCTTTTCCAAAATATACGAAAAGTAAAATCAACAACAGCCCGAAAATAATGGCCAAAAAGATTTTCCAAAAGCTATATGGTCGGGTACCAGAGATTTGTCCATTTTCCCCATTGATGTAAAAATTGTACTCTTTGCCTTTGTATCTATAAGCGCTGACATATACAGGAAGCAAAATGTGCTTAAAAGTCTCTTCGGAAAGTTTCATGTCCATATGAGATACCCTTTGGGTATCGCCACCGATGTCTTGCCTGCACCATCGTTCGGCAATATTTCGGGCAACGTCTTTGGAATGTAAATGGCCCTCCTTTAGTGGGATGGTATATTTTTCGGTGACAAAACCAGATAAAAAACTGCTATCGAAAGGCTGTAATTTTTTTAAATTCCAATGCGCTATCTTACTTGGAATTCTCCCTGAACGCTGCTGTGAAGCTTTAATCAAAGTATCGTCAACAAAACCAGAAACTTGACCCGATGCTGGATACCAACGTGTTTTTCTAACCTGTTGGGTCACGGTTTTACCTTGGGCATTTTTAACCCTTCGGGTTTCGTAATAATATTCACCTCGTTGCCCGGTATAGGAAGCGGAAAGTTGTGCATCAAAAGTCCAGAAGGGTAAATACAGGCCTTTAGTAAATTGAGGGTCCAAAGCTGCCTTTTTTAGTTTGTTTGGAGCCCACCATAAACGATCGACCCATTTCTGAAAAATGAGGAAAGATTTTTTCTTTTCAATTTGAAAAGGGAGCACTGCACCTGGTAAAATCCAATCTTCTTTATAGGCATCTTCAATCACAAGAGGCATACTACAGTACACACAATGCAGCGATTTGTAGTTTTCTTCTACATGCTGATTGGCACCACAGTTTTTGCAATGGAGCATGGAAATTTCTTCACTGTGCTTTTGGGCGCCCATTTCCTGTAAATAGGGGTACAGCTCCAATTCCTCGAACCCATTTTCATCAATTTTGATGGACTCTTCATGTCCGCAATACTCGCAACTGATGTTGGTGGTCCCAGGTTTATATTTGAGCTCCGCACCGCAATTGACACAGGACTTTTTAAGCTCTGTTTTTTTTACTGTTTCGTTCATGATGTCATTCCCGTGAAGACGGGAATCGTATTATTATGGATTCCTGCTTCCACAGGAATGACAAAATTAAATTATGGATTTGGCAGTGGTGGTGGGGTATTCCCTCCCAAGAAGGATTTTAGTTCTTCTACATCTTTTAAAGCTGTCCAGTTGGCCATACCCTGCTTCCAGACCAGACTATCCCGATTTATGGTTCGACCTGCAAACAAGGCTTGTAATTGTTCAAAGGAAACCGGACCTTGTTGGGCGCCGTTCACCGCATAAAAATATTGAACAGCGGCTGGCATAGGCGGGGGTACTGGGGCTCCTGCTTGTTGCATTTGGGGGTTTCCACTCATCTGTGGGCTCATCATTCCGCCCATTTGTTGAGCCAAAACAAAGCCCATTCCCATTCCCATTCCAGCTCCGGCCGTTCCTCCTTCATTTTTAGCGGCTGCTTCAATGGCTTTGGCAGTTTTGAACTTGGTCAACTTGTCCAGATCCAATTTGTCAATACGACTGTACTCGAAGATTTCTTTTTTAAGGTCTTCGGGCATGGAAACATTTTCAATATAGAATTTTTCCAATGAGATTCCCACAGATTCAAATTCCGGAGCCATGACCTCTCTACAAGTATCTGAAAGTTCCGAGGTATTGGCGGCATACAATTCGATGGGAAGATTGGCCTCACCCACAGTATCTGTAAATCGGGTGGCAATCAAGCTTTTTAAATGTTCATTGATTTCAAAATTTGTGAAATTGTTATCCGTGCCAACAATGTCAACAATGAACTTTCCAGCATCTGAAATTTTAAAAGCATAGGTTCCGAATGCCCTAATTTCTACCAAGCCAAAACGCTCATCACTTAAAGTGATGGGACTCTTGGTCCCCCATTTCTCATCCGTAAACAAATGTGTGTTTACAAAATAGACTTCAGCTTTGAATGGAGAATTGAATCCGTATTTCCAACCCTTAAGAGTTGCCAAAATAGGAAGGTTTTTGGTGGTGAGATCATAAGTGCCTGGAGTAAAGACATCGGCTAATTGTCCTTCGTTGACAAATACTGCGGTCTGCCCTTCACGAACAATAAGTTTGGCTCCGTTCTTAATTTCGTTTTGGTAGCGCTCAAATCTATGGGCAATAGTATCATCTGTGAAATCGAGCCACTCAATTATATCAATAAACTCGTGCGTGAGTTTTTCTTTGATCTTGCTAAAAATATCCATGGTAAAGTGTTTTCTGTTAATGTTTCTAAAGTAAGAAATTGGATGATTACTTCCTCCAATGGATTAGTATAAAATTATCCACATTGTTACAAATGATGCCATTCTTGAGCAGTCAGAATTCGAATTAGTATTAAAAATCTAATAGGAATGTCGTGTTAATTCCTCCAAAGAGTATCTACTTTTTCCCTACATTTAAGACCGACTAATTCAACATCAAAAAAATGAAACAACTGCTTTCCAAAAAGGGAGTGCTATTGGCCGCACTTTGCCTGTTAGTTATTCCTGTCCAGTCCCAAAGAAAACAGAAAAATCAAACTGTCCCTGAATATCCTGAGGAACTTTACTCCAGTTTGGAATATCGTTTGGTGGGACCGTTCCGCGGAGGGCGTTCTGCAGCGGTAACCGGAGTACCAGGAGAGCCCAATCTTTTTTATTTTGGAGCCACTGGAGGAGGTGTGTGGAAAACCACTAATGGTGGTCGCACCTGGGAAAATATATCCGATGGTTATTTTGGCGGAAGCATAGGCGCAGTTGAGGTGGCGAAAAGCGACCCCAATGTAATTTATGTGGGTGGAGGAGAAAAAACACTTCGTGGAAATGTGTCAAGTGGATATGGCATTTGGAAAACAGAGAATGCTGGAAAGACCTGGTCATTCGCTGGATTAAAAAATAGTAGGCACGTACCCAGAATCAGAATTCACCCAACCGATTATAATACAGTTTATGCTGCGGTATTGGGCAACATATACAAACCAACCAAAGAGCGTGGAATCTATAAGAGCATTGATGGAGGTAAAAACTGGAAGCAAGTACTTTTTGTAAATGATCAATCAGGTGCTGTCGATTTAACTTTCGACCCCAATAACTCAAGAATTTTATATGCTTCTACTTGGAGAGCAAAAAGAACACCTTACAGTTTAAGTAGCGGAGGTGACGGGTCTGCACTATGGAAAAGTACCGATAGTGGTGAAACTTGGACAGAGATTTCAAAAAACGAAGGCTTTCCAAAAGACACTTTGGGGATTATTGGCGTGACCGTTTCTCCTAAAAATAGTGAGAGGGTATGGGCTATTGTTGAAAACAAGGAAAAGGGCGGTTTATATCGTTCCGATGATGGCGGCAAAAAGTGGATCCAGGTAAATAGTGAACGTAAATTACGGCAACGGGCTTGGTATTATACTCGAGTATATGCCGATACTGAAGACGAGGATGTGGTCTATGTATTGAATGTCCGCTATCATAAATCCACAGATGGCGGAAAAACCTTTAACACCTTTAATGCACCACATGGCGACCATCATGATTTATGGATTTCACCAGAAAACTCAAAACGAATGATCATTGGTGATGACGGAGGGGCTCAGGTTTCTTACGACGGAGGTGAAACGTGGAGTACTTATTACAATCAACCGACCGCTCAATTTTATCGAGTGACCACGGATAATGCATTCCCATATCGCATTTATGTGGCTCAGCAGGATAATTCCACCATACGAATCAATCACCGAAGTGATGATGGATCTATTGGCGAAGATGATTGGGAACCGACTGCGGGGGGTGAGTCGGCACATATTGCTATTGATCCTACCAATAATGACATAGTTTACGGAGGTAGTTACGATGGATTTTTAACTCGGGTCAACCATAAAAATAAAACCGTTAGAGGCATTAATGTTTGGCCGGATAATCCAATGGGGCATGGAGCGGAAGCTATGAAATATCGTTTCCAGTGGAACTTCCCCATCATCTTTAGCAAGCACGATTCAAAGAAACTATACACTTTCTCCAACCATGTGCATTTGAGTACTAATGAAGGTCAAAGTTGGGAAGTGTTGAGTGGAGATTTAACCCGGAACGACCCAACAAAGTTGGTTTCGAGTGGAGGCCCTATCACACAGGACAATACCAGTGTGGAATATTACTGTACCATTTTTGCCGCTAATGAAAGTCCAATAAAAGAAGGTTTGCTTTGGGTGGGAAGCGATGATGGATTGATTCATGTCACAAAGGATGGTGGAGCCAGTTGGGAAAATGTTACTCCTCCCAATATGCCCGAATGGAATATGATCAATAGTATTGAACCTTCGTCTTTTGATGAGGGCACTTGCTATGTAGCAGCTACCCGATATAAGTTGGGAGATTTTCAACCTTATCTTTACAAAACCACGGATTATGGAAAGACCTGGGCCAAAATTACGAACGGAATACATAATGAACATTTTACGCGAGTACTTCGTGAAGACCCAAAACGAAGAGGACTGCTGTACGCGGGAACTGAAACGGGAATGTATATTTCCTTTAATGATGGCAGAGACTGGCAAAAATTCCAATTGAATCTTCCCATTGTACCCATTACCGATTTGGTTATAAAAGATGATAATCTGGTTGTTGCTACTCAAGGACGTAGTGTGTGGGTCATTGATGATCTTACAGTGCTTCACCAACAAGATGCTTCCCAAAAAACTGCTAGTGCAATCCTTTATCAACCCAAAGATAGCTATAGGACCAAGGGAGGGGCAGCCAAGGAACCTTCAAAAACCGAAGGGCAGAACCATCCAAATGGTGTGGTTACGCATTTCTATATGAAAGATGTATCTGAGAAGGATAGCATTAGTCTTACGTACACAAAAATGAATGGGGATACCTTGGCTAACTATAGTAATTTTAGTTCAAAAAAAGATAAAAAGCTTGAGGTGAAAAAGGGGGGCAACACCCATGTTTGGGATACCCGTGGAAAAGGTGCCGAAAAATTAAAAGGAATGATTCTTTGGTGGGCAAATTTAAGTGGAGCCAAGGCTGTACCAAGTAATTATAAGGTTCATTTAAATGTCAATGGTTCAAATCAATCCCAAGAATTCAAAATCCTTCCAGACCCAAGGGCAGAGGTTTCGGTTGCCGATATGCAAAAGCAGTACGATTTTATTTCAGATATCAACGAAACCATTGATAGGGCACATCAATCCATTAAGAAAATCAGAAAAATCAATGCACAATTGGATGCTTTTACAAAACAGTACAAAGACAATGAGCAGACTAAAGATTTGGTGGAAAAAGCCAAAAAGATGAAGGAAGGCTTTGAAAGTGTTGAGAAGGCATTGTACCAAACCAAAAACCGAAGCAACCAAGATCCTTTGAACTTCCCAATTCGATTAACCAACAAACTTGGGCACTTGAATAGTTTGGTGTCTATCGATGATTTTCCACCTACAGAGCAGGATATAGCGGTTAAAAATGAACTTTCAGCAAAAATTAAATCCCAGTTGGATGTTTTTGATAAGCTGGCAAGTGAAGAATTACAGGCGTTTAATAACGAGTTCAACAATTTGAAATTGGATTATTTATTTGTTGAAGAGTAGCTGGGTAAAAGGTAAAGGGAGTACGGTTATTCCATATATGAATCAAACCCTTTACCTTTAACCTTTCAACCAAAAGGATGGAAATTTACAATTACATCAAATCCCTGCATCTCATTTTCGTGGTTACCTGGTTTGCTGGGTTATTCTACATTCCACGCTTGTTTATTTATCATATTGAAGCTTGGCAAAAACCTTCACCCGACAAGGAAATTCTATCGGAACAATTAAAGTTGATGACAAAGCGATTGTGGTATATTATCACTTGGCCTTCGGCCATTTTGTGTACTGTATTCGCCATTTGGTTGTTGGTGTTAATGCCGGGTTGGTTGCAACAATCCTGGATGCATGTTAAGTTGGGATTTGTTGTACTTCTTTTTATTTATCATTTAAAATGCCATCAGATTTTTAAACAACTACAACGGGATGAGGTGAAATACACCTCCCGATTTATGCGAATTTGGAATGAAGTGGCCACATTGATTCTCTTTGCTGTTGTGTTTTTGGTGATTCTAAAAAACGCCTTTAACTGGATCTATGGTGTTGTTGGAATCTTTGTTCTTGCAATGCTATTGATTTTGGGCATTCGATTGTACAAACGTGTTCGTGACAAAAATCCGAATGCGTGAGCCAAATCTCAAAAACCAAGCTCTAAAATCCAATGTGTTGAATTGATTGGTTTTGGAATTTGATATTTTAAATTTGGATTTTTGGGCATTGCCCTTTTTTGGTTCGATAATTGCTAACTTTATTTCCAAATCCATTTAGAGATTGTTTAAAAAACTATCACTTCGCTCGCGCATTTTCATCTCCATGATACTTTTGGTGGTTATTGCCTCCATTTTAATTGCCGGGGTGACCATATACCAATATCGAGAACAAAGCAAGGATTATCACGAAAACAGATTGGAGCGAAAAGAAGAACAGATTCTTCAAAGTATTTCATATGCTTTAAAAGAGACGACTTATCCAGTTACTACTGAAAATCTGGAACTCATTTTTAAGGATGAGATCTATAAGATAGCCGATGTTCAAAATGTCCCCTTCAATATTTATGATCTGGAGGGAGGATTGATTAAGAGCTCAAGACCTGCTTTCGAGGCGGATTCCATTTCCAATTGTTTGGATGCCGAAGTTTTGAATAACCTTAAAATAACCACAAATAAACGCTATGTGGAGAAGAAAACGGCGGCAGGAGACAACTACCAAGCTTCATACTCGTATATCAACGACCTGCAATTTAAACCGATAGGTATTGTGAATCTTCCATATTTTGAAGACAATTCCTTTAGCAATATGGAGCTTCGTGAATTTTTATTCCGGTTGGGAGGTGTTTATTTGTTAATGCTTTTGTCCGCAATAGTACTTGCCTACTTCATTTCAAAATATATAACCCGTTCGTTGCAAACCATTTCCGATAAAATATACCAAACGGACTTAACTAAGCGGAACGAGAAAATTTATATAGAAAATCCCGGGCAAGAAATTGGAAAATTAGTTGATTCTTATAATGGAATGATTGATGAACTGGAAGAAAGTGCTGTAAAATTAGCCCGAAGTGAACGGGAGCAAGCCTGGAGGGAAATGGCCAAACAGGTGGCTCATGAAATCAAAAATCCATTAACACCTTTACGATTGACCGTTCAAAGTTTTGAGCGAAAATTTAACCCTGAAGACCCCAAAGCGGAGAGCAAGGTCAAGGAATTTTCAAAAACCTTGATTCAGCAGATAGATACGATGAGCAACATTGCTTCAGCATTCTCTAATTTTGCCGATATGCCGGCGCAGCAAAAAGAAACCCTCAATGTGGTTAAGATTGTGAAGTTGGCCTTGGAAATTTTTACTGAGGATTATATCCATTTCATTTCAGATGAAAAGGAAATTATTGCAAAACTGGACCGCACACAATTGATAAGGGTAGTGACCAATCTGGTAAAAAATGCAATTCAAGCTGTGCCCGAGGTGGAATCTCCCCGAATTCTGGTAACAGTGGCATCTGAGCAAGATGAGGTAAAAATTTCGGTTGCTGACAACGGTGTTGGAATAGCCGATGATTTTATGGAGAAAGTATTTGAACCCAAGTTTACCACCAAGTCCAGTGGAATGGGTCTCGGTTTAGGGATGGTCAAAAATATCGTTGAAAATTATAAGGGTACCATTGATTTTACTTCGCAAGAGGGCAAAGGGACCGTGTTTACCGTTAAGTTTCCAAAGGAATAATATAGAATTGAACACATGAATTACGAGAATATCTACATCGAAGAAGAAAAGAACATTGCTGCCATTACTATCAATAGACCTAAAAAACTGAACGCACTTAACAAAAGAACCATTTCGGAGTTGCATAACGCATTCAAAGAATTGGATGAGGATGCTGAAACCAAAGTTATTATCATCACCGGAAGTGGAGAGAAGGCGTTTGTTGCTGGGGCCGATATTTCAGAATTTGCGCATTTTTCGGTCGAAGAAGGAAGACAGTTGGCTGCCGATGGTCAACAAACACTCTTTGATTTCGTTGAAAATTTGACAACCCCTGTTATTGCCGCAATAAATGGCTTTGCCCTAGGAGGTGGATTGGAATTAGCAATGTCCAGCCATTTTAGAATTGCCAGTGATAATGCCAAAATGGGTCTTCCCGAGGTTTCTCTTGGTGTAATTCCCGGTTATGGAGGCACACAACGTTTACCTCAGCTTATAGGTAAAGGTCGGGCTATGGAAATGATTATGACGGCGGGGATGATGGATGCCAACAAAGCTTTGGAGTGTGGATTGGTCAATTATGTGGTGCCACAAGCCGAATTATTACCACTTTCTCTTAAAATTGCGAGCAGGATATCGAATAACTCCTCAGTTGCCATAAAATATGCAATAAATGCTGTAAATGCTGGTTTTAAGTATGATGTAAATGGTTATGCTTCAGAAATTGATGCTTTTGGCAATTGCTTCGGTACCGAAGATTTCAAAGAAGGAACTTCAGCCTTCTTAGAAAAGCGAAAAGCGGAATTTCCTGGGTCATAGCTGTTGGTCTAACCAAACCAGACTATGATGAAAAAGCAATTTATTCTACTTTGCTTGATTTTGGCAGGAGGGTTAATATGTGCCCAAGAAAAAATGCCGGTCTCCTACGACTTTGGCGAAAAATACAGTGATAGATACCGTTATTCGAACCTATTGACCATTTCTGATGATGATTCAGGTGGCTATATTCTGGTTCGGGCCTATTTTCAAGGAATTATCCTTAAGCCGAAAGGATATTTAATTGAGCGCTACAATAGTAATTTGGAACTGGTTTCCGAATACAATTACAAACTAAAGGGATTAAATTTCGTTGATGGATTCTTTAAAAATGGTCAGCTGAACCTTTTATTCTTGAATTACAACTATGAACGCGGTCAATACGAATATTGGGTACATAGCAGTCCAATTATTGCTTTCAACTTCAGACAAAAGAAGTTGTTGACCATTGCATCAGAAGAAGTCAGAAATCCAGTTGGCAAAAACTACTACAATCGAAACTTTTCAAGCGGGTTTTCCACAACCATACTTTTCAACGAGGCGAAAACAGGTTTTGTAATCAGTACACACCATAAAAAAGGAAAACAGAACAAGCACATCATCCATTTGTACGATACGGCCTTGAACAAGAAATTTGAGCATGATTTTTCCCATGAAATTGAAGAGAAGAACTACGCTTTTGAAAACCTGGCCATCAGTTCGGATGTACAAACAGCCTACATTGTTGGGAAGGCTTATTTTAAAAAGAAACGTTTTCGTGTTGATGAACGTAAATTTCAATATGAATTGATAAAGGTTTCGCCAAGTGGAAGCCAAACACAATCATTTGTTGACCCAGGTAAGTATCCGGAGGCGCTTTATCCAATAATATTTAAAAACAGACTGGTCTGTGCAGGTTTTTATGCCGATAGAAAGGATAATAGATACAATGGCATAGCCTATTTTAACATGAACCCGGTTTCCTTGGAAATCAATTCCAAAAAGTACAACCCATTTTCGCAGCAATTCATGGAAGACAAGTTCGGACGGGATGAAGAAAAAGTCATTAAAAACTTGGTTTTTAAAGGTGTTGAAGTAACCCCCTCGCAAGACATCTTTTTTAATGCCGAAGAATACTTTGTTACCAACAGTATTCAGGTAACTGGAGCCGGCCAAAGGGTTAAGATAGATCGCTACCATCATAACGATATTGTAAGTGCCAAGCTGGATGCCAACGGAAATTTGGATTGGGCCAGAAACATAAACAAAGCCGAAGTAACACAAGGTGATGGTGCCTATGCTTCGTACAGTTCGTATTGCAAGAATGGGAAAACGTATTTCTTTATATGCACAGCAGCGGAAAACCCACAATTGATAAACAATGAACGGCTAATATTCAAACAAGGCTTGAGTCGAAATAGGAATGTTTTTATGATTTCCTTGGATGAAAATGGGGTTATGGACTACGAAAAAATTATTGACAACCAGGAAGCACGTCTACCATTAATGGTTTCCAAACCACTCAAAATTTCTGAAGACAACAATATGCTTTTTTATGCCAAACGAGGAAGTAAAAAACAATTGGTAAAAGTTTCATTTCTTTAGAAACAAAAGCAACGAATAGATGGTTTCTGTCTCTAAAGATAAATACCATTTTCATGAAGTCACGTCTTCTAACATCCGGCCTGTCCTACATAGTTTTAGCTTTGGTTTTAGGTTGTAGCACAGATGCCTCTACCGTTACCGAGCAAAGAGTTCTAGGGGTTTGGCAAATTTCGGCCATTCATAATTCAAGCCCTTCCGGTCCCACGTTAGGTCCCAATACGGGCGAAATTATTTCCATTACGTTTAGAAATGATGGTAGCTTTAGTGGAACTACATCGGCAAATACCTTTGGAGGGCGTTTTTCTGCAACTTCAGATGCTCTTGTAATAGAGGAATTGGAAACAACTGAGGTTGCCGAAACCGTCTTTGGTCAAGCTTTTTATGAATCCTTTAATGAAAGCCGAAATTCCGGTACCGGGTTTTCAGAGTTTGGATCCGTCTTCACAGGAGAGAACATCCTAAATCTTGAATACCAAGAGTTCAAATTTTTAACACTTCAAAAGTAATAATCTTAACATCTATTATTGGAGTTATTCCATATTTTTGGAATAAATCCAATAAATGAATTCCGAAAACATTCGTAAAGGGAGAGGTGCCCAAAAAAACACCCCCAACCGATTTCTTCAGCACGTTTATGAAATGCGTGACGAGTTTTTGGAGTTCTGCCGATTGGAGGGAGAGGAACCGGAGAACAACAAAACTGAATACATCCCTATTTTTCCAAAAACCATTGTCAATAAGGTCGACAGTCCCGATGTTGGTATGATGTACTCCATGAACCCCTATCAAGGCTGTGAACATGGATGTATTTACTGCTACGCCAGAAATGCACATGAATATTGGGGCTACAGCGCCGGATTGGATTTTGAACGGAAAATCCTGATAAAAAAATCCGCTCCAGAACTATTGGAAAAAAAGATAAAGCACAAAAACTGGAAAGCGCATACGATTGTACTGTCGGGAAACACGGATTGCTATCAACCTGCCGAACAAAAGTTCAAGATTACAAGAAAGTGCCTGGAGGTATTCTTAAAATATAGACATCCGGTTGGTATAATAACAAAAAACGCATTGGTGCTTAGGGATTTGGATATTTTAACTGAGTTAACTACGCATAAACTGGTTGGAGTGAACATTTCCATAACCTCACTTTCAGAAAAGACAAGAAGAAAATTGGAACCCAGAACAGCCTCAATCCAAAAGCGATTGAAAACCATACGTATACTTTCAGAAAATAAAATTCCCGTGAATGCCATGCTGGCTCCGATCATTCCTGGAATAAACAGTCATGAATTGTTGAAATTGGCTGAAGCTGCTGCGGATCATGGAGCGAGTTCATTTGCAATAACTGTGGTTCGTTTAAATGGAGCAATTGGCCAAATTTTTACAGATTGGATAAAGAAGGCCATGCCGGACAGAGCAGAAAAGGTGCTGCATTTAATTCAGGATTGCCATGGGGGTTCAATCAATGACAGTCGTTTCGGATTACGAAATAAAGGGGAAGGGCATGTTGCAAGGCAAATACATGATATGGCCCGATTGGCAAAAAAGAAATACTTCAAAAACCGAAGTTTCCCAAAATTGAACTATGATCTTCATGAGCAATACAAAGATGGGCAAATGAAATTGTTCTAGACATGCCATTTAGAAATGGGCAGAGCGATTGAGAAATCTAGATTTCTTGCATTCGCTCGAAATGACATTGGTTTTTTAAATAAATTTATAGGGATTGTCCAATCCCAACTTTGTTTTTCGTCAATAAAACAGAACAAAGTAAAACCGGTCCACCAATGATGGACATAAAATGAGAAACAATGAGCAATTTTTTGTATTTATTTAGAGGAGGTGATGAAGCCTATGCAAAATTATCACAAGAAGAAAAACAAGCCCATATGCAGGTGTGGGGGGAGTGGATGGGAGGTCTAAAAGAAAAAGGCCAACTTTTGGATGGTCTCCCCTTGGGCGAGGATGGAAAAGTAGTGCGTAATCGAGGAGAACTGGTTACCAATGGCCCATACGCAGAAGGAGCCGAAGTTGTTGGAGGTTATTTAATTGTTTCCGCCAAGGACATTGAAGAAGCCGTGGAACTTTCCAAAGGATGTCCCATTTTTGATTATGATGGAAGTTTTGTTGAAGTAAGGGAAATTCTTTCCATGGATGGACATTAAATAACAATTTGAAGCAACAAAGCCTGATGCAAATCGGGCTTTTCTTTTTTATATGACACAGGCCAAACTCAATAACACCATAGATCACCTTTTTAGGAATGAATATGGGAAAATAGTAGCTGTATTGACCAGCAAGTTTGGCATTTCGCATTTGGAGCAAATCGAAGATGCGGCCCAAGACACTTTTATTAAGGCCATGCAAGTTTGGGGCTATAAATCCATTCCTGAAAATCCTACGGCTTGGTTGTACAGAGTTGCAAACAATGCTCTTATTGATGTGCTTCGTAGAAATAAAAAAATGGATTTGTTGGATAATCGCGAGTTGAAGGAAGAGAGTGAAGATTCATCAATAAAAGAGCCGTCATTAGACGATACCATTTCCGATAGTCAATTAAAAATGATATTTGCCTGTTGCCACCCCTCATTGTCAGAAGAATATCAGATTATATTGAGCCTTAAGCTCATTGGGGGCTTCAGCAATAAGGAATTGGCAGATGCACTGATGAAAAAAGAGGAAACCGTGGCCAAATCGTTTACAAGGGCCAAGAAAAAGTTTCGAGAAGAAGTGCAATTCCTCCAGATTCCGGTCCAAATGGGATTGCAATCCAGGTTGTTCATAGTACTTCGGGTTATTTACTTGCTCTTTTCCGAAGGATATGCCGCTACAACAGGCTCTCAAATGCTCAAAAAGGACATTTGTTATGAAGCGTTGCGATTGGCTTTATTGTTACGGGAGAACAAATATTGTAAGCATGCCAATTTGGAAGCCTTAATTGCATTGATGTGCTTTCATGCCTCGCGGTTCGATGCACGCCTTGATTCAAAAGGTGAACTGGTTACTTTGGAATTTCAGGATCGATCCAAGTACAATGACGAATTGATAAAAATTGGCGTTCGTCATTTAGAAAGCTCGGGAACGGAAGACAAACTACCTTCCATTTATCATCTGGAAGCTGCAAGGTCGTTTTACCATTGTGAAGCCAAATCTTTTCAAAAAACAGACTGGAAAAGCATCCTGTATTTGTACGATTTGCAATTGAAGCAACAATATTCATCCATGCTGGCGTTGAACAGGATAGTGGCCTTTGCCAAAATTCATGGAGCGGAAAAGGCACTAGAAATGTTGAATGCGCTTGGTAGCAATTCCGAAATGAACAAAATGGGATTGTTTTACGCTATTAAAGCGGAGTTGTTGTTAGAACTTGAGCATGCGGACTATAATGCAATCTTAAAAAAAGCAATTGATCTTACGGATAACGAACTAGTAAAAAAACATCTTCAAAAAAAGCTGGTTTAAACTTTGATAAAAGTACCATTTCTATACATATACCATAACAAAAGGTAAAGAACTCCAAACCCGCCAAGAGAAAGAATCATCGGGTAATATGCCCCTACATATTGCTCCAAGCCATATAAAAGAAAACCAGCGACTTCACGGAAATTGATAACATGGGAAAGCACATATGCTGTAATCGCATTCATGCCAATGACTTTTAATGGAAAAGCCCATTTGTTTTTTCCTTTCACATCAATAATCCAATAAAACAGGGCCAATAAAATGTAGCACACTCCTGAGGAGGCCAGCACAAATGTGCTTGACCAAATCTTTTTTACAATAGGATGCCAAATACCCCAAATCAGCCCAAGAGCCAAGGCGGCAATCCCCGCTAAAAGTAGATATAGGGAAACCTTTTTTCGTGGAAGGTTAGACTTGATAAGTTCTCCCGCAAAAACCCCTGATAATGTTGTCGCCGTAAATCCAAATCCACTGAGAAGCCAAGTATATTGAAGACCATCATCAAATTTCCCAAAAATCAAACGATCAAAATACAGTGCAAAATTTTGATCAGGCAAGAGCATACTTCTTCCCACTCCAGGAACATTGGGAACGGTCAAAATCAAGGCATAAATAATAAGGCAAAATGCAAAAACCACATAAAGCCATTTTCTTTTCAAATGGATATACGCTATGCAAGAGAATAAGTATCCTACAGCAATGGCTTGTAATGTATTGCTGAAAATATGAAACTGGTCGGCGTCCCAAGCCAATAAATTGCCCTGTACGATCCAACCTAATATAAATAAGATGATAAACCGTTTAACAAGCTTTCTATAAATTGCACCTTTACCGGCATTTTCTTGCATCCTTTTGGATAAAGAAAAAGGAATGACAGCACCTACAACAAATAAAAACAGGGGCATTATGATGTCATAAAAAGTAGAACCAAACCATTCGGGATGGCTAAACTGTTTTGCTAAAGATGCTGTAAACGAAGTTCCTGCTCCTTCGTTAAGATTGTAAAAAAAATGGTCGGCAAAAATAATCAGAAACATATCGAAACCTCTCAAGGCATCAATTGAAAGAATTCTTTTGTGGTGTGATGCATTTTCACTCATGCTATGGAGGTTTGGTTGGTTTTTATTAAAAACTTTGATCAGTATAAGGTCATTTTATGAGAACCCACCAATCAAAGCAAAGGCCATTATTGGAATGATAAGCAATGGCACAAAAAACAAAAATTTGACCCAAAGCTTGGTAACATTCTTAAAAATGAATGCATTGAGAATGGTAAGCACAACAGCCAAAACGGAAAACCCTGCAGCACCATAGAGTAGGGTTAGCCCTTGAGCCATTCCATTTCCAGCTGCGTCACTTCCTGTAAATTCAGAAAAGGTAAAAATTAATCCCGAAATACAGAACAAAATCAAATAGGACGATACCGAAACTATAATTCTTTTGTTGGCACTCATAATAAAAATCGCATTTAGATTATTAAATAAACTGATAGATGCATTCGAGGTTGAATTCAAATAATAGGTCATTTAAATCTAAGCTTAAGGTTAGCGCCCAATAAAACCAAAATGGTTTAGGTCAGCTCCCAACCCTTGCGATACTCACGGCTTACCCATTCGTTGGCCTTGTCATAGTTGGTGATTTTCATGTTTTCACCATCCCAAAGCAACTTACGTCTTCCTGGATACTCATAAGGGTCCCAATCTCCTACTTTCTTACCCTCTTTCAATACTTTGTATTGATATGCTTTCACGGCCAAATTACCCATCAAGACGGTTTCTGTGAGCGGGCCAGCTTTGGCAAAATTGGAAGAGGTTTCGGCTCCAGTCAAACAGCCATCCACAAAATTCGCAATATGTCCACCCATGCTTCCAGGGACTCTGGCGTATTTAGGTTCGGGGGATTTATAAAGATCCATCATGTCGGATGGAAGCAGACGGGCATTTTGGGAATAAGTATCACAAACCAGAATTCCCTTATCACCATACATTATGGTACCACCATCTCTATTACCAACTATTTCGCCATCCTTTAACTCGTCCGGAAGATCGGGCATAATTCCACCATCATACCAGTTTAATTGTATATCTCCGTGTGTGGGATGTTCAAATTTGAGATGGATTTTTGAAGAAGGTGGACATGAAGGACTGTAATCTGCCTCAACAAAGTCACCTACCCAAACTGTGGTACAACTGGCCTCTGCTTCAGTTGGATAGCCAAGATCTAAAACACTAAAAGGCGTTTCCATAATATGACAACCCATATCACCCAGGGCTCCGGTGCCAAAATCCCACCAACCTCGCCATTTGAATGGCAAATAGGCGTCATTGTAATTGCGATTCGCTGCAGGTCCTAACCAAAGATCCCAATCCAGTCCTTTAGGAACATTTTGTTTTGCTGTTGGTACAGCTACTCCTTGTGGCCATACTGGGCGATTGGTCCAGCATTCTATAGTATGTACATTTCCGATAACACCCGATTCAACCCATTCACGGGCAATTCTACTGTCATCGCTGCTAGCTCCTTGATTTCCCATTTGGGTTACAATCCCATTTTCAGCGGCAACCTTGGTCATTAACCTTGCCTCATGAATGTTATGTGTCAGCGGCTTTTCAACGTATGCATGCTTTTTTTCACGCATAAAGGGAAGCGCAATGGTTGCATGGGTATGATCAGGCGTGGCCACTGCAATGGCGTCAATATCCTTTAAATGTTTCTTGTATACCTTTCGAAAGTCTTTATATCGTTTTGCATCAGGAAAAGCCTCATAAGTTTGCTGCGCCCTACGGTCATCTACATCACAGAAAGCAACAAATTTGACTTTGCCAGTCTCGGCCAAACCTTGGATAACACCTCCACCTCTACCACCGGCTCCAAAAGCGGCCATATAGAGCGTATCACTTGGAGGAACATGATTTTTTCCGAGCACAAAACTGGGAACAATAGTAAAGGCCGCCGAAGTGGTTGCAGCATTTTTCAAAAACTTTCTTCGTTGCATTTGGTTTGTTTTTTTTGATGGGATTGAAGATACAAAAAACAACAATAGACAAAGAGCGTTGTTACGTATTCCACTCTTTATAAAATTGTTCCAGATAATCTAACATGAACTGATGTCTTTGCTCAGCTAATTTCCGGCCAGTTTCAGTGTTCATTTTGTCTTTGAGCAGAAGCAGTTTTTCATAAAAATGATTGATGGTAGGTGCATTGGAATTCTTGTATTCTTCCTTCGACATATTCATTTGGGGATGAATATCAGGATTGTACAATTCCCGATTTTTAAAACCTCCGTAATTGAAAGTCCGTGCTATGCCGATGGCACCTATGGCATCCAATCGGTCAGCATCTTGAACCACTTGAAGTTCTAGGGAATTAAATTTTTCACCGGGCTCCAAACTATTTTTGAAGGACATGTATTTTATGATATTGACTATATGTTTGGTGGTGTCGCTTTCAACATTCTGGTTTTGTAGAAATTGTTGAGCTAACCTCGGACCAACCGACTCATCTCCGTTATGGAATTTTGGGTCCGCAATATCATGTAGTAAAGCGGCCAATTTAATTACCAAAGTATCCACCTCCTCAATTTGTGCTATTTGTTTTGCATTGTTGAATACCCTTTGGGTATGAAACCAATCATGGCCTCCTTCTGCACCTTTCAGTGTTTGTTTTACAAAATTGATGGTCTTTTCTACAATGTTTTCCTCTGCCATAAGCTTAAATAATGTCTTTGGTAACCTGAAGTTCCACCTGTTTGATGATGTCCTCAGGGTTTCCTTCATTAATTATGGGTGGGTGAACCTTAAATTTGATATAGGCTCCCAATCCCATTGGGAACTTTCCGTATCGAAGCATTTTCCAAGAGTTGTTAATGGTAATGGGCACAATAAATGCTGAAGGAGCATGTTTCATAAGCATTTTTAGACCCGAAGGCTTAAAAATTTTGGGTTTACCATCACGACTACGGGTGCCTTCCGGAAAGATAACAGCACTTCGGTTATGTTTTTCAATGTAGCTCCCCAATTTTCCAATTTCGGCGATCGCTTGGGCAGGGTCTTTACGGTTGATCAATGCTGATCCACCATGCCTTAGATTAAATGAAACACTCGGAATACCTTTGCCCAATTCTTTTTTGCTGACAAATTTTGGATGGTGCTTTCGCATATGCCAAATAATGGGAGGAATGTCGTACATGCTCTGATGGTTGGTCACAATAATCAATGGTTTGTTGGTTGGGATATCATGTTCGTTTTCAAATAGGTATCGAACACCTAATATGTTGGTGCATCGCATCAAAAACCAATTCAAAAAACTCACACTTCGTTTATGGGCACCGTAACCAAAAAAATTTAGACAGACCCACTGAATGGGATGAAAAACTACCAAAGTCAACCCAAAACAAATAAAGAAAACGAGTGTTAACGGATATGAAAGTAACTTGAGCATGCTACATTCTTTTATAAAGCCAAGTTGGTAAAATCTTTAGAATTAGGGCAATGATTCGCCATCTTTTTGTGACATAGACCTTATCTTTTTTTCTTTGGAGGGCACTATACATCTGTTTTGCTGCTTTTTTTGGAGGTGCGACCCAAAATTTCCCATCCCCTTTTGCCATAGCCGTATCTACAAACCCCGGGCGAATATCGGTAACTGTTATTTTCAATTTGGATTTGACGGCTTTCTGACGAAGCCCTTCCAAATAATTGATTTGATACGCTTTGGAAGCATTGTATGATGGAGCAATACCACTTCCCCTTAGCCCGCCTATAGAACTAATGGCTGCCAAATGTCCAAAACCTTGTTTTTGGAAAAACCGAAATGCCCATCCTAGAATCTTGGAAAAGGCAAGCACATTAAGATTGTTGGTCATTTGTTCAATGCCATCGTCAAGCGATTCATTAAGGTCCCCAGTTCCGGATGAAAATATAAAAAGATCAAGACCACCAAGATTTTCAACTAGGGTTTCTAGATTTTCAATTACATTTTCTTTGGTACAATCAAAAGCTTTTGGAATAAAGGAGTTGGGATAATCATTTGCCAATTGGTCAAGTAGTTCCTCCCGTCTTCCGGTGACGCCTACCTTGAAGCCGCTGTGTGCTAAGGTAAGGGCAAGCTCTCTTCCGATTCCAGAAGAAGCACCTACTATTATCGCTTTTTGTTCCATAAGGGGCAAAAATAAAAAACCACCCTTAAGGGTGGTCTTTAAATTTTTCTAATGGTTAAATCTAGCAGAATTCGTTATAAGCTTCCATTAGATTTTCCGCAATGATTTCTGCAGGTCTTCCTTCAATATGATGTCTTTCGATCATATGAACCAATTCACCATCTTTGAATAGAGCCATACTTGGCGAGGAGGGAGGGAAGGGCACCATATGGTTCCTTGCCGTATCTACCGCCTCGGTATCAACTCCTGCAAAAACGGTGGCCAAATGGTCTGGTTTTTTGCTGTTTTGCAAGCTTAATTTTGCCGCTGGTCTTGCATTGGCTGCAGCACATCCACAAACAGAATTTACCACAACTAAGGTAGTTCCATCTTGCTTCAATGCATTTTCAACAGCTTCACTTGTATATAGTTCTTCAAACCCTGCTGAGGCCAAATCAGCTCGCATAGGTTTAACCAATTCTTCTGGATACATAATTTAATTTTTAAAAAGCATTCAAAGATACGGCTTTTGTCGCATTTTTTTCATTGGCCTTAACATTCCTAAAAGGTTTGTTTCCTGTGCAAAGTCCTATATTTGGGCTTTAATAATTTTGAGGGATGATTAAATGGGTGGCCGCGTTTTTGGGCTATTATATATTTCGTTTTCCAGGAGCTATTCTTGGGTTTATTCTTGGAAGTCTTTTTGAGAACATGGGAGGCTCCAAAGGAGGAGGTAGAACAATCTTTCAAGATTTTACTCGTCAAACCGTTTCCCCAGCTGATTTTGAACTGAATTTACTCTCACTGTGCTCCATTATTATCAAGGCCGATGGACAAGTAAGCCAGCGCGAATTGGATTATGTTAGGCAATATTTTTTGAGCACTTATGGCAAGGAAAAGTCAAATGCGATTTTCCGAACATTTAATGATGTCATTAAGAAAAGAGAGATTTCAGCTCAAAGAATCTGTTCTTATCTAGTGCAGCGAACCCGTTATGAAGTTCGATTACAACTGCTGCACTTTTTGTTTGGAATTGCCCAAGCCGATGGACACGTGAGCAAGGCTGAGGTAAACAAACTAAAGGAGATAGCAGGGTATTTAAGAGTAGGGCATCATGATTTTGAAAGTATCATGGCGATGTTCATAAAATCTGCTGACAATGCCTACAAGATTTTGGAGATTGAAAAGACCGCTTCGGATGATGATGTTAAAAAGGCATATAGGACCATGGCTAAAAAATATCACCCAGATCGTGTGGTCACAGAAAACGAGGCCATCAAAAAAGGTGCGGAAGAGAAGTTCAAAGAAGTACAGAAAGCCTACGAAACCATTCAAAAAGAACGTGGAATTTCTTAATAGATAATTTATGCAAGAATTTTGGTTTTACATTAAATTGGGATTGGATCATGTGTTGGACTTTGGCGCATATGATCACATATTATTTTTATCGGCCTTGGCCATTCCGTTCACTTTTGTGAATTGGAAAAGAGTGGTAATCTTAGCTACCATCTTCACCGTTGCTCATTGTACTTCACTTGCACTTTCGGCATATGATGTCTTAACAGTTGATGTTGGATTAATAGAATTCCTTATTCCCGTGACCATTCTTTTGACTGCTCTATTCAATTTCGTATACGTCAAAAAAGAAATTAAAAGTGTTGGGATGACCCTTCACATTCTTGCTACCACTTTTTTTGGATTGATCCATGGATTTGGATTCTCCAATTACTTTAAGATGTTAATGGCGGAAGAGGACGATAAAGTTGTTCCGCTTTTGGGATTCGCTACGGGCATCGAGCTTTCCCAAGTAGCCATTATCCTGGCCATTTTGGCAGTTGCATTCGTGGTTCAAGACCTGCTAAAGGTTAAAAAAACGATTTTTATAGCCATTGCATCGATTTTGGTCATTGCGATTACAATACCATTACTCATTGCCACGTTTCCCCAATAGGGCCTTTGTTAAAATTAGCAGAATAAGGTTGTAGGGGACTTACAAAGCGGGTATATTTATTGATTATCGGCTTATTATTTGACACATGAAGGAGCGTAAACAGGAAAAGTATGACAAGGCCTATTTAAGAATGGCCAAAGAATGGGGCAAATTGTCCTATTGTCAACGCAAGCAGGTAGGTGCCATCATTGTTAAAGACCGAATGATTATTTCGGATGGCTATAATGGAACCCCAACAGGCTTCGAGAATATTTGCGAAGATGATGAAGGGTACACCAAATGGTATGTACTGCACGCAGAAGCGAACGCTATATCAAAAGTGGCCTCTTCCACTCAATCTTGTGAAGGAGCAACACTTTATATTACATTGTCCCCATGCAGGGAGTGCAGCAAATTGATTCATCAATCAGGAATAAAACGTGTGGTGTACCAAAAGGCTTATAAAGATGACTCTGGATTACGCTTTTTGGAACGAGCCGGTGTAATCACACATCATCTTCCTATTTTGGAAGAAATGGTATAACCTCACCATTAAGCTATGAAAAAGAAATATCAATATATATTACCTACACTGCTCGGTTTTGCCGTGGCCATAGGAATTTTTATCGGAGGGAAACTTCACTTTGATGACACTCCTGAGAAATTGTTTTCTACCAATTCCAAAAAGGACAAACTCAATAGACTAATCGATTATATCGACTATGAATATGTAGATGATATTGATACGGATAGCATTGTGGATGTCACGGTGAACAATATTTTGGGAAAGTTGGACCCTCATTCCGTATATATCCCCAAAAGTGAGATGGAAGAGGTTACCGAGAACATGAAAGGTGATTTTGTGGGTATTGGGGTAAGCTTTTATATGTATCGAGATACCATTACAGTAATACGAACCATTAAAAATGGGCCAAGTCAAATAAGTGGGATCAAACCAGGCGATCGTATTTTGGTGGCTGATACCGATACATTGTACGGCCGAAGAATTCCTAATAATGCGGTAGTTTCTACTTTAAAAGGAAAAATAGGCACCAAGGTGGATTTGAAGGTATACCGTAAATCCGAAAATAAAATGATGGATATTACGGTTAGGCGTGATCGCATCCCAATCAAAAGTGTTGATGCCTACTATATGTTGACCAACGACATAGGCTATATTAAAATCAATCGATTTGCCGAATCTACCTTTAACGAATTCAAGGACGCTCTTAGAAAGCTAAAGATTCGGGGAGCGGAAAAATTGGTTCTTGATTTAAGGGATAATCCTGGCGGTTATTTGGGGATAGCGGAGAAACTGGCCGATGAATTTCTTGAGGATGACAAACTGATTTTGTACACTAAAAACAAAAAAGGAAGAATAAAAAAGGCCTTTGCTTCCAGTAAGGGAGATTTTGAGGATAAACCAGTTTACGTTTTGATAAATGAAAGGTCTGCATCCGCCAGCGAGATCATTGCTGGAGCTTTACAGGATAATGACGTAGGAACAATAGTTGGCCGTAGGTCCTTCGGTAAAGGTTTGGTGCAACGTGAGATGGATTTGGGAGATGGTTCTGCCGTGCGACTTACGGTGTCCAGATATTATACCCCGACCGGGCGTTCAATACAGCGATCCTATAAGAAGGGGCATCGCGATTATTATCAAAAATTCATCGAACGTTACAGCAGTGGGGAGCTTATTTCAGTAGATAGCATAAAAGTGGCCGATTCGCTAAAGTTTAGGACCCCAAAGGGCAAAATTGTTTATGGAGGCGGTGGTATAATCCCAGACATTTTTGTGCCGATTGGGAGTAATGAAGAAGAGGCGATTGATAGTATGGATGATACATATGAGTTCTTCGCTAGATTTATTTTTGAACACCTTGAAAAGGACCGAACTAGGTTCGCAAACTACACTAAAAATCAATTTTTGGATGAGTATCGCGTAGACGATATTCTTTTTGATGAATTTATCCAGTTCGTGCTCAATCGAAAGATTAAATTGGACTTTTATGCCTTTGAAGATAAAATAAAGGACTACTTAAAGGCCAATATTGCTGAACAATTATTCTCGCCCAACCTTTCGGCCCAGATAAAAGGGAAACATGACGCAATGCTTGTCAAAATCAAGGATTTGGACGCCGCATCAACCTTTGACAAATCTGAAGAAGTGGCACTTAGGCCGGAAGACTAATTGTCTTTGATTTTTTTGTCGATTTTCTTTGAGGTCATAAAAATCAGCAAGAGCACAATGGCACAGAGCGAGGCCAAAATCCCGATGAGAGCAATGGTGCTATCACCCTTAAAAGGAGCTTCAAAATCTACTAAAGTCACATTGTAGGAAATGAGTCCTACGGCAAGAATTATGAGAATTATGATAAGAGTTTTGCTCATGATGATTGCAGTTAATGCATAAACATTTGGTTGACATTGGTGGCGAACAGCTTTACGGCAATTGCCAATAAAATGACCCCAAATACTTTCCTGATTACGTTAAGTCCATTTTTGCCTAAAATACGTTCAATTTTGGCACTTGACTTTAAAACAAGATATACAAAGATAATGTTTACGACAATTGCGATTATGATGTTCTCAACATGATACTCGGCCCGCAATGCCAAAATGGAGGTCAGGGTACCAGCACCGGCAATAATCGGGAAAGCAATAGGCACAACGGATGCGCTTTCTGGCTCATCATGTTTGAATAATGTAACCCCCAATACCATTTCCAATGCCAAGAAAAAAATAACGAAGGCACCGGCAACGGCAAATGAATTCACATCGATGCCGATAAGTCCAAGAATACTTTCTCCTACAAAAAGAAAAGCGGTCATAATACAAGCAGCGACAATGGAAGCCTTTCCAGATTGGATATGCCCCACCTTGGTTCTTAAGGAAATAATAATTGGGATACTACCTAAAATATCGATAACGGCAAAAAGAACCATGCTGGCTGTAACAATCTCTTTTATACTGAAATTCATCCTCTTAAAATTTGTTCCAAATGTACGGGTAAAAAAGTCTTTTGGATTACCAAAATGGGTTTAGAAAACATCAATTTTGTGGTTTGATTATTTTTGTGCAAAAAAATAGGGATTGCCATGTTCCAAATTGGAAAAACCATAGTGTCGGAAGAGATTTTAGAGAACGACTTTGTATGCAACTTAAATGCATGCAAGGGCGCCTGTTGTGTTGATGGCGAGTACGGCGCTCCCTTGGAGGAATCGGAGACCGAAATATTGGTCAACATTTTTAATGATGTCAAACCATACCTTAGAGCCGAGGGCATTAAGGCAATTGAAGAACAAGGCGCCTTTGTGAAAGGTGAAGATGGGGAATGGGAGACACCTTTGATAAACAAGAGTGAATGTGCGTATGTTGTTTTTTCAGAAGGGGGGATAGCCAAATGCGGGCTGGAGGAGGCTTATAACAATGGAGCCACAAAATGGAAGAAACCCATATCCTGTCATCTGTATCCTGTTAGAACGCGAGCGTATTCCGAATTTACAGCGGTCAATTATCATAGATGGGAAATTTGTGACCCTGCCTGTAGTTTGGGCAATGAGCTCAAGGTGCCCATATTTAAGTTTGTTAAGGAAGCCCTGATCAGAAAATTTGGTGAGAACTGGTATAACGAGTTGGAAGAAGTAGCTCGTGAAAATGCTAAATAATAGGGATGTCCAAAACTACCTTGGTGCCTATAGACTCGCCATCATCATTGAACAAGTCCACAATATCCACATCGAAACTATTTTGATAGTCTTTGGAAAAATTGGCCAAGCGTTCTTTTGTAATCCGTATACCCACTGATTTTCTTTTCAAGACCCTATTGGCCTTGTTTGCTTGGGCGGCATCCCTACCAACTCCATTGTCAACAACTTCAATGGATACATGGCTTTCAGCTTTCTTTTTTACCAAAAGATGGATCATCTTTTGCCCTTCCTTGGGAGAAAGCCCATGCCACAGCGAATTCTCTAAGAAAGGTTGAAGTGCCAACGAAGGCACTTTTATGTTATCTACGTTAAGGCTATCATCAACCCTTATTTTGAAGTCGATTTCGTTGGAAAAGCGAATATTCTCAATATTCATATAAAGTTCAACGGTTTCCAATTCTTCCGCCAAGGAAATCTCTTTTAGGGAAGAAGCTTCCAATATTTTACGTACCAACTTTGAAAACTTGTTTAGATAATGAACAGCATTTTTTTGTTCGTTGTTGATGATGTAAAGCTTTATTGAGTTCAGTGAATTGAACAAAAAATGAGGATTCATCTGGCTGCGTAGCATGTTTTGCTCAAGAGTGAGCACTCTTTTTTCATTTTTACTCTGATACTGACGGTACAAGATGTATAAAATGGAAGAAATCAGACCAACTATTAAGGCACTTACCAACAAGGTGGTCTGGTTTTTACGAAGTCTTAGCCTGACAATTTCATTTTCTTTGGCCAGCACCGATATTTGATTGGTTTTTTTGTCGGCTTCGTACCTAACGATAACATCATTCATGTACCTAAAGTTGGTGGCACTGGAGATTTCCTTATCGTACTCATCGGCCTTAACGTAGTAATTATAGGCTTGTTGATAGTTGCCTCTTTCGTGTTCTAGATCGGAAAGTTTTTGATAGGCATATAAAACATTGCTGGGCAGATTATGGCTTTGGGCCATTTCAAGACCATCTTGGATGAACTTTTGGGCTTTAGTGTAGTTGCCCAACTTGGTATGGGCCCATCCTGTATTTATGTAGACCATGGCGGTGATAAAAAAATCACCTATGGCTTTCGATTGCTCGTAAAGTGGTTCTAACAATACCAAAGCTGCATAAGGCATATCTTGTTTAAGATAGATTTGGGCCAAACTATTTTTACAGATGACCCTACCGTAATCCGAATTGATTTCTTCGTTGTACGCCAGGGATTTGCGATAATTCTCCAGGGCACCTTCCAAATCACCTTTGTACTCCATGCAATCCCCAATATTTTGATGGTTGATGGCCAAACCTAATTTGTTTCCCAGTTCTTCTTCAAGCGTTAATGCTCTTTTAAATTGTATGATTGCCAGATCGTACTGCTCCAAAGTTTGGTAGAGATTGCCAATGCAGTTCAAGGAGACATTGATACTCCGTTTGATGTGTGTGGAGGGATTTTCCACTTGTTCCGCCAGCTCTAATGCTTTCTGGTTATAATCCAGCGCGGTTTTAATGGCATCAGTTCTTCGATATACCACTCCTAGCATGTTTAGTGCCCTAACCCTAAGGCCGGTGTTATTAGCCTCCTCGGCGAGGGTCAAGGCCTCTTGATGAAGGTCCGCAGCTTGTTTGAATTTGGAGATATTTCGATATCGTGCTCCAATTTGGTCCAAGGCGTATGAAGCACCTTCCAGATAATTCTCACTTTTACTGAGATTGGCAAAGTATCGGAGTAATGTTGTATCTCCCTTTTCATCCTTAAGTTCAGTATCTAAGGAGAGATATGTTTTGGGCTGCATTCGTATGATTCGCTCAGCCTTTTTCTTAAACGATTCCGGGATTTCTTGTGCTTGGGTTAAACCTGAAGTGATTAAGAAGCAAAAGGACAACCATGCAATTCTTAGTGCCGGGGGGAGTTTTTTGTTTGGTATCAATCTAAATTTGAACACAGCTATCCTACGAAGTTACAGCATATCCAAAAAATCGGATTTCTTTTGCCGGGAAACGGGTATTTTATGGTTGGATTCCAAAACCACATATCCGTCTGTTTTGAGAAATTCTTTTATTTTGTTGAGATTGATGATGTATGAATTGTGTATTCTGAAAAAACTATTATCGGGCAACAATGTGTTTACTTCCTTTAGTTTTTTTGTCAATAGAATTTTATGGCCATCGCTTAAATATATGGTGCTATAGTTGCCATCCGATTCGGCATAAAGAATATCATCACTGTTCAAGAACACCAATTTACCGTCGGTGTTGATGGTTATTTTTTTACTATGGGAATCTGCATTGAAGTTCAACAAGATTTTTTCCAACTTATCAACCGTAAGGTTTTTGGTGTTGTACTTCTTTATTTTGGCAATGGTGACTTGAAGGTCATCAGTGTCTATTGGTTTTAGCAAATAATCAATGGCCTCGTTTTTTAAAGCCTGGAGCGCGTATTGATTGTATGCAGTGGTAATGACAACAGGGAAATCCTTGTTTTTAAGATTTTTGATAAACTGGAAACCGTCCATTGCCGGCATTTCAATATCAAGAAATAGGCAATCCGGAGTATTACGCTCTAGGTAATCCAATGCTTCATGTGCATCAGTAAAAGAGGCAACAATATCCACTTCATCACTCAAATTGGTCAATTCCCAACTCAAACTTTGCAGTGCTTTAACCTCGTCATCTACTATAACTGCTTCTAACATCCTCTGTTTTAAATCAAACCCAAATTTATAATTATTATAATAAGGTATTTAAAATTATGTGTTGATGGACATTTTCTGCGTATAACTGGTAAAAAACAATCAAGATTTGGATTCTTGTACATAAATTCTTAAAAAACACCGCTATTTTACCCCTAAATATGGTCAAAATAAAAAAAGGAAAAACCATTTATACACAAAAAGCGGCAATTCATACATGGCGCAACGGAACCACTGGTTTTGTTTTATACTTTGGACTCGTCAAAACAAAAGACAACCTAAAAAGTACTCAAATGAGAAAATGTGTTGTGTTATTTATGATTTTGATATTCGCTCTGATTTGCGCAGCAGTGCTGGAAAGTAAGGATATGGAGATGCAATCAGACTGGAGTGAAATGGCGGTGAATCCATGACCATTTCAATTTAAAGACGTTCATAAACATTACCAATCAAATTGTACGGCCGGAGCAACCAACCTCTTGTTTTAGAAACTGCTTGCAAAATATGTGACCCGGTCTAGCCAGGATTTGAAGTTTGATTTTAGGTTTCGGGGGAACTACCTAGAATTGAATCATTCTCCATCGGCGGGATTTGGACAGGCCGTACTGTTTGGTAATGAAGATCGGAATAGCTTTTAGTGTAATTCCCGTAAATAGATCAGGACCAAGGAATATAGTTTTTTATACTCCTTGGTCTTTTTTGTTGCAGTTATTTTTCAAAAAAAAGTTTTCATTTCCTCTAAATTTTACCAGCCCAAGTAACATGGGTTGCCAAGCTAGATTTCAACATGTTGTGTTAAAAACTTTGAGACCGTTTTCATAAAACTGCCTTTCCAAAGTGGTTTCAATTTTGAATCTTTGTTAGCCCTATCCTCAGGGAATTTTTCTTCCGAACTATAAATTTTTAACGAGAAACTATGTCAGCAGCTAACGAGCCCATTTTACAAGAAAATAAAGACCGATTTGTAATTTTCCCTATCAAACACCATGATCTTTGGGATTGGTATAAAAAATGTGAGGCTTGTTTCTGGACAGCGGAGGAAATTGATCTGCACCAAGATTTAACGGATTGGAACAATAAGCTCAATGACGATGAGCGCTATTTCATAAAGCATATTTTGGCCTTTTTTGCTGCTTCTGACGGCATTGTAAATGAGAATTTGGCAGAAAACTTTGTTAATGAAGTACAGTACTCCGAAGCTAAGTTTTTCTATGGATTTCAGATTATGATGGAGAACATTCACTCCGAAACATACTCCTTGCTCATTGACACATATGTAAAAGATGAAAAAGAGAAAAACGTGCTTTTTCAGGCCATAGAAAACTTTCCTGCGATTAAAAAGAAAGCAGATTGGGCTCTTAAATGGATTGATTCTCCAAGTTTTGCAGAGCGATTGATAGCTTTTGCAGCAGTGGAAGGAATTTTCTTTTCTGGGGCATTCTGTTCCATTTTCTGGTTAAAGAAAAGAGGATTGATGCCTGGATTGACCTTCTCCAATGAATTAATTTCAAGAGATGAAGGCATGCATTGCGATTATGCGGTGCATTTACATAACAACCACTTGGTAAATAAGGTGCCAAAAGAACGCATCAAGGATATTATTGTGGATGCATTGAACATTGAAAGAGAATTTATTACAGAGTCTCTTCCTGTGAGCCTAATAGGGATGAATGCCAAATTAATGACCCAGTACCTGGAGTTTGTGACCGATAGATTATTGGTCGAGTTGGAATGCGAAAAAGTGTACAACTCCACAAATCCATTTGACTTTATGGATATGATTTCACTTCAGGGGAAGACCAATTTCTTTGAAAAAAGAGTGTCGGAATATCAAAAAGCAGGTGTTTTAAATAAAGAAAAAGACACAGATTCACAAAAAATCAGCTTTGACGCGGATTTTTAAGTAACCAACCTTATTGAAGGCCCTCTTACCCCGGAGGTCTTCGTGACCTTAACCTTGAGCATTGGTTTATCCAATGATAAATGCAAATGGTATAACCAACAAACGTATCATTTAAAATATTCGTAGCGCATGTATGTATTAAAAAGAGATGGAAGAAAAGAGCCGATGATGTTCGACAAGATCACGGCCAGAGTCAGAAAACTTTGTTATGGGCTTAATGGCCTGGTAGATCCTGTAAAGGTTGCCATGAGGGTGATTGAAGGATTGTACGATGGAGTAACAACCTCAGAATTGGACAATCTGGCGGCTGAAATAGCGGCTACCATGACCACTACCCACCCCGATTATGCAAAGTTGGCAGCTCGCATTTCTGTTTCCAACTTACACAAGAACACCAAAAAATCCTTCTCCGAAACCATGAAGGATTTATACGAGTACGTAAATCCAAGAACCGGAAAAAAAGCACCTTTACTTTCAGACGAAGTATATAAGGTGGTAGAAGAAAATGCCGAAAAGTTGGATTCCACTATTATTTATAACCGAGATTTTGGCTACGATTATTTCGGTTTTAAAACATTGGAACGCTCTTACCTTCTTAAGCTGAACGGGAATATTGCAGAACGCCCACAGCATATGTTAATGCGTGTTGCGGTTGGAATTCATTTGAACGACTTGGATGCGGCCATCGAAACTTATGAGTTGATGTCCAAAAAGTATTTCACCCATGCAACACCTACACTGTTCAATTCGGGTACACCAAAGCCGCAAATGTCTTCCTGTTTTCTTTTAGCAATGAAAGATGATAGTATCGATGGAATTTATGACACCTTAAAGCAGACCGCTAAAATTTCCCAGTCTGCGGGAGGAATTGGTTTGTCAATTCACAATGTTAGAGCTACAGGATCATACATTGCTGGCACCAATGGAACATCAAATGGGATTGTTCCAATGCTTCGCGTCTTTAATGATACAGCCCGATATGTGGACCAAGGAGGAGGAAAAAGAAAAGGAAGTTTTGCCATCTACGTGGAGCCATGGCATGCCGATATCTACGATTTCCTCGATTTGAAAAAGAATCATGGAAAAGAAGAGATGCGAGCGCGTGACCTTTTCTATGCCATGTGGATACCAGATTTGTTTATGAAAAGAGTTGAGGCGGATGCTGAATGGACTTTGATGTGTCCGAATGAATGCCCTAACCTTTTCAATACCCATAGCGAGGAATTTGAGGCACTCTATACCAAATACGAAAAAGAAGGGAAAGGCCGCAAAAAAGTTAGAGCTAGGGATCTCTGGGAGAAAATATTGGAATCGCAGATTGAAACCGGAACCCCGTATATGCTGTATAAGGATGCGGCGAACAGAAAGAGCAACCAAAAGAATTTGGGGACCATTCGTTCTTCGAACCTTTGCACAGAAATTTTAGAGTACACTTCACCTGATGAGGTTGCTGTATGTAATTTGGCTTCCATTGCCCTGCCCATGTTCGTTAAAAATGGAAAATTTGACCATAAAGAACTATTTCGGGTAACCAAAAGGGTAACCAAAAACCTAAACCGTGTAATAGATCGTAATTACTATCCTGTCAAAGAAGCAGAAAATTCCAATATGAGACATAGACCTATCGGTCTAGGAGTTCAAGGATTGGCTGATACCTTTATCATGCTTCGATTGCCGTTTACCAGTGATGAGGCGAAAGAACTGAACCAAGAAATTTTTGAGACCCTTTATTTTGCCGCGGTAACAGCTTCTATGGAAGCATCCAAGGAGGAAGGAACGTATTCAACTTACAAAGGTTCGCCCATTTCCGAAGGAAAGTTCCAACACAACCTTTGGGGAATCAAAGATGAAGAATTGTCCGGCAGATGGGATTGGGGTAAATTAAGAAAAGATGTCAAAAAGCATGGAGTGCGTAACTCACTTTTAGTAGCGCCTATGCCTACGGCATCCACCTCACAGATTCTCGGAAACAATGAATGCTTTGAGCCCTATACATCCAACATCTATACAAGAAGGGTGCTTTCAGGTGAATTTATCGTAGTGAACAAACATCTGTTGGAAGACTTGGTAAAATTGAATCTTTGGAACGAAGGATTGAAACAGGAATTGATGAGGGCCAATGGATCAATTCAACATATTGATGTCATCCCAGACGATATTAAAGAGCTTTATAAAACGGTTTGGGAATTGAGCATGAAAGATATCATCGACATGAGCAGACAAAGAGGTTATTTTATTGATCAAAGCCAATCTTTGAACTTATTCATGGAAAATGCGAATTACTCCAAGTTGACCTCTATGCATTTTTATGCATGGAAAAGTGGACTTAAAACAGGAATGTACTATCTAAGAACCAAAGCTGCTGTAGATGCCATTAAGTTCACTTTGGACAATACCAAGAAAAAAGAAATTCCGGTAAGTGTAGCTGCAGAAGCTGAGGTTTTGGCAGCGAGCACTAAAGCTGCAGAAGGGATTAAAGTGGAGACCACTCCGGTTGAACAGCAAGAGGTGGATATACAGCCAATGACAGCGGAAGAAATGAAAGAAATGATCGCACGGGCCAAAGAAGGCCAGGCAGATGACGATTGCCTAATGTGCGGTTCATAACCGTAGCTGAACATGTGAACATGTTTCAGTATGTGATAGTGTTTATTATTTGACAAAGCACCTTGGGAAAGCTCACCCCACATTGAGCGGCACCAAGGTGTTTTTTTATTGAAAATACTATGTCTGTCATTCCGGCAAAGGCAGAAATCCATTAACACTCAAATTCCTAATTGGGTGCAAAAAAGGAAGTTTTGTTCAAAGAAAATCCCTATTGCTTGCAATAGGGATTTTTGTATACACTCTCTTGGAAATTTATAAGGACCAAGCTCTTCCCTGGGTCAATTCGTCAACATTCCCACAGGCCACATATTCTCCTGGGATTGGCAAATAGGCAAGTACTTCTTCACCAATATATTCAGTTGATTTATAGGCCCAAATTGCCGATCCTCTTAGGTTATTGGCAAAAGCATGGCAAGCCACTTCATCATCAAGTTCAGCGGACTCTCCTTTTTCAAGGGCCTCTACATAAGCTTCCATGATTTTTCCATGCTCCTCCTCTTTTTCAGGGGTTCTTTTCTTTAAATAAGTAACAAATAAAGGTTCTAAATCTTCGCTATCAAGGTCAGCCAAACTTTCTTTGCCTGCATTGGCCAATACCTTGTTGGTGAATTTTTCCATGGTCAGTTTCATTAAACCTTGTTGTTCTTCGGGTAATACCTCGTGAGCAAATTGATCCAGAAACATATGTACATTGAGCTCAGTTGCAGAAGGGGTATCGGTCTTAGGTAAAAGAATATCTACCAAAGAGTGAATTACACCACCTTGATCTTTACTGAAGAAACTTGGAGTCCAATCCAATGCCTTTTTACTTTGACAACTTTGAACTATACTCAATAGGGCCGGAGTGGCCGCGGCATAGCCGAAAACCATTCCCATATTTTTAAGTGCTGTTCTTCTTTCCATTATATATTTCCTTTTTTAAGTTCTTGGGCGGCATGGTTGGCTGCCCTTGCAGTGAAGGCCATATACGTTAACGATGGGTTTACACAAGATGCTGATGTCATAAAAGCACCATCGGTAACATAAACGTTTTTACAATCGTGTACCTGGTTATATCCATTGAGTACAGAAGTTTTTCTATCTCGGCCCATTCTTGCCGTACCCATTTCATGGATTCCCAATCCAAGTGCTCCAGGATTATCGAAAGGTTTTACATCTCGCAAACCAGCTTTTTCCAACATCTCCACAGCCTGGTTCTTCATATCTTCACGCATGTTCCATTCGTTTTCCTTGAATTCAGCATCAAAAGTGACGGTGGGAAGTCCCCATTGATCCAAATTATCATAATCCAAGGTCATACGGTTATCTTCATAGGGCAATACTTCACCAAATCCACCGATACCAAAATTCCAACCTCCTGGTTTTAAAATGGCTTCTTTTAACCCAGCTCCATGTGACATTTCAGCTACGGTGTCTTCCCAATTACTTCTTCGGGCACCTCCTTGATATCCGTAACCTCTTAAAAATTTATCGGTATTTGTGCTTCCACCAAGATTTCTAAATCTTGGAATATAAACGCCATTCGGCTTTCTGCCTTTATAATATTTATCCTCAAAACCATCAAATTTTCCAGATGCGCCAACACCTAGATGATGATCCATGATGTTTCGTCCCAACTGATCGGAATCATTTCCCAGACCGTCAGGAAAGCGATCCGATTTGGATTGCATCAAAATTGCGGTGGAGGCAATTGATGATGCGCACAGAAAAATCACTTTGGCTTTGAACACATGCTCTTCTTTGGTAACCCGATCAATAATTTTAACCCCAGAAGCCTTCTTGGTTTCTGGATCATATACAACCTCGTGAACAATTGAATCAGGACGCAATGTCATATTACCTGTGCGCTCGGCCGCAGGCAAGGTAGACGATACACTACTAAAATATGCGCCAAAAGGACAGCCTCTAATACAACGGTTTCTATATTGACATCTAACCCTGCCGTCTCCTTCAAATTTTTTGTCACTATTAATATGGGCCACACGACCGGCAGTGATTACACGGCCATCAAAATGCTCTGAAACTTTATCACGCACGTGTTGCTCTACGCAGTTAAGTTCCATCATGGGCTCAAATTTCCCATCTGGAAGTTGGGAGAGGCCCAACAGTTCCCCTGTGACCCCAATGTATGATTCTACTTTATCATACCAAGGAGCTATATCCTTATATCTCACTGGCCAATCTACGGCGATGCCATCTCTCTTGTTCGCTTCAAAATCAATTTCACTCCAACGATAGCTATGTCGTCCCCACATAATGGAACGCCCTCCTACATGATAACCTCGCATCCAATCAAAACGTTTGGTTTCATTGTATGGATGTTCTAAATCGTTAACAAACCAATGCTTTGAAGCTGCATTGGTGGTATAACCGGTTCGATTTTGCTTCTCTTGTTTTTTTAGGTCGGCTTGGGTAGGTTGTCCATTGTTTGGGAAATCCCAGGGATCCATATTGGCTGTGGGGTAGTCTTCTCGGTGTTTGACCATGGGGCCTCGCTCCAGAACCAAGGTTTTAAGTCCATTTTCACAAAGTTCCTTTGCAGCCCATCCACCACTGATGCCTGTTCCAACAACAATTGCATCGTAAGAATCCTGTTCTTCGTTGTAATAGAATTTGCTCATTTATTATTGATTGTTTATTTTCTAAATGTATTAAATATTAAATTAATTTTCTACATTTAAACCCCATGTTTATTGGGAAATTAACACTATAACGTTGTAGTAAATCCTAATCTTTTAATAATCAGCATCACGAAATAAGAATCATGAAAAGAAGAAAATTTGTAGCCAATTCTGCAAAAGTTGGTTTAGCCATCACCGCTTTAGGAGCGTATGCTTGTAAACAAGCAAAAAAAGAGCCTGAAAAAGAAGTCGTAGCAGCATCTGAAGAGGTGATTGCGGAACCATTCTTTAAACTATCACTGGCCCAATGGTCCATGCACCGAATGATTAGGGAAGACGGAGTTGATCCCTATACTTTTGCTGAAAAGGCCAAAGCTTGGGGATTCACAGGATTGGAATATGTAAGTGGACTTTACTATAAAGAACTGGAAGAAGACAATTTTTCGGAGGCCGCAATGCAAGCATTTATTGATAAAAGCAATGCTGAGGCTGAAAAGCACGGCATGGAAAACTTACTTATTATGATCGATGGCCAGGGTGATCTGGCAACGCCAGATGCCACTGAACGTAAAAAAGCAGTAGAAAATCACCATAAATGGGTAGATGCTGCTGCGGCAATGGGATGCCATACCATTAGGGTAAACTTAAGTGGAGCGGATGAAGCGGAAGAATGGACAAGTGCATCAATCGATGGTCTAACGCAATTGGCAACGTATGCCAAACCAAAAAATATCAACATCACAGTTGAAAATCATGGAGGATTTTCTTCTAACGGGGCCATGTTGGCCAATGTAATGAAAGAGGTAAATATGGATAACTGCGGAACGCTTCCTGATTTTGGAAACTTCTGTATGAAATGGGCAGAATGGCCTGAATGTGATGATTGGTACGACCGATATAAAGGAATGAAGGAACTAATGCCCTACGCCAAGGCGGTAAGTGCCAAATCACATGATTTTGATGAAAATGGCAATGAAATCCATTCCGATTATGTAAAAATGCTGAAAATCGTTAAAGATGCCGGATATAAAGGATATATCGGAGTAGAATATGAAGGAAGCGGCATTAGCGAGGAAGAAGGTATAATAGCAACAAGGGATTTGTTGATCAAAGCTGGGAAACAAGTTTAAGACACTGTCTTCAGTTCATAAAACAAGTATGCAGGCACTATTTAACCAACTATTTGATTACAATTTTTATTGTAACAAAAAGCTTATTGAGCAATGTACAGGTATGGAGAAAGTTCCGGAAAAGTGCATTGTGCTTTTTAGCCATATTCTAAATGCCCACCATGTGTGGAACAATAGAATTGTTGGTAAACCTTACGAATTTGGTGCTTGGCAAGAACACGCCATTGATGACTGGGGCGATATTCATTACGAAAACCAAAGAACCTCATTTGAGATCATTACCAACACCGATGATTTCACCAAACGGGTGGACTATGAGAACAAGGAAGGTCGGATGTTTGCCAATGAGCTTAAAGACATTCTTTTCCATATCATAAACCATTCAACACATCACAGAGGTCAAATGCTATCCGATTTTAGAACCAACGGACTTGAACCCGAACCACTCGATTACATTTTTTATAAAAGATAAACCTCCCACCCATGAATTCAAAAGTAAAGTTCCAGTTGTCGTTTATGATGTTTTTAGAATTCTTTATTTGGGGAGGCTGGTTTGTGACCCTTGGCATTTATCTGCCCAATACACTTAATGCAAATGGAGGTGAAATAGCATTGGCATACTCCACACAATCTTGGGGAGCTATAATAGCTCCTTTTATTATTGGGTTGATTGCTGATCGTTTTTTCAATGCAGAACGTATATTGGCGGTTTTACATTTAGCGGGCGCCTTTCTAATGTACCAGATGGCAAATGCCACGGACTTTGGTGTTTTCTATCCCTATGTGTTGGGTTATATGATTATTTATATGCCCACCTTGGCTTTGGTAAACTCTGTTTCCTTCAACCAAATGAAGGATCCTGCCAAGGAATTTTCCTTTGTAAGGGTTTTTGGCACTATAGGATGGATCATCGCGGGGCTTACCATTAGTTTTATTGGATGGGATAGCGAAGCTGGTGTTCAACAAGGGCTTTTAAGAAATACTTTTTTAATGGTTGCCGTTGCCTCGGCTGTACTGGGGTTGTTTAGTTTTACATTGCCCAAGACACCACCGCAAGTGTCAAAAGGAGAAAAGATAACGCTTTCGGATATTTTGGGATTGGAAGCACTTAAGCTTTTAAAAGACCGAAACTTCCTTATTTTCTTTTTAGCATCTGTTTTGATTTGTATTCCCTTGGCATTCTATTACCAACATGCAGGTCAATTTTTGGGTGAAATTGGAGTTTCAAATCCGGCGGGAAAAATGACCATTGGCCAAGCTTCGGAAGTACTTTTTATGCTGTTACTTCCATACTTCTTTAAAAAATTTGGATTCAAAAAGACCATTTTGGCTGGAATGCTGGCATGGACCCTACGCTATTTGCTGTTCGCATATGGAAATGCCGGCGAAATGGCCTTCATGTTATTGTTGGGAATTGCACTGCATGGCATTTGTTATGATTTCTTCTTTGTATCCGGCCAAATATATACCGACTCCAAAGCTGGTGAAAAATATAAAAGCGCCGCTCAGGGACTCATTACCTTGGCAACTTATGGAATAGGTATGTTGATGGGCTTTTGGATTGCGGGCAAGATTACCGACACCTATCTTATTGCAGAAAACACACATGATTGGGGAAGTGTTTGGATCATTCCAGCAATTTTTGCCCTGGTCGTTTTTCTTTTGTTCGCACTTTTCTTTAAAAAGGAAAAAGTGGAATATAAATCCTAAAACCAACCAAATTAATATTATATGGAAAACGTAAACAAGAATCGATTATTCATAGCATCCTGCGTCGCCTTATTGGTTACTGCAATGACCTTTGCCATTAGGGCAAGATTGGAGACCGTTTTTGGTCCAGAAGGAGTTGGGTTAACGTTGGAGCAAATAGGATGGGCTTTTACCCCCGCCTTTTGGGGCTTTACGCTGGCGATGATAATCGGGGGCCCCTTGGTTGATTCGCTCGGGATTAAAAAAATTACTTGGATTGCCTTTATTACCCATGCCATTGGAATTGTATGGACAATTTTGGCCAAAGACCAAACATCATTGTTTATAGCCACACTGTTTGTCGGAATTGGTAATGGGATGGTCGAGGCTGCCCTTAATCCTATGATTGCATCGATGTATACCGAAAACAAAACCAAGATGTTGAACAGGTTTCACGTTTGGTTTCCAGGAGGAATTGCAATTGGTGGAGTTTTGGGATGGCTAATTATGGATGTTATGGGCTTAGGATGGCAAATAATGGTTGGGGTATTATTTATCCCATTGGTAATCTATGGATTTATGTTTTTCGGACAAAAATTCCCGGTTACAGAACGTGTTCAATTGGGAGTAAGTAATAAAAAGATGATTGCCAGCCTAGGAAAGCCCTTGTTCATTTTTATGGTCTTTTGCATGCTCTTGACCGCTGCATCAGAATTGGGTACCACACAACGCATCGAATCATTGTTAAAAGAATCTGGTACCGTACCGTTATTGGTCTTGGTATTTATCAATGGTATTATGGCCACAGGAAGGGCTTTTGCCGGTCAAGTGATACATAAATTGCAGCCAGCCGGGATGTTATTGTTTTCTGCCATATTCACCTTTATTGGACTATGGTTATTGACCATAACAAGTGGAACAATGACATTTGCGGCAGCAGCTGTATTTGCTGTGGGAGTTACTTTTTTCTGGCCAACAATGCTCGGGTTTGTTGCTGAATATTTACCAGAAACTGGAGCTTTGGGACTTTCCATTATGGGAGGTGCAGGAATGTTGTCGGTGTCTATAGTATTGCCCATTATGGGGAGGTTGATGGATGATGCCAGTGCAATAGAGGCATTACGAACAATGTCGATTTTGCCCGCAATTTTAATTGTGGCATTCATAGGGTTGTACATATTCATGAAAAAACGGAAATCAAATACACAAGAAGCTTAAAAAAAGAAAACGCATGCCAAAGAAAATAAGACTTGGAATTTTAGGAGGTGGAGGAGATTCGCTCATTGGGGTTTTACACAGGGTGGCCTCATTTATCAATGATAATTATGAAATTGTTGGAGCGGTATTTAATCCCGATCATGAGCAGAGTTTGGAATTTGCCAAGGAAATTGACATCCCCACTAATCGTATTTATAAAGACTTTGACACCTTGGTAGCGGAAGAGTTAAAACTTCCAGAAGATGAACGTATTCAGGTATGTTCCGTATTGACTCCTAACTTTTTGCATTTTCCCATGGCCAAAAAACTATTGGAGAATGGATTTCATGTCATTTGTGAAAAGCCGATGACCATGAACTACGAAGAAGCCAAAACCCTTCAACAGGTGCATAAAGAGTCGGGAAAGGTGTTTGCCCTTACCCATACTTATACGGGGTACCCCATGGTACGTCAAATGCGCGAGATGATCAAGGCCGGAGCTTTGGGAAAAATACACAAGGTGGACGCCAGATATTATCAAGGGTGGATCAATGCAGTTATTCACGATAAAGAAAAGCGCTCAACAGTCTGGCGATTAGATCCAAAAAAAGCTGGAATTAGCTCATGTATGGGTGATATAGGTGTTCATGCATCCAATTTAATAGAGTATACGACAGGCTTAAAGATCAAATCAGTGCTATGCGATTTCAATTATCTCTATGATGACAACCTCATGGATGTCGACGGAACAGTTCTGATTCGAATGGATAAACATGTAAAAGGTGTTGTTCGGGCAAGTCAGGTTGCAACAGGGGAAGAAAACGGACTGGCTATTGCTATTTATGGTGAGAAAGGAGCTTTTAGATGGGAGCAGGAAAAACCAAATTTCCTGTATAAATTGAGTGATACGGAACCGTTACAGGTGTACAAACCAGGGCATGCATACAATTCTGAACTTTCATTAAAGGCTTCCAAGATACCGGCCGGACATCCAGAAGGTATTTTTGATTCCATGGCCAATATTTATTTAGGAGCTGCCAGGGCCATTCGTGGAGAACAATATAACGATGGAGAGTTCCCAACCATGCAAGATGGAGTAAGGGGAATGAACTTTATTGAAAGTACGGTCGCTTCCCACAAAAATGGGAATGTTTGGGTGGAGTTGGATTGACTATCACCTAAAATATTAGGTCAAATAATGTAGTCGAGAACAGGTGGTTGCTTATAGCATCACTCTTGTGCATTTGTTATTTTTTAGTTCCTTCAAGTATTTTCTGTAATTCAGAGTTGAGCTTTTCGTCTACAATCTCATTTAATTTACCATTCTCAAAATCATACCTTTTTATTAGTGTTGGCTCATTGTGTTCTTCGTATTTTCCATCATCATTTTTGTCAACACCAAATCGTATGGTCAAATCTTTTCCATTATTAATAAACTTATAGCTTGCTATGTCCATACCATCAATTCCGATGGTTTTTATTTCCTTTTTCTTAAACGAATAGATATACAGCCTTTTAAAGTCTAATAGATTAATTACCCCATCTTTATGCGTGTCTTTTTCTGACACTTTCATTAAAAGAAAGATATCATCATCAAAGTATTCTGCTGTTATCTGATTGAAGTTTACTCTTTTATCAAATAAACTTCGGTTTGTTCTCTTTTTTGCATCGTAAACAATTAAATTGTTGAAAGCTCCATAGTGATAAGAAGAATATCGAGAATCACTTTTTTCATAATCGTCTGAAGAAGAAAAAGCATTTAGAGTTTTGCCAATGTCTTCCGGTTCATTCAAAGTTTTATGGGAAACAGGAATTACATATACAGAATTTAGAGTGTCAATCAACCTTGGATTGTCGTATGAAATGACTTGTTCGCGTTTATTTTCTTTTTGTAATTCTTCAATTCTTTCATCAGATAAAATTCCGGTTTCAATGTCATCATTATATCTCAAATGCTCTATTATGGTTATTGAAATAAATGCTATCAAGGCAATTATTAAAAAAATCACTGCAACTGTTCCTAAAACGGCAAGGAGACGTTGGTTATATTTCTCAATTTTCATTTGTTTTCGATTTTTTCAGAATAATGCACAGCATAGGTGAGTATCTATACCCAAATCTGTCATCGTTGGAAAACCTTTTCAAACTCCTCAAAGACCACAATCATGCTTTCACGAGGGATTCTATTGAATTCTGAAAGCTCTCTGGTATAATAATCCCAATGGGTCTTTTGCCAATGTTCCAAACTTTTGTCTCCCTCACCTTCAAGACGGGCATGTTCCGAATTAACTGCGAAGTAAGGAACCAGTTTAACAGAAGTTGTTCGGATAACACATTTGGCCTTACCAGACCAATCCGTGACCACGGCAAAATCCCCAATTCTAGGCATTGGTTCTTTTCGGTTTTGAAGTCCTAACAATGAGTGCGAGGTGGCACGTTTCACATCTTTACATACCAAATTGACACAATCGTTCGCATCTTTTTCATTATCGCAAAAGTGAATCACTTTGGGTGCGTCTTCGGAAGCGAATTCCAGATGGGCATCCAAAAAATCGCCCCATAAATTTCGAGCAGAAGCATTTTCCATAGTAGGTGTTTAAGAAAATTTATGTTGTTTAAATTGTTTAGCGGCGTGGTTGGCAGCTCTGGCCGTAAAAGCCATATATGTCAATGACGGATTAACACAACTTGCCGATGTCATAAAGGCCCCATCGGTAACATAGACATTGGGTACACCGTGTACTTGATTATGCCTGTTGAGAACGGAGGTTTTTGGGTTGTTGCCCATTCTTGCACCTCCCATTTCATGAATCCCCAATCCAGGTCCGGTTTCCCGGTCGTAGGCATTTACATCTCTAAAACCGGCAGCTTTTAGCATGGCAACGGCCTCTTGTTTTATAGTTTCACGCATTTTATGTTCATTTTCCTTGAAGGCGACGTCAAAATCCAACTGTGGCAGCCCCCATCGGTCCTTTTTATCCCTGCTCAAGGTAACACGATTATCATGATATGGCAACATCTCACCAAAACCGGTCATTCCAATTTCCCAGCCACCGGGTTTTAGAATAGCCTCTTTCAAAGCTTTTCCATAACCCAATTCGGCGACCATTTCTGACCAATTGGATCTTCCCGCTCCACCTTGATAGCCAAATCCACGTAAAAATCCGGTGCGTTTGGTCTTTTCATCCAGATTTACAAAACGCGGAATATAAAATCCATTTGGTCTTCTACCTTTATAATATTTATCCAGATGCCCATCCACTTTGGCTGAAGCCCCTAATTGGTAATGATGGTCCATAATATTACGGCCCACTTCATCATAGTTGTTGCCCATTCCATTTGGAAATGCTTTCGATTTGGACTGTAGTAAAATTCCAACCGAAGCCATCGCTGAAGCACATAAGAACACAACTTTGGATTTAAACTCTATTTTTTCATGGGTTTCGGCATCAATGACTTTTACCCCAGTTGCCTTTTTTTGTGAATCGTCATAGATCACTTCGTAAACAATGGAGTTGGGGCGAAGTGTCAGATTACCTGTACGTTCTGCAGCTGGGAGTGTAGAGGAATTGCTACTAAAATAACCACCAAAAGGACACCCCCTCCAGCATCTATTTCTATATTGGCAAGGGCCACGACCCTCAAAATCCGTAGTGTTTTTGGTTATATGCGCCGCCCTACCTATGGTTAAAAGCCTTCCATCCTCGAAATTGGTTCCCAAAGCCGATTGGAACTCTTTTTCCACGCAATTCAAATCCATTGGCGGTAAAAACTGTCCGTCAGGCAATTGTCTCAATCCCAATTTTTCACCACTCACTCCAATATAGGATTCAACTTTATCATACCATGGAGCTATGTCTTTATACCGAACAGGCCAATCAACTGCAATACCTTCTTTTTTATTTGCTTCAAAATCAATATCGCTCCATCGGTAGCTTTGCCTGCCCCAAGTAAGAGATCTTCCACCTACTTGATAACCTCTTATCCAATCAAAACGTTTGGTTTCTTGGTAGGGATGCTCCAAATCATTCACGAAAAAATGCTTGACGTCTTCCCGTGGTGCCCAACCTACGCGCAGCTGTTTTTGATATTTTTCTTTGTCACCCCGCGATAACTCACCTTTTAAGGGGTAGTCCCAGGGATCATCGTTCATGGTTTTGTAGCCCTCCACATGTTTAACCATTGGACCACGTTCCAAGACCAAGGTTTTCAATCCATTTTCACACAATTCCTTGGCCGCCCAACCACCAGTTATCCCAGTCCCGACAACAATAGCATCATAAACAACATTTTCATTCATTATTGTGCTGTTTTAATTGTTGGCGAATCGCTATATTTATGTCTTCCCGTGGGGAAAATGAAAACATCATAATATTTTTCTTAAATATAGGTGATAAATCCTAAAACCTTAAGGTTTTGTCAATTCTTAAAAGTTGATTTAAATGAAGACAATTAAAGGGCCAGCAGTATTTCTTGCCCAATTTGTGGACAGCCACGCCCCCTTCAATTCGTTGGATGGAATGTGCAAATGGGCATCAGAACTGGGCTATAAAGGAATCCAAATCCCGACATGGGAATCCTTTCTGATTGATTTGGATAAAGCCGCAGAAAGTCAGGATTACTGCGATGAGCTAAAAGGAAAAATCAATTCGTACGGGTTGGAGATAACAGAGCTTTCAACACATTTACAAGGGCAGTTGGTGGCCGTGCACCCAGCTTATGATATCATGTTTGACAATTTTGCGCCGGATATCGTAAAAAACAATCCAAAGGCCAGAACAGAATGGGCTATTGAAACCGTAAAAAAGGCAGCAACTGCCAGCCGAAGATTGGGAATAGCTGCCCATGCAACATTTTCTGGGTCGTTGCTTTGGCACACTGCACATCCGTGGCCGCAAAGACCTCCTGGGCTGGTTGAAATGGGATTTGAGGAACTGGCCAAAAGATGGATGCCCATTTTGGATCATTTCGACAAAGAAGGGGTTGATGTCTGTTATGAAATCCACCCTGGCGAGGATTTACATGATGGCGATACTTTTGAACGGTTTTTGGAAGCAACCGGTAATCACAAAAGAGTAAATATTTTATATGACCCCAGCCATTTTGTGTTGCAACAGCTTGATTATATCACATATATTGATCACTACCATGAGTTTATCAAATCCTTTCATGTAAAAGATTCTGAATTTAATCCAACAGGTAAAAAAGGGGCGTTTGGAGGATATAACGATTGGGGAGATCGAGCTGGCCGTTACCGTTCTTTAGGTGATGGACAAATAGATTTTAAGACCATTTTCTCCAAATTAACCCAGTATGGATGTGATGTTTGGGCGGTTATGGAATGGGAATGTTGTATAAAAAGCCCGGAACAAGGAGCAAGGGAAGGCGCTAAATTTATTCAAGATCATATTATAGAAGCCACCACCAAAACCTTTGATGATTTTGCTGGTGCGGAAACAGATACTGAAAAACTCAAAAAAATACTGGGACTATGAAATGAGCGTAAACAAATTTCATCATTATCTTACTTACGGATATGATTAAATTTTTTATGCGAATTACTGAATGTGCAGAAATTTTTAGTTTCTCCATTCTAAAAACTATAAAATTTTAAACAGATGAAAAAACTAGTTGTATTCACGGCATTAATGGTAGTCTTTGCTTGCAAAGACAAACCTAAAGAGGAGCCTAAAGAAGCAATTGATAAGGAAGTTGAAGTGCAAACCAATCAAAAGGAAGACGATTGGGAAACTTTATTTGATGGGACATCCTTCAACGGATGGCATTTGTACAATGAAGGCGAAATAGATGAGCCTTGGAAATTGGAAGACGGAACCATGGTGTTTTATCCGCCCAAAGACAGGCAAAAAGGAGAAAGTTATAACATTGTCACAGATAAAGAGTTCACCAATTTCGTACTTTCCTTAGAGTGGAAAATATCAGAAGGAGGTAACAGTGGAATTTTTTGGGGTGTTTTTGAAGGGGAACAATACGGGCAACCCTATTTGACAGGCCCTGAAATTCAAGTTTTGGACGATGAAAATCATCCTGATGCCAAAAATGGCACCACCCATCAGGCAGGAGCCCTGTATGACATGGTCGCCCCTTCGGAAAAGGCAGTTAAACCGGCTGGCGAATGGAATACCGTTGAATTGACCATAAATCATGAAGCAAATCACGGACAGGTACTATTGAATGGAATTAAAGTTGTTGAGTTTCCTGTACATGGCGATGAATGGGACAATATGGTGTCTAAATCCAAGTTTGCCGATTGGGAAGGTTTTGGGGCATATAAAACAGGAAAAATTGGCTTACAAGACCATAGCGATATTGTAGCTTATAGAAATATTAAAATCAAAGAACTGTAGATGACTAAAAAACTATTTCTAGCATTGTTTAGTGTTACAGCTATTACCTATAGTCAAGAAAAAGAACCAACCAATCCCGAAGCTACTGAAATTTATGAACCCGTACCCCCTCGAGTAACTCCTGGTCTAAATGGGGCACCGCCCAGTGATGCCATAGTTTTGTTTGATGGAAAAAATTTTGATCATTGGATCAGCGCTGTGGATAGCACCAAAGTCAAATGGCATTTGAACAAGGATGGCAGTATGACGGTAAAGGACAAGACGGGAAACATTCAGACCAAACAAAACTTCGGAAGCATACAATTACACCTGGAATGGAAATCCCCCAAAGAAGTCCAACGTTCCGGTCAGAATAGGGCCAATAGTGGAGTTTTTATGCAAAAAAGGTATGAGCTTCAAGTTTTGGACAACAATGAGAATGACACCTACGTGAATGGGCAGGTTGGCGCTTTGTACAAACAAGGTGTGCCTTTGGCCATGGCTTCATCCCCTACTGGAGAATGGAATTCATATGACATTATCTTTCATGCACCCCAGTTTAGTAGAGGTGGAAATATCGTAAAACCAGCTACCGTTACATTGTTGCATAATGGTGTTTTGATTCAGGATCATTTTGAAATTGAGGGCACCATTGAATACATTGGATGGCCAACCTACGAAGCGCACGGAAAAGCCCCTTTGATGTTGCAGGACCACAACGACAATAGCAGGGTAAGTTTCCGAAATATTTGGGTAAGAGAGCTGGATTAAAGATTATATTCCTGGGATTTTACCGTTGCTTCAAACCCAAGGCGAAGCCCAATTTTAGTTACCTTTGCCAAAATTTAATCATCCCATATGATTCAATCCATGACCGGTTTTGGAAAGCATGTTGTACAGCTTCCATCAAAAAAAATAACCATCGAACTTAAATCCCTTAATAGCAAAAATCTGGATATCAATGCCAGAATCCCACAATTCTATAGGGAAAAGGAACTGGAATTACGTAAAATGATTGCTGATGTTCTGGTTAGGGGCAAGGTTGATTTTGGATTATATGTTGAGATAACCGGAGAGGAAACTACAGCTGAAGTAAATCAAGGTGTGGTCAAAAAATATATGCAGCAGTTGGCAAATATAACTGAGGGTGATGACCTAAAATTATTGGAATTGGCCCTTAGAATGCCCGATACCATGAAAACTGAAAAGGGGAATATAGATGAAACCGAATATGGGGCCATAAAAACTGCAATGAAAAAAGCCCTTTCCGAAATCACCAACTTTAGAAATGAGGAAGGGAAGGTGTTGGAAATGGATTTCTTGGGCCGACTTAAAAAGTTGAACGAATTGCTTGTAGAAGTAAAGAACATGGATCCAGGGCGCTTGGATACCATTCGTGAACGTCTTGAAAAAGCCGTGACTGATTTAAAAGTAGAACTGGATGAAAATCGGTTTGAACAGGAACTGATCTACTATCTGGAGAAATATGATATCACTGAAGAAAAAGTGCGTTTGGCCAACCACTTGGATTACTTTGAGAGTACGTTGAAATCAAATGATTCCAATGGAAAAAAGCTTGGGTTTATTGCCCAAGAAATTGGAAGGGAGATCAATACCATAGGCTCCAAGGCGAATTATGCCCCCATGCAGCAATTGGTGGTGCAAATGAAGGATGAGTTGGAAAAAATCAAGGAGCAAATGTTGAATGTGCTATGAAGAAAGGAGGAAAGCTCATTATTTTTTCAGCACCTTCGGGAAGTGGTAAAACTACTATTGTAAAGTATCTTTTAGAGCAGCCTGAACTCAATCTGGCCTTTTCGGTTTCAGCAACTTCTCGACCTAGACGAGGGAGGGAAAAGGAAGGTAAAAATTATTATTTCATGTCCATTTCCGAATTCAAGAACCATATCAAAAACGGTGATTTTTTGGAATGGGAAGAGGTGTACCGTGATAATTTTTATGGAACCTTGAACAGTGAAGTGGAACGACTATGGGCAGAGGGGAAGAATGTAATTTTTGATATCGATGTGGTCGGTGGCCTGCGTATCAAAAAGAAATTTCCAGAGGAAACCTTGGCTGTATTTGTTAAACCTCCGAGTGTTGATGAGCTGAAAATCAGACTCAAAAAGAGAAGCACCGAAAGCGATGACAAAATCAATATGAGAGTTGCCAAAGCGTCAGTTGAATTGGCTACGGCACCTCAATTTGACAAGATCATCAAGAACTATGATTTGGATGTTGCGCTAAAAGAATCCCATCAATTGGTAGCGGATTTTGTGGGAGCAACAGTTCCAAATTCTGAAGAAGAATAGCAAATGAAAAGTGTAGGGCTCTACTTTGGGACGTTTAACCCTATTCACATTGGCCATTTGGCCATAGCCAACCATATGGTGGAGTTTTCAGAGCTTGATGAGGTTTGGTTTATAATAACACCACAAAGCCCTTTTAAAACCAAACAATCTTTGCTGGATGATCACCACAGGTATCAAATGGTTTTTGAAGCCCTGCAAGAATACCCAAAACTAAAACCAAGTAAAATTGAATTTAATCTGCCTCAACCCAATTATACCATAAACACTTTGGCGCATTTGGATGAGCAATATGGTTCCGAATATCAGTTTTCATTGATTATGGGTGAGGACAACCTTAAAAGCTTCCATAAATGGAAGAATTATGAAGCCATTTTGGAGAACCATTCCATCCATGTGTATCCTAGAATTTCTAATGGAAAGGTTGAACATCAATTTGAAGGACATCCAAAAATCACTAAAGTCGATGCACCTATAATGGAAATTTCATCAACCTTTATTCGTAAACAACACAAGGCAGGCAAAAACATTAGGCCGTTGCTTCCTGAAAATGTGTGGAAGTATATGGACGAGATGAATTTTTATAGATAGTCGATTATCTTTTTGCAGTCACAACACCAACCATGCTGTCTGCAGTTCCGTAATATAGGTGCCAAATCCCGTTGAATAGCACCAAGCCTTCCAAAAAAGTAGTACCATCTGCATATTGGCCCGATTTTTCAAAAGGCAACTCCGGCTTAATAAATGGAGTTTCACAGCGGTCCAGCAATTTCCAGGGCTCTTTGGAGTCAAAAAGAGCTTGTCCACCCGTATAGACCCTGTTTCCCAGTTCTTGTATGCCAATGTTTTGGGAGTTTCCGGCATTGTAAAGCACAACTATTCCGTTTTCTGTAAGAACAGGAGGTGGGCCAGCTTCGACCAACCATGAATCGAAATAACCTGGCCTTGGACTTAAAACGGGTGCAAGGGTGCCTTCGTAGGTTTCAAGAGGCGTCCAATCAATGAGATTTTCGGAACTAGCCAACCAAACATGGGGAACGCCGTAGTACATCCAGTATTTACCATGGATTTTGGCTGCAACCAATTTCCCATCAATAAGTTTTGTTACAATGGCCCCTGACTTTGTTTCAAGATTGTTGTATTTGCCTTTTTTGTGGTTTTGGAAAACGGGGCCGTACTTTTCCCAATGAACCAGGTCTTTTGACGTGGCCACGGCCAATCTGGGCACTTGCCTGTTCCATTGGGTATAGGTAAGTATATAGAGTCCCTCTTCGGTTTCCACAATTCGCGGGTCTTCCACTCCCCCAGGCCATTCATTTTCCTTTTGATTATCATTGGCTGGATAAAATACGGGAGAAGAATTTCGGGTATAGGATATTCCATCATTTGAAACCGCCAAACCTATTCTTGAGGCATGGCCTCCAATTTCTTTTTCTCCCAACTTTTCTTCCGCTCTATACAAAACATGAATCTGATTGTCCTTAATTATGGCTGCGGGATTGAACGTGGCCATAGATTCCCAGAAAACTTTTTGGTTTTTGATGGGATCTACAAAGGTGGTAGTACTGTCTTTTTGGATTATGGGCTGTGCATTATGGGCTCTTTGAAAGGGTCCCATCATCCATGATTTTTCAATTTCTTGACCCAAACACAATGTCTGAAATAAGCTGACGAATAAAAAAATAAAAATTCTTGTTCTCACAGGATTAGTTTTTCGACAAGATGTCGGTTCCTAAATATTTGTTGTCTTTATTGTAATACCAAGCTCGGGTTTTTGGCATCTGAATCCCTTGGATATCTTCTAGTCCATTGAGCAAGATAAATTCGCCATCATTTTTGGATTCATCATGATAGAACTGATACACTTCCATGGCATATGTCTTCGGGTCAAAATAGAAGTACCAAACATCATCGCCTACACCTTCTTTGTAATTTACTTTTAAGACCAAATATTCTTTTCCTTTAAAAGTCTTGGTCAACACTTTGTCGCCTAAGATCGTGCCAGGATCTTTGAGCTTCATCGGGAGGCCATACAGATAAGTGTAATAATTCTTCATTATTTTACCACGGTCACAGTCCAACCTATACTTTTCTCTACTCTCCTTGTTAATTTCAGTTGAACCATTCAAACGGGTTTCGCATTTTTTCCCCTCAAAGGAATAGGAATAAGTTACCTCATCTTTTTTAACTTTCAGCGTGAATTGTTGTTTGGGAAGGTTGAGATTGATAAGACTTAACCTGTCCGAAGATTTTGGGGTCTGCATTACAATTTGAAAGTCCCCATTAAAAGATTTCCATTGATTATTGGAATCATGAAAAGCTATTGCCCTGTTCAACAATTCATTGGAGGTCAAAGTCTGGGCCAATGTAATATTGGAGACAATTAGGATAAGGGTAAGAATGATTTGTCGCATAGGTTAAAAGTATAAAAATAAAAATTCCGGCCTTGAATAAATTCAAAACCGGAATTTCGCTTTTTCCGATACAATTTCGGAAAGGTAGTTTATGTAATTAAGCGGGATCCACAGGATCAATCCTTGCAGGTTCCACCGAGCTGTCGTGCTCCACATAGTAAAGCTCCAACAGTTCAAAAATAACCTCAACTAAATCTTTACTTTCCGTAAGAATTGAAAAATAAAGCGTGGTGTTCTTTGGGCTGGACTCTTCAGTACGTGTTCTGGCTACTTGACGCTCAATTTTATCCGACATTAATTGGAACAATTCCTTTTTGCTTTCCAACGTATTTCCGATCTCATCAAAAGACCTGTTCTCAAAAATTTGTTGGGTATCGGCAATTAGTTTTTCCAAAGCCAAATCAAGCTCTTTTAACTCTTTGATTTGGTTGTACTTTAATTTCTTGTGATTGTTGTTCACATGTTTGTGACTAACCTTGCCAATATACTCGAGAGACTGGGCAATGTCGGTAAGGTGTGCCAAGGTGTTGATGTAGAAATTGCTTGCCCCAACATTGGATTCGTCAAGGTTTTTGATAAAGAAAAACAGATGATTTCTAAGATCTTCAATTTCATCCGATAATTTTGTGCCTTGCTTTTTGTTCTTTTTCAAAAGCTCCAAATCTTGTTTTGCCAATCCGTTTATGGAATTGGTATAGATTTTATTGGTTCTTTTAAGAACATTGGCAATATTGTTGGCACTCTCTTCAATAACCCCTTGAACGGAACTGCTTTCAGCTCTGCTAAGGCTATCTTCAGCTTTTTGCTCCTTGGCTTTTTTGTTATAGGCCGTATAATTTCTGATCAATAGTAGTATCGCAGCGAACAACAGAATTGCAATTGCAGCTCCTTGTCCAAAATTGATCAGGGTTAAAATGGTCCCTGCCGAAACGAATGCAATAATAGCTGTGCCAAACCAACCCCCGATAACATTAAGTACACCGGCAACCCTGTATACGGCACTTTCTGCCCCCCATGCCCTATCGGCCAATGAGGTTCCCATCGCCACCATAAAGGTTACATATGTTGTGGACAAAGGCAATTTGTACGATGTTGCTATGGAAATAAGGATGCCGGCAACCATTAGGTTCACTGCCGCCCGTACCATATCAAATGCAGGTAGCTTGTGCACTTTATCTTGCGACAATGCGATTACAGGTTTTTCGAATCTTTTGTCCATGTTTGCTTTTAATTTTTTTGGAAGCAAACTGTTGGTGTATGCTGAAATATTGGAAGACATCCTAACCAGACCTCTTGAGATAAAGTTGGGCTGGAATCTTTCTTTAGCTTCACCTTCCCTTGAAAGATTGATTTCGGTATCGGCAACATACCTTGCCTTTTTGGAAAGCCATAAAGTGACCACCATAACAATTCCTGCAATAAATAGAAGCGCTGTCGGAGTTGGGACTTTCTTGGCCAATACATCCATGCTAAATTCTGTAGCTGGAATACCTGAGGCAACCCAGGCTTCATAACTTTGCCATGCCGCAATGGGCACACCAATAAAGTTTACCAGGTCATTTCCGGCGAAAGCCAACGCCAAAGCAAAGGTTCCCACGCCAATAATTACTTTGTAAATATTGATTTTGGCCACATGGATGAATACGTAGGACAGTATGGACCAAACTATAAAGTTCACGATAACAATGGAAGCTACTTCCTGCTCTAGAAAATCTTTGATTTTCATCCCACCAAGAATCTCGAAGGTTTCTCCTGCATACGGAGTCCCTTTGATACCCTTCATCAAAATAAAGTATACCATAGAGGACAAGGCCACACCACCGAACAATGCGCCTACCCATTTGGCCTTTTTCTCAAAATTATAGGACAACAGTAACCTGGAGATCCATTGCACTATAGCTCCAATGGTAAATGCTACCACCACCGATAGCAAAATACCTGAAATAATCTGAATGGCCTTAGAGGTGTTAATATAGTTCACCACATCAGAAAAATTGCCATTTGCAGCTCCAATTTTTAAAAGTGACATTGCAACCGCGGCACCCAACAATTCAAAAACAATGGAAACTGTGGTTGAGGTTGGCATCCCAAGGGTATTAAAAAAGTCCAAGAGCAAGATGTCCGTGATCATCACGGCCATAAAAATGAACATAATCTCTTGAAAATAGAATTCGCCTGGGTTAAATATACCCTTTCGGGCCACTTCCATAAGTCCGCTGGAGAAAATGGCGCCACATGCTATCCCAGCACTGGCAATGATCATAATGGTTTTAAAAGAAATCGCTTTTGAACCAATTGCCGAGTTCAAAAAGTTAACAGCATCATTACTGACCCCGACCACCAAATCTGCAATTGCCAAAACGGCAAGGGCAATGATCATTAAAAAGTAAATATTGTCCATAATTGTTTCTAAAAAATAATTGTCAAATGTCTATAGTTTACTGATGCTCAATGTTATGTAAAAGTTATGTTTTTATTTAGAAATGAACATCGACCTGTAATCGGTACATCAATTCGTCTGTACCGCTATCAAAAGTAAGATAGCTTAAATCTGTTTGCACCTTCAATTTGTGCCCTACAATATATTTTGAAAGGCCAACTGTATATTGATTGCGATCACTACTTCCAGTAATGTCATCAAAGTTAATATCAGTATATCTACCAGAAACTTCCCAATTGTTTTTGAAAAGATAACCGGATTGTAGGTTTAACCCATTTCCAACAAGAACAATATCTCCTGTTGGTGATCCATCTGAATTTGTAGCAACAGGATTGTGGGCGTCTCTATGCGCATATTCACCCATTAGTGAAAAACCTTGATACTTAAACATGGCATCTACAAAAGTGGTGTTGATTGTGGTTTCGTAAAAACCAACATCGTTTGTCATGTACGACCCCAGGTTGCTTCTTGTTTTTACTGCATTTTGGTTGGTATCGTAGGTAGCGGCGAGCATTAATTTAGGCGTTTCTTCGCGTTTGAGATCTGCTCCGCTATAATCACCTTTACTTATAAACTTTCCAAAAGGAAGTAATTCAATTCGTGCGGTGTATTGATGTCCGCCAAGGTTTCCCGAGGTAATATTTCTACCCTCACCCTGGGATATGGCCAGTTTTTCCCGCACCAAAAATTTATCGGTTAGATTAAAATGGTGTCTCAGCTGAATCCCCATATCTCGGTCAATATTGAATCTGCTATTCAATAAAGAACGATCCACCTGCTGAAGGTTTCCTGAAGAAATAACTCGCTCAATATTGCCAGGGAGTTTGGTTTGTCCTACCCAAAGTTCAAAATTCTCATGGAAATTCCACATGATCACGGCATCCAAAATATACCTAGGAGCATTGTTTGTAAACTCACTTGTTCCTCCAATATCACGGTTAGACAATCCCAACTCAAATTTATATTTAAGTTTCGGTGAATATGCAAAACCATCAAATTTCAATCTCGCCCTTCTTACCAAAAAGTTTTGTTCAGGGTTTACTAGTCCATCGCTAGCGCCTTCATCCCATGTTGCAATACCCAATAATTGCATCCTCATGGCAAATTTCATGGTCCAGGTACTGTCTTTGCCTACAATATTAAAGAGTCCTTTCCCAAACTTAGGGGCTTCAACTTTTTGTGAGTGGATAGAAATGCTGAAAAGCGCAGCAAGGCCAAAGGCCAAAAATTTAAATTTCATCAATACTAGTTTTTGTCGGGTGCAAAGAACTAATACCAATGTTAATTTAATGTTTGCTTTATGTTATATTTAATATGGCCACCTAAAGAAGATGGCCATATATTTAGATTTCAAAATCTAGCTGACAAAAACTAATATATTAAGAAATCCTTTGTCAATAAGACAGGAACAAAAATCCAATAGGAAAACCAATTTAGTGTAACCTAAAGATTAACTTATGTTTAAACTTTCGGGGTGGTTTCTGAAATTTGAATAGGCCCAAATATTTTACCCTCGTTGTAATGCCAACATAAAATGTATCTTGCGCTTTAATATTTTTTTGAATGAATTGGGAAACCCTTTTATTGCTAAAACGCCATGGTGATACCAACAAAAGGCTGAGGACAGAGCAAGAAGAAACCCGTTTGGGTTTTGAGGTGGACTATGACCGAATTATTTTCTCTTCTGCCTTTAGAAGTCTTCAAGATAAAACACAGGTAATTCCGCTTCCCATTAGCGTGGGATCCAAAAAAGATTTTGTGCATACCCGGTTGACCCATAGCTTAGAGGTATCTGTTGTGGGAAGAAGTCTTGGGCGCATTGCGGGACAACAAATTTTAAAAAAATATCCTTCTTTAAAAGAAGTACATGGATACAGATTCAACGATTTTGGTGCCATCGTTGCCGCCGCGGCGCTAGCTCACGATATTGGAAACCCTCCTTTTGGGCATAGTGGTGAAAAGGCTATTGGCAATTATTTTGAACAGGGCAACGGCAAAAAATATAAGGCGCTCCTTTCTGATGTTGAATTTCAGGATTTGGTAGATTTTGAAGGAAATGCCAATGGGTTTAAGTTACTAACAGAATCTAGGGAAGGGGTTCCCGGAGGGCTTCGGTTGAGTTATGCCACTTTGGGAACCTTTATGAAATATCCCAAAGCATCATTGCCCAAAAAACCTTCAAAACATATTGCGGACAAAAAGTTTGGGTTTTTTCAATCTGAAATGGATTTTTTCATGGATGTGGCAAAGGAACTTGAACTTATTCCCAATCCCAGCAACCCGGGAACAGGATTTTTTCGCCATCCATTAACCTATCTGGTCGAAGCTGCGGATGATATCTGCTATACCATAATTGATTTTGAAGATGGGATTAATCTGGGACTTATTCCGGAGGAATATGCATTGGAATATCTAATCAACCTGGTAAAGGATAAAATCAATACGAAGAAGTATAATGCCATGACCACGTCCAGTGATCGGTTGAGTTACTTGAGAGCTTTGGCCATTAGTACTTTGATCAAAGATGCGGTCGATGTTTTTATTGCGAATGAAACTGAAATTTTGAAAGGAAATTTTGATTCAGCGCTGTTGGACCGTGGAAAGTACAAAGCGCAAATAGATGATATTATTAAATTGAGTGTTGAAAAGGTTTATCAATCCGCCGAGGTAATCGACAAAGAATTGGCAGGATATCGAATCATTTCTGATATTCTTGATCTATACACCACAGCATTAATTAACATTAAAGAAGGAAAAGGCACCAATTATGACCGATTGTTGGCAAAGAGCCTTCCCGAAAACTATCAAAATACATCCACATCCATTTATAAGATCTTGTTGGATACTTGTTGCTTTGTAGCCAGCCTATCGGATAGTGCGGCGGTGCACATCCATAACAAATTAATGGGGAAACAGCTTTAAAAAGCGTAGTTGAGTCCTACGCCCAATAGTTGTTTAAATTGGATTCTTGGAATTCCGGGATCTATAATGTTTCCATCGGCATCGGCCACCTCGTCAAATTTAATGTCGTCATCAAAAATAACATGGGTGCCAATATTGGCATTGATGTACTTGTTCACCTTGAGATTGAAATTCAGTTCCCAATCAACATCAACATTACCAAAACTTTCGAGATAATCGCTGTACAGGCTAATGCGATGGTTCATCAAAACATTTTTCAGGACTTCTGTTTCCCAAGAATTGGTTATCAAGAACCCAAGTTCCATAAAAAGATGCTCTCCTGCATCTACCCCAAAAACACCTTGGTTAGATAGGTCTTCATCAAGCACAAAGGTTGCTTTTTGCGTAAGAGGCGAAATATATAGGTTAAATTTCTTCCCTTCGGGAATGTAGGAAGTACCTGCTCCCAAAAACAAATAGCCGGGAGCCATAAATCGCGAAATTGGTGTTGTTCTATTTGGGTATTTGTATCCGTTGGAGAACTGGGTGTTAAAATTGGCCTTTACGGAATAGTACCAATTGGTAATAGTGTCTTTTCTAAAACCAATGGTGGAAGACAATCTAATTTGATCATCGGTTTTTCGCAATTGCCTTCCTTCTTGTGCATTGAGGCCATAACGAAGGCGTACCTCATTTTTCCAATTGAGGTAACGAAACTTATAGTTGCGACTAAACCGCAGATTTGCCAAGGCGGAAACGGAGTTATCGCCACCTGCATTCCAATTTACAAAGGCAACTTCATTGATGTTCAGTCCAAGTTCGTTGATTTTGGTCCAGAAAGATTGAGGAACAAAACGTCTATATTTTTTATGCAGTGGTTTTATCCGATTTAGAACTGTTCTGGGGTCGGTGAGCTTCGCTCCCCTTGGAACGTATTTTAGCTTTACTTCTTTTATTCGGACAACTTGAAATTGGCTTCTGGTGGTGTCGGGATCTTGCTCAAACACACTTAAGGGATTTATTTGAGCGGAAGAAACAACTACAAAACTCAGAAAAAAGAAGAAAAAAGAAATTAGTGGTCGCATTGGGTCAAGGTTGATTTTATATAAGAATTTACCGCATCAAAATCTATACCAGCCATAATATGTGTTTCCTGAATTGTTCCGTGTTCAACAAAGTTGTCGGGAACCCCAAAAATTTTAACGGGTTTTGAATACCCTTCGGCATTGGCAAATTCCAATATTGCCGAACCAAATCCACCTATTTTACATCCATCTTCCAAGGTTAGAACATGATCATATTTTTTAAAAATAGCATGAAGTTGTTTTTCGTCCAGCGGTTTTACAAAACGCATATCATAATGTCCAATGGAAGCTGCATTGTCATTTTGTTCAATGATTTTGGAAACGGTATTTCCAATATGGCCAAGGGACAAAACCGCTACCTTGCTACCTTCTTTTAGACAACGAGCCGTACCCATTTCGATTTTTTGATAATCATTTTTCCAGTCCAGGTTGATACCTCTTCCTCTTGGGTAACGAATGGCAATGGGTCCATCCAATCCCATTTGGGCCGTATACATGATATTTCTGAGTTCCATCTCATTCATGGGAGCAAAAACCGTTAGATTGGGAATGCACCGTAGGTAGGCCAAATCAAAAACACCATGGTGGGTGGCACCATCCTGACCCACAAGACCCGCTCTGTCCAAACAAAAAATCACTGGAAGGTTCTGCAGGGCGACATCATGAATCACTTGATCATAGGCCCGTTGTAAAAAGGTGGAATATATGTTGCAAAAAGGGACAAGTCCTTGAGTGGCCATTCCAGCCGAAAGTGTAACCGCATGTTGTTCTGCAATACCCACGTCAAAAGCTCGATTTGGAATTTCATCCATCATAAATTTTAGCGAACTTCCAGTGGGCATGGCAGGGGTAATTCCAACAATTTTTTCATTTTGCTTGGCCAATTCAACCAAAGTATGCCCAAAAACATCTTGATATTTTGGAGGAAGTATTTCTTCTGATTTTTTGACTTGCTCACCTGTGGTTTTATCAAATTTGCCCGGAGCGTGATAGACCACCTGGTTTTCTTCTGCCTTTTTTAGTCCTTTTCCCTTAGTGGTAATTATGTGAAGCAATTTAGGGCCTTTGACTGATTTTAAGCGTTGTAGTTCTTCAACCAATTTGACAATGTCATGACCATCAAGAGGGCCTGTATAATCCAAATTTAGACATTCGAATATGTTTTCATCCTTAGCCGTTCCTGCTTTTACATTGGTCAGATATTTTTTTAGTGCTCCGACACTTGGGTCTATTCCTATGGCATTATCATTTAATATAATAAGTGCGTTGACATCTGTTACTCCAAGATGATTTAGCCCTTCAAAAGCCATTCCGCTTGCTATGGAGGCATCACCAACTACGGCTATGTGCTGCATGGAGGTATCCCTGTTCAGTTTAGATGCCATGGCCATTCCCAAAATGGCAGAGATTGCCGTGGAGCTATGGCCGGTACCAAAGTCGTCATACTCACTTTCACTCCGTTTGGGAAACCCACTAATGCCTTTCAATTGTCTGTTGGTATCAAAAACGCCTTTTCGTCCTGTTAATATTTTATGGCCGTATGCCTGATGACCGACATCCCAAATCAGCTTATCATCTGGAGTTTCAAAAACATAATGTAAGGCTATGGTCAGTTCTACCACACCCAAGCTAGCACCAAGGTGTCCTTCTTTCGCAGATACAATGTCAATAATAAATTCCCGTAATTCTTGGGCAAGTTGAGGTAAACTGTCCAAAGGCAGTTTTTTGAGGTCGGACGGGTAGTTGATATGTTTTAAAAGTTCTTCCAAGAATTCAAAAAACAAAAGTACCTATAATCGGCAAAATTATTTTATGCTTAGTTTAGCCATCTTAAAAATTGTTTGAATATCGTGGAGAATCCATTTGATGATACTTATTTTATGAAAAAGGCGCTGCAAGAGGCAGAGGCGGCTTTTGAAAAAGGAGAGGTTCCCGTAGGTGCAATTGTTACCGTGAACAATAGAATTATTGGCAGGGCACATAATTTAACGGAGCGATTGAACGATGTAACCGCACATGCCGAAATGCAAGCAATAACAGCGGCGTCCAATTTTTTAGGTGGAAAATATCTTCATGGATGCACCCTATACGTGACCTTGGAACCTTGCCAAATGTGTGCCGGGGCATTGTATTGGAGCCAAGTATCGAAAATTGTTTATGGTGCACCGGATTTGGAGCGTGGGTTCAATGTGATGGGAGGGAATATTCATCCCAAGACGGAAATTGTTGGTGGAATTCTCGAAAACGAGGCTTCGGAAATGTTGAAACGCTTTTTTATACAGAGAAGGAATTTGAACTAACAAAAAATCCCAGCCTTTAAGCCGGGATTCAATCAAATCAAAATAAAATATTGTTGTTAGATCACTTGCACTTGTGCAGCAACCACTCCTTTTCTTCCTTCTTCTTCTTGGTATTCTACTTTGTCGCCTTCGTTCAACGACACGCCGTTCAATGCGGTTACATGAACGAAAATGTCTTTTCCGGTTTCGTCGTTTGTAATGAAGCCATAACCTTTGGATTCATTAAAAAATTTTACTGTTCCAGTCATTAAAAAATATAATTGTTAAAACACTAAAATAGCTTTTTTAAAAAAACAAAAAGTAAAATGAACATGAAATCTTTGAAAAAAATCATTGATTATCAGGATTTTTTCTGTCCTTAGCTTGCATTTTTTCTATGTTTTCCTTGGTCAGCATATAGTCTTTCATATTTTTCCCCTTACTTTCTTTAAACAAGAAAAGGGGCATTACCACCAGAAAAAGACCGGCTGTACCAGCACCGATAAATTTGTTTGCCCTGGCAGTTTGTTCTTCTTTAATATTGAATCCATAAATAATCAAACCAATAGAAAGAAACAGGGCAACAACAGTTACATATTTAAGTTTGATTTTCATCGAGTGTAATTTATAAGTTTCCTTCGATATGCGGTCAAAAGCTTGGATTTTGAAATGAAACCCTCATATTTTCCATCCTTGACCACGGGAAGGTTCCAGGCACCGCTATCTTGAAATTTTTTCATTACAGCTTTCATATTATCCGAATTATAGAAGATATGTTCCGGTGGGGCATGCATCAAATTCTTGACATACGTTGACTCGTAAAGAGTTCTATCGAACATAAATTCCCGGATGTCATCCAAAATAATAATTCCCATTAACTTTTCTTCTTCATTGAGTACTGGAAAGATGTTCCGTTTGGACTTGGAAACGGATTCATGTAACATTTGGCCCAATGTCATTTCAGGGTGAACAGGCTTGAAGTTTTTTTCAATAACATCATCCAATTCCATCATGCCCAGCACCATTTGATCTTTGTTATGGGTAAGTACGGCTCCAATTTTAGCAAGCTCTTTGGTATAGATGGTGTAATCCAATGCATTTTTGGTGATAAGAAACGAAATTGAGGCGGTAATCATCAAGGGAACAAAAAGTTGGTAGCCCCCGGTTATTTCAGCTATTAGGAAAATTGCCGTCAAAGGGGCGTGGATTACCCCGGCGATTAATCCGGCCATACCGATAAGGGTAAAATTACTTTCGGAAACCGAAAATCCGAGCCCAATATTATTGATGACCTTAGCCACCACATTGCCCAAAGCACTTCCCATAACCATGGTTGGGATAAAGATTCCACCGGCACCACCAGCAGCAAAAGTGGCCGTCATGGCAATGGCTTTAAAAATGGTTATACCGAACAAAAGGGCAATGACCACCCAGATATTTTCAATATAAGCATCAAAAGGAGTTGTGCCCAATGCTTTTAGGTGGTTTCCATCCAATAGGTTATTGATGAAACCAAAACCTTCTCCATATAGCGGGGGAATGGCATATAACATAATGCCAATGGCGATACCACCAACCAAAAGCTTGTATTTTGGACTTTTAAATCTTTTGAAGAAATTCAGGATGCCGAAGTACATCTTGGTAAAGTAGATGGAGGCGAAGGCGGTTCCAACACCCAAAAGCACATAAAAAAGCGTGTCCTTAAGTTCAAATCCTTCGGATAGGGAAAAACTGAAGAGCACCTCATTTCCCAAAAAGAAGTAGGAGGTAAGAACCCCTGAAATTGATGCCAGGAGCAGGGGCAACATGGAAAGCATTGTTAAATCCAAAGTAAATACCTCGACAGCAAAAATTATCGCTGCAATTGGAGATTGAAAAATGGATGAAATGGCACCTGCGGATGCACATGCCACTAAAAGAGACCGTGTTTTTGCATCGATATGAAAAAGCCTACTCAAATTAGAACTCAAGGCCGAACCTGATTTAACGGCTGGCCCCAATAATCCAACAGAACCTCCAAAACCTACGGTCAAGGGAGCAGCAATCAATGGGGTATATATGTTCTTGACCTTTAGGAGCCCTCCTTTTTTGGATAAGGCAAAAATGATGGAGGAAACGGCATGCTGAATCGGCTTTTTATGCACAAATTTGACATAAAGGTAAACCAAAGTCAGTCCAATTATGGGTAGAATGAAATACAGTTGATTTTGTGAAATGACAATGCCGCTTTCTAAAGAAGATTGTATAAAATAGGTGACATTTTTTAAGGTTACAGAGACCAATCCAGCTAAAAACCCCACCACTATACTCATGATGTGCACAAAAGTTCTGTTAGAGATATTTTTATACCTCCATTTTAGGAAACGGGTGAGCCAGCTTTTCTTTTTGTTTGGCATGTGGTCAATGATTCACTTAAAAGTAGTAAAAGCCTTCGTCTAAAAACCTTAAAAATTAAAATTGTCGGTCTGAGCTTGTCGAAGACAGCTAGAAAAATGAAAAAGTCTTAAACTTAGACAGGCTCAGTTTGACAGTATTTTTTTGTTTTCAGACGGATATTCAATAAGGCTTAAAGATCTAATCTTAGGTGGAGTTCCTTTAATTGTTCGTCATCGATATGGGCGGGAGCATCAATCATCACATCCCTTCCGCTGTTGTTTTTGGGAAAGGCAATAAAATCTCGAATGGTTTCTTGCCCACCTAAAATGGCAACAAGTCTGTCCAACCCAAAGGCAATACCTCCGTGCGGAGGTGCTCCATATTGGAATGCATCCATCAAAAATCCAAACTGTGCTTTTGCTTCTTCAGGGGTAAAACCTAAATGCTTGAACATTGTCGCCTGAATCTCTTTATCGTGAATACGGATGGAACCTCCTCCAATTTCATTTCCATTCAACACCAAGTCATAGGCGTTGGCCTTCACATCACCGGGATTTGAATCCAATAATTCCAATTGACCTGGTTTTGGCGAGGTGAACGGATGGTGCATGGCATGATAGGTGCCAGTTTCCTCGTCCAATTCCAACAATGGAAAGTCAATTACCCAAAGCGGGGCAAATTCCTCTGGCTTTCTGAGCCCTAATCGTTCTGCCAACTCCATTCGCAATGCACTTAACTGTGCTCTGGTCTGATTGGCGTCACCAGATAACACACAAATCAAATCGCCAGTTTTTGCTTGGGTGACTTCTGCCCATTTTGCCAGGTCTTCTTGGTCATAAAATTTATCGACAGAGGATTTATACGAACCATCGTCATTGCACTTTACATAGACCATTCCTTTTGCTCCAATTTGAGGACGTCTGACCCAGTCAATGAGTTTGTCAATTTCTTTACGGGTATACGAAGCTCCTCCTGGAACAGCAATGCCCACAACTAATTCGGCCGAATTGAAAACATTAAAATCTTTATGCTGCGCAACCGCATTCAGTTCCCCGAACTCCATTCCAAAACGGATATCAGGCTTGTCGTTACCGAAGCGTTTCATAGCTTCTTCGTAGGTGATTCTTGGAAAATCTGAAACTTCAACTCCTTTGATTTCCTTTAAAAGATGTTTGGTGAGACCTTCAAAAGTGTTGAGAATATCTTCTTGTTCCACGAAAGCCATTTCGCAGTCGATTTGTGTGAATTCAGGTTGCCTGTCCGCTCTAAGGTCTTCATCCCTAAAACACTTTACGATCTGAAAATACTTATCCATTCCACCGACCATAAGCAATTGCTTAAAGGTTTGTGGGGATTGCGGGAGGGCATAAAACTGTCCTTCGTTCATGCGGCTAGGAACCAGAAAATCCCTTGCTCCTTCGGGAGTTGATTTGATGAGGTATGGGGTCTCTACATCTATAAAACCTTGGTCGGAAAGGTATTTTCTAACTTCCATGGTCACTTTATGTCTAAAAATGAGGTTTTCCCTTACTGGATTTCGACGAATATCCAAGTAGCGATATTTCATTCGGATATCCTCACCGCCATCCGTTTCATCTTCGATGGTAAAGGGAGGAAGCTTGGATTCGTTTAAAACCTGTAGCTCAGTAACCAATACTTCGATATCACCAGTGGGGATGTTGAGATTTTTGGAAGCTCTCTCAATAACCTCGCCCTTCACCTGAATAACCGTTTCCCTGCCAAGTTCTCTTGCTTTTTCCAACAATTCAGAAGAAGTGCGATCTTGATCAAAAACCAGTTGGGTAATGCCATAGCGATCTCTAAGATCAACCCAAGCCACAAAACCTTTGTCCCTGACCTTGTGAACCCACCCGCTTAGGGTAACATTTGAATTGGTGTCCGATGCCCTTAACGCACCACAAGTATTGCTTCTGTACATGATATTTATGCTGAAGGGGCAAATTTAAGAGGAATGTTAATATTTATTGCTAGATATATCGATTTTCTGTTGGTTGATGTTATTGGAACACATGGTTTTTTAGAGATGATGTACTGATGGGGATTACTGATTCAATAGTGGAGTTAATGGGTTTTTTGGTGCTTTTTTTTCGATGAAAATGGAAGAATTAAAAACTTAACATTGGCAATTGTTTGATTTATAGATAATTACATTTTCAATGTAAATTTAATGTTATGTAAATGTGTTTTTAATGTAAAATAATTTTTACCTTTAAAACGTTAAGATAATTCCACATTTTAAAAACCATAGCATATGAAGCAAGTAATATTTTTAATGACAGCGCTATTTTCGGTTTGTATGTACGCACAAAAAGCAGAGCCGACTTTGGAAAAAGTAGGTGAGATGGTAAAAGCCACATATTTTCACGAAAATGGTGAAATAGCCCAAACGGGACATTTTTTGGAAGGCAAGTTGCACGGCCAATGGTTTATGTACAATTTGGAAGGAAAAAAAATAGCTTCTGGAAAATACATCAATGGTGTGAAGTCTGGCAAATGGTTTTTTTGGGAGGGTGAACAGTTGAAAGAAGTCGATTATGCTGACAATCGTATTGTTGATGTGAAAAAATGGAACCAATCCGAAATCGCTGCGACAAATCGGTAGCGTAAAAAAAATTCATAAAAAAGCCCCGACCAAAGGTCGGGGCTTTTTTTGTTTTGATTCGTCACCCTGAATTTATTTCAGGGTCCCATTTAATTTCTTGAGATTCTGAAACAAGTTCAGAATGACATTAATATTGCAAATAATCTATTTTCTTAGGCCGCCATATCTAAAACCTCGTTTTTGCTTTCTTCCTTTTTTCTTCTGTTCCTTCTTATCCGAACTTTGATTCTATAGACAAGACTAAATAGAATTGGTACTACGATTAATGTTAAGAAGGTGGCAACAAACAATCCATAAATAACCGTCCAGGCCAAAGGCCCCCAGAAAATTACGTTATCACCACCAAAGTAGATATTAGGGTTGAACTCACTGAACAGGGTAAAGAAGTTGATGTTGAAACCGGTAGCTAGAGGAATAAGACCAAGGATTGTTGTAATTGCCGTTAACAATACAGGGCGCAACCTAGCTTTACCTCCTTTTACCACAGCTTCCAAAAAGTCTTTGGATTCCAACAGCTCATCGTCTTCCAATTCCAATTCCACTTTCTTTCTGTCGATCAACAATTGGGTGTAATCCAACAATACCACGCCGTTGTTTACCACAATCCCTGCCAATGAAATGATTCCCATCATGGTCATCATAATTACAAAAGCACTTCCCGTCGCCACAATTCCACCAAACACTCCTATCAAACTCAAGAAAATGGCCAACATGATGATTCCCGGTTTGGATACGGAGTTGAATTGGAAAATCAAGATGAAGAAAATCAAACCTAGACCGGTAAAGAAGGCGCCCATTAAGAAGGCCATTTGCTTGTTCTGTTCTTCAATTTGACCCGTATAATCAATTTTGATGCCAGTAGGAAGGTCCGTGAAGCTTTCCATTTCAGCTTGAACTTTGGTAACAATGGCTCCCGCATCTGTAAATCCTGGTGCTAAAGCGGAATAAACAGTTACCACCCGCTTTACGTCCCTGTGCTTAATCGCACTAAAACCAGAGGTGTTTACTTGACTTGCGACCGCCGAAATAGGTACTTCTTTTGTTTGACCAGAATTTTGATCTTTAAAAGTGATTTTTTGGTTAAAGATAGCACTGGTGTTATAGCGGTTCTCTTCATTGAATCGGACATAGATGTCATAATCCTCCCCATCTTCTTTATAAATACCGGCTTTTGCTCCGAAAATTGAGTTCCGAAGTTGCTGCCCAACCTGACCTGTGGATACTCCTAATTCGCCTGCTTTTTTACGATCTACTTCCACAAGCATGGAAGGTTTGGATTTATTCACATCTATTTTAAGTTCATCAATTCCGGGAATATTTTTTGCATTGATGTAGTTCCGCATTTTTTCCGCGGTTGCAATCAGTTCGGAATAATCATTTCCTTCCAACTCAATATTGATTGGGTATCCGGCAGGTGGCCCAACGGCATCTTTTTCAACAGAAATGGCAACACCGGGATAGACATCTTTTAATGCTTCCTGAACTTTTTTCAATAGCTCATTACTATCCGACCCTTCTCTAAACTTGTACTCGCGCATGGTTGCGGTAATCTTACCACGATGCGGCATTTCTGCGGCCGAACCACCATCGGTTTGCGGGTTACCCGCTCCCTCACCAACTTGGGAAACCGCACTTTCTGTCAGAAAGTTATAATCGCCGTGCAGATAAGCATCTTCGTTGATGATGTCATATACTCTTTTTTCAACTTCGTTGGTAATATCATTGGTCTTTTTGATATCAGTTCCTTCTGGATATTCGATGTAGACAATAATCTGGTTTGGGGTATTGTCCGGAAAGAATTCCACTTTGGTACGTTGACTTCCAACTGACGCACCGAAGCCCATAAAGGCCAAGAACAACAATACAAAAGTACCGATGGCAATAAAAATTGGTTTTCTGCCCGCCAATGCTTTACGCAACATTTTTTCATAGAATTTTTCCCATCTGGGCAACACTTTGTTCTGGAAGCCATTGGCCCAACCTCTTAGGAAAAGCCTGTATCCCCAAAGCAAAATGGCAGTTACAACCATCAATGTTCCCAAAGCGCGGTAGCTTCCACCAAAAATCATGATCAGTAACCCAATACCTGCAACTATAGAGGTTAATCTAATAATCTGTTTCAAAGGCATATCCTTGTCCTCTGTAGTCATGTATCGCGACACCAAAACTGAGTTAAAGAAGATGGCCACAAACAATGAGGATCCCAATACAACGGATAATGTCACGGGGAAATAAATCATAAATTGCCCCATAACCCCAGGCCACAGACCAAGTGGTACAAAAGCCGCAACCGTTGTAAGGGTTGAAATAATAATAGGAAAAGCAATTTCACCAATTCCTTTTTTAGCGGCTTCCAAACGGGACATGCCTTCTTGATCTATAAGGCGATACACATTTTCTACAACTACAATGCCGTTATCCACAAGCATTCCAAGTCCCATGATCAATCCAAACAGGATCATGGTGTTCATGGTATAGCCCAAAGTGCTCAATATCATAAGTGACATGAACATGGACATCGGAATTGCAAACCCAACGAAAAGGGCATTTTTGAATCCAAGGAAAAACATCAAAACGGTAACCACCAAGATGATTCCGAAGATGATGTTGTTTACCAAATCGTCTACCTGTCCAATAGTCTTGGAAGATTGGTCGTTGGCTATGGTAACGGTTAGGTCTTGAGGAAATACATTCTCAATTGCATCGTCCACTATGACCTGAATCTGCTCAGCGGCAGCGACCATATTTTTGCCAGCTCGTTTTTTAACATCCAACATTACCACAGGATGTCCAAACTCTCTTGCATAGGTAGTCTTGTCCTCTTCTTTAAAGGAAACCTTGGCAATATCTTTTAGATAAACAGGGTCGTCATTTTCTGATTTGACGACAAAGTTGTCGAGGTCTTCTGGCTTATCAATTTCACCAACAATTCTAATAGTCCTTCGTTGCCCACTGGTAATCAAATTACCTGCAGAGGTGGTCATGTTTTCGTTATTAATCGCGTTGATTACATCGTTGAAGCTTACTTGAGCTGCCATCATTTTGTAAATATCAACGGCGACTTCAACTTCTTTTTCCTGTGCCCCACGAATATCCACTTGCTTGATTTCTTGCAGCCCTTCTATTTCGTCTTCCAGATATTCTCCATACTCTTTAAGTTTATCTACAGGATAATCTCCGGACACATTGATATTTAGAATTGGAATTTCTTCGGACATACTAAGGTCAAAAACATTGGGTTCAACCTTGGCTCCATTGAAAGTAGGCCAGTCTTCTCCGGCAGTTTGGGAATCAACCTCGTCCTTTACCTTTTGTTTGGCAGCCTCAACGGAAATGTTCTCATCGAACTCCACAATGATCATGGAGTAATCTTCCTGGGAGGTGGAGGTTATTTCAACTACATTACTTACAGTTTTCAACTCGTCTTCGAGAGGGTCGGTAATGAGTTTTTCAATATCCTCAGCGGTATTTCCCGGATAAATGGAACTAATATAAATTTTGGTTTCCTTGATTTCAGGGAAGTTTTCCCTGGGCATACTAAAGTATGCTGATGCCCCCAGGAAAAGAATCACCGCAATCAAAACGTACATGGTTGTTTTGTTGTCGATGGCCCAGGACGCCAACCCAAACTCTTTATCTACTTTTTTCTTTTGTTTGCTCATTCTTTAAAAGTCTTTGGTCTATGGTTGATAGACGTTAGTTGATAGTTTTCACTACAGAATAGCCCAGTTGGCTATTTTCCATGGCCTTGATCACCATTCTTTATCCTAACTTTTTGCCCTTCTTTCACACTACGCGCGCCTTCATCAATGATACCATCACCATTCTTGATTCCGGATAAAACTTCAACATAATCTCCTTGTGTTTTACCGGTTTCTATAATCACCTTTTTAGCGATTGCATCGGAGGAAATGGAATCGGCATCCACCAAATACACGTACTGTTCACCCTCTGCATTTTCAGAAACAATGCTTTGGGGAATAAGAATGGCACTTTCATTGGTATAATCGTTAATCATTACTTTGGCGGTAAGGTTTGGTTTTACCTTTCCACCTTCGCTAGGAACAGGGATTTCTGCAGTAAAGGAACGGTTACTTGGGTTGATAAAATTACCGGTTTGCCTAACCTTAGTTGTCACGCTATCGCCAAGAACCGGAAAATATACGTGGACACTTTTCCCAGGAGTTACATTAGGGAGGTGGCTTTCAGGAACCTCAACTTCAATATACATATTGGAAAGGTTGACAATTCTAAAGACTTCAGAACCGGGACCAGGACTAACCACTGTTCCTTGATCTTTGATCACATCATCAATGATACCAGAGAAAGGAGCTCTTATGGTTGATTTGGCCACCTGGCTTTGCATTTGTTTTACGGCACTCTCTTGAGCTTCGTAAGTGGTTTTGGCCTGTAAGTATTGAATTTCAGAACCAATATTTTGCTCCCAAAGCCTTTTTTGACGCTCAAAAGTGGTCTTTGCCAATTCTGATTGTGTTTTTAATTGTGCCAATTGACTGGACAACCCCCCATCATCAATAGAAGCCAATACTTGTCCTTTTGCAACTTTTTGACCTTCCTTGACATAAACCCTGTAAAGAGTTCCTCCCATTTCTGGGTAAACCAATACATTTTGTTTTGTCATTACATCACCTTGAAGCTCCAAATAGTGGTTGAATTTTTCAGTTTTGGCCTCAATGGTGGTCACCAAAGGTAATTTGGCATTATCGTCCAAAGCAGCAATCACAGAATCCAATGATTGTAAATCTTTTTCCAAGGCTTTTTGCTGTTCGGAAATTTCGGTCCTTTTTGCTCGTATTGCCTCCAAATCGTTTCCAGCGATAACACCTTCCACAGAACCGTTGTTCCCTCCTCCACAAGAGGACAAAACTACCGCCGTGAGCACTATATATATGATTCTTTTCATGATGATATGATTTTCTTTTTTGATTATTGATTTAGTATTGTTTCCAAATTGGTCTTGCGATTGATTACAGCGACCATAGATTGTAGGTATTCTTGTTGACTTGAATACAGTTGCGTTTGAGCTTGTCTTAACTCGAAACTTGTGGCCAATCCTTCGGAATATTTTATCTGATTCTTGTTTTCGATACGCTCGGCTAATCTTAGATTTTCTTTGGAGGTTCCATATTCCTCTATAGAAAGTATGTAATCACTTTTCGCACTTTCCAACTGAAGACGAATTTGTTCCTCAGCTTCCGTTAACTGGGTTTTAGCTTTGTCGAGTGCTATTTTGGCGCGTTGTGTACTGGCGCTTCTACCCAAAGAACTGAAAATGGGGACTTTAAGATTAAAACCCAAAACTGAAGATCCAAACCATTCCTGTCCGCTGCTTAAAAAGTTGAAACTATCACTAAAAGAACTTCCTCCGTAGTTAACAAAGGCGTTTAAAGTGGGAAGGGCACGGCTTTTGGCGAGCTTGTGCTCAAAATAGCGTTGCTCATTTAAATTAAGTGCCAATTTGTAGTCCACATTGTTTTCCATTTTGAATTCGGAATCCAAAAGACCCAGGTCTATCTGTTTTTGGGTAAGATCATCAAGATTTTCGGTCAATACCGTAGGAGATTCAATGGGAAGTCCCATGGTCAGGTTCAACATTTGAAGTGTAATCTTTTCCAAACGCTTGGCATTCTTCAACTGATTTTCTATGGATGATAAGGTGATCTGCAATTGATCTACACTTTCTTCATCACCAAGGCCATTCTCATAAATGCGTTTGGTTTCATAAAGATTTTTTTCAAGTGTGGCTTTATTGTTTTCAGCGATCAACACGCTCTCTTGTGCCAAGAGTACGTTGCCATAGGCTTCAACCACAGACTTTCTAACATCTAATTCTGTCTTTTCTTTGTTGTTCTGACTAAAGCTCAAAAAAGCTCTGGTAGCCTGCACGCCTACAATATATGAGCCGTCAAATATTTGCTGTTCCAAGGTTGCGGTTGCGGTTGCAGATTGCGGTTGACCAAATACAACTTCTTGAAAAGTGCCTGGTTCACCACCAAAAAACTCTGCTGGAATCTGGGATACCGGTTGCTTAAGCTGATTTTGATAATTAATTGCCCCAGAAATTTGTGGAAGTCCCGAAGCAATGGTTTCCCATTTCTGTTTTTGGGCATCTACAATATCCCTACTGGCGTTGATTGCACTGTAATTGTGCTCCAATGCATATACTATGGCCTCGTCAAGACTATAGCTGTTTGAACTGTCTTGAGCGTGTGAGAACCATGATAATAATACAAATAAACTGATGAAGGTTGTTCGCATTTATTCTTGGTTTGAATTGATGATTGAGTTTAATATTTTTCTTCCCTTGGGAGTTACAATTCCCCGAAGGTGATATTCCAGATAATAATCCATTAATTGAGGGGTGGAGAAGATATGTTTTGGGAAAAGATCATTGTCCTTGATGCTCATCACTCCAGAAAAATATATTCTTCCGACAAAATCTACATTTAGATTGTCCCTATAAATCCCTGTTGCCATCCCTCTTTTTACATTGTCAAAGACGCAATCCTGCATTACTTCGTACTGTTTTCTTTTTAAGGTTTCATGAACTTTCGGATAGTACTTTTGCAATTGGTACTGGGGTGATGACTTTTCGTCTTTTAAGTGCAGCATTACAAATTTCTTTATCTCATAAAGCTCTTCGATTGGATTTTTTTGTAGGGCGATAATTTCATCTATTCCGTTCGATATGAACCAAAACAAGGCCATGGTACTTTCTTCTACCAGCTTGGTCTTGTTCTCATAATGGGAGTAGATCGTTTTTTTCGAAATCCCCATTTCATTGGCCAAATCGTCCATTGTCACACTCTTAAATCCAAGATTTAAGAACATTTCTGTCGCCTTATGTAATATCTTTTCTCTCATAATGGGCAGCAAAAATAGGCTTGGAAACTTTAAAAACAAAAAAAGTTTCCAAAGTTTTACATTTTTTTAACGAGAGATTGGTTTTCTGTTTTCAAAGGCTAATCAATACTATATTGACGAACATTGCTGTCAGAATTGGACTGAACTGTTGTTTTTGGCCTTGAATTCCAGAAAAAAGCCCTGCGACCGTAGTTTTCAATTCTTTGGAGGACATTATTTTTCTTCTGTGGTGCCATTAGCTGTTTCATTTTTGATGCGTTCTACATAGGCATTAAATGCCGCTTTACCTTCTTGCTGCCAATACTGATCATAGTAACTCCAGTCAGCATCTCCATTTTTAGGATCACAAAAACGATCCCATTTTCGTTGTTTTTTGTGCTTTTTGCTACTGCTTTTTGACGAATCATGTCCAAAGCCGAATATAATTTTGGCAAGTAGGAGCAAGCCAAAAGATTGCCAATAGGTCAATGTGGTTAAGCCGAAGATGTCTGGCATCAACCAGTTCCATAACCACATAAACACAAACCCCATTAAAAATATAAAGAGGATGCCAAAAACAATCATGAAAAATATCTTGAACCCTTTGGTTACGTACCTTTCCACTTTCCTTTCGAAGTATTGCTTTTTATGTTCCATTTTTTTAATTTTTAGTATTCTTATTTTTTTCGATTTCTAAATTTTTTGATAAAAGGGACAATGCCCTGTGTCGTCTAGACATTAAAGTTCCTTGGGAGATTCCTGTTTGCTCGGAAATCTCGCGGTACGAATAGCCTTCAAAATCTATTGCGATAATGATATCTTGGTATGAAGGTTTCAACTGTTGAATTGCCTTTTTCAAACCATTCATTAAACCTTCTGAATATGAATTATCGGCAATCCCATAAAAAAGTTCTGCAAATTCAGCCCATTTTGTATCAATGTCCTCACCTTCGTGTACGCTTTCTTTTTTGGTGCGCATTACGTCAATGATTTTATTTCTCACCGAGTTGTACACAAAACCTGCGATATTGGTAATAGGTGACGCATCTTCAGACCTCGAAAATATCCGTAGTGCAACATCTTGAACAATGTCTTCGGCATCACGTTCCGTGGTATCATCAACCTTAGACTGCACATAAGCCTTGAGCGAATGATATTCGTCATTGAAAAAAGCCGAAAGATTATTATAATTCTCTTTGTTCGTCACCGCTAAAAAAGACTATTTGCCGTCTTCAATAATAAAGACGAAGCTTTTCAAATCTATTGCGTTTTTTGAACAATTTTTTTTTGGATCGTGCTGATTTTGGTTTTTAAACCCGATAAAAGTGCGATAAACTCTTATCGAGGTTTCATTTATTGACCTTATTTTTGACATATGACCAATTCAAATGCCATTGCGGAGTATCGAAGCAGATTCATTTCGTATTTAGAAGCAAAGACTTCAACAAAAGAACCCAAAAACCTATACGAACCTATAACTTATATATTCAGTTTGGGAGGTAAGCGTCTGCGTCCTGTTCTCACTTTGATGACTACGGATTTGTTTGGTGGCGATGTTTCCAAAGCTCTTGATGCCGCTCTTGCCATTGAGGTGTTCCATAACTTTTCATTGGTACATGACGATATTATGGACGATGCTCCTTTGCGAAGAGGAAAGATTACGGTTCACGAAAAATGGGATGTGAATACCGGGATTCTTTCGGGAGATGCCATGTTGATCAATTCCTATCAATATTTGGAGAGCTATCCTTCGGATGTATTCAAAAAGCTTACCGCTCTTTTTAGCAAGACTGCTATTGAGGTATGTGAAGGACAGCAATATGACGTTGATTTTGAATCCCGTGACGATGTTACCATTCCGGAATATCTCAAAATGATAGAATATAAGACCGCCGTCTTGGTGGCAACAGCAATGAAAATGGGAGCCATAATTGCTGAAGCTTCCGGGGAGGATACAGAGGCGATGTATGAATTTGGGAAAAACCTGGGCATAGCCTTTCAATTACAAGATGATTATTTAGATGCCTTTGGTGACCCAGAAACATTTGGCAAACAGGTGGGAGGCGATATTATTGAAAACAAGAAAACCTTTTTGTATCTAAAAGCACTGGAGTTTACCAAGCAAAGCGAAAGGGAGAACCTCCTTCACTTATATTCCATAAAACCGGAAGATTCCGAAACCAAAATAGCAACGGTAAAATCAATTTTTACTGAAAGTGGGGCGGTGGAAGCAGCGAAGGCCGAAATACATGACTACACGCAAAAGGCTTTTGATGCTTTATCTACTATTGATTTGCCAGAAGTGAAAAAGACGGTGTTAAAAGAGTTTGGTCAAAATTTGATGAATCGGACGGTTTAGAAAAGTCTACGGAATAGGGCTTTGATAAAAGGGGTTTTTGGACAAGCATTTATAATTTGCAGGTCTTCCCAAAGGGAAGTCTCCTCATCCAAGAATTTAAGAATCAATTGTGGTTTTCTTTTTTTGAACATAGATTCAAAAATTGAACTGCCCAAATGGTTTTTGCGGTGTAGGATATCAAGAAGCAGTAAATCGTAATACCAAAACTTATCTCTTTTATAAAACTTGGACAAAGGCTTATCCTTTTTTAAGTGCTCAACCAAGGCTGAAACTTTTTTACTGGTATTATAAAAAGTAAAACCGGTACTTGGTTTGGCCCATCCGCCTGCGATACCAATATGGATTAGCCGGTCAGAGTTATGTTTATGGAACCCATAACAGGTCATCGGAATATTGCCTTGTTCTGTATGGGTAATTTCAAAATTAGTCTGGGGAAGGTTTAAGTCAAGGTAATCCTGTATCCCTTCTTCGTATTCCGATTTTTCCAAGGTATTTTCCGAGAATAAGGTATACTCCAAAAGCGCTTCTGTTTCAGAAAATGGGAGCACATACATAAACCTGGTATTTCCTTTCTGTGGAATGGCAAAATCCATGAAAGTGGCTTCATCAGTATTGAAAACCGGTTTTTCCGTTTTTACAAACCATCCCAGAAAGTGCTGCTGTAGCAAAGGGTATTTTTTTTGGGACAATACATTTTGATGGTTCAGCCAGCTATTAAAAACAGTATCTCCTGTAAAAAAACCATTTTGTGCCGTCACCAAAATTTTCTGGTCAATTTCTTCAACCAGGGTTACACGATCTTTTACCCAGGTGACATTGGGATGTTTTTTGATTTTCTCCAAATAATGATTATAAAAATCGATGCCTTTCAACATGTTGTACTGATAGGGGACAATTGAGGTGGATTTTTCAAATCCTTTCCCGGCAAAGTGGATGCTGGACCAACTTTTATGGATCAAATGGTCAAATTTTCCCTCACCTCTTTCCCAAAAACACCAGGTACGATCATTAGAAATCTTATTGTTCCTATCAATGATCAATATGGATTTTGATGCAAAAAAATCATCACTAGTAAGGGCATCGGCCAATTGCATGCCCGCGGCTCCGGCTCCAATTATTATGTAGTCAAAGTGTGACATAAATCAAAAATACGGAATGGAAAATAGTGGGATGTAGAAAATCAGTGGTTTGTTGTGTGGGATTAAGAATTAATACAATTGTCACTTCGAGCGCAGTCGAGAAGTTTTTAAAGTCTCCATTGTTGAGAGGTCTCGACTGCGCTCGACCTGACACGGTTGATTAACTTTTGATAAAACAATATAAGATTTTAGATTTTACGCCAAACTGCAGTTAAATCAAGCTTAACAAATATCCCAAAACTGCCCCGCCCAAAACAATAAAAGCACTGTTAAGTTTTTTAAAGACAAAAACAACAATGAAACTGATTGCAGCAATAACGATGGTTCTCCAATCGGTTAAGGTGTCTTTTCCCATCTCTATACAAACCGCAATGATCAGTGCAACGGCGGCAACATTCACTGCATCTAAAAGGGCTCCAAAGATTTTTGATTTCCGCATTTTGGGAATCAATGGATTTAGGATCAGTACGAAAAGAAAGGAGGGTATAAAAATGCCGAGGGTTGCCATCAGCGCACCCGAAATGCCATTCATTTGCCATCCAATAAAGGTGGCTGTTGATAATACGGGGCCCGGGGTTATTTGCCCGACCGCCACCGCATCAATCAAAGCCTGTCTGGTCAACCATCCGTTGGCCACCAATTCTGCATCCAAAAAAGCGAACAATACATAGCCACTTCCATATAATATGGCCCCTACTTTTAAGAATGTCAGAAAGATTTTAAAGGATCCTATTTTCGCAATTCCATCTATCGAGAAAAACAAAAAGGGAGCAAAGCTCTTTGCGCTGCCCAAACTCTTTTTAGCAAAATAGAGACTCAAACCTATCAAACCAGTGCCAAAAAGCGCTGCAATTTCATTCACGCCTAGTAAACAAGCTGCTAAAGCAATGATTCCCAAGATGGCAAGCTCGTTGGTTTTTATGGCCTTTTTTCCAAGTCGGAAAGCGGCCATTACAATAATGGCGATCACGGCAGGTTTAATACCATAAATAAAAGGTTCTACTTTGGGCAACTGTCCGTATTCTTGATAGAGCCAAGCAAAAATGGCGGTAATCACAACTGCAGGGAAGATAAAACAGATGCCTGCGATAAAAAGCCCTTTCCAACCAGCACGTTCATGCCCGCAATGCATGGTCATTTCGGTGGAGTTTGGTCCCGGAATCAGATTGGTGGCCCCTACAAGATCCAGAAAATGTTCTTGGGTCATCCATTTTCTTTTGGTGACCACTTCGTCCTCCATCATGCCCACATGTGCTGCGGGACCTCCAAAAGCAATGCACCCCAGTTTAAAGAACAGTTTGGCGATTTCTTTTAACTCGTTTTTTTGGGACATTTTGGTTTGGCTTTTTTCGGTTGGATGAACTCATTTAGAATAAGGGCAAAAATAGTAAAAGGAAGGGTGGGTAAATTTCTGAAGATTAAAAATAATAGCATGGTGTCATTCCAAACGATTCCGATAACTATCGGAAGAGGAGGAATCTCTTTTGAATGAGATGTCTCGTCGTTCGTTCCGCTCTCCGTCGACATGACAAATCATGAATCCTCAAGAATTAAAACCAAAACCTTGTTTTCTTGAATGACCTTGACCGTTTTGCCCTTTTCAAAACCAAGTTCTTCCAGCCACTTTCCCTCCAAACGGATTTCGGGAACGGTGGTATGATCCCAAGCACGACGACGGAATTTAGAGTGGATCTTAAGTTTTCGAAGCTTTTTCAATGACAAATATTCGTTGGAACGAATATAAGATGAAGTTTTTAGCACTTGTTCGGTATAGTGAACAACAACTCATAAATTATGTTAAATAGGGTCTTTGAGTTAAAGAATTATAGAAAAATGGAAAAGCCAATCCAAGATTATTGACTTTGACTAAAATTGCGGATGGGTTGGGGATAAGTCTGCCGGAACTTTTTATGTTTTAGGAGGACTGTAAATTGAAAAAGCTTCAAATGAATTATATGGGTCGTTGATGCTAATCTTTGGTTGTTCCAATTGCTGTACCGAATGGAACTTCGTATGATTTTCCATATTTGTTTTCAGTTTTCAACCAGCCTTGGAAATAGTTTATTTCGGAATCCAATTTTCTTTCTAACCAAAATCCACCCTTGAATAAATTCAATGTATCCATTTTGAGGGTTTTGACTCCACTAGTTTCGGTTACACTATCCTTAATTATTACAGACGTGTTTCCATTTCCGTTATAACCAACAAAGACAATTTCAGTTTTGAAGACGGAATGTAGTTTGTTGGTATTTTCGTAATGTGGAATATTTCGAATAGTTATACTATCAAAAACATATTTATCATTAATCTCTTCCACAATATTTTTAAGAGAATCATTTTCTTTTTTCAAATTCTCTATAACTCCATTAAGTTTTTCCAACTGATTGTTGTTTCCGCAACCTAATGTTAGAAACACAAAGAAAAATAGGATTGTTAGTTTATTCATCTGACTGAAATTAGCACAATAAGCGGATATGATTTTAACCGTGTATCAAAAATAACAAAACCAACTAGGTCCTAAAAAACCGTATACCGTAACCCAAAGAAACCTCTAATCCCTTGGTTGGGGCCATACACATAACTGGGATCAAAAGTAAGGGCATAGGGGTTGTCCACGGTGGCCACCACATTTCCTTGTGGGTCAAACTGTACGTCTCTATCAAAAGGGTCATGCGAACGGGCAATGATAAAGGGGTTACCACGGTTGGGGGTCCAGTCCAACAGATTTTTAATACCTCCGTAGAGTTCAAAATCTTTGATCCCTTTATAGGTAAACTGAATATTCTGGATGCTCCAAGTGGGAGATTCAGGGGATCTTGGGTCCAAATCGCCCAAAACAGGCAATCGCATGGGGCCATATAGGTTTCCGGTATAGTCCACACTCAGATCCAACGAACGGAAGGTATAGGATACGTTCCAGGTTCCCGTAAAACTTTCGGTGAGGATTTGCTGCTCCGTAACCCCATTTTCGGTTTTGCTCACATCTTGCCAAGTAGCCCCCACCAAAAACTTAAGTCCGTTGGGCAACACAAAATCCAAGTTGGCACTTACACCTTGCGAGACCGATTTTCCATCCAAATTATCATAGATGATCTGATTGGGATTGGTGTCGTAATCCGGTAAAATAATGTTGGAAAAATGGGTATAAAAAACGGAGGCATCAATACCTATAAAAGTGCCATTGTCACTATAGATTTTTTTCAGATAGTTGAGGTTGACATTGACGGAACGCTCCGGTTTCAATGCATTGGCAATGACAACATCCCTGGCACCGGTCAACGCTGCATGCTCTTCGGTAAATAAGTTGACCACCCTAAAACCTGTTCCGGCGTTCACTCTAAAAATATCATGGTCACTGATTTTCCATTTGTAAGCGGCCCGCGGAGTGAAAATATTGCCGTGTCTTTTGTCGTAATCGTATCGGAGTCCGGTTAAGAGGGAATGTTTTTCAGCCAATGCAATTTCATCCTGTACAAATACGCTGGGAATCCAAATATTGTCTGCGGATGAGGTTGCTGGCGTGTTGTCGTCATAATAATTGTATCTCACAGAACTTCCAAAAAGCAAATCGTGTTTGCCAAGGGATTTATCCCAGGTCAATTGTCCAAAACCGATGCGCTGGTCGGCCAAATAAGGCACATCGCCATACACCGAATTTTGATTGTGATCGTTGTACGAAAGGGAAAGCATTACTTTTTCTTTAATGGGCAGTTGGTATTTGCTCAATATTTCCCACCTACGGGTATAAATGCTTTCGCCATAAATTTCATCCCCGCCACGGAACTCGGGCGTCCAATTGAGGTCCCCTCCCCAACGGTCTTCGTAAAAGAATCTACCTGCCACGGAGAATATCTTGGAATTATTTCGTTTAAAATTCCATTTCTGGAAAACCGAAATCCGATCTTGAAGTGTAAGGTCGGTAAAGTTGTCACCATTATTATCGACCACTTCGTCAAAATTAAAATAGTTGACGCCTAGGAGCAAATCAGTTTTCTTGCCCAGTTCAATTTTACTTCCAACATCCAGATTGTATTCGCCCCAACCGGTCACAAAACCATCGGCAAAAAACTCGGGAGCGTTGGGAGCGTGCTTGGTGATAATATTTATGAGTCCACCTACGGCTTCACTTCCATATAAAGTAGATGCCGGACCTTTTACAATCTCAATCTGCTCTATTAAGGAATTGGGAATTCCTGAGAGGCCATACACAGTTCCCAAACCACTTACAATGGGCATGCCATCTATCAAGACCAAAGTATATGGCCCTTCCAGTCCATTTATATGGATGTCGCCCGTATTACATACATTACAATTGATCTGCGGACGTACACCATTTACATTTTGAAGCGCGTCAAAAATGCTGGGTGTCGGGTTCTTTTTTAAAAAAGAAGGTTTGTATACTTCAACAGGTACCGGACTTTCCAACCTGCTTACGGGTTTCAGGGTTCCGGTGACCACAGTTTCGTTCAAGGATTCTGCGGAAGCCTCCATTTTAATATTTACCGTTTTTGTTTCCCCTTGCCGTACTACAATTGTGGACCTATATGGAATGTATCCTATGGAGGAAGCCGTCAAGACATATTCGCCCGGTACAATGTTGGTCAAACTGTAAAAGCCATCAAAATTGGTGGCTGTGCCCACCTTGGTTCCTTTTAAAAGCACATTGACATAGGCCAGTGGTTGACCATTTTCGGTAACCTTACCTTTTATTGAAGTTTCTTGTGCCCAAGCTGTAGCATGAAGGGTTAGGGCTAACAACAATGAAGAGAGATATTTAAGTTGATTTTTCAATTACAGTAAAATTAATTTTAGACAAATCTAAAAATTTGTTTTTACAAATAAAAATGTATTTTTGGAAAAATTAAACATAAGGTCGGTCCGAGCGCAGTCGAGGACCAAAAAATATAATGACCTCTCGCTTGCTCCTTCGACAAGCTCAGGATGACAGCTCGAGGGGACATTTAGATAAGTTATGACCCGATCGGAAGAGAATTATATCAAAACCATTTTTCATTTAGGGGGGAGCAATTCCACCACCGTGGCCACCAATGCCATTGCGGAGCAGATGGAAACCAAACCTTCTTCCGTTACCGATATGGCAAGGAAATTGGCCGATAAAGGGTTGGTGCACTACAAAAAGTACCAAGGCGTTTCTTTAACCGATATTGGGGTAAAAACTGCGCTTTCCATTATTAGAAAACATCGGTTATGGGAGGTATTCTTGGTTAAAAAACTGGATTTTTCCTGGGATGAGGTACATGAAGTTGCTGAACAACTGGAGCACATTAAAAGTGAAAAACTCATTGATAAAATTGACGAACTTCTTGACTTTCCCAAATACGACCCACATGGGGATCCCATTCCCAGCAAGGATGGAAAGTTTATGGAACGGGACAAGCAATTGTTGAGCGATGTTCCCATATCTACCAAAGGCGTTTGTGTGGGAGTAAAAGATACTTCGTCCACCTTTTTAAAGTTTTTGGACAAGAACAACATCGCTTTGGGAAACACTATAGAAGTTCTTGAAAAAGAAGAGTTTGATCAATCGTTGCATATAAAAATGAACGAAAAAGAACTTCATATTTCGCATCAAATAGCATCTAATCTTTACGTAAAATTGAATGATTAATGGAAGAAGTAATTCATTATTTTGAAAGTATAAACCCAATTTTGGCAGCTTTTTATGCCACCCTCTTTACTTGGGGATTGACCGCCGCTGGTGCGGCTTTGGTGTTTTTCTTTAAGGGAATGAACCGAGCGGTTTTGGATGGCATGCTCGGCTTTACCGGAGGGGTGATGGTAGCCGCCAGTTTTTGGAGCTTATTGGCGCCAGGGATTGAAATGAGCGAAGGTGAAGGTTTTGTAAAAGTGATTCCCGCAGCAGTTGGTTTTTTGTTGGGGGCCGCCTTTATTTTTGGATTGGACAAAATTTTACCCCACCTGCATATCAACTTTAAGGAAAGTGAGGCCGAAGGGGTAAAAACACCTTGGCATAGAACAACATTATTGACTTTGGCCATCACTTTGCACAACATCCCCGAGGGATTAGCAGTCGGAGTTCTTTTTGGAGGTGTGGCCGCCGGTTTTGATGGTGCCACCATAGGTGGGGCTGTTGCGTTGGCTTTGGGAATTGGCCTTCAAAACTTTCCCGAAGGCTTTGCCGTTGCCATGCCATTGCGTAGACAAGGATTGAGCAGGACTAAAAGCTTTATGTATGGGCAAGCTTCGGCCATGGTAGAACCCATTGCCGCCGTTTTAGGAGCTTGGGCAGTACTTACTTTTGAGCCTATTTTGCCCTATGCACTGTCTTTTGCAGCTGGCGCTATGATCTTTGTGGTGGTGGAAGAGGTGATTCCGGAAACCCAACGAGACAAATACACGGACATTGCCACAATGGGCTTCATTGGTGGATTTATTATTATGATGATGTTGGATGTGGGCTTAGGTTAAAACCTATTCTTTCTTGGCGATGGGTGTTTTTATTCCCATGATCAACAACCAAAGGCATGTACCCAGTTCCCCAATGCTGGCTGGAATGGTTATGTAATCTGAAATCCAAAGTTGGTTATAATCGGGACAAATGACCCTGCCCAAAAAGTCCATAAAATAGCCGCAGCTCCCAATCATTAGAAAGAGGCCTAAAAGTTTAGGGAGAAATCCGGATTTAAAAACGAGATACCCAAAAGGAAACAGCCACAGACCCCAAAATATTTGGGACACCAGAATGCCCCGATAATATGATTTAAAAGCCAGCATTACTTTTGCCTGGATTTCATTTGGACCATACACATTTAAATACTCGGCGTCAGTTAACAAGGATAGCACATCAAATTTGTGTACCACACTTACCATTGAAATAGGAACACTAACGATGGCTAAAACTACCATGAGCGTTGCAAAATCCTTTTGGATGTCCTTGAACAATTTATAAAGTATCAAAGGCAAAAGAACAAAAATCAGATAGCACAGTAGTTCGCATAAAATTTCCATTCGGAATAGAAATTCGGAGGATTTAATATTCGCAACAGTTTCTGCCGGATTGTCCCAAACTATAAGTTGTGAGGGCACATACATTAGGCTAAATATGCCCGTTACGGCAATTAAAAAGTACAAAAGCCCTGCTAAGTGGGCAGTTTTATTGTTTGCTCCCATTTTTTGATTGATAAAGGTTGTTAGTGAAAAGACGCAAACAAAGAGAGGATGGTTGCCTAGAGCTCTATTAAATCTTCAAGAGCCTGACCATAATCATATTGTAAATCTTCGTGAAGTGCTGTTATCTTTTTTTGGATGTAGATCAATTGCCTTTCATACAAATTGTGCATGGCGATATTGTTTTTTATGGAAGGTCGAAACGATTTTAGTTTTTGGCAGAAGTATAAAAGGAGCTCTACTTCAGTTTCTTTATTTCCCGAGTATCGAATGTACTTTTTAATGTTCCTCAAAATCTTGCGGATACTTTTTTTGATATAGAAAAAGCTGTTGACGTTAATGTCAAGGAATTGTTCATCGATTTCAGATTTTACACTTTCAATAAAACCAGCTTCATGGTCCGCTTCAAAGAGCAGGTAGGTGAGGAGTTCTTTATTTTCCTTTTTAAATCGACCCAAACGCAGACATAAATTCAAAAGCTCCTCTGGAGAACGATGTTGAAGTTCTTTTTTAAGTTGGGCAATGGTTGCGGATTTCATAGTGCGAAATTAGTCATTTCGAACCGAGCATGCGAGAGTGGGAAATCTTAATAAAGGGATTGGATTTCTCAGTCGGAACGCCTTCGAAATAATGCTTTAACATTTAACTCCTTAAATACGAAGCGCCATTAACATCGATGATAGTTCCTGAAGAATATTCAGCTCCCTCCGAGGCCAAAAACAAAATGGCATGGGCTACTTCTTCGGGTTGTGCCATCCGTTTAAAAGGAGATTCCTGCAACAAATTTTCACGTTCTTTGGGCGTTAGGGTAACAGCGGCCATTTCGGTTTCTGTAAAACCGGGTGCTACTACTCCGACATAAATGTTGTGCGGGGCCAATTTTTTAGCAAGGGATTGACTCATGGCATTTAATGCAGCTTTGCTGGCTCCGTAAGCGGGCTTGGTCGGCTCTCCTCTAAACGCTCCCCTGGATGATACATTTATAATACGACCACCACCCGATTTCATCATGGCCTGTGCCGCACAATAACACATATTGGCTGCCGCGAACAAGTTGGTTTTAAAAGTGTTTTCCCAAGCATGGGTCCACTGGTCAAAATCTACCTGATCAATGTCATGGAAAATGGAAATGCCGGCATTGTTCACCAGAATGTCCAAGGAACCATAGGTAGCAACAAAATCTGCTACGAGTGCTTCACAGTTTTCTTTTTGAGCAATATCTTTTTGAAAGAGTTGATGTCCTTCACCGGGTAATTCACTTAGAGTTTTTTGCGCTTCCGCCAAATTGCTGCGAAAATTAATGCCAATTTGGGCCCCTTTTTCAGCAAATGCAATTGCCGTGGCTTTGCCAATTCCACGAGAAGCTCCGGTGATCAGTACTTTTTTATCACTAAAGTCCATTTCTTTAGATCAATGTTTCCCATAAATATAACAAGTTCCTCAGGATAAATCTCTGTGTGTATTTAGGAATAGAACTACTCCATGGCTTCTACCAATGCCGCCTTTAGATCTTCTTTTAAAGATGGACTTAAAGTGTTGTCTTCATCTAACAGATTTTTTGCCTGCCGATAATGGGACTGCGATTTTTCGGTGAAGTTGTTCTTTTCCAAATAGTAGCCAAGACGATAATGGTTCAAAGCGGATTCGGGGTAACTTTCCACAGCCATTTTGTATAAACGCATTCGATTTACATAGTCCGGGTCTTTTTTCCAGGCCAACCAGTTTTTAAAATCAGTATAAAAGCTGTTTGCAAATGGTTTCGGATTTCCTTCGGAAATATGGGATTGATAAACACTGTCAATGGCAGAGATGCCTTTAGTGACAAAAAGGTTCTTTAGTATAGCCATATTGGGTGGGGGATTAAACCCCTCCAATCTAAAAAGTGTATCCACGGTCTTTTCAAACTGTTTGGGTATTCCACCACCGTAAAATTTATTCAGTTTTTCCGATTTTCCTTTCAGTTTGGCATCCAAAAAAGCCAATACCAGATCAGAAGTAGCTTTAAATCCTTTTTTGGTATCTCCTTTTGGCTTTCCGATGATATTGGGAATGAAATCTTCAAAAACCCCAAAATTTAAAACATGAAACTCGGTCATGCCCGGGAAATGAGCAAAATAGCGTTCGCTATAGGCTAAATCATAAATGTAATGGGGAGAAATATTGGGGTGGGGTGCATATATCGCCATGATGGGAATGGCCATATTTTGAGGTTGATAGAAACTGGTCTCATTTAAGATGTCCTGCTCAAACTGACTTAAAAACCCACCTTCCAAACTGATAAGTGCTTTGATCTTTTCATTGCGGGAAGCCAAAGCGGCACAGAAAGATGATTCAATGGCATTGCCCATTAAGGCAATTTGGTCTTTATCCACATTGGGTAGTTTCAGCAATTCTTGAAGGGAAAATTCCAAATCATCCACAGCAACTTCCAAGCCTCTAACCGAGGCATCAACAGGATGGGAAAATTGACCTTTCAACGATCCACCAGCAACGATGTAACCATGACTTGCAAGTAATTCACAGAGGATGCTTTGAAAGGTCGGACTTGACCCATTCGGAAATATGACCAAAGGAAATTTTTGTTGAAGTGCTGTTGGATTTAACGAAGCATTTGTATTTAGGCCCAAAAGCGTGTCCATTTGAGCAGGGCCAAAACCCTTATCTCCTCCAAGTTCACGAACCTGATACGAAAAAACTTGTTTGTAGAAAGAATCATTTTGTTTTAGGAGTTGATTTTCGGTCTCAACAGTGTTCAATTTTGCAAAGTGATCATAGGATAAACGTTCCATCGAGTTTTCTTCCGAAGGATACCAAATATGCAAGGGCAAATTTCTTCCGGTAGATTCCTCTTTTTGCGGATAGAGTTTTCCACCCCAATCAGCATAAGGGACGTTTGCTCGGGAGAGATCGGATACAAAAAGGGTCCTAAAACCAACTGGGTGTTCGCCGTAGTCCAGAAAATCTGTGAACGCTTCTTGATTTTTATTTTTAGAGGGTTGTTGGCATGCACCAAAAGAGAATAGAAGAATCCAAAGCAGTTTTGTCCTTTCCATTTTGAATTATTTTACCCTGGTGGCTACATCATTAAAAATCTGTTTCCAATCCTTGTCTTTTTTGAAAACGCTGGCCCATCCGTTCCATACCAGTTTGTCCTTATTTGCGTAGGAGATGGTTGCCCTAAAAAAGCGATCTTCGATTACATTTTTGGGAGTGATGGCAATAATGCGCTTGTTTTCCTTGTCCAAAAACCATTTGAATTGCCCGTGCAGCGGAAAATCATTGGCAAAGTTGGTAGCCCTAAAGCAATTTTCCTTTTTATCGTAGTTGATTATATAGGAATAATACCTTTTCCTTCCATTTTTTTGAATGACTGTTTCGGATTCGCATTTAATAAAACTTCCGTTCAGGTAATACGAACAGGTTCTGGTTCCGATTTCTTGATACGCTTTCTCCGTACCAGGTAAAATGGTTTCGACAACTTTCCAGGTGCCAATTAAAAAATCCAAATCCTTTATGGATTGTGAAAATGAAGATGATGAAAATGTAATGAACAAGAGAATTAAAATTGTTTTTTGCATGATGTGATTTTTCCCTGAATGTAGGAATGAAGTCTATCTGCAAAAGTCTCACTGCCCGATTATACGTCTCAAAACATGTTTTTTAACCTAAATTTTGGTTTTTAAATTCCTTGGGAGTCAAACCGGTATAGCCTTTAAATAAACGGTTAAATGTGGCTTTGGAGTTAAATCCGGCGTCGAACGCCAAGCTGAGGATTTTTAAATGGGAATTATTGGGGTCCATCAACTTTTCTTGAACATCTTTGATACGATATTCGTTTACAAATTGATAAAAGTTCTTATTGAGATGACCGTTCAAAGCTTCGGAAATAGATCGTTCGGAAATTCCAATGGCCTTGCTCAAACCAGTTAGGTTTAATTCTGGATTTCTAAAAAGTTTCTCGCCTTGCATGGCATTGTTCAATTTATCGATAATGTCTTTTGATTCTTTATCAGGAAGATTGACAGCCAAATCCTTCGGTTTGGATATTTTGATGGTTTGCGCTTGTCGATAACCATGGATACTTATCCAATACAACATACATGCATACAGCAGCAAAATAGCTGCCCTATATTCGTCCCATTGGTGGAAGAAAACCATCCCGCTAATGCCACTGCTCACACATAGAAAAATGAATATCAACACAAAGGAAACAACAATAACCACTATAGTTTTTTTAATCCATTCAAGGTCAATTCTGGTGATGTTGGAAACCTTGTTCAAAAGTTGTTGCTGATATTTTTTCACCAATTTAAAGGAGAGTACCATATAAATTAAAATGGAAATAATTGCTGCTGACTCAAAAAGCTCGGCCACAAAATGGAACCAATGATATGGATGATGGTTTCCGGAATAAATGGTGTGATAGATACTGTGAAGGTAATTGAGAATTAGAGGTGAAAAATGCCAAAGATGCGTTTTTGTGAATCGAAAACTTGGATTGGTAAGGGTTCGAACATAAAAGTAGAAAGCAGGCCCGATCCAATATGTAAATGAAAAAGGCATCCAGGCCAACCATCTATATTTATTCCAAATGGATGGATCCAGCATATAAGGGGTAAAGGTCAGACACATACATATCAGCGTAAGTGAAAGAAATCTGTTGGCAAACCGATTTTCTTTTTTTTCCAAGAGTAAAAAGGCAAAAACAAATCCATTGACAACCGAACAAATGGTAATAAGCTGAACGATGGAAATGTTGAGTTGCATTGGCAATTTTGTTTTTAAGGATCTTCCTTTTGCTTACCTTTAAAACTACAAATTTCAAAACTATGCGGAGACTTCTTCTTTTTGTTCTTACAGTCAGTACCCTGCAATTTTCAATAGCACAAAAACAAAATTTTTCATATCTCGATGTATTTGGGTTACAGTATGTTTCGGACCCCCAAATCTCTCCAAATGGCGAGTGGGTGGTGTATCGGAGAATGGGTTTTGATATCATAAAAGACAAATCCGTTGGCAATTTATGGATGATCAAAACAGATGGAAGCCAACATCAAAAGTTAACTGCACGGGAGTCTAACGAAAGTGGTCCCGTATGGTCACCTTCGGGAAATCGGATTGCTTTTTCGAGCAGTACGGAAGAAGGCTCGGAAATTTATATGTATTGGCTGGATTCAGGAAAAGTGGCCAAACTGACCCAATTACCTTTTAGTCCAAGTGCATTGACCTGGTCTCCAAATGGTCAGCAACTTGCTTTTTCCATGAACGTACCCAAAGCACCACCAGTTATTGCCAAAATGCCTAAAAAACCAAAAGGGGCAAAATGGGCTGAAAAACCAAGAATCACTGATCGTGTGTATCACGAAGCAGATGGAAGGGGATACATAAAGCCTGGCTTCAACCATATTTTTACCATTCCGGCAGATGGTGGCGCGCCACGTCAAATTACCTCTGGAGATTGGCATCATAGAGGCACACTTTCATGGGCCAATGATGGGAGCAAAATCTATTTTTCTGCCAATAGGGTGGAAGATTGGGAATATCGTTTCCGCAATAGCGAGATTTACTCTGTCAATATGGAAAACCGAGAAATCAAAGCCTTGACCAATAGAAACGGACCAGATTATAGCCCAAAAGTATCTCCAAATGGAAGGTATATTGCCTATTTGGGCTTTGAGGATAAAGTTCAGGCGTATCAAACTAGAAAAGTGCATATTATGAACGTTGATGGAAGTGGTAAAAAGGTCATTTCCGAAGGATTGGACCGCACAATTTCCGATATGCAATGGAATGCAAAAAGTGATGGCCTCTATATTGCGTATGATGACAAGGGCAATGGAAAGGTTGGACAGGTTTCCCTTTCAGGGACCGTTTCAAAATTGATTGACAATATCGGTGGTACCACGTTGGGCAGACCCTATGCAAGTGGTTCTTTTACTGTTTCTAAAAATGGGACAATTGCATATACACAATCACGCCCCAGCTATCCGGCAGAATTGACCATTCTTAAACCGAAGGCTAAAAGCCCAATCAAGATTACCAATCTGAACGGAGCGCTGCTCAATTATCGCGAGCTGGGCAAAGTAGAAGAGGTTTGGTACAAGTCATCGGTGGATGGACGCGACATTCAAGGTTGGGTGGTTTATCCACCCAATTATGATGCTTCCAAAAAATATCCATTTATGGTGGAAAACCATGGAGGTCCCATTTTGAATTATGGTGACCGATTTTCCATAGAAATGCAGCTCTACGCAGCAGCTGGATATATCGTTTTTTACCCCAATCCCAGAGGTAGCACGAGTTATGGAGAAGAATTTGGGAATTTGCTCTATAACAATTACCCTGGGGAGGATTATAATGATGTGATGGACGGGGTGGATTATTGCATTGAAAAAGGAATTGCCCATGAAGACCAATTGTTTGTGACCGGTGGAAGTGCTGGAGGCATCATGTCAGCCTGGATGATTGGGAAGAACAACCGATTTGAAGCTGCTGTTGTGGCAAAGCCAGTAATGAACTGGATCAGTAAGACCTTGGTGGCCGATAATTACTTTTACTATTATGATCATCGCTATCCAGGACAGCCTTGGGAAAATTTTGAGGGCTATTGGAAATTTTCTCCCATTTCGCTCGTTGGTAATATAGAGACCCCAACAATGGTTATGGTGGGAATGAACGATTTACGTACACCGCCAAGTGAGGCCAAACAACTGTACCATGCCCTTAAACTGCGCAAAATTGAGACGGTTCTGGTTGAAATTCCTGGAGCAAGTCATGGCATTGCAAGTAAACCGAGCAACCTGATTACAAAGATTGCGCATACGGTAGCGTGGTTCGATAAATTCAAATAATGATTGTCATTCCTGCGACTTGTGCTGAACTCGTTTCAGTAAGGCAGGAATCTCAATATAAAAGGATTCCCATTTTCATGGGAATGACAAAGATGACTCATGAATAAAAAGAAAAGACACGGGTTTTGGAATGTGCTCATAGTACTTACCTTGATTGTCTGTGTTTTGGCCTTCATACTTCATTATAAAAATTGGCATAAAATCGAAGAAGGGGAGCTTAGGCTCCTATCTGGAATCTATTACCAAAAGATTCCCATTTCGGAAATTGATAGTATTATGTTTGTTGATAGGATTCCGGAAATGGAACGGTCCAATGGCTTTTCATGGGCAGCAACCGAGAAAGGAGTTTTTAAGGATTCATTGACCGAGACCAAGGTCTATGTTTTTGTAGATGACCTCAGGCAACAAAAAATAAGATTGGTGCATGACGATTCACTTAAACTCTTTCTCAATTTTAAAGATAGTCTGGAAACTCAAAAAGTGTTTCATCTTTTGAATGAAGAATTGTTGGCCAAGCTCCAAGACCCAAATTAATTTTGCATGCGTATATGCTTAAGAACAATTACTTATCCCAAATTTGACATGAAAATACTCACTTTAAGCACTTTTGTGATTCCTGTATGGCTTTTTTCCCAAAATACCATCTCTGTAAAGGTGCACAACGTTCCATCTGAAGATGGAAGAATTAATGTTGCCGTTTATGACTCGGACGAATCTTTTTTAAAGTTTGACAAAGTTGTAAAAACCGGTTCGGCAGAGGCGCATGAAGGTGTTGTAGCCTTAAAAATTGAAAATATGCCTGCAGGGGAATATGCTTTGGCGGTTTTTCATGACGAAAACGCCAATAACGAATTGGATACCAATTGGCTTGGCATTCCAAAGGAAAAGGTGGCCTTTTCAAAAGCTAAAATGCACACTTTTGGCCCTCCTAAATATAAAGAATGTGTTTTTAGTGTAACCTCAGATTATGAAATCAATATTGAGCTCTAACCACTTAAATTACTAGCACAATTATGGAAACAATATTATTGACCCAATTTATGGGTGGTCTTTTTGGTCTATTGGCAGTCATTTTTGGTGCGTTTGGCGCCCATGCGCTAAAAAAGAGACTGACTCCAGATCAATTACAAAGTTTTGAAACCGGAGTCAGATATCAAATGTATCACGCAATAGTGCTATTGGTTTTGAGCTATAATTTTGGTTTTGACCAACCTTTGGAAAAGTACATAGTCAACTGCTTTATTTTTGGCACCCTGCTTTTTTCTTTTAGTATTTATGGTCTATGTTTGAGTGCTGCCAAAGGCAAAAAACTTCGTTTTCTAGGTCCTGTAACTCCATTGGGAGGTTTGTTGTTGGTTATTGGATGGGGACTGCTCTTGTATTCGTTTATTGCACCGATGTTATAGGCGCTATTCAATTTTTACTGGCTCAATTTTCTTGTAAAACCATGGTGTATGTTGATTGGTAACGGCGACCCATTTCCATTTTTCGTTTTGTTTTTGTGCGTTCAGGGTCATTAGACCAATTTCTTTAAAGGTTGTATCGGCCGGGTTCTCTTTTTTGAACCAAAACATTTTCCAAGAATAATAGGCAAGGGCATTATTACCGTCCAAGAAACGTATTCTTGGATTTCCGATTTCATAATAATAATTCAAAGAATCGTTTTCGGCGAACATCACATGGAACTTTTCCAACTCTTTTTTCCCTTCGAATAAATATCCTTGAGAGTTAATCCATGTGGCATCTTCTGAAAATTGCGGCATGACCAAATCAATATTTTTATCGATCATAGCTCTTTCCCGATCCATAATCATACTTACCAAATTCAAGGAATCAGTTGGAAAGGATTCTTGAGTTTGGTTAAGGGAGTTTTCCTTTTCGCAGGAGAATGTCAAAAAAACAAAGCCGAGTAAAAAAAGATAGCCCTTTGACATTGTTTAAAGCCTTAGGTACATATTACCATTAATGGTATTTAACCGAAGACGACTGGTTGCACCATTAAAACTTCCTTCTACTTTTTGGCCTACATGACGGTCGATTACTTTTAGTTTCAATTTTTCATCGGCGTAGATGTTCCCATGAATGGTTTCTGCAGTGAGTCGTGAATTGGCCATGACCAAATCAATTTCTCCATTTATGGTCTTCAAATCAAGATTGCCCTGGTATTTTTTAATATCAATATTTCCATTGATTAAATCTGCAGTGAAATCAGCTTCAATGATATCGGCCTTAAGGTCACCGTTTATGCTACTGACAGAAAAATTGGCATTTTTGGGCACATAGAGCACATAATTAAACTCATACATGTCGCTGGTATAGTAATGTCTGCGACCATCTTTTGGGCTATTTTTCTTCCACTCATCATGAAAAGCTTCAAGAATGTCTTTGGTTTCTGATGCAATATTGATGACACCATTGCCTTCTTTAACATTGAGCTTGTACAGTTCCAAATATTTTCCGTCTTCCGTGGTAATATCCGCCTTAAAGTAAACTGTGGATTTATCCCAGGTCTTTACTTCAATGTCCGATGCGAATTTTACCTCTACATCAATAATTTGGTTGTTGTAATTGATGTTCTTTTCAATGACTTTTTGAGCATGTAGTGATGTGCAGATGAATCCCATCACTAGAATGATTGATAAATTTTTCATGACTGTTCGTTTTTTGAAGTTGTGTTGTTTATTGTTTTCTTAGATAGATATTGCCGTTGGTGGATTTCAACGAAATATCTACACCACCTCCGTTGATTGCACTTCTAACTTTTTTTCCAGAGATAGACTTTAATCCATCTTTTTCTTCCCTTTTAATATCAAAATTGGTGTAGATGTCTCCATTTGTAGAACCTAATGTCAAATCAGCTGGTGTAGATGATGGGAGTGTCACATCCACCGCGCCATTTGTGGTATAGATAGAAATTGGAGAATTTTGTTTTACCGTTCCAAATTCCACCTTGATTTCCCCATTTAGGGCGTTTGCGGTTACCGGACCATTCACCGCTGTTATTTCTACACTGCCATTGAGTTGGGCATCCGCTTCGACCTCACCGGAAAAGCCATCGATTTCTATATCTCCATCCCAGGTGCTATGCACAGATACATTCTGATTTTTGGGCAAGTAAATTTGGGCTCCTTCACCTTTTCTCAAACTTTTTACGAGCAATGTATTTCCATCTTGAACCACATAAAACCCTACATCGGTATTGTCCGGGCCTCCTTCGCCCACAAGTTTAAGTCCTTTTGCTTTTTCGGAAACTTTTGAACTTCTACTCCCTTTGATCAATAATTGATTGGAGCTATGTGTTTTTACAGTGATATCCGACTTGGATTCGATTTTTACCCATGTAACACCGTTCAATGATTTGGTGAAATCTGTTTGTGCATTGGTAATTGCACAAAAGGCTAGCGCGATTAAAAGAATTGTTACTTTTTTCATGATTTTTCGTTTTTTGATGCTTCGACTACCTGTCCTCCGTACTAGACTTTGGAAGGTGGATGCTCAGCACGTGTGTTTATATAATTTTTGGTAATCCTAATTTGATTTCGTTTTTAATGAAGGGCTGGGTGTCCTCACGCTCCAATAATTTTTGCATGGGTCCAATGGCCTTCTTTTCCTGGATACTTACTAAGGCCTGAATGATAGCAATTTGAATACTTGGGTTTTTCTCAGTTTCCAAAGCACTGATAAAAGCGGTTTTGACAGTTTCGGAAGCCGTGAATTTTGAAAGTGCCTCAAAGGCATTCAACCTCACATTGTCATTTTCGTCATGTAGCAACCTGTTGGTCAATGCTATTACAATGGCTTCGTCAGGATTTGGAAATTCTTCAATATAGCTAACCCCTTGTATACGCTTACTGGCCGATTGGTTTTCCATTAATGAAAGCATGGCCGTTTGTTTTAGCTGCAAACTTTCGTTTTGTGCAAGCGCTAGGTCGTCATTGGATTTGCTTTGTTGAAAAACACTGCCCATTTGGAACGAACCCACAAGCAATGCAATACTGGCCGCGACTTTGAGCAAGTTGGACGCCCAGGAAGATTTTCTACTTTTCGAAGAGAATGTAATTACTTTGGCCGTGGTTGCTTTTTCCAGCTCCAATGCTTCTTCAAATTTGGTGCGAAGCCTGTCTGATGGCATTGATTCAGGTTCGCTTGCAATGGCGTCGAACAAAACTTTAAATTCTTCCAATTCTTTTTGGCACTCGGAGCAAATGGATAGATGCTTTTCTACCTCAAGAGTCTTGGTTTTTGACAGAATATTGTCCAAATATTCTGGAAGTAAATCTGAAACATGTTGTTCTTTCATGACTATATACTTTCTAAATAATATCCTTTTAGTTTTTTCAAGATTCGGCACACCCTTGTTTTTACGGCCCCAGGGGTACTTCCCGTAATTTCTGCCAATTCTTCATACCGTATTTCTTGAAATTTGTTTAAAATGACCATTTCTCTGTCAGCCTCCTCCAATCTGTTCAGTGCATTTTGCAAATGGGAATAGTCTTCTTGTTGATTTTCGCCATTCTCTACCGATTTGTATTCCAGCACACTGACATCATCATGATTTTTTACATCTCTTCGAAAGTGGCTTTTCAAATTATTGCGGGCAATGGTAAAAAGCCAGGACACAAACGAACCATTTCGATACGAGTTTCGATACTTGATCAACTTGTAAAAAACATCCTGGGTCAAATCCTCGCTCAACATACTATCTCCGCTCATTTTATATAAATAGTTGTACACGTGTTTATGGTGTCTATTAAAAAGCACTTTGAGCAAATCAAGATTGCCATCGGCAACTTTCTGCATTATTATTTCATCTGAAGGCTCTTTCAAAAGATGTTTTTAGTTGGTGTTACTTTATATAGTCAGGAAATTAAAAAAGGTTACAGCGGAAGTGAATTTTTTTTCACTCCGCAATATGAATATAAAGTATAATGGATTAAAAAGAATCAGTCGCAACCGCATCCATCCTGTCCGCAAGCCTCGGATGCATTCTTTTTTCCTTTAACCAAGGATTTGGGTAAGATAAACTTCCAAACCAGATAACCGACCGCCAGGGCCAAGGTGAGGTAAACAAGAATTTGCTGAAGAATTTCCATTAGTTAAGGATTTGAAAGGCGGTCAATGCTACAAGATAAGCAAAAACGCTCATAAAGAGGAGTTGTAGCATGGGCCATTTCCAAGTGTTGGTTTCCCTTTTTACGATAGCCAATGTGCTCATGCACTGCATGGCAAATGCATAGAATAGCATCAAAGAAATACCTGATGCCAAATTAAAAAGTGGTCGTTGCCCGGAAGTATCCAGTTCGGCGGCCATTCTATTTTTAATAGTCTCTTCCTCATCACTACCAACGCTGTATATGGTGGCAAGGGTGCCCACAAAAACTTCTCGGGCGGCAAATGACGTCAAAACGGCGATACCGATTTTCCAATCATAACCTAAAGGTTTAACAATGGGTTCTATGGCTTTGCCTGCATACCCAATATAGGAGTGTTCCAATTTATAACTGGCAATTTCCTGAGCTTTGGCCCTATCCTCTAGGATAGGAGTCATTATTTTAATGGAATCTTGTTTTGCTTGGGAATAGGCTTCAAGATTGTTTTGAATATAATTCTTACTATATGGGGTGAGCCCTTGTTCTTCGATTCTTTTGTTAACAATGCTCTCAGCATTTTTAAAATCCTCTGAAATCCCATTCGAACCTAAAAACCAGAGTACTATGGAAATGGCCAAAATAATTTTTCCGGCTCCGAAAACAAAGCTTTTGGTTTTTTCCAATACCGTATAGGCCACATTTTTAAGCAAAGGCAGTCGATAGGTAGGCATTTCAGCCATAAAAAGTGAACTACTCCTTATTTTAAGGATTTTGTTCAAGACCATTGCAGAAAAAAGCGCCATTCCAAATCCAATAAGGTAGAGCAGCATCAATGTCAATGCCTGAAAACTCAACCCCAAAAACCGTCCCTCGGGGATTACCAGGGCTATTAGGATTAAATAGACGGGCAATCTTGCAGAACATGTCGTAAAAGGAGTTACCAAAATGGTAATCAATCGTTCTTTCCAATTTTCGATAGTTCGGGTAGCCATTACTGCTGGAATGGCACAGGCGGTACCTGAAATAAGGGGAACAACACTTTTGCCGCTTAACCCAAAAGGGCGCATCAATCTGTCCATTAAAAAGACCACCCGGCTCATATATCCCGATTCCTCCAACAAAGAAATAAATAGGAACAAGAAGGCAATTTGTGGAATAAAAATTACAATGCCACCGATTCCGGCCAATATTCCTTCGGCCAACAAATCAGTAAAAACTCCGGGGGGCAATGTACTTTTGATCCATTCGCTGGCCATGGCAAACTGTGCATCGATAAAATCCATGGGATAGGTGCTCCAATCGAAAATCGCTTGAAATATCAACAATAAAATGGCAAAGAAAATGGCATACCCAAAAATTTTGTGTGTCAAAATCTTATCCAAAGAGGCTCTCAGACCTTTTGCTGCCTGAAAGTCTACTTTGTAGGTTTCTTTTAAGGTATTATTGATGAACTGATACCGCAGAACAGTTTCTTTATGTTGTAATTTTTTGAGCTCCGTTTTGGATTTGGTCGAAAAGGAAGTGGCATCTTCTATGCGCTTCTTTTCAATGGGCATGAAGTTGACATCCTGTGTAATCACGAGCCAAAGTTTGTACAGATCTTCGTTTGGGAAAGCTTTTTGCAAACGTGAAAAATACTCTGGTGAAATTCTGGAAGTATCAACGTTGGGGTTAGTGGTCAAAGACTTATAATCTGCTATGAGTTCCTTGATTCGATGAATCCCATTATTTTTTCGGGTACTGACCAATGCGATTTTAGTGTCGAGTTTTTTCTCCATCTGCCCAACATCCAAAGAAATTCCTTTTCTGGACATTCGGTCTGCCATATTAATGACCAAAATGGTTGGAATTCCAAGATCTTTTATTTGGGTGAACAGCAGCAGGTTCCGTTTCAGATTTTCCACATCGCTCACCACAACGGCAACATCGGGATAATCTTTATCATTTTTATTAAGTAGCAGTTCCACTACTACGCTTTCATCCAACGAAGTAGTGTTTAGGCTATAAGTGCCTGGAAGATCAAGGATATGGGCTTTGACTCCTCTTGGAAGCTTACAGATGCCTTCCTTTTTCTCGACCGTAATGCCCGGATAATTGCCGACTTTTTGTTTTAGTCCGGTAAGGGCATTAAAAACTGAAGTTTTACCAGTATTGGGATTGCCAATTAGTGCAACATTAATGCTTTTGCTCATATGGCTTTGGGGTCTTCTTGGATATCAATTTCAATCTGTTTGGCCAGTGACCGCCGAATGGCAATATGACACCCGTTTACGTTAATGTAGATTGGATCATTTAAAGGGGCAACTTGTATAAGTTCCACTATATTTCCTGGCAAACATCCTAATTCCAGTAACTTAATCGGAAGAATGTTATCTGAAAACTCCTTTATAACTCCCTTCTGCCCATATTCCAATTCCGCAACAGTAACCACGAATTCTTATTTAGATTGATTTTAAGTAAGGACAAAAATAGGTAAAAAAGGGAACATACATGCTGCAAAATGTCATTGGTTGATTCGGGTTACTCCGTGTAGCTTGCTTTTAGGATTTCCAAGTCGGAAAGCAACTTTGCTATTTCCTCTTTGTTTGTTCCATCATAAAAGCCGCGAATCCTACGCTCCTTGTCAACCAGGATGAAATTTTCTGTATGGATCATATCATAGGGACCTCCATCACCATCATTTTTTACCGCGAGATATGATTTTCTTGCGAGTTGATATATTTGTTTTTTATCACCGGTGACCAAATTCCATTTACTGTCAATAACTCCTTTTTCAAGGGCATACTTTTTTAATTGTGCTACCGAATCAATGGCAGGGGTAACGGAATGGGATAGCAGAAGCACATCCTTATCATTTATAATGGAATTTTGAATCTGGGCCATGTTTTTGGTCATTATTGGACAGATAGTAGGGCAGGTTGTGAAGAAGAAATCCGCTACATAGATTTTATCCCGATAGTTTTCCTGTGTGATTTTTTCCCCATTTTGATTGATGAGCTCAAAATCTGCAATGGTGTGATACTTTCTTTTGTAATGTAAGGTGCTATCTACTAATGATTGGTCAACCATTGATGGCTGAAATATGAGTAGTTTCTTTTGGGGCTGGAGCGCATTATAGAACAAGTAGATGATCACTATTGATAATCCAAGCAAGACCATTCCGAAGAACTTGTATTTTGAGAAAAAGGATAGCACTGAATGCAAAATTACAGACGACCTTCGGATTCCGCATCATAAAAATGCTTTTTTGGTGCTAAATCTTTCTTAAAACCAAGATGTGCTCCTGAGGCTGTTTTTTTATGAGTTGTTAAAAGTTTACTTTTGTGCGTTTTAACAGATTATTGCTGATGAGCCCCATTTTAATAAAGACCATACAATTCTTTCTTAGTTTGTCCTTCTTGATTGTACTTCACGAACTTGGACATTTTATACCTGCCAAAATATTTAAGACAAGGGTTGAAAAATTCTACCTCTTTTTTGATGTTAAATATTCCCTTTTTAAGAAAAAGATAGGCGAAACGGTTTATGGCATTGGTTGGCTTCCCCTTGGTGGATATGTGAAAATATCGGGGATGATAGATGAGAGCATGGATACCGAAGCTATGAAAGAGGAACCAAAACCTTGGGAGTTCCGAAGCAAACCAGCATGGCAGCGGTTAATTATTATGTTAGGTGGGGTCACCGTGAATTTTATTCTAGCCGTAATAATATACATTGGTATGGCCTATTCTTATGGCGACCAATATATTCCAATGGATAGTCTGCGTGATGGAGTTTGGGTAACCGAGAAAGAAATTGGAGATAAGCTCGGGATTCAAACTGGAGACAAGATCATTGCTGTTGATGGGGAAAAGTTAAAAACCTTTAATAGTGTTTTTATTGAGTTGATCAATGGAAATTCGATTACCATTGAAAGGAATGGGCAGCAAATTGAAAAAGAAATTCCTATCGATTTTATTTCAACCTTGTTGGAAGATGAGGAGAAGGTTCGATTTTTGAGCTTGCGAGCACCTTTTGTTGTAAATGAAGTGTCAAAGGGATCTCATAATGTTAGTGCAGGTTTTGAGGCTAAGGATGAGTTTTTATCCATTAACGGTAGCGAAGCAGTTTATAGAGATCAAGTGATGTCCCTTTTAGAAGCAAACAAGGGCCAAGAAATTAATATAAAGGTGAAGCGGGAAGATGGCAGTGTTGCCGATTTGGTGGCAAAAGTAAATGATGAAGCTAAATTAGGAATAGAAATCGGCGGCTTTACCATGGAGGATTTGGAAAACCGAGGGCTATTTAAGATTCAAACACAGAAATATACCTTTCTGGAAGCTATCCCTGCGGGTATTGATAAAGGAGTAACAACCTTATCAAGCTATGTAAAACAACTTAAAAAGATATTCAACCCTTCCACTGGTGCCTATAAAGGAGTGGGTGGTTTCGCTGCTATCGGCAGTATGTTCCCCGACACATGGGACTGGACGGCATTTTGGTCTACCACAGCCTTAATATCCATTATTTTGGCTTTTATGAACATTTTACCTATTCCGGCTTTGGATGGTGGTCATGTTATGTTTTTACTCTATGAAATGTTTACAGGACGTAAACCAAGTGACAAGTTTTTGGAATATGCCCAAATGGTTGGTTTCTTTCTTTTGATAGGACTGTTGTTGTTCGCCAATGGCAACGATTTATATAAATGGCTTTTTAAATAGAAAACCACTTTTTTTCTTTGGGACGTTATAAAGAAACTACTATATTTGCACCCGCTTAGGATAAAAAATTCCTCCTTAGCTTATCTTATCCCGATAGCTATCGGGAGGTTAGAGGAGAAAGTTCTTTAAAATTTGAAATGAGTTCTGTTTATATTATATTTTCTGAGAAACTAGGAAAGTATTATGTAGGAGAAACGATTGATGTGAGATTAAGATTGAATCAACATAATACAGGTTATTTTGATAAATCTTTCACCTCAAGTGTAACCGATTGGTCACTTTTTTTAGTTTTTGAATGTGAATCGAGAAAGCAGGCCAGAAAAATAGAAACTCATATTAAAAATATGAAGAGCAAAAAATACATTGAGAACTTGAAAAAGTATCCTGAGATGATTTTCAAGCTCAAAGAAAAATATAAATAATATTCCTCCTTAGCTCAGTTGGTTAGAGCATCTGACTGTTAATCAGAGGGTCCTTGGTTCGAGCCCAAGAGGGGGAGCAGCAATAGTAAGGCTTTAGAGAAATTAAACTCTGAAGCCTTTTTTATTTGCACGCAATTTGCACGCGGATTGGGAAAAATTTTATTTGGAGTCAAACTTTAACATTTCAGTCTAAATTTTTCCAGAATTACTTGCGGTTTGTCCCAAATACTTACCCTTAAACTTTGCGCACAGATCCTGCTCCACTTTTAAATTTCTAATTAATTCTTTAAATTATATCCTTTCAAATACAATAAGAATTGAATTTTAAAGAAACCCATAATCTTATACTTAACAATGTATCTCGTTTTATTTATTTAACTGATTTAGAAAAGCAGAAGTACATCTCTTTATTGACCGAAATTGAGGTGGAAAAGAAAACATTTCTTATGCAAGCTGGTGAGGTTGCCAAGTATGAGTATTTTATCACTAAGGGATGTTTGAAAGTATACACCTTAGATAAAGAAGGTTCACCCCACATCTCAATGTTTGCTGTTGAAGATTACTGGACGGGAGATTTGTCGAGCTTTATGACAAAAGAACCGTCGATGTATTTTATTAAAGCAATTGAAACTTCGGAATTGTTGGGTATTTCAAGAGCAAATTATGACTTACTATTTCAAGAGATTCCAAAATTTGAACGGTTTTATCGCAATCTATACCAAAAGTCTTTAATCAGTTATATACGGCGTTCAAACCACGGCATATCTTTGACCGCAGAAGAGAGATATGTTGAATTTAAAAAGAAGTATCCACAAATTGTCAGTAGAATTACCCAAAAAGATTTGGCCGCCTATATTGGGATCACCCCAGAGTTTATGAGTAAAATTATCTCAAAGGTCAACCGAATGTAAAAGTCTTAAACTAGTTCATTTTTTTTCACGCTTTCCAATTGGAATTTTGAGGTGTGAAAGAAATTAGAATCATATCGGTAACGGTCATAATGGGTTTTGTAGGTACGTTACAAGCTCAGTTTGCTCAATTGGAATTGTTCTCAGGATTTGAGAAAACAGACTTCACTTCATTCTCCAATTATTCCATTGATTCCAATAATACGGTAAGTATTGCTACCCTTGCTTTCTTTCAGAAATTCCAGAAAAAAGAAAATCAGATTTTTGATGAAGTAGGTGTACAACCAACTCTGTTTTGGAATATTAATGAAAACTTTTCTTTAGGACCTTCTCTATACCACAATAGTTTTGGGGGATTTTCAGAGAGACTTTCTGGTAAGTTCACCCTGAAAACTTCAAACGCTTTACTGGTAGTTATTCCTACCGTAGCATATTCAGAAAAGAAAGATACAGGCCTTGGCGAAATATTCGCCCAATTTCAAATACAAAAACCACTGAGTAAAACAATTTCCCTGTGGTTAAATGGACAGTTCTTAACTGTTTGGGATAAGTTCAAATCGCATTCCAGAAGCTTCCAACAACTACGTTTTGGCACATCTTATAAAGGCCATCAACTAGGACTTGGGGTCGATTTTGACCAATATGGGCCCAAACCCATTCAAAAATCCTCTTTTGGATTGTATTACCGCAAAACATTTTAAACTCGATATATTATGAAGAAAGTAGTAACAATTGCAGGCAGCAACAGTCAAAAATCAATCAACAAATCACTTTTAGGCTACACCACCAATCTTTTGAAGGAGGTAAAGACTATTTCTATCGATTTGAACGATTATATACTGCCTATCTATGGAGAGGACTTTGAAGCGGAGAATGGCATACCTACAGCAGTAAAAAGATTGGACGAAATCATTGATTCAGCAGATGGGTTTATCATATCATTAGCAGAACATAATGGCTCTTATGCCGCTGTGTTTAAAAACACCATAGACTGGTTGTCACGGTTAGACATGAAAATTTGGAAAGAAAAGCCTATGTTACTTATGGCGACCTCGCCTGGAGGAAGAGGAGGGGCAACCGTACTTCAATCTGCAAGCGCCTATTTTCCATTTCTAGGAGCAAAAGTGATAGCAACGTATTCGATGCCGTCGTTTTATGACAATTTTATAGAAGGTGAAATCATCGAGGAGCATTCTAGAAATGAGTTGGAAGATAAAACCGCTTTGTTTTTTGCAGCACTATAATGAAGACTATTGGGGCGATCCTTTAGAAAAATATAGGTAAGTCCCTTTCTAAATTCTTCTTTCAACCTCAATATTAAATTTCGATTGGTCGTGCAATGTACTTTTCGAACAAATCATACTTCCGCTCGAATAAATGATTGGAGGTATATCTCAGCAACTTTGTGTCTAAATTAATCATTAACCTATTTATAATGAGTGTACTAACAAAACTAATCATAACAACTTGTCTCTCAATTATGACAGGACTAAGCGAGTCAAAGACATCGTACGATGACTCCTATTATTTAGCAGTTACAGAACTATCCAGAGAAGACCCTGTAAAGGAAAAGGCTTTTGAAATTCTTACCGACAAATGCAACATACGCCATAGTAAGCGCAATAGACGTTGGGCATTTATAAGCAATAATATGAATGGCTGGTCGGCCGAGGTGTACGCACAAGTATTCATTAAAAAGAGAACGTCCAAAGACAAGAAAATCAAATTTACCAGCGAAGAATATCAAGATTTATTAACCTGGATATCATCCTTAAAAAACAATCAAAATGGAAATCACCTTTAAAATTATCGTCTTGATGCTAGGTATCTTATTTACGGGACTAACCGCAGGATTATGTTTTGCGTGGTCCAATGCCATAACCCCTGGTATTGGAAGACTAGATGATCTGGGCTTCTTGCAGGCATTTCAAGCGATGAATCGGGCCATCATTAACAAAAGTTTTCTAATCACCTTTTTTGGGCCTGTAATACTCTTGTTCATTAATGCCTTCTTGCATCGAAATGCACATCCAACCACATTTTGGTCATTTATGCTAGCGGCTGTGCTATTCTTTGTCGGAATCGGATTGATTACAGTTTTCAAAAATGTACCCTTAAATGAACTGCTTGATAAAACTGTGCTGGAAAACCTTTCGGATAAGGAGCTTAAAGAGTTACGAACCCAATTTGAACAACCTTGGAACAGCTGGCACGTGCAGCGTACCATAGCTTCATTCATAGCTTTTGCTTTGCTTCTTATAGGAATTACATACAACAAATAAATTATTAATCCTAAAACAAATAAAAATGAAAACAGAAAACATCTTAGTTATCGGAGGAACCGGTAAAACAGGAAAACGAGTAGTTCAAAATTTAATAGAATTAGGTTATAACGTACGTGTCGGCTCACGAAGCGCATCACCCGCATTCGATTGGCATCATCCAGAAGATTGGGCACAGGCCTTAAAAGGAATGGACAAGGTCTACATCACTTATCAGCCAGATTTGGCCGTACCTGGAGCTTTAGAAGCTATCGAACAGTTGGTCCAAGAATCAAAGCGAGCCCATGTGAAAAAACTGGTTATCCTTTCCGGTAAGGGAGAGCGAGAAGCACAGTTATGCGAGCAGGTTATCATCCATTCAGGATTGGACTACACCATTGTTCGAGCAAGCTGGTTCAACCAGAACTTTAGTGAAAACTTTCTGCTAGAACCCGTTTTGGAAGGTGTGGTGGCATTGCCACAGGCCGAAGCACAAATTCCTTGGGTTGATGCCGATGATATTGCGGCTGTGGTTACCAAAGTCTTGACCGAAGATCAATACAACGGAAAAATCTACCAGCTTACAGGTTCGCGTACCTTAACATTTGGAGAGGCCGTGGCTGAAATTGCAAAAGCCAGCAATCGTGAAATACAATTCATGCCAGTTTCCATAGAAGAATACGGAAAAGGAATGCGCGAGGCAGGAGTGCCTGAAGATTTCGCATGGCTTATTGAATATCTTTTTACAGAAGTATTGGGCAATCCCGAATTGGCAGAAGTGACCAATGACGTAGAAAAAGTACTGGGCAGAAAACCTATCAGTTTTAGTGAATATGCAACTAAAGTTGCGAAAACTGGTATTTGGAATCATTAGATTTTAGTATAAAAACATAGAATAAACTTTTAGCTCAGTCAAATCCACATATACTTACATCAAATTTCATTTTTTGGTGGTGCGGAATCGATTAATATTCAAATCAGTTGGTTTTTTGAAAGATCACAAAGGACCTACAAGATTACACACAAAACTAACAATGGATATTCTTGCGAGATAGCGATGATATTTTCTTATTCTATGGATAAATGGATACAGAAAATCATCATGGAAATTATTCAGAATTTAAATTTAGCATTGTTGACAATCCTTTTCACGATACCTTTCTGAGATCAAAATTGGTGAGACAATGGGTTGGAATGGGCAATTCTCAGATTTGTTCTGATATTCAAGGGTTGACTACCTCCTATTGGAACTGTTGATCATTCCATGTCGGTTTTAGCAAATATTTAAAATGAAAGTAAAGTATATAGCTTAAATTGAATCGATTATAACGAAACATTTGGCAAATGACAAACGAAAATCACATTGATGTATTTATTAATCATGTAAATAAAGATGTTGATTTAACCGAAAATGACATTAAAAAAATATCTGAAATTATTGAATTCAAAGAACTTAATAAAAAAGAGTTCTTAATTCAGCCAGGGGAAACTTCCAACACAATGAACTTTATAGTTAAAGGTTGCATGAGAAGTTATTATTTAGATGAAAATGCCCAAGAGCATACTTTGCAATTGGGGATTGAACAATGGTGGATTAATGATTTATATAGCTATTTGAGCAGAAAAAAATCTAGAATGTATGTTGAAGCTTTGGAGAAAACCAAATTGTTACAATTGCCAAGACTCAAACTGGAAAAGCTGTATTACGATGTCCCAGGAATCTCTCATTTCTTCCGAATTAAAATACAAAGTGCCTATGTTGCCGTTCAAGAAAGGATAATAGACAGCATGAGTGATCAAGCATATACCAGATATAAAGATTTCAGAAAAACGTATAGGGATATTGAGCAAAGGGTGCCCCAATATATTATTGCTTCATACTTGGGCATTACTCCTGAATTTCTGAGTCATCTCCGAAAAAAACACTCTTGACCTTCTTTCTTAAGGTACCTTAAGTTTATTCTTTTTTCCTGTATATAGTTTTGACCCATAAGTATTTATAGGGTCATGAAACGAACAATTCTTTTGATTCAATTTACGATACTGAGTATCTTTAGTTCCTTTTCCCAAGATACTAAGTTTACCCCGGAAGTAACTTTCGGTAATCGCGCAGTATCGTATCAACATCTGATGGATTATTCGTTATCAGAAAATTGGTCGGTTAACAATGTGACCCTTTTTGACACGGAATATGGCAATGAAGACAACAATATATTTTTTGTTAGAAATACGTTGTCGTATTCTCTGAGTCAGTCTTTCAAAACAAATATTGCTTTTGGTGTTAAAAATCCGGGGGGCTTCCTTACCGGAACTGCTCAATACTCGCTTAACACCCCAAGTTTTAAAGCAACTTATGTAGTCGGCAGTACCTATCAAAATGGATTTACACTGGAGCAATCACTAAGCTTTCAGTACACTAGACCTATAAATGAAGGAACAGAATTCTTCACGAGTCTATTTACGGTATTTAATACCGACCTGAAATACTTGGATAGAGGGATTCAACAGATAAGGGTAGGAATTAAGAAAGCTGGATTTCAAGCGGGTCTGGCATTTAATCTCGATCAATTTAAAAAAGCTGAAAAGACATTGGAAAACTTCGGCTTCGCCTTAAAGTATAACTATTAAAAAGTGCAATCATGAAAAAAGTATTAGCCTTTTCTGGAAGTAACAATCCAGATTCAATCAACGAAAAACTTGTTCAATCAATAATTCAAAGGTATTCTGATTATGACATTAGGTTCATAGACCTAAAAAAGTTCGACGCGCCAATCTATTCCCAAAGGATACAGCAAGGTGGAATACCACAGCAAATTCAAGATTTACATCAAATGTTTGAGGAGAGTGAAGGATTTATCATTGCCTCTCCAGAACATAATGGATTACCCTCAGCTTTTCTAAAAAATACAATAGACTGGCTTTCTGTCATTGCCCAGCGATTCTTCAATGACAAGCCTGTCTTATTGATTAGCACTTCTCCAGGTGCTACAGGGGCCAAGACGCATTTGGCAATATTGGCCAAATTGGTTCCTCTATGGGGCGGCATTCTACGAGGCACCTATTCATTGGGTAGTTTTAACGAAAACTTCGATACTACCTCAAATACCATTATAAAGGAGGAAGAACTAAGATTGGTCGATCGCAGATTTAAGGCATTCGTTGGTGAAGATGCGGAATTAAAAAGCAACAAAGAAGTTGTGCAAAACTACTTTAAAGCATTCCAAAGAGGAGATTTGGAGGCAGTACTGCGCACATTTCACCCTGACTGCTATATAGTTAGTGTAAAGGAGGAAGAACGTTCAACGGAGCAACTTCATGGAATTTACCGAACACGTGAAGAGGCAAAACAATTTCTCAAGAACATAGTTACTCTATTTGACACCAAGGATTTTACGGTGGACACGGTGGTTGAAGCTGAAGGAAATATGGTAGTGTCCAAGGGAACATTTTCACACTTAATAAAAAGCTCAGGAAAATTGTTCAATAGCAATTGGGCACAATGGTGTTTGGTCGAAGACGAAATGATCAAGGAATATAGATTTTATGAAGATTCCGCGGCTTTGATAGAAGCATCAAACGTTGAATTTGCTGAGCCATGAAATCTAAAGCTATAGCTCACCAATTTGAGTTTTGGAAATACCTAGGTGAAGCCGGAAATTACTTTTCATGTGATAGTGGTTATTCCACAATTTCGGCGAAAAATTTCACTTGGCCGTCTAGAATATTTAACTTGGCAAATCCTGATATCGGACTACTGAAGCAAACAATCCAATTAAAAGGAATGCCCCATTCGATTGCTGTGGAAGAAGGAGATGGCATTTGGGAGGACATGGAAAACAAAGGTTTTCAAATAAGTTCTATTGTAGACGGAATGACTTTGCTGTTGAAACCTTCCATGTCGTTTTCGGCATCAAAGAACATTGACAGGGTCAGAAACCAAGAAGATATCAAAGTATTTACCAATATTGCTTCAGAGGCTTTTGGTTATAACATTTATCCATCTTCTCTTTCAGGACTTATTGGTGAAAACAGGACGACGCTGTTTATTGGGAGATACAAAGACAACTACGTAAGCTGTGGAATTCTGTTTTTGGATTCCAACAAGGATTCCGGGTTGCACATGATAGGGACAAGAAAGGGCTTCCGAGGTTTAGGTCTGGGCAAAACGATGACAGAGCATTTATTGTATCAAGCAACTAAAAATAAAAGCGAACAAGTGCATTTGGTGGCTTCAAAATTGGGTTCACCTATCTACAATAAGCTGGGTTTTCAAAACCGTGGGTATTTAAAGTCCTACGTCATTTAAGTAAGATATTATGAAATATATATTATTAGTCATGTTCGGCACTATGTTCTACGCCAATGCACAAGATATCAATCAGTTATTGGGAAGTAAACTTGATTCCTCATCAGAGAACCCTGTGCATAGCATTTCCGTTTATGTAAAAACCAATGATAGCGTGATTGTAGACGAAGCCGTCGGACTGCGGCGAAAAAATGGAGAGAAAGCCAAGACTACGGACCTATTTAGAATTGCAAGTAGCACCAAATTATTTATAGCAACGATAATATTGCAACTTGAGGAAGAAGGTAAGCTCCAGCTTGAGGATAAAATGTATCCTTACCTAACGGATATCGATTTTTTGCGACTGGATGACTTTCATTTTTATCAGGATTCGACGAATTTGAGCCAGAGGAGTACAAGTTTTTCGAAAGCAATGACCATAAAACAACTTTTATCCCACAGAAGTGGTCTGGCAGATATTTTTAATGATAGGCAGGAGGCTTTCTTCAGTATGGTTATGAGGGAACCTGAACAACAGTATCGGCCAAGAAACATTGTCAATTTATATTTTGAATACGGGCTCAACAAAGAAGCCAAATTCAAACCTGATGAAGGTTGGCACTATTCCGATATGAACTATGTGCTGTTGGGCCTATTAATTGAAAAATTGGATGAAAAATTATTGTCCCAGTCCATGCGTGACCGGATTCTGCATCCCTTAGATTTAAAGGACACTTATTTCGAGTTTTATGAGACAACTGAAACCAAGGAAAGTCGGATACATCAATATGTAGGAGCCATCAATTTCAATAGTGTGAACACTTCATTTGATTGGTCAGGGGGTGGATTGGTAAGTACGCATCAAGACTTGGCTACTTTTATGGAGGCTTTGTTCGATAACAAGCTGATCTCAGAAAAATCATTACAAAAAATGATAAAGGCAAAAGCAACTATTAAGGATCATCTGCCTTACGGACTTGGAGTTTATAAATCTATTTACAATGGAGAAACCTACTATGGTCATTATGGATTTTACGGGACTTACATTGGATACAGTCCAAGTACCAATACAGTGCTTTCATACTGCATTTCACAGGCTATGCCTTCTTTTTATGTTTATGAGTTGGTTGATTCTTTGTTCAAAAATTTAAAATAGTCATTCTAAAATGTATTTTATAAATTAAAGAGGGGGTCTTTAAACATGGTCCTTTTTACTGGTCTCTTTGTCTGATGCCATAACCTTTGATCTACAGAGTCCCAAACACGGTCTCTTTTGGTAGTATTGTTAATTCTCTTTTATAGGACAGTTCGATGCTCATATTCTGTTTCTATAGCATTTTGATTTCAATTAATGTTAAACAGCTTCATACTTTATGTCCAACATTCTCATTTTCTTTAAACTTTAAGAATCAATGAAATTTGCAATGTTTTAGATAAATATGGTTGATGTGAAAGGCACCCAGTGTTTACATTTTTTGTCCTGCCAGCAGGACGAGAAATGTAAAGCGAGAGGGTAGCACGGCAAGCCGGTGCTACGTTTTCCGATTTCTGGCCAAAAGGCCAGTGAAATTAGGGCTTTAGTCAGTTCATTCTCATGAATGAATTTTCATTTTTTTACTGTAAAAACCCTTGAAACCCCTAAAAACATTGAAAAAGTTTACAGTAAAAACAGAAAAACCACGAATAAAGAAATGATGCTTTTTTGGTTGGTTCAAGAACACAGTGAACTAACCGTTTTCCAATCAATGTTTTTTGTGAATTGGGTCAAAACGTCTCGAAAGCCCTAAAAAAAGAGAATAAAATTGACCCATTTTTGCTTTTAATGGAACTTTTGCCTCGCTCAGTAAATTAGTTTGTGTAAGGTTTGGGACGCTTGCAGCACTTCGCCTTGCTACGTTCGCCTCTTTGATTGTAAAACATATTTGATTTGGGGATACTATTTAGGATATATTGCTTTTTTATTGGGTTTGATTTTATAAAAAAGGACGGAGAAATTATCCCCGTCCCTCGATATCAAAATATTATCCCTTCAAAAATTTAATCTATCTAAAAAGAGCTTCAAATTCTTTGGTGGTGTATACGTGACTAGCCACAAATCTATAATTAATTTCTGCAGCTGTATTGCCATCGTAACCAGGCGCAACTGCGGAAGCAGTGGCATCCTTAACAACAGCTACTTCAAAACCATCTTCCAGTAGTTCCCTTAAATGTGATTCTACACAAAGGTTACCTGACATTCCTGCTAAAACAATCTTATCAATTTTCTGTTTTCTCAATTGAAGAGAAAGATCATTTTGTTCAGGACCGTATACTTTGTGCGGACCAACCACCGTAACAAAGTCCTTGTCGATGTACTTTTTATATCGGGGTAACCAATCGGCACCAGACCCTTCAAAACCTTTTTTGTTCAATTGATCCCCACGGTCAAACATACCTATGTCATGCATTAATTTTTCAAGTGCTCCTTCAAATTGCCATTTATGGTCATGTTCATAGTAATAATGAGGAGAAATAAATACTTTGATTCCATTGGCTTCTGCAATTTTGAACAATGTCTCCAAGTTTTCAACGGTATTGTTTTTCATAACACTTTCGCCAATAACACCCCATGTGACTCCTTGAGGACTTAAAAAGTCATTTTGAGGGTCGGTAATTACAATTGCGGTAGTTTCATCAACTTTGAATCCTGGGTCTGGTATCTGGGCACTCAATTTGAAACTTGAGCCCATTATTACAGCTAGAATTAATAATGTTTTTGTTAATCTGTTTTTCATTTTTCTTGATTTTACGTTAAACGATTATTTGATTTTCAATATGTTTTAAAGCGACATTTTATTGCGCTTTTGAGAACATGCCTTCGGACACATCCTAATTGTTATTTAATCCAAAAGTAGGCCGTATAACTGGCCAGAATTGTGCAATCTTGGCTGGGATGTTCTATTATCGCTCTTTGATTATTGACTCTTTGATTTCGAAGTCTGTAGAGGTAAAAATGGTAAATCACCTAAGGAGGTGTCCAAAGGTGATTTTCATGGAAGGGAATTAATTAGGGTAGGAAGTTTTGTAGAAGCTCGAGATTAAAATGATTATTGCTATTTTCAAACAAACCAACCATTTTCGTCACAATAAAATTCTGATTGGGCACTGTGATCACAATAGTTGTTGTTATTGTAATTCTTGCTTTTTCGATAGGATTTCTTCAACCTACTGTGAAAATATGTTGCTAGGCTGTTTGATATTGTATTTATGATATTCATAGTCTTTTATTTACAAAGTGAACAGGTTCTTATTGCGCATATAGAATGGTAGTACTATCATATTTATAAACATGGGGAAGCTTAGGGCCTTTCACTTATTTCCAAGTTATTTCCTTCTGAATCCTGAAACCAAGCGGACAAGCTACCGTCGAGATTGTAAATTTTTTGCCCTTGGGATTCAAAAAACTCCACACCCTTTTCTTCAAGCTCAATTATGGCTTCTTCAATGTTTTCAACAGTAAAACTAATAGCAGTATGTTCTGCCTGGTTTTTATCGTTTCTTTTATATAGAAGAAACTTTCCATTCCCTTTCTTGGCCCAGTACATATCTAAGCTTTTGCTTAGCAAATCCAGTGTGAAGCCAAGCGTGTTCCCATAGAAATCTTTAGCTCTAATCACGTCATTTATGGGAATTGCCGCTACTATCTCATTGATTTTCATAATTGTAAATTCTTTGATGATTAAGTTCTTTATCCAAACAATCAATTTCTATTCGAGTCTAATTCAAACAAATGATCCAATCGGATTTTGATTCTTCAATATGACTTTTAATCCGCTTCATGAGCATGGTAAAATCCTCTTCAACATTGACCATTTTGAATTTGTTTTTGTTCATTTCGCGGCTGTTTCCATAGTACTCCATATCCTCTTGTTTAATGATTGACAGCTTATGATGCCGCAAGAGCCATTTGCCGATGTGCTTTCCTGAATCTCAAAGGCGTTATTCCATAACTGCTCTTGAAAAGTTGGGTAAAATGACTTGCATTGTCACAACCAACACCCATGCCAACCTGGATAATATTGTCTTCAGAGTATAACAACAATTCTTTTGCGCGCTGCATCTTTAATCGTTTGGTAAACTGTTGCGGGGTTTCTCCTGTGGTCCTCTTGAACATTCGAATAAAATGGTGGACACTTAACTTTACCAATGATGCCAAATCCGTTGTACTTATTTGGTGATCTATATTTTCAGTGATATGATGCTTTATTTTCTGCATCTGGAATGGGGTTATGCCCATCTTTAGTTCATCATTATTGGAGAGATTCCGTGAAGTCTGTTTGACCAAATAGTCAGCCATAGTGATCACCATATTCTCCAAGTACCATTTGTCATCGTAAGGACGGTATAAAAGCTCTTGAGTTAAATAAATGGCCAATTGGTTGCTTAGGGCATCATCTAAAAAAGATTGCTTTTGAAAGCTGTCATAATCAAGATCCAAGTCCATCTTACCAAATACACCATTGTATATTCCTAGGACTAAAGGTCCTTCTGTGGTATGGGAATCTGCCACCTCCAATTGAAAGATAAATTGATAATCTTTATTGACTGCATTAGATTTTTGCCCATTTCCCCGATTGTTTATTAGAAATAGAAAAACGGATTTCTTGTGAGCCAATGTTCTTACTGTTTGCTTCTCCTTTATAATCTCTTTAAGTTTCTTTACGTATTCCATGGTAGTAGATTTATTGAATGTCTGGTTTATCGTTTCATTGATTCAAAACTAGTATAGCTTTAAGGGCATTCCCAGTGGAAGTATATAAGCGTAGGCACTTTTCTAATAAGCGTAGGATCTGGCGGAAATCATTTGAAAAAGAGCCAAAATGAGATCATGATCGCTCAAAAACGATCTTCTTAACGTAGCAGTTAAACTTCTTAACGTACCCTAGTTTTATTATAAATTCACTACTTTGAAGTCTAAATGAAAGGCTATGATAGCGCCGAAAACACTGCATGTGGATCCAAGGAAAGATGTTCAGTCCAACAGGTATTTGGTCGAAGAAAATCTGAATGAAGAAATTGATCCGCATATAATACAAGAGCTAGAGAATTTTGGCTTTTTTGAATATACTTCTATCCGGGACATTGCTATTTCCGACGGTCATAGACTTTCCTATACTATACCTGCATCCAAAGAAAATTTGTTTTCAGCTCCTAAGAATAAATCTGAATTCAGCCGCTTTTTGAATTTGGCATTATTGGTGACTAAATCAATTTCCGCTGTTCATCAAGCTGGGTATTGCTTTGGAATTATGCATGAGGAACGTTTTTCAATTGATGAAAAGGGGAATCTCATCATTATTGGTTTAGGCGACATTAGAAAAGGATATAATAGTCTAAGTTTAACGGAGCACGGCAAATTGGCCTATCGTTATATAGCGCCGGAATTCAATTCAAGGACAAACCATAATCCAGACTATAGAGCTGATTATTATGGCTTGGGCATATTATTGAATTTTTGGTTGACGGGCGGTTACTTCGTTGATGGGGCTGATGTCCAGGGCATAATGCATCAACACTTGACCAAGAATTACCAAGCATCCAAAGATTGTCATTGGAGCAGTACAGGGATTTATGAGATTATTTCGGGGTTGTTACGTAAGAATCCATCCGAAAGATATCAATCTTCCACTGGCATTATTAAGGATCTAGTTACAATACAAACACATTTAGAGTCCAGCGATCATCCAGAATTATCCGAATTAAGTGTGAACCACAATCCAGGAGCATTAAATTTAGATACATTTCTATACGAGCGCGATAGAGAGTTGGCTCAATTGACCGAGTGCTATGAAGAAGTTCGAGAGGGTGCGGTTTCCATAATATTTATTGAATCTGACGAAGGATTGGGAAAAACAAAACTGGGCAATCAGTTAAAGGATATTGTTTCAGATTCAGAGGCATCATTCTGTTATGCATGTTCCGATCAATTTCAATCATCAGATTATTTAGCTTTTCACTTGGCATTCCAAGATATAGTAAGGAGAATTTTGATGAAAACCGGTCGTAGTCATTCAGAATTAAGTGAAATTTTTGAAAATGGGGTCGGAACTGACCTCTCGCTTCTGTTTGATGTGATACCTGATCTAAAAGAGTTAACAGGGTTTACGGACTCTCCAGAAAAATTAAATCCAATTGAAACACAAAATCGTTTTCTAAATGTATTTGTGAGATACTGTGGCACATTAGGTCAATTGGGATTAAAACGGCTTCTGTTTTTTGATGATGCACAATGGTGTGACGAACCATCATTGAACTTGATAAAGCACCTGATAAATTCACAAATCTCCGGTGTCATGTTCATGCTTTCCTATAACAAGACACACCTAACCGATAATCATCCCTTGCTGCGTTTAAAAAAAGAAATTTTAAAATCCGATAGGCATTCGCATACAATTGAACTGAAAGAGCTATCAAAATCCGCTACGCGAAAGATGGTGTCAGCAATGCTTTCCGAACAAAGTGAATCCATCCGGGATTTGTCAAATATAATTCACAACAAAACCCATGGAAATCCCCACCATATTAAAAACTTGGTTAAATCGCTTTATGACAGCAATATTTTATATTTCAATCGTGAAGGAAATAAATGGGATTATAGCCTGGGCCAAGTAAAATTGCAAGATGTAACGGAAAATGTTGTCGGAATTGTTGAGCATCAAATTAGACTGCAATCATATCAGGCTCAGGTACTGTTAAAAATAGCAGCTTATAACAATGGCATATTTGATATGTCCATGCTGTCAGAAATCAGTGCTACCTCTCCTCAAATCATCAATTTGCTGCTAAATGTTTTATCAGAAGCAGGGTTGTTGACTAAATTAAATCCCAGTCATGGCCCTTTTGTTTTCAATCATAAAAGAATTCAAAAGGTTGCACTAGACCTAAAAATCCCCGGGTTTGAATACAATGGTGATCAATTACACCATAAAATCGCCTTGTATAAACTTCAAAACAGCGGCATCAAGCACTCTGTTGAATTGAATCAACTTGTACAACATTTGATAAATTCAAGGGACCTACTGACAAAGCATACAGTGGAGAAATCAATGGGATTGATAGTGAGAGCGGGAAATCTGGCCAATGCTTCCAACTCTTCGTATTCTGCGAAAGTGTTTTTGGAATTTGGATTGGAGCTGGCAGAAAAATTTGGGATTCCAACTTATGAATTTGAATTACTCTATGGCTTAGCCAAAGCGTATTTTCTGATGAACGATTTTGAACAAGGAAACAATTTAGCGTTTCGTGCAAAGTCCTTGGCAAAGGATAGAAGTGAAAAAATCAAATTACTTCAATTGACGCTTGATTTTTATGAAGCCTTTGCACTATATGAGGAAAGTATAAATGTTGGTTTCGAGATACTCGCTTTATTGGACGTTCCGTTTGAAGAGAAAATTTCTGCCAATAGCAAAGATCTAGCTCATTTAATTGACTCTGAGTACAAGGCTTTTAGGAACACTGCCCGGGAATCGGATACGTTGGAAGATGATTTCAAGCAACGGATGAGTGATGAATCTGATATTTCTCTAATGAACGTTTTGGCAAACATGTCAACATCTGCAGCCTATGTCAACAAAGATTTATATATCTGGACGGTACTTAAAATGTCCAATCATACTATAAATAAAGGACTGGCAGATTCATCATCATTTGCTTTGGTACACTTGGGCTCGCTGTTGATACACAAATTTGAAGAATTCAATTTGGGAATCAAGGTTGCCAAGGCAGGATGGAATATCTTGGATCAATTGAAATCGGACAAATATGTTAACCGAACAATTCTATGTTATTATGATCTAATTGGTCATTTCAATGAGCCTTTTTTGTCACTTCAGCAAGAATTGGAAAAGAGGGTGTCCACATACGTGAGTTCCGGGGACTATCTATCCTTAAATACGCTGTGTAGAATTAGTGTTAGAAATCAGCTCTTGTCTGGAACTGCCTTGTTTGATGTGTTGAACAATTGTGAAAGAGCCATCGAAATTATGCCTGCAAGTTACAGTGAATGTTTTGGGGCTCAATTGACACTGATCAAGAATGGCTTGGCAATTTTGCAAGATGAGAATGATGATGAAACTGAAGTATCCGATAGAAAAGCAGTTGACTTATTATTAAAAAAGAAATGTTTCTTTATTCTAGCCGAGCAATATGTTTTTAAGAGTTTAATTTATTGCCTAAAAGGGGATTACGAAAAAGCATTTTATTTATTGAATGCAAATGAAGAATTCATTGGGTTGACCACAACTCAGCCCCAAGCTGTTAGGAATAATGTGCTTAGAGCGGTCTGTCAAATGATGTTGGGAAATTCTTCTAAAGAAAATTTGGTAAAAGAACTGGATACAATCCAAAATTCAATGAGGCCATTGTCGGAAAAAATCCCGGAGAATTTTAAAGCCGAATATGAACTTGTTTGCTTTTTGATAAGTCTGTGCAAGGATGATTTCCGAACAGCGGTTATAAAACTTGAGGAAGGATTAAAGTGGGCGGAAAAAGGTGGTCTAATAAGTATAAAGGTGTTGTTATGTCATATAGGCAACAAATTAATGCCCCAAGAAAGTTTTGGTTTTTTGACAAAGTATTTACGGCGCGAGATAAAGAGGATCTATAAAGATTGGGGAACATTGATCCAGGCTGAAAATTCAAGTAAAAAACCGCAAAACCTTGTTCGAAAGGACCAATCTGCACTTGCAAGTTTTGATACTCAGAGTCTTTTGAAAGCTACACAGGCAATTTCCGCGGAAGTTAACCTGGAAAGCCTTGTGCAGCAATTATTGAATATTGTTATGGAGAATGCGGGCGCAGACAAGGGTGCTCTCATACTTATTAAAAATGACACCCCTTATTTAGAATCCATTGTTCGTACTAATAACAAGAAAGCTTCCGATTTTTCTGAAATTGAATTACATGAATGTGACGAATTGCCTGTTAACATTATTGAGCATGTAATCTCCACAACCAGGGAGCTTAGTATTGATGATATCAAGAAAAACAATTATCCTGAGGAAAGTTATTTTCGAAAGAATAGGATATCCTCTTTGGTCATTTTACCATTGTTGAAGCAAAAAGACCTTGTAGGGGTACTTTATTTAGAAAACAGTCAAGTAAAGGGATTGTTTACAGAGGGAGACCTAGAAGTGCTTCGAATCATTGCCTCGCAAGCTGCAATTTCAATAACAAATACGATGCTCTACGAGCAATCCATGGAGTTGAATCAGGAACTGTCTGCATCCAAAGAGGAATTGGGTAAAGTAAATGAAGCATTGGAAGATCGTATCAAAATAAGAACTGAGCACTTACAGCAGGAAATTGAAATGAGAAAAAAGGCAGAAAAAAATCTGCTTTATGCAAAGAACGATGCAGATAATGCCAATACTGCCAAAACACAGTTTCTTGCCAATATGAGTCATGAGATAAGAACACCACTTAATGCTATCGTTGGTTTCTCGCAGATTCTTTTAAATCAAAGCAAGGATTTGGAATTGACCCAGAAGTTTGAACGATACCTCAGTAATATTCACCAAAGTGCTGAATCACTTTCAGAAGTAATCAATGATATTCTGGACCTTTCCAAAATTGAGGCGGGGAAATTTTCTCTTAGCAAGGAAGATGTCGATTTGAATCAAATTGTTACTTCTGTGTGCCGAATCAATAAGGGTATAGGTAAGGTAAAGGAAGTCAGTCTCATAAGTAATTTCAATTCAACCGTACCCAAATATATTCATACAGATGGCAGCAAGCTTAAGCAAATATTGATGAACATAATAGGTAATGCCATCAAGTTTACACCCGAAAACAAGAATGTATATGTAAACGTCCAACATGAAGATTCCTGGATTGTGTTTTCTGTAGAGGACGAAGGAATAGGAATCCCTGAAAATCAATTGCAACAAATCTTCAACCCATTTATTCAGGCAGATGCGGGGATTAACCGAAAATTTGGGGGAACCGGTCTTGGTTTAACCATTACGAAGAAGTTGGTGGAAATATTAAATGGAAAGATTGAAGTTAAAAGTCAGGTTGAACAGGGAACATCATTTAAGATTTATCTACCGTATGAACAAGCTAAAAACTCATGGGTTGATGAAAAAGAAGCTTCCATGTCTAATTTCAAAATTCCTGATCATAAAAAAATCCTAGTGGTGGAGGATAATTCCATGAATCAAGAAATGATCCGAGCACTTTTCGCTGAACTGGGGTCAGAGATAATATTGGCAAAAGACGGTGAAACGGGAATTAAGATCAGTGAAAAATACAATCCTGATATTGTTTTCATGGATATTCATATGCCTACCATGGATGGTTTTGAAACGGTAAAACGAATTCGCAAAATGAACAATAAGATTCCTATTGTTGGCCTTTCGGCAGATGCCTTTACAGAACACAGGGAAATTGCTCTCAATTCTGGATTCTGCGATTATCTTACCAAACCAATTCAGTTTCCTGAACTGGTTAGGGTATTGAAAAAATTTCTGGTTGCGGATATCGAAAAAAATAAGAATCAGGCGATTAAAAAATTGAGTGAAGAAGAAAGGCGCATTATGGATGAGGCATTCCAATCACTTGGTCAACTACCGATTTTTGAAACAGAAAAACTGGTTGTAGCCGCTGAACCTTTAAATTCAATCATGCCCCCGGATGAATTCAATAAACTTGAAGAAGCAATCTACTCGGGCGACGATGAAGCATTGAGAACACTCTTATCAAATACAATAAATGCCCAATAACGTTGCTAACATTTTAGTGGTCGACGATAACCGTCAAGTCCTTGAACAGGTCAATCACGTATTGGCCGAAGAAGGATTTAGCATCTCGTTTATACCAAAAGGTGAATTCCTTTTCCAGCGACTGGAGAGGCAACACTTCGATTTAATATTGCTGGATGTGAACTTGCCCGGAATCAGTGGTTATGATTTGCTTCGGGAAATTAGAAAGCACCCGAAGTATAAGAATCTTCCCGTAATAATTATAACTGGTGAAGATGAAGATACCACTTTAACCAAATGTTTTGCATTAGGAGCACAGGACTATATAAGTAAGCCGATAAACCATCTGGTTCTTAAGGTTAGGGTTTCATCAGTGATTTCTGCTTCCCGTTTTCACCAGAAGCAGATAAAAAGTGAACGGGAAGAAGCATTACAAGCGCGAATGAAGATGTTGTCTTCTCAAATGAATCCGCATTTTATTTTCAATGCGCTTTCATCAATTCAGGAATTCATTCTAACAAATGAAACAGAAAAAGCAATAGATTATGTCTCTGAATTTGCTGGATTAATGAGGCAAAACCTTGAAAATTCTTTGGTGCCATACATTACACTGAAAGAAGAACTACAATTTCTTGAAACCTACCTGCGATTGGAACGCACCAGGTTCAACAACTCATTTGATTTTGAAATTATTTTGGATATCGATGATTATCAAGACCTAATGGTCCCTCCAATGATTATTCAACCCTATTTGGAAAATGCCATTGTCCACGGCCTTAGAAAAGTTGACCGAATTGGAAAATTAACATTGTCGGTGAAAGAAAAAGACAATAGGATACTATGTATAATCACCGATAACGGTATTGGGAGAAAGCAAGCTGAAAAGATCAATCCAAAAAAGCATAAATCCATCGCCATGTCAAATATAGAAGCTCGGCTGGAATTGCTTAATCTTGATGCAAAAATGAAAGAATTTAAGGTGGAAATTGAGGATATTTACAATTCGAATACGCCTGCAGGAACAGCAGTTTCACTATGTTTCCCTAATGATCTACATTAACCTTTTTAGAAATTTGTCTTTTTTGCGAACGGAAACGTCAACATTTGAACCGTCTTTCATAATCACATAACCTCCTTTGCCCTTAACATATTTTGAAATGTGATCAAGATTGATCATATGGGATTTATGTACCCTGAAAAAATTGCAGGATTCCAGCATACTTTCAAACTCCCCCAATGGTTTGGACACTAATATTTTCTTACCATTTTGAAGGTAAAAATTTGAATATACCTGATTGGCCTCCACCCGGATCACATCTTTGGCTTCAACAAAATCAATTCCCTCAGAAGATCTTAAGGCAATTTTTGTTAAACTCCTATCCTCTAGTTGAATATTTGATTTTAGTGCCTGTATTTTCTCGATGTTTTCCCTGTTTTGTTTTGCAAGGACCTTCTCCGCTCTGGTAACCGCATTTTTTAACTCCTGAATGTTGATTGGCTTTAATAAATAATCCAATGCCGCATATTTTATGGCATTTATAGCATACAGGTCAAAGGCCGTGGTAAATATTACCTGAAAGGGGGGTTCTTCAAAGTGATCAAAAATTGTAAAGCCATTACCTCCTGGCATTTCAATATCCAAGAATACGAGCTCCGGCTTGTTCTGTTCAATTAGTGGAATCGCTTCACTTATGGAATAGGCATTTCCTACAACAATAATTTCTGGACAAAAATTCTTCAGCATTTTCCCAAGAACACTATGATGACGTTCCTCATCATCCACTATAATTGCACGTATTTCCACCAAATTTGACTATTTGAAATTTTTATTTCTAAATATAAATTAAATATAAAGTATTATGTTAATTTAGGACTTATAATCAGAAGTTTACAATGGAATTAGGGTTGGAAAGCAATGCGCCTAATTTTAAGGCATTGACCACAAGTGGGCCTATTGATTTTTATGATTGGTTAGGGGATTCTTGGGGTCTGCTTTTTTCCCATCCAGAGGATTATACTCCAGTATGCACAACCGAATTGGGTGCCGTTGCCCAATTGGAACAGGAATTTAGCAAACGCAATGTGAAAGCGATCGCACTAAGTGTAGATAGTTTGGAATCACATAATGGGTGGAAATTGGAGATAGAAAAATCAATGAATGTCAAAATTGGGTTTCCTATAATTGCCGATGAAGGTGCCGAAATTGCCCAATTATATGGTATGATCCATCAAGGAAGCTCTTCAAAGCATACCATTAGATCGGTTTTTGTTATTGGTACTGACAAAAAGATAAAGTTGCATTTGACCTATCCGATGTCGGTAGGTAGAAATTTTGATGAAATTCTTAGGGTAATAGATGCGCTTCAACTTAGCTGTGAACATCAGGTTGTGACTCCTGCAAATTGGAATCAAGGTGATGATGTCATAGTTGATGTTGCTTTGAGTGATGAGGAAGCCAAAAAGTTGTATCCGTATAAAGCCTCAGAGGAAGCTTCCTACCTTAGATTTACTCCTAATCCTTCCACCGACTAGGTTATGTTCTAAAGCAAAGTCATTTGCTGCTAGAATAGGTATCCTTTTCAACAACTCCTTTAAGCATTATGCTAGCTTGAAGAGTGTATGTCCCTTTAATTTTTGCCGAAAATCAATCTTCCATCAATTTTATCGAGAGCTATATGGTGCTTAATGACAATACACAGAGATTGACGATAGCAAAGCGCAATTATGCAATATAAAAGCATAATTGAAACGTATTGCAAAAATGAAATAGCGGAGTTTTGTTCTATAATATTTTGACTCATTGATAAAGCGATTTGAAATTGAGTTTAAATGTAGGTTGAGTTAGTTGTTAGAACGGTTGTCCGGACGACCAATATTATTTGAATGAAATAGATCCAAAACACCAGGTAATGAAAATGATAAAAAATCCAGTGCCACCATTTGATAAGCAAAGTGCCGAGCTAAAAATACAACTTGCAGAAGACGCTTGGAACAGTCAAGATCCAATCAAAGTATCCATGGCCTATACAAAAGATAGTGAATGGCGCAACCGTTCCCAATTCATCAATGGGAGAGAAGAAATACAAAAATTTCTGGCGAATAAATGGGAAAACGAGTTGGAATACAAACTGAAAAAAGAATATTGGGCACATTCCGATAATAGAATAGCGGTTCGTTTTATATATGAGTATCGAAACAAATCGGGTGCATGGTTTAGAGCTTATGGGAACGAAAATTGGGAATTTGATGCAGATGGATATATGCAGAAAAGGTATGCAAGCATTAATGATATATCAATTTCAGAATCAGAAAGGTTGTTATAGCTATCACCCGTAATCATTGTAAAAAGAGCCAAAGCAGGATGTATTCACATTCTGCTTTTTTTGTTTCAGAAACATTGATTTTTTTTGATTAACTGTAGTCACAATTTTAATGATTCCACAATGATATTTTAGCTCAATAAACGAATATGATCCAGCAAGAAAATAAAATTCCAAATAGAAAAGAGCAAGTATCCAATAATAAGGTTAATACGCTAAATTTTCAGTTGACGTACCGATATACTTTTACTTATAAATCATATTAAACATTAAAATGTATATCAAATGAAAACTATTAGTAATCGTAATTTAATCAAACAAGTTAGTGGGTTAGCTGTTCTTCTGTTTATGGGTATTGGAGCACTTTCTGCTCAATCCCATAGTTACAGCATTGACGACAGCAAAATTGCTTTGGAGGGGTACAGCCCAGTTTCCTATATCGATATGGGAAAGGCAGAGTTGGGTAACAAGAAACACAAATCTACTTTTGATGGGGTGGCCTATTATTTCACCAACAAAAAACAGAAGGAAACTTTTGATGCAAATCCTGCAAAATATAAGCCACAATATGGTGGTTGGTGTGCTTTTGCAGTATCCTTGGGGGCAAAATTCCAACCGGATCCATCCAGATTCAGAGTGGTACATGGAAAACTCTACATGTTTACAAGAAACGTAGAAGGCGATTTTGTAAAAGTTTGGGAAAAAGATGGCAGAACCAAGCATATCACCCAAGCAGACAAGAATTGGAAAACAATGGAAAAGTTCAAGAGCTAGAACTATTAAAAAACCAAAAACAGTAAGAGCATTATTGTAGCTCATGGTGTCTTTGAAAGAGAGGGAGTAGATAAATCATCTACTCTCTTTTTTTGTCCTTTTTTCAAAAAGTTAAAATCGAGCAACCAACATTTTATCCCATGTCAAAACAAGATCAATTTAACAACAGAATAGCATAATTAGCCATAATTACAATGTGAAAACTAGGGACTTTTATAAGGTAGAATATGAACGCAAAAATTAGAAATCATGTATGAAAATGCCATTATTCCACTCATTTTTAGAAGTAAGGACAACCAGTTGTTTTATGAGTTTATTCTCAATGGTCAAACGGCATCCATAGAATACCGATTTGCTGATAAAAACCAATTGTTGCTGCTGAACACAAAAAGATCCAAATATCTAGCTGAGGAAGTTATACATGCACTAATTGAGCGAATTGCTGCTCATGCCCGAAGGATGGAATATGAAGTTTATGTCCAATGCCCATCAATTATAGAGCATCTTAAAACAAACAAAAGATTACAGAGCATAATAAGGGTCCGTCCTTTTGCTGACAATAGTCTTTAGTCATACTTGAGCGACTTCAATTAATAAAAAACTACCAATTACAATAGATCAAACAATTATGCAATCCAATCATTCCACTCGACAATTAGAACCCCAAAATTGGGTACACAACCACAAAGGATATCTTTTCAGTTTTGCCTATAAGAAACTTCCACAAGACATGGTGGAAGATTTCGTTCAGGATACTTTTCTTGCCGCTTTAAAGTCAGCACATCGGTTTAAAGGGATCTCAAGCGAACGGGTTTGGTTGACTGCTATTTTAAAATACAAAATAGCGGACCATTATAGAAGTAATAAAAGCATGAGGTATTCTGTCAGTGAGAATATTGAATCAAGGTTGAGTTCTTCAAGAAAACTTGATCAACGGTTTGAGAACACCCATGATCCAATAGTTGATAGCATGAATGAGAACGATTTGAAATTGGTGCTCAATTCAGGTATGGAAATACTATCTACACGGGAACACCAAATATTGCAACTTAAACAAAACGGTTTTAGCACGGAAGCCATTTGCGATAAACTACAAATAAGCCGTGCACATTGCTGGGTATTGCTCCATAGAGCACGAAAGAAGCTTCAACAATATTTAAATAAGAATTGGTGAAATGGGATTTAGCAACGACGTCATCTGGAAAACATGGTCAAACCTACAATTGTATGCATACTATGTGGGAATAAAACTTATCGAAATGATACGTGGAATCAGAGCTAGGCTTAAAAAATGAAACCGTAACATCTCGAGTACCTGATATTCTTCTGGGAACCTAAAAAATAACACGCTATCATGAATATCCAATGCATCAGGACATTAACCGTAATATGGTTGTGCATAACAGCGGTATCGTCGCAAGAAATCAAAAATGAAAATCTAGCTGAGGACAATAATTGGAAAAAATTCACCTATGATTTAAACAGTATCATTGGAGGTGTTGGGTATGCTTATAAACGGCCCTTTTCGTGGGAGGAGAATCAACTTCGGCTCTTTGGTGGAGTTATAATTGGAACCATAGGCTTATATGCCATTGACGACGACGCGGATAGATGGTTTATAAAACAAGAATCACACATCCCTAATCTGATAAAAGATTACGGCTGGTATTATGGTAACCCACAAAACAACTATGCATTTAATGGAATAGTTTATTTCACCGGGCTTCTAACCAAAAATGATAAGATTCGAAGAACGGGGGTATTAATGATTTCCTCTGCAACCGCCACTGGTCTTCTACAACAAATATCAAAATCGATAGTCGGTCGAGCTAGACCAAGATCGGGGTTAAACAAAAATGACTTTCGTCCTTTTCAACGAAACTCAGATTTTCATTCATTTCCATCTGGACATACAGCACTTGCGTTTAGCAATGCACATGCATTGGCCAAACAATTTAAAAACCCATGGTTAAAAGGAGGGATTTACTTATTAGGTAGTATTCCACCACTTACGCGTCTATGGAATGGTGCCCATTGGTTAACGGATATTGCCTTGAGCATTGTATTAAGCGTTGCTACTGTGGAGGCCATTGACAACTATTTGGACAAACGCTATGGCGGTTTATCCGGTAATGAAAAAGTAGAAGCAAAAAAGAGGATTGCTTGGCGACTTGTGTTAAAGCCCAATGGAGCTGGAGTGGTAATGAACTTTTAAGAATGATCTATCACGATGGACTGTTTAGAACATTTTATTAATGATTTAGTAATAAGTAAAAGTTGAAGTAATATTAAAAACAAGAAAAATGGAAACATTAGAAAATGTAGAATTTAAAATTAGAACAATTGAAAATGCACCGGAAGCATCAAAGCCAATATTGAAGGCTGCTAAGGCCGCATATGGATTTGAAGCAAATCTATTGGGATTAATGGCCAATCATCCAGCTTTGTTGTATGCATATTGGGAAGGGGATAAGTTTTTGACCAAGAATAGTGTGTTGACGGCAAAAGAAAGACAGATAGCCTTCCTAGCTTCAAGTTATGAAAACAATTGTCAATATTGTATGGCCGCACATTCCAGTATCGCGCAGATGAACAAGGTACCCCAAGAGAATATTGATGCTTTGCGTGAGGGCAGGGAATTGCCAGATAAAAAATTAAATGCCCTAAGTGAATATGTAAAGGCAACAACTACCAAAAGAGGGCAGGTTACCAATGAAGATATCGGTAAGTTTTTAGATGCAGGATATACAAAAGAGGCCATGCTCGAGGTTATCACAATAGTAGGTTTTAAGGTGATGACCAATTATATGGATCATTTAGCTCAAACCCCGGTTGACCATCCTTTTCAGGGTAATTTATGGATTCCGAGAAAATAATTGTAATCACCTATCTGGAATTTTATTCCAGATAGGTGAACAATAAAATGTATTGTTTGAAAGAACATAATATACTATAACAAGTCGGCTAAACATTTGATTTCTCTCAAATAAAGATTCCATCGCAATCCCTGTTACCGGAGACATACCGTAGTCTGATTTTATATGGAGTTAAGTTCTGCTTGGTAAGTATCGAGTATATTGCTCGGCAACGATTTCAGGTAGATTTGAGTTGTACTTAACTTATTATGTCCCATCATCGCGGAAATTGCCTCCAAAGGAACTTTTTTGAACATGGCATGTGTTGCAAAACTATGTCTTGATACGTAGGAGGTCAAACGTTCTTCGATACCGCACTTTTTCGCTATTTCTTTTAGTCCAATATTATACCTTCTCAGTTCCCATTGGGCATCTTTGTACTGCAACTCTAGTGTGTCTCGATAGATGATGGGCAATAAAAAACCAGAAGGATTGGGGTAATCCATATAGTATTGAATTATGGGTTTGATCTGATTTGTAATAACTATATCATAGCGTTTTCCTGTTTTCCGTCTTTGGAATTTGACACGACCATCGATGATATTTTCCCTTTTCAGAAATGCCATGTCAATAAAGGACATGCCCAACATCAGATAGGAAAGAATAAAATAGTTGCGATAGTGAAAATGATTGGAACCAATCTTGGTTTTCATTTCAAGTATTTTCTTGATGCTTTCAATCTTAATGGCTCTTTTTTCAGTCGGCTTGGTTTTGATGGTATAGTATTTAAAAGGGTATAGAGTTTCATCCACCATGCCCTCCATGATTCCTTTATTGTAGATGGCCTTTATCGTTCTCATGTAAGATGCAATTCCATTGATGGTATTGCCTGGCTTTGATAAATGGTGCCTTTCAAACCGTTTTAAGAACTCAAGATTGAGTTCATTGAATTTTAAATCCCTATTGTTTGTAAATACTTTTAGCCTTCCTATGATTCCGGAATAGTTTCTTGCAGTGCCTATCCGTTTTTCCCTAATAAGCTCTTCTGCTTTTTGAAGACCGAACTCATAGAACGAGTTCAACCGTTTTCTATTTACGATTTTATCGGCAATGTCTTTTGCTGTTAGCCTATCCAATTGATTGTTGTCGGCCAGTCTATTGATTACTTCTTGTGCCTTGAGTTGTTTTTTTAATAAAAGGGTATTCATCAAGTGAACCGAATCAACATCCGGGAAATTTCTCTTTACTTTGCACCTGTGATGATCCCAGTATTCCTCTGGGACATAATGACCTGTTTTGATCGAAGTGGTTTTTCTAAAATGGGTCAGTCTCAAAATGATAGGAAAATATCCATTTTGGGTTATTCTACGGGTGTCCAAACTTAGTTTTATACTCGTGTTCATGAACATAAGTTATAAAAAAATTTGCACGCAATTTGCACGCAAAAAGTTGATTTCAATTGATTTTGTTTGGCAACAAAATTTATTAAAATACTGATAATCAATAAAATATGTGATTTTTAAAATTTGCTTGTACCCCATTCGGCGACGCTGTTAATCAGAGGGTCCTTGGTTCGAGCCCAAGAGGGGGAGCCCAGTAAACACAAGCCTTTCGAAAAATCGAGAGGCTTTTTTCTTTTCACGGGTACAACATAGGTACAACACTCTTTTTTGGCAATAAATTCACCTAGATTATTCTTTTATTCACAATGATTTGCGCAAATCTTCTGTAATTCTTCAATAGCAGGAACATCCATTCGTTAAAATTGCTTCCGTTCTCATCTATCCATATATGGTAGGCTAATTTGATTACAAATGAAAATCAAGGCCATGGACGAAGAAAACAAGATTACAACGCTGCTCGAAGAAATCAAGTACTTACTGGGTAATACCAAAAAGGTCATGAATGTGGATGACCTTGTGAAATACACTGGACTTTCAAAAAGCAAGATCTACAAGCTAACCCAACTAAAGCTTATCCCAATGGGCAGCAACAAGCATATCAGACAGAAATTTTTTGATAAGGATACGATAGATGCTTGGCTTCTGGGAAAGCCTAATCTGTCCGATGAATATCTGGAACAAGAGTTCAACAAGCAGTTATTAAAGAATGAAAAGCAAAATAACTATTAATCCGTTTGAGTAAGCAATTCAAGATGTGTTTTTGTAGCCACAAAAACGATCTTGCTTTGCTCCCGAAGGTCGCAAAGAAGGAAAAAGTGAAGAGCAAAACGGTCAGGTTCAGATGTACTACCTATGAACAGAAACTGCTGAAGGTCAAGGCAAGAAAAGCAGGACTTTCTGTGAGCGAGTATTGCCGAAGGGCCGCCTTTGATGACCGGATAATAGAACGACTTACCGAAGACCAGATTGCCATGTACAAAATGTTCGTGGACTACCAGAACAATTTCATAAGGATTGGGAATATGTTCAAGAAACGAAACCCAAAACTCTCTGAGGAAGTGAACCAATTGGCAAAAGAAATCAAAGACCATCTATTTAATTTCAAGAAATGATCGGGAAGGGAAAGTCCATATCGCATACAAGGGCTTCTATCTCCTACGGATGGAACCAAGAGAAAGACGCCGAGATTATCTATAAGGAACATCTAATGGGAGAGAATCCAATAGAAATTGCTCAAGAATTCAAGATCATCCAAGACCAAAACTGTAGGTGCAAGAACAATACCCTAAGTTTTGTATTGAGCCCAACGATTGAGGATGGCAAACAACTTTCCAAAGAAGAGCTGAACGAACTGACCCAAAGGTTTATCAACATAATGAAACTCGAAGAAAGGCAGGCCATCGCTTTTGTCCATCGAGATAAACAGCATACCCATATACATTTATATATGAACAGAATCGGTTTTGATGGAAAAGCTTACAATGACAGCTATATTGGAAAACGGAGCCAACAGGCAGCCCAACAAGTTGCAAAAGAAATGGGACTGACTACAGTAAGGGAGGTGCAACAAGAAAAAATCGCGGAACTAAAAAGTATCCGTCGACAGATAAGGAATCTTCATATAAAAACAATTCAAGAACATCGGCCCCAAAGCTTTGACCAATACATTCTCCAGATGAAAAAGAGAGGGGTAAAGGTCATCCCCAGTATCAATAGACAAAACAAGCTCCAGGGGTTTCGATTTGAGTACCAGGGATATAACCTAAAAGGAAGTGAAGTGCACCGTTCGATGTCAGGGGGCAAACTTGCGGTGGAGTTATCCAATAATGCAAACAAAGACATCATTCTCAATCAAGGGAAAGCCATCTTATTGCTGGGAAAGTTAACCGAACTCAGCGTGAACATGGCCTACAGCATTGCAAAGCATACCATAAAAAAGACCATCAAAAGAGGAATGGATATTGGAATCTAAACAAAAAATCATGGCAAAATTGGATGAAATCACAGAAGTATTGACCGAAGAATTGGAAGGATTTAAAAATTCTATAAAGAAAATGGAGGAATTGGGCCGAGAACTGAACGGTTCAAAGACCCAGATGATTATATCAAGAACACGAGAGGAAGTCTCAAGCTTGAAGCAAAATCAAGACAATCATTTTAGGGATCAAAGAATAACTGTAAATCAGTTGGTACAAGAAGTGAGCAAATCAAAGATAATCCCTAAATGGTTATTGGGTCTTTTTTGTGCTACAGCAATATGTACCTTAACCGTTTTGGGCTATGCCCTATTTCATATAAACATGGTAAATGACTATCAAAAAGAAGCCTATCTAAAAGGAAAGAGCGAGACCATCCAGAACATTCTCCCATTCTTTGATGCATATCCAGATGCCAAGAAGGATTATAAGAAATGGAGGTCGGAACAAACCGCCAACCAAGAGCAAAGGTAGGTTGTGCCCTATTTCAATTTTACTTCACGCTTAGCTGCCTGCACACTATAAAATTGAAATAGGATCCATGCTCAAAAGTTGGGGGTAAGTATTCTATGGACTTTCCAAATAAATCATCAACTTTTTATAGATTATTTTCCCGTTCAATCCGCCCCGTCTTTTTGTGGGGGGCGTTTTGAAGGAAAAATAATGTTTTAGGTAATGTGCCCGTAAAGGTTCACGTATGGGGTTCCCCTTTGTATCACAGCAAAGACCCTGGACGACAATTTGTTCCTAATGATATTGATGGTGCTCATCTTGTTCTTTCCCATGGCCACTCTACGTTGGTAATATTCCCTTATTTCAAGGTTGTGCCTGATGGATGATTTGGCACACATATCCAAAAGACTTTTCATTTTTTTGTTCGCAAGCTGGCTAATCCTGGGCCTTCCCTTTAGGCTGGTCCCCGATTGGTTGGGAAATGGCGCCACCCCACAGTATGACGCAAACTGCCTTGAGTTCTTGAACTTGGTAAATCCTTCGGTGAAGACCATTAGGTGCAGGGCTGCCTGATTCCCAATGCATTTGATGGAGAGCAATAGTTCGAACTTTCGGGCCATTTCCCTATCTGAGGAAATGATGGCCTCCATTTCTGTTCCAATGGTGTTGATTTGAACGGATAGTTCCTTGATCATTTTTTTCTGTACCCCTAGCAATAGTTTGGGCATTTCTTTCCCGAACACTTTTTTTTACTCTTTCAGGCTGGCTTTGTAACCGGCCCTTTGCCTTACCAGTCTTTCCCGTAACGACAGGAGTTTTTTTAGGGTCCTTATTTCTTTTGGGGCGACTTGGGAGGGTTGGATTTCTTCGCGGAGCCTATAGGCGTAGATTGCGATTTTTTCGGCATCGACCCTGTCATCCTTTCCCCTTGATATGCCCAAGGATCTTTTGATCTCAAGTCCAGGAATGATGGAGAAGGGCAGCTTATTGTTCGAGAGAAATTCGGACAGCCGTTCAGAGTAGAGCCCTGTATGTTCAAAGGCGAAGAAGATCATTGCCCTTGGATGGACAGTGTTGGCCAAAACCCATTTTACCAAAAGGGACATTCCCTTTTCCGTGTTCTCGAAAGTGGCCGACCGCTTGTTCGAATGGATACTTGCATCGAGGGTGGCCTTGCTCACATCGATGCCGATGGTCTCTTTGATTTCCATAACTTTATAATGTTTTAAAATGGTTACGTTGACTAAAACCCATTTTACCAAAAGGGACATTCCCTTTTCCGTGTTCTCGAAAGTGGCCGACCGCTTGTTCGAATGGATACTTGCATCGAGGGTGGCCTTGCTCACATCGATGCCGATGGTCTCTTTG